>CAXXGE010000039.1:0-110761 GCA_963677915.2 Vallitaleaceae bacterium | reverse complement strand
GATGGAAAATGGCCTTTACGCGTAAAAGTAGAGGCCTTTTTGCTTGGGGGGTACACAAAAGCGCGTAAATAGGAGATACGCGGAAAGGTTACCGGGAAAGGGGCTGCTAGAATTCACATATGAACTTCTGTGCAATACAAACACAGAACGACTGGCATTTATTACAATAATGGCATTATCTATTGTTTTTGACCCAGATGGCATAAATTGTAGATTAAGTCTGTTTTGCCTGCGTGATTATCTTTATGCTTTATGATAGAATTTTGCATCAGAACCCTCTCCTTTAACGGCCTTGATGACTACAAATCCACCTTCTCCAAAACCTGTCTTGAAATCTTGTACTCCCTTGATTTTCGATGGAATACCAAAGACAGTCTGGACAGCCTGGATATCTGTAAATCCGGTTGCTTCCAGCAATGCCAGCACTTCCTTAGTGGAGAAAAAACCGCATCCCTATAGAAGACATTCTTCTGCTTGTTCTTTTCATACATGCGCCCTAGCGAACTATCTCTATCTACGAATCCTATGATGATAACACCTCCTGATTTCAAATACGTCTTGCTTCTCGGAAGGATTGTCGGATATCATCCACAAAACAGATTGTGGTAACCATAAGGACGTAGTTGAATGTCGAGTCATTCATGGGCAAAGCTTCAGCAACACCTTCAACGGTTTGTATACCCTTTTTCTCAGCTAATTTCCTCATATTTAAAGAAGGTTCAATGCCGATTTTTATTCCCAGAGGCTCGGCGAACTTCCCGCTGCCAATGCCGATTTCAATCCCCTTTCCTCTTTTCGGAACGAAATGCCGTACTGCTTCAAGTTCAGACAAATAGGTATACCGGTTGTCATCGAACCATTGCTCGTAGCGCTCATAATATTCATCAAAACATTTGGTTTTGGGCATGTGTACCTCCTTTTTACTAAGGTCTTAAATATCCGTTTTTAACATAATTCAGCGAGAATTCCCCCTCCTCCATAGGTGGCGGGATGAATCGCCTTTTCCTAAAAAATACGTAAAAAAGCCATTCCATTTGACCCCAAAAGCTTATAAAATAAGCCTTTGTATGATACAATAGAACATATGTTCCCCATAAATGTGGGAGGTGTGTTCTATGGTAAAACAAAGGTCAAATGAAATAGTAAATTCCGTTTTGAAGGAGTAAATTCCATGGGTATGGAAGTTACTATTGCACGTGTTTCTGGTCAGCCAACTCGCACCCCGGCAGTCAAGGGCGAGCGCAGCTCGTTTATCGCGACCCTTGGCTGCCTCAAGAACCCAAAAGCCTTGATACCGGTTAGCAGTTTCAGCTGCTGACCTGGCGCCGCCGAGGCCGGGGTTTGGGCGGAGCCCCAACATCACTTTTTTCCTGTATAATGTAGGCACAGTTGATTGCCTGCCTGTGCGGGAAAGAGGTTATCATGAAAAAGAAAACCAAAGGCAATCAAAAGCACTTAACACTGTCACAGCGCGTTGAAATCGAGAAAGGTTTACTCTCTGGAGATTCCTTCTCAGCCATTTCGAAAAGGCTGGAAAAGGATCCGAGTACTGTTTCCAAGGAAATTCGTCGGCATTCGAAGGTCAAGGAACGTAAGAATGTTGATTTCTCACCAATTCCCTGTAGTAATAGAAAAGGATGTAAAATCAAGTACTTATGTGGTGATCCCTGCGAAACGATATGCACTCTCTGCCCAGACCCTAAAATCAAATGTATTCATCTTTGTCCGAATTATGTACCAAAAACCTGCAGTAAGCTTGCCAAGCACCCTATGTTTGCAATGGCTGTGGAAAACGCGTCAACTGCCTGATGGAAATGAAAATCTATTCCGCTAAATATGCAGATGACTGCTATCGGGAAGGCCTTGTTTCCAGCCGGAAGGGATAAACCAAACACCGCATTCCATCAAGAAAATGGATGACCTGGTTTCTCCGTTGATCAAAAAAGGCCAGTCGATTGCACATATCTATGCCCATCATGCAGAAGAAATCGGATGCAGCCGTCGAACACTTTACAACTATATCGACCAGTCCGTGTTGACGGCAAGAAACCTGGACTTGCGACGCCGCGTCAAATACAAACAACGAAAAGCTTCAACGCGGACAAGCATTAAGGACAGAGCCTACAGGGAAGGGCGGAATTATCCCGACTTCCAAAAGCTGATAAAGGATCACCCTGACCTCAGCATCGTTGAGATGGATACAGTCGAAGGAAGAAAAGGCGGCAAGGTCTTTCTGACTATACTGTTCAGGAACTGTTCCCTTATGCTGATTTTCCTTCTTGAGTCGAAGACACAAGATGAGGTCACACGCGTTTTTGAGGATGTCACAAACGCCATTGGCGTAGATGCTTTCAAAAAAATGTTCCAGGTCATTCTAACCGATGGCGGATCGGAATTTCAGCATCCTGCAGAACTTGAGTCGACTGAAGACGGAAGACCTCGAACCAAGCTTTACTATTGCGACCCTTACAGCTCGTGGCAAAAAGGCATGCTTGAAAGAAATCATGAATACATTCGCCTGGTCTTACAAAAGGACGATCCTTTGATGGATTGATCCAGGAACAAGCGACATTATTACAGAATCATATCAATAGCGAAGCAAGGGACAGCCTCAATGGCTGTACGCCATATAAACTGTCCCGGCTTCTTCTGGATCAAAAGCTTCATCATCATTTGCATCTAAAAGAGATAGATCCTGATGATGTATTCTTGAAACCAGAACTACTGAAATAAAATAGTATAAGCACAGGCAGATTTCACTGTATAGAATTTAGTCTTACACTAAAGGCATGTGGAATTTAGTCTCGCACACTATTTTCAGATGCCTCATTGGCATGCAAGAAAACCTATAGATGTGAGCCTGTAATGTAAGTATAGACGATATTCCGGTGCTTGTTAAGCGCCGAAAGCGGAAGTTAATCCTGCATGAATAGGCAACTTCCGGGTAACTGGACGTTAGTTTTTCATTTGAGCTGGTAAAACAAAAGGGTTATCGGTATCGGCTAAAGCCTACAACCAAGCAGAGGCAGAACTTGAATCAGGCTTTTGGCTGTGCCAGGAAGCTCTACAACTTCTACGTGGACGACCTGTACCGGCAATTGGAAGCCGTGGTTATGAGTCCGGGAGGATAGACAATGTATCCGTGCGACTTTTCGTTCACCACCAACAACCAGAAAGGCACCGTCAAGCTCTTCAGTGACCTGAAGGACCGAAAGACCTATATCAAGATACCGAAACTGAAAACGCCGATACATATTGTCATGCATCGTGCTCCGATAGCCGGTTCGGTGATCAAGTCTGCGACCATCAGCATGGATATTCTGGGAAACTATGATATCTCCATTCTGCTGGAGTATGACGACGCTCCGGTTATGCCTTTTATCATGTCCACAGCAAGATTGTAGGCCTTGATTATGCCCAGCAGGACTTCTATGTCGATTCAGAGGGTGAGACAGCCAATTACCCTCATTTCTACCGACAGCAGGAAGACAAGCTGGTCAAGGAACAACGTAAACTGTCACGCAAGCAGTTCAAATCTGCCAACTGGATCAAACAAAAGAAAAAGGTATCAAGGCTACAGAGCAAAATCAAACGGCAGCGCTTGGACTGGCTGCACAAGAAGGCATACCGTCTTGCCGAAGACTGCGATGCTGTCGTTGTGGAAGATCTGGATCTTCGCAGTCTGGCCCAGTGCCTCAATCTTGGTAAGAACCTGCATGACAACGGCTTCGGCATGTTTCGAAACATGCTCGCCTACAAGCTGGAGGACCGGGGCAAGGTTCTCATCATGCTGGACAAGTGGTTCCCGTCCAGCAAGACCTGTTCGGATTGTGGTGCCATGCATGAGCATCTTGAGTTGTCGGACAGAATATTTGCCTGTCCGGAATGCGGTCTGGTAATCGGAAGGGACCATAATGCAGCCATCAACATTAGACAACAGGGCATCGTCATGTTGCTGTCGATAGACTGACATGAATACATATAACAAAACCGTTGGGACTACGGAGTTAGTAGCCTGATCAATTAGTTGTCGGTAGACAACTCTACTCAGGAAGCCACCACTTCACAGCTTTTAGCGAAAGTGGTGGGTGAGTTCGCTATGCTTAAATATAAATATGCACACTATTATGATATAATGATAGTGTGTTAATCGGCATATGTCAATAATTGTGACTTGTCATTTAAGAATTGGAGGCGAAAGCGATGCCGTTAAGAGATGGTACAGGCCAATGGGATTAGGACCTAGAACCGGCAGAGGCCTTGGAGAATGTAAAAAGACCAGCCTTCTGGATGTAATAGTGAGAATAGGAACCATTGTCGGACTGGTTTGTGGACTCTATCGACTCATTCGGGAAGACAAGGGAGGTGTTGGTAATAGACGTTAATGTGGAACAGGCAAATGAACAAAACAAGATCAATAAAATCATTGCAATCGTTAGCGGAAAGGGCGGATCAAGCATCCCGAAAATTTTTGGCGTGAATACCATGAAAGCAGTTGGAGAGGTCCTTTGATCTCTAAAACCATAAAGCAATTCTATACTGATGTAGTATCGGGAGACCTGGATGAAATAGGGCATTGTTATAGGTAAAAAGAGAAGACGATTGAAATGGAGAAGAAATATGGAGACTGAAACCACCTCGACGGTAAGATATGCTGAAACGGACCAAATGGGAATCGTTCATCATTCAAATTATGCAATTTGGTATGAAGCGGGTCGAACGGATTTTCTGAAAAGTGCTGGTGTATCCAATTCGAACATTGAGTCACAAGGGGTTCTTCTTCCCTTGTACGAGATGAATTGTAAATTCATAGCACCAGCCAAGTATGAAGATGAAATCGTAATAAAAACACGGTTGAAAGCTTTGTCTCGCACACGTATAAATTTTTCGTACAGGGTATGTAATGCAATGAACGATAAGCTTTTGGCTGTGGGCGAAACCATGCACGCATGGACAGATAAAGTATTGAAGCCGGTCAATGCGGAAAAGACGATTCCGGATATCTATGCGATACTCAAACAAAAGGGCTTGATTCCTTATAGTGGATATTAATGAAGAAGGTGCACGCTGGTGAAAGAAATGAAGTACATATATGGGCCGGTGCCCTCTAGAAGACTTGGAGTTTCTCTTGGAGTCAGCCCAATCCCGAAGAAAACATGCAATTATTCATGCGTTTATTGTCAGTTGGGCAGAACGGACCATATGACAAATAGGCGCCAGATGTACTTCACAGTTGAAGAAATCATGGATGAGTTTGATGAATTTCTAAAGAACAGTATTAAGTTCGATGTCGTAACAATCGTAGGTGAAGGTGAACCTACGTTGTACTTAGGACTCGGTGAGCTTATTTCTGAGATTCAGAAAAGAACGGACAAGCCGGTTGCCGTTATTACGAATGGAGCACTTTTATACGATCCGGATGTGCGGTCGGAATTATATAATGCTGATATCGTGTTGCCTACTTTGGATGCATATGATGATGAATCATTTAAGAGAATAAATCGACCGTACAGCACAATTGATTATGGTATGGTCAGCCATGGCTTGAAAACTTTTTCGGAAGAGTATCAAGGGCAATTATGGCTTGAAATTATGTTGATTAAAGGTATGAATGATGATGATGAATCATTAAGAAAATACGCTAAGGCATTAGAGAACATCAAATATGATAAAATATACATAAATACGCCTATTAGGCCGCCAGCGGAATTCTGCGCAGAGGCAATCGATTCTGTAAAAATGAACCATGCAGCAGATATTCTGGGAGGCATTTCAATTGAGCTGGTCGCATCACAAGGATTTCGCAGCATAATCGCAGATCCTTATAATGCTATCATGAGTATTATCAAGCGGCATCCCATGAATCAGTTCGAAATAGAAATCTTTTTAAAGTCGAGAGGCTGCGGGAATGTCGAAGCAATTTTGGATAGACTAAAAAAAGACAGTAAGGTGACTGTGGTAAATTATAAAGGTTATGATAGCTACAGGCTAAAATAATAAGAGTAATTATACCCAAGTGCGGAGGCATATACGTTGTATAGAATTGTCGGAAAGGAAATAATGAACAGTCTCGTGACGAAAATGGTCATTGAGGCGCCGTTCGTAACCAGGAAATGTCAGCCTGGGCAGTTTATTATATTAAGAGTAGTCGAAAATGGTGAGCGTATCCCACTCACTATAATGGATTACAACAGAGAGAAGCAGACAGTCACCATTATTTTTCCAGGTGGTAGGTCTTACGACGGAACTGCTGAACCGTCTTGAAGTGGGCGATTTCATTCATGATGTCGTCGGTCCCGCTCGGCAAGCCTTCGATTCTTGAAAAGAAGGAAAGGGTGCTGGGGCATTGCTGGCGGTGTTGGTGTTGCTCCTTTGTTTCCTCAACTTAAATACCTGGCGGAGATCGGTGTCAAAGTGGATGTCATTATAGGTGGACGCAGCGAGGAATTCGTCATATTGGGAAATGAATTCGCAAAATTCTGCGCCAATGTCCATTATGTAACCGTGATGACGGCACCAAAGGACACAAGGGGTTCGTTACAGATATACTAAAAACAGCTGCTTGAAGCCGGCGAAAGGTATGATGAAGTCATTGGCAATCGGTCCCCTTGTAATGATGAAGGCTGTCGTAGGCATTACGAAACCGATAGGCCTTCCGACTATGGTTTCCCCTCAATCCTATCATGGTGGATGGAACAGGCATGTGCGGCGGCTGCAGGGTCAATATCGGCGGCGAAATGAAGTATGCCTGTGTCGACGGACCAGATTTTGACGGGTTCCTTGTGGATTTCGATGAAGTCATCACAAGGGCAGAACTATTACGAGGGCACAGGAAGAATACATATGCCGGTTGGAGGGTATCTAGGGAATTTCCTAATATCAATACCCCTTATCATATTTTGTACCATTTCCAATACACTACATACTGGGAGTACATAAAAGCGCGTAATTCAGAGATAGGCAGAAAGGGTTAAGCTAAAGCCCTAGCAATGATTGCAATAGCTATAAATAATTCTTGCGAGGAGGACGCTAATCATGGGAATAGTAACGAGGAGGATAATGATAAATTTGCCTACAGAAAAGGTATATGAGTACTGTAGGAATCCGATGACTTGGGCAGAATGGTGTACAAATCTTGCTGGACCCAATAAATTAACCGGCGACGGCCGTGTAGGTACGCTTGCAGAGATGAGATTCACGATGTTATCCGTACAAATACCGATAACAATAGAGGTTATGGAAGATACGGTTGATTTCAGAAGACTTATCCTCAGAGGAGCAATAACTGGTGGTCAGATTGTTGACTTTGTGCCAGAAGGAGATGCTACAGAGGTTAATATTGAGCTGACCTATAGCATTCCGGGTAGCGTATTAAGAAAGATAGCAGATGCAAAAATCATAGAGAAACTGGTTGAAAGCACACTGGCCCACTCTCTTGAAAACTTGAAAACTATCTGTGAAGGGACTTTATAGTTCAAAATAGTAGAAATCAAAATAGCCTAATCAACTGAAAAATCCGGGCTATGCCCCTATTTTATAGGGCTTATCGGCTTTTTAAAAACAGAATTTCAATTCTGAGTAGGATAATTCTGAAAAGTTAACAATAAGACATGCTAGTATTTTGTTAAATCTAAAACTATAATAAAATCTCTTTCTATGATATACTTTTCTTAGAAAGAGGGTGACCGAATTGCCTAAGCAAAAGTACGTTGTTAAGCTTACAACAAAAGAACGAAAGACAATGCTTGATATTGTTAAAAAGGGATCTGCCTCCGCAAAAATCATTATGCATGCCAATGTTCTGTTGGCTGTTGATGAAAGCAAACAGCAGCCAAGACGAACCGAAAGTGAAGTTGCCGAGATGTTCAGTGTACACAGTCAAACGGTTCATGCTATTCGAAAAGAATTCTCAATCAATGGATTAGACGCAGCACTTTCCAGAAAGAAACGCGAAACACCTCCCGTACCTCCAAAGATAACCGACGATGTTGAAGCGAAAATCATTGCACTCAGCTGCAGCGAACCGCCAGATGGCAGATCGCGATGGACATTGAGACTTCTGGCCGAAAAAGCGGTTGAACTCAATTATGTAGATAGCATTTCATATGTGGCGGTTGGGAACCTTCTAAAAAAAACGAATTGAAACCCCACCTTCACAAGTGTTGGTGCATATCGCCTATTCAGCTTACGGACGAGAAACGAAATCCAATCCCTACGAAACCGATGAAGCCGAAAAGGCGTGATAGTGAATACGTACGCAAAGGGACTTGTAGTATCTTTGTTTTCACAGAACCCTTGGCATTATGGAGACACCTGTCAGTTCGCGAAAGAAGAACCAAAATCGATTGGGCCCATGAAATCAAGAACCTGTTGGATATCAATTTGCTTGGGTCGAAGGATGCCGAATATCGAAATGTTGAACTCCGAACTGAGCGAATGGGAATCACAAAGGAATACCATTCAAAAAGGTGTCGACTGGCAGTTCACAACAGATGAGGCTCGCATCAAACTGAAGTAACTATATCCACAGTTTAAGAGTTAACAGTCTACTAGTTTTTAAATATTCGCTTAACATGCATGCAAATGGAACTTATTACATCGTAAACTCGTCATACTAATCAACAGACAAAAAAGGAGTTTACCATGAAAAAAAACATTTTGATAACATTGACACTTATTTTTGCTATGTTGACGAATCAGCCCGTATGCGCTGCAGGTATTATGCCTGTCATTGATGAACCGCCCACAGGCTATACCCTGTATGTCAACGGCGAAGCATTGGTCATCAACAACTATACAACCAGTCCTTTCTATAAAGAAGGCATCCTGATGCTGCCTTTACGGTCCATTATGGAAAACGTTGGTTTTGAAATTGCCTGGAACAGTCAAACTAAAAACGTTACCATGAAAAAGAACGATATGCAGCTTTCGCTGCAATTGGGCCGCAACAGTTATGAAAGCTCAAATGAATCTAGAAGTACCTTATCCTATGAACCTATTCTCAAATATTCAAGAACCTTTGTCCCTGTTGATTTTTTCACTGAATTGGTTGACATGGATGTGCAAATCAATGATTACGACATTCGCTTGAACGGTCAGCAAGATTTTGCCTTCGACCGGTTCGATGACTCTTTCATTCCGATTGTTGCAGACGTTCCGTATGATTATATGGTTGATGACTTTTATGGGTTTCGGTATGAACTGACCACATCACCGATAAACGAAACAGAAGCCATCTATATACAGGGCAACAACCATTCCGATGATATGTTTATGGGATTCTTTAAGCAACTTACGGGGTTAATGCCAAATAGTGAATACATCTTTAAAATCGGTTTTGACTTGGGTACAAATGTAGCAGACAGCATGGTAGGAATCGGCGGCTCTCCGGGCTCCTCCGTTTATGTAAAGGCCGGAATCAGCCCTGCAGAGCCTACAGCCGAACTGATCGACGGTAAATATCTGTTGAAGAACATTGACAAGGGAAATCAAAGTACAAGCGGTAAACACATGCGACAGATTGGCAACATTGAAAAGCTTTCAGGTGATACTTCAGACGATTTTGAACAAAAGCATTTCAACTGCTACTTTATTGGTCAAACCAATCACGAAGGCAATGCCTATCTGATTATTGGAACAGATTCCGGATTCGAAGGAGTGACTCAGATCTATTATGACAACATACAGTTGACTGTAAGAGAAGCCAATGACTACAATAAATCAACATTGGAAGAAGTTGACTTTCAACTCGAATATGTAACAAGACAACTAGAGAACGGTTCGTTTGTCTACGTACCAATGGCTACAGGCATGATCCAGCCGAAAAATGAAAAGTCTCTGAATGCATTATTGACCGATACAGTTGACGGCATTATTGACAACAGGGATATCACAAACCTGTATTTCAGCAATTCCCTAACGGAAAAGGGCATTTTATCGGTAGTTTTCACAGGATTTGAGATCCTCAACGATTCAAAAAACACCTTCAAAGAAGTGCTCAATGTAGATATGAAAACCCAGTCAGTTCTAAGCATGACGGATTGGATAAAGGAAGATGCAAAAGATGCTTTTAGGGACACCGTCATAGAAATCGCATCCGAAAAAGGCTATGATTACTTTGAATTTGACTGGGATTTGCCTATCTTCTATGAAACGGGATTCTATGGAATCATCATGAGTACTATAGAGGGGCAACAAATGTTGATTATTGATGAAAAGCAACTGAATGTGTTCATGAAGTAAATTCGGGCAGAAGATATTTTGACATGAATCTGTTGTCAATAGCGGCTTGGTTTTGTATGAAAAGGCGTTATAGGAAAGTCGATTTATGACGCAGTCAAATCCTTTTGTCATTGAATCAAGTATCGCAATTTCAGAGTTATTAAGCATACGTCACCCAGGTGGGTACACCTTTCCGCAAAATCCCTATTAAGCAAATCCGAGAGTCGGGATGAAATTCCCGATTCTCGGATTTTTTAGGTTTGGGAGAAATGTGGGATGTCAGGAAAAGTGATCTGCTGTGTATTCGAAAAGGAATACAGGAGAAAGTCCTGGCATAGCCGTAAGACGTGAGAGACACGACATGTATGCCAATGCAGCAGAAAATATTCTTAGAAGGGTGTTAACGAGATTGTGATGAATAAGGAGGAGTACATTACTAAGTGGGAGAGATTGATCCTGATTTGTTTTTGAATATAACCATGAAATTTGTAATCCTTATAATGATGGCGTTTATGCGATTATTAGCATTTGATCATGCACGTAGAGGTATTGAGTAAAATAGTAACAGACGATTAAATACACATTAAAAGGGTATTCGTTGTAGCAAATACCTTGATTGAAAAGAATTTGGACTATTTGCTGACGATATGAGCGAAAAAGTTACCAATCTATTTGGCTCTGCCGGAGCTGAAGAAGCACTACCCGTTCCTGAAGGAAGTGGATGCCATAGCCCTGCAGGCTGCCATAGAAACAATGGGAAGGGCCTTTGAGCGCAGATACAAGAAACTGGGTGGACGACCCCGCTTCAAGTCCAAGCACCATAGGGTACAGAGCTATACCACCAAGAAGGTAGCAGGCAACTTCTTCAGGTTGAGAAGATTTACTTGATTATCAGCGATACAGTACACTAGCATAAGCTGACAATATATGAGGTCGGGACGACCTTCAGAGCCTGGGTAATCTCGGTCCGGTAGGATCGTTGACCAGGAATCTCCCACTTCTGCAAGTGGGGGTAATTCAATCTTTCCATAGAATATATAGTTATGCGCAAATGATTGACCTGACCATATACTATCTAAAAAGAATGGTCTACTGCAAAAGAATATTGATAAATTTGATGCAATTGATTAGAATTATTATTGTGGTGAAGGTTAATTGTAACGTGGCTACATCAAAAATCTTTCAATTGGAAAAACATGAATTAGAATAGGAGGAACTATTGATGAAGGAAGGAAAAACATCCTTGTTTCGAACTGTCTTGTCGATGATGATTAGCCCTAGGGAAGCAATTAGGAGCACCATTGACGAAACCAGATGGTACTTGGCGCTTATCGTTTCTGGTGCGGCATTTGCTCTCTTCTTTCTCCAAACGGGGCTGGACATGTACAAGACTGGTCAGCGGGGGATGATTTATGTCATTCAGTCAGCTGGTACAGGGTTTCTGTACGGAGCCATCGCAATTCCCATCATAAGTGCAGCTGCTTGGATTCTGCTTAAAGCAGCCAAAGGACGGAAGCCCCTTATATGGACGGTCACCAGCTTTTGTCTCAGTTACAGCGGAGCTCTGATTTACGGTATTCTTGGTGTTATTGCGTCTTTGGTGCTGGGATGGAAGACGTCCCTTGCCTTTGGTATCGGTGGCATATTGTGGGCAATCGGTCCCATGATGTTTACGGCTAGAGAAGTGACCGGTGGTAAAATTGTCCTTAGCGTTCCAATAGCAACGGTCTTTGCCGGTCTAGTTCTTTTGAGCTGGTCCGTCTGGGGCGGCATGTAGGAGGTGGAGATGATGAAGAAAAAAGAAGTGAAGGCAGCAGCAATCACGAATCCATATCTCCTGGAAGCACCGGAGGGACTTAATCGTGATGAGAGAATCGCCTATGTAGAGAAGGGACTGGAAGAAGAACGAAAGAACTACAGCCGCATCGGAAACAGTGGTATCTGGCGCTTTCTAACCATTATTCTGTTTGGTGCAACTCTCTTTACCACATCCACCACACGGTACAACGTAGTTTATATTTTGTTTGGTGTACTTATTTTTGCCATTTTTTTATTTTTCTATAAACTGTTTCTGCGCTGGTTTCTCGCTTTGTTCAACCCGGTGGTGAAAAAAACCATTGGTAATAAAGTCATACCGGCGGCCGTGGACAACAGCGTCCTGTTCCTCATCCCTTTTGCTGTCATGTCTTTGCTTGCTACCTATGCGCTTCGATGGTCCATTTCCAATGCCTTTGTATCCACTGGCATTATGGCTGTCGGAGCGGCAGCAGCCATTGAAGTGGGTATGCTTCGGGGAAAACCCCATTTGAAAAATACCATTGCAGCCTCAGGTGTTTCTTTTCTGTTCTCCTTTGGCCTGATATATTTTTTGCCGATTCTGTCAAAAGTGCCGGGCTGGATTGATGGACTGGCTGGACTGATTCCTACACTGCTTGGAAGAGGAGGTGCCGGCATATGATGAAAAGGTTACTAAGCATTTTCGCTGTGGTTCTGCTGCTGACCATGCAGCTGATGCCGATGGAGGTAATGGCTGAAGAAGGAAGTTACGAAACGGTAAACAGCACCTTCAGTGAGACTTTGGGCGGTTGGGGAATGGATACTGCAAACGGCGAAGTTTTTGATGCTCCTGAGCGTCCTTATGAGCAAGTTATAGCTAAAAACGGTTCATGGTACACGGAGCCGGTTAAAACGGGGGCCGGTCAGGAACTGACTGTAGGCTATGAAGGCAGTTATGCTGTTGACGGCGAGACACTGGCCAACTTCAATCCGATTATGTTTTCAGTGAGCCGAGATATGGTACTTACCGGAATCTATCTGCCCTATGTGAATATATCTGGCGGATTGTCCGTTACAATGACAGACGGTGAAGGTAACGTTTATGGACCTTTTCAACCGAATGCTCTTCCAGCGGTGGCCGTATCTACTCTGGGACCGATTGCCGGTTCCGAAGAGGCAGGGCTTACCGGCCGGGTGATGTACAGCTTTGATCCGACCGGTACCATTGTTTTGCCTAAAGGTGACTATACGGTGACTTTGAGCGATCCTGCATCTCAGGTAAGAACGAAGCAGACAGGGGTTCAGGGTGCCTATCTGTTTACCGGCATGTATGCCAAGGCATATCTGGATTATCGCAACGACCTGACAGCTCTTCCGGGGGAGAAGGCGAAAGATCCTGAGACCATCGGAGAAGATTTTACAGAAGACCCGCTGGGGTCGGAAGCGCCTCCTCTCAATGCCAAACCAGCCACTTTTTCTCTGGAAGCAGATACAATGGTTGATGAAGTGCTCATCAATACCATCAATGGCGGTATGGGCGTTATGCCCGGAACCATCGCCATTCTGGACGAGACAACGATGGAAGTACTGTATATGGAACAGGCTTATGGTGTGACTCTGGCTGATGTGGTTAACGGCATGTGGGCCATTGCTCCGGAAGTGGTTTTTCCTGCAGGCAATTATGTGATCGGACTGTCTGATCCAGGTGCAATTACTTACGATGACCAGGGAGAACCTCTGTTTTATATCAACGTCTCTGATCCGCCGGTGTATAGGTATGACTTTACCGGCACCTATAATCTGGATCTTGGCACTTATAAGCGCTTTACGCTGATGGGGCCAGTGAATGATACGACCCCAAGCTTTTCCCTGAAGGACTTTGAACTAACTATCCTTGATCACGGCGAGTGGCTGGAACTCATCGGTATCTATGAAGATATGCCATTTTCACTGGAAGCACCGATTATCGGTATCGTCGGCGGCAGCGTTATCGCCCAGGCGGATTTTATGGCAGACTTAAGCAAACTGCCGGCAAAAACAAAAATTGGCGCACAGGCACAGCTGATACTGACCAAGGATGGGGATGATCCGGCAACTGTTTCGATTCAGGGTGAAGCCACCTACGATCGGGCAGCTACATCTGACAAGGGAGCTGACAGCAACAAATATGAAGTGAACGGTGAAGCCTATATGGTAAAAGAAGCTCTGGCGCCCTATGTAGTGGCAGCTCTTGGAGCAGCTATGGCGGCTGGTAATGTTCCAGGACCGGATTCGCCGCTGCAGACCTCTGTGGGACTTCTTTTTCCGCCCTTGGCAGGACTTGTGGTTCATGTGGTCAGTGAAGCCTTCAAAAAAACTCAGGCAGCCAAAAAACCAAAATTGAAAAAATATTCCAAAGAATGGTACAGACAAGAGTATCCGGGTGCCAGCGATGAGGATCTGGCATGGATTATGTTGGCTGATGCCATGGGCAGCACCGATGAGCCAGATGAAGGGGACATGGAATCCATTTCCGATGCGGTTACTGACAATAACGAAGGAAACGGCGACTATGAGGGTGTTGATGAAGACAACGGAGAGCAGGATCAAGAAGAACCGGAAAGAGAACCGGTTTATGAAGAGCCAAAACCTGAACTGACCGAGGAAGACTTCATGTCCGAGGAAGAAAAGGCTGAACGGGCTGCCGCAAAGGCCGAAGAACCTGTCGAACCCGAAGTGCCTGAGCAGAAGCCGTGGGACGACTGGCCGGATACAAAGACTTTGCCGACAGGCATCGACGGCAAGACTAGCACCTATGAATTAGACCGCGAAACCGGTGAATACGTCAATCCGCTTACCGACGGCGTGCTAGATGAATATGTCTACGAGAAAGTCGTCAAACCGAATCTGGAAAAAGATCAGGCCTTTGTGGATGAGCAGCGACGCAAGATTGCAGCTGGCGATACCGCTCAGGATAGGGCGCTTGAAAAGATGCTTGCCGAAGAGAAGCAAGATGCCGCAGAGCTGAAACAGCAGGAATACAAAGAGCGGATTATGAAGAAATACGGTGCCACAACGGAAGATGAGCTGAAATCCAATATTAAAGAAATGCAGAAACGTGAAACAGAAAGTGCCGCAAACTGGAATATGATAGGAAATATTGCCCGCGCGGGTGAAATTGGTGCAGTAGTAACAGGTGCTGTTTGTGACACTGCGGTTGACTTCATGGGAGACCGACTTGGTGTGGCAGGACGTGTTATCCGTGCGGGTTACAAGGTAACCAAAGGTGTTGCCGGAGATATGGCTGAATCCGGCGTCAGCTGGAAATCTGCCGAAAGTGGCTTCGTAAAAGGCGGCTTCGATGCATTGACGGACTTCACCGGCAATAAATGGGCTAAAGGCGCATTGACTGTAAGTGGTGAAACCTTGGGTGGCTTTGTTGGTGCTGACGATGGCAAACAGATGGAAGGCGCAGCCAGCGGCTTTGTTGGTGGCGTTGTCAAGGTTGGAACCGGATGGGTGACTGATAAGGCTGTCGGCAAATTTGCCGGTGGTGGTTGGGGTGATGACATTTCCCTCGGAACACCGTCCAAAGGCTTCACCCAGGTAGTCACCACTCAAGGTAAAAGATTAATCACCAGTACGATGACCACGAAACAGGCAAGAGAACTGGCTGCTCAAAAAATCGGCAATGCCACGAAAGAATCAGCTATCAAGGTGGCAACAGCAACGGCAGACTACTTTGGTGTCAAGCCAGTCTTTACTGATCCTGTGGCAAAAGGGGCAGCTGGTTTGTTTGCTGATGCACCGACACCTAAGAAGACAAACTAGGATGAGGCAATCGGAAAGTGAGGAAGAGAAATGGAACTTAAATATAATCTGCTAAAAGCAATTGGTGATCGCTATGAACAATTGTCTGACTTGAGTCTTTTTAAACATATCACACCAGAACTTGACGGTAGTGAAGAAAAAACTCTTGAAGGTCTTGGAATAATCAGAAATGGTCAGCTGAGTGAACCCGTCAATCATCTCTTTAATACAATTGCAGGAGCAAAAAGAAGCGGTCGTCTGGTTCTGACCACGCCATCAGGAGTTGTGGAAAAGGCAGCGTATACATTAGACAGTGGTGTTGTTCTTGTGGAGAACCGTGGGCAGGGAGCGGAGCTTGCCCTAATGGAAAATCAGTTGGATTCAATCCGATATCATCTGTCAGAGCATTTAGGTATGTCATCTTTGCAAAACAGTGAACTGAATATTGTCCTGACTGACAAAGAGATGGGATATCTGTTGGAGGTGATGGACTGGATACGGAAAGAGCGCCTGATGAATTATCTAGGCGGATACGAACCGAAGGTTCTTACTGCCCAAAACCTTGCCGACTATAGAAAAGCACCACTAAAAGACGGTCTCGCTGCCTTATATCACTTCAACTTCAGTACTGAAGTAATGAAGGATGAGCCAGATACAATTCTAAAGGCCTTGGGAACCGCGGGATTATTGGAGAAGAAAGAACAGGAATGGGCCATCAATGTAGATATCATGCAGTTTGCCATGAACTTCAATATTATTGAAAACACTATGCTTCTCGAAGCTTATCAAACAACCGCTGATGAGAAAATAATGGCATCCGGAACAGTTATCTTGACAGCTGGGCTTAAGGATATTATGGCTCTAACAATCGATGGAGACAATGTGCTTCTTGAAACGCTCAACGGCGCAACGACAATCAAACGAGCAATTGAATACTTAAGCTGCCAACCATTGGAAGCATAGGTGTAACGAGAAACTGAATCCATGAGGGGAGCATTTCAGGTTCTGTTGCAAAAAATTTCAATCAACCATTCATATGCTGTTATTATAGCAATACGGAAACACTACCAGTCTGAGATCATTATTCTTTGCGTTCGATGGTATTTGAAATATCCGCTATCATATCGTAATCACTATCGACAAATACGCAGCAACAATCAATACGATCAAGAACGAAATACAGAATGAACGATTACACCCCCCAAACTAAACATCACTCATATGCTCGGATTCAAGAACTTTAAGTCAGCCTGCTCTACCATTCAAGGCATAGAAGTTATACTTGTTCCGTTGTATAATTCAGATTAATGAAAGAATTTTTGACACATTACGTGTTAGTAGTAGAAAGGAATAAAATCATGTTATTCATAGATGAAATTGCGATAGATTTAGGTACAGCGAATACTTTAGTATATAAAAAGAGTCAAGGATTGATCTATAATGAGCCGTCTTATATTGCGCAAAATACAGAGGACAAGTCGGTTATTGCCTTGGGTGTGTCTGCGAAAGAAATGTTGGGACGAACCAATACCAGCATTATGGCCTCGCGGCCGCTTATAGATGGTGTTATTTCCGAATATGAATGTGTATATCCCATGATTAAAGAAATTCTTAAGAAAAATAAGCAAAAATTCAAAAGGAAAATGACGATTGCTGTACCAAATGGAGTTTCGGAGATAGAATTGAGAGCGGTTATTAATTTGGGTTATCAGTTAGGCTATAAGAATTTGGAGATTGTCGATGAACCTATTGTAGCAGCTTTAGGAGAAGGTATTGATATTAATGAAGCCAAAGGACATATGATTATTGATATTGGTGCAGGAACTACAGACATTGCAGTTATTTCACTTGGCAGTATTGTTGTTGGGAAATCTATAAAAGTTGCTAGTGATGATTTTGACGAAGCAATAATAAAACTTTTGCGAGATGAGTACAGGCTAAGTATTGGAAAATTGACTGCTGAGGCCATTAAGATTCAATATACGCAACGTATTAATGACCATGATGAAGGAGATATTCAAACGACCGGACTTCATGTTGTAAAAGGTGTCCCGGAGAAAAAGACAGTTAGTATTGAAAAAATAACAGAATATTTATGTCCTATAGTAGATTTGATTGTTGACGGCTTGCATGATGTATTAGAAGAAACAGAACCGGAATTAATATCAGATATTATCGATAGCGGTATTATACTAACAGGTGGTGGCAGCATGATACCTATGGTATATGAAAGAATTGATAAGAGTGTGGATATTCCTATTCAATTGTCAAAGGAACCCTTAAATTCAGTTGGCAATGGGTTGAAAAAGAAACTAAGCGGATATCGAGTAAGACAAAAAGATATGAAGAAAGATTATGAAGGACGACAAGTAGTATAAGAGGATAGACTATGTACACGAAACGGTCATCAAGGGGATCTTGTTGCCGCCATACGCAAACATTTTCAGGGAGCAAACGGGCAGTGCTGTCAAACACACTTTTCCAGGAATCTGCTGGATCAGACGCCGAAAGCGGTGCAGCCGAAGCCGAAGGAAGAGATCCGCATCGTCTACTCACTGTAAACAAC
The DNA here is from genome assembly GCA_963677915.2 of Vallitaleaceae bacterium. Taxonomy (GTDB): domain Bacteria; phylum Bacillota; class Clostridia; order Lachnospirales; family Vallitaleaceae. Next base: position 92,409 of record CAXXGE010000039.1, on the reverse strand, counting down.
CTTTCGTGGCATAAACGCTGCTCCACATAGGCTTCAAAGTAACCCGAGGTAATTTACACACAAATATTGACTTGACTTCCAGCGACGTATGCGTTTTTTAGCATAATTAGCCATGATAAACCCCTTCCTGTAAATGAAAATCATTACTAACGAATTCCATAGAATGGTACAAAAGTAAAACATTAGGAAAGTTAACAGCAGAATTTTTGAGATATGCCTATTATCGTGCTATAATAATAATGCGCTAACTGACATATGTCGATAACTGTGGTTTATTAAGCAAGAGCTGGAGGCGGAATTGATGTTGTTAAGAGATTACAAAAAACAGCCTTCTGGATGTCATAGTGAAAAAAATACAAGACGACAGAAATGGAGAAGGAATATGGAGACTGAAACCACTTCAACGGTAAGATATGCTGAAACTGACCAAATGGGAATCGTTCATCATTCAAATTATGCAATTTGGTATGAAGCGGGTCGAACGGATTTTCTTAGAATTGCTGGTGTATCCAATACGAACATTGAGTCGCAAGGGGTTCTTCTTCCCTTGTACGAGATGAATTGCAAATTCATAGCGCCAGCCAAGTATGAAGATGAAATCGTGATAAAAACGCGGTTGAAAGTTATGTCTCGCACACGTATAAACTTTTCGTACCGGATCTGCAATGCAATGAACGATAACCTTTTGGCTGAAGGCGAAACAATGCACGCATGGACAAATAAAGCCTTGAAACCAGTCAATGCGGAAAAGATGATTCCGGATATCTATGCGATACTCAAACAAATCCAGGGAACGTTTTGACTTGAAAAGAACGAGACGTGAACAATTCACAGCGGGGTAGGCAAGAAGCTACCGCCTTTCATGAAATGGGGGCAACGGTTAACCGTTGCCCCCATACTATCATGATTCATTCACTCTGTCATTAATTTCCTTTAACCGTTGTTCTAGAATCTTCTTCTCATCCAGTAGAGCATCCTTAACGGTTGAATCATCAACTGTCTCGTCCAGAAACCGGCCTCTTAGACGTCTTTGTCTAAGCAAACCCAATCCAGCACCGGCTGCACAGCCTAAACCATATGCTAAAGCTCTGCCGCGTCCGAAATATCCGCCTCTGATTCCTCGTCTACCTCCTGTCGGCCCAATGCCGAGTGGTCCTGTTCCATCAAAACCAGGCATGTCCTCACCTCCTTACGATTAAGGGCATATGCCCTTTACTATATTGTAGCACTATTATGGGCATATGTCAAAAACTAGTCAGAAAATCCATTTCTTCTTGATGTTGCGGGTGCTCACGATGAAAAGCATCAAGCTGTAGCCGACAAGTACCAGCATGCTGATCCACAGATTGATGGATTCTGCTGAATTAATTGAAGACTTCAGTATATCGGCACCATAAGTCAGCGGAAGGACGTAGGACAATGGTCGTATAATCGCAGGAAGGTTCTCTATTGGAATGAAAAGGCCGCAAAGGAACATCATAGGAAACCTGAAAAAATTGGAAAATGTCTGTGCTTCAAATACTTCACTGACTGATACGGCTATAAATAAGCCGAGGAAGGTTGATGTTATTGCAATAAGCACGACTGCTACGACTGTCGTCAACCAATTGATACCTGACATGTCTACTATAAATGAAGCAAGCACTACAGGGATGAATGCATTGATGGTCCCGAAGATGATGGCACCGGTTGTTTTTGCGAGCATCAATAGATTCAGGCTAATGGGAGCCAGGAGCAATCGCTCGAATGACCGGCTTTTTCTCTCGAAGGTAATTGTGACAGCAAGCATCGAAGTAGTACCGAAGAGTATAGACAAGGACATGACACCAGGCAGTATGCTGAGAATATCAATTTCGCTCCCGGTACCGGAACGCACGAAGAACATGAGCGTCCAAGAGATGGGGAAAATGATGCCCCAACTGATATTCGGTGGCTTTAGATAATAGTTTTTCATGTCTTTCTTAAGGATGCTACTAAAGGCCATGAATTTATTCATGTCCATTTCCCTCCTTTTCCTTTTTCAGTTTGTCTATTTCGATGCCGGTTATCTTGACGAATACTTCTTCAAGAGAAGGGTGGATGAGTCTTGCTTCAGTGATTTTAATCTCTTCTCCAGCGAAAAAATTCATGAAAGGCATGAGTTCAATCTTCTTATCCGATTTTATGCGTATGCTATTTTGGGTACTGGTTTTGATGACGATGTTCGGGAAGGTGCAAGTCATTTTTTCTTCCAGACCGGCACTTTTCTTTTCCATACTGAATTCAACGATGTGTTCCTTCTGGGCTTCGGCCATCAGTCGCTGAACATTGCTGACCTTAATAACATTGCCTTTAACGATGAAACCGATCCGGTGGCAAAGCCTTTCAGCATCTTCAATGTAGTGGGTAGTAAGGAAAATAGTTGTTCCATTTTCGTTCAATTCCTTGATCATGCGGCGAATCTGTCTTGCGCTTTCCACATCGATTCCCGTTGTCGGTTCATCCAAAAAAAGGATTTTCGGTTCATGGATGATGCCGGCGGCGATGGTCAGTTTTCTCTTCATGCCTTTTGAGTAGGCTTTGAAAGGGCGGTCACCTGTATCGTCCAAAGAGAACTGCTCGAGCAATCTTTGGGCTCTTTTTGCGCGCTCATCCTTCTTGATGCCGTAAAGGGAGGCGCAGAAGACAAGGTTGTCGAAGCCGCTCATTTCATCGTAGAGATTGCTTTCGTCGGGCACAATGCCAATGTTCTGCTGGACCTTCTTGATATATTTGATGCCATCCTGACCTGAAATCGTGATTTCTCCGGAAGTTGGTCTTGCCAAGCCTGTAAGCATGTTGATGGTTGTTGTTTTTCCTGCACCGTTGGGGCCGAGAAAACCGAATACTTCCCCCATTTCAACATCAAAGCTGATGTCTTGGACAGCTTTAAAACCGTTGAAATTCTTGGTTAGATTTCTAACTTCTATGATGTTCAAGAGTTCCCTCCTTGTTTTAATATGCTTAGTTTTTACTACATGTCTGATATCATGATATAATAATAATGAATTAAATGACATATGTCAATAACTGTGGTGAAATGGTATCGTTCATCATTCAAATTATGCATAATGAAGTACATATATGGGCCGGTACCATCTAGAAGACTTGCCATTTCTCTTGGGGTCAGCCCAATCCTGAAAAAAACATGCGGCGGGTGTTCTTCACAGTTGAAGAAGTCATGGGTGAGTTATGTGTCATGATCTTCGTATGACATTCACTCTAACTTGTAAAATATTGAAAAAAACCACCGGAAACCTTTATTATATAGCGCTTTCGTCTAGGAATATTTTAAAGATCAAGTATTCAATACTGAAAGTTGAACAATAAATTCAAAAAAGTTGTTGATATACTATATGAAAGCCAGAAAGTGAGGAATTTATCCGGAGGCAACCAGCAGAAGGTCAGCATATCAAAAAGCCTTCTTACTAAACCCAAGGTGCTCATTTTGGATGAACCTACCCGAGGAATTGATGTCGGTGCAAAAAAAGAAATATATGACTTGATGAATGAATTCAAAGCTGAAGGTATGAGCGTGCTAATGATTTCATCGGAGATACCAGAACTACTAGGTATGTGTGATCGGATCATGATAATGCATGAAGGAAAAGCACTTGGCATCTTAGAGAGGAAGGAAGCGACCCAGGAAGCACTTATGAGGCTTGCGGTTGGCATAAGGAGAGATAATAATGAATCCTAAAATTAAAGCAACCCTACAAAAATATCAATCACTGATTTGACTTATATTGTTTTCAATCATCATTTCATTTATGAGTGACCGTTTCTTGACGGGAGCGAATATCTTTAATGTGCTCAGACAGACTTCAATCAGTGCGGGTTACCCTAGGTGTTAGACTAGTTGTCATGTAGTTGAGAAAATAGTATATTGTAGTCTTAAGAAGACGGAGGGACACAACACATGACAAGTTACAGCAAAGAATTCAAAGAGAAAATGATTGCCAGGATGCTGCCGCCAAACAGCGAACCGGTTTCCAAAATATCCAAGGAAACAAATGTCAGCATTGCGACACTAAACAAATGGAAAAAGAAACACATGTCGTCAGGCGAGCCATTGAAAACGAGTGATACCGATCGGTGGAGCAGCCAGGAAAAATTCATGATAGTCTTGGAAACGACGAGCATGAATGAAGCCGAACTTTCCAAGTACTGCCGCTCAAAAGGGCTATACCCCGAGCAGGTCAAGGACTGGAAAGATGCCTGCATGCAGGCCAACGGCGGTGTTGCTGAAGAAGCTTCCCGTCTTAACAAGGAAATGAAGTCCAAAGATAAGGAAATCAGAGCCCTGCAAAAGGAACTTCAACGTAAAGAAAAAGCATTGGCAGAAACAGCTGCCATTCTGGTACTTAGAAAAAAGCTGGATGCGTTACTGGGGAACGACGACGCGGAAGAATGACAGAACCCGAGTTGCGCAAAAAAGTGATGGATCTCATAGTGGAAGCTGTGGAAGCCGGCGCTCGTCTCTCCATCGCTTGTGAAGAAGCCGAAATCAGTACAAGAACCTATAATCGTTGGCGGGAGTCCTTCGAAGAACACCAGCAGCATATCGATAAGCGCACCATCGCTGTTCATCCCGAGCCACATAACAAGCTTTCGGATGAAGAGGTCGAACAAATACTGAAGGTGGTCAATCTGCCTGAGTTCAGCAATCTGCCGCCAAGCCAGATTGTGCCGATACTGGCTGACAGGGGCATCTATATAGCATCGGAATCAACCTTTTATCGTGTTCTAAGAGAAGCAAAGCAACTGCAACACCGGGGCCGCAGCAAAGAGCCGGTTAAGCGGGAAATTTCAACACATGTAGCAACAGCACCCAATCGAGTTTACACCTGGGACATCACCTACCTGAATGGACCTGTCAAAGGACGTCACTATTATCTGTACATGATCTCCGATCTGTTCAGCAGGAAAATCATCGCATGGGAAGTATGGGAGGCCGAATCTGCTGAAAATGCAAGCGAACTTATTCGCCGGGCCATTATCGCAGAAAATCTGGTCAACAGGCAACATCCCTTGGTGCTGCATTCGGACAATGGTTCACCCATGAAGGGTGCTACTATGCTTGAAACGCTCTACAACTTGGGCATTACGCCTTCCAGAAGCAGGCCGCGTGTCAGCAATGACAATCCATATGCAGAAAGCCTGTTCAAGACTTTGAAATACCGGTGTAATTACCAGCCAAAAGGCTTCAAGACCATCAACGAAGCCCGTGAATGGGTCCACGATTTCGTGGATTGGTACAACAACAACCACAGACACAGTGGGATCAAGTTCCTGACGCCCAACCAGAGACACTCCAAAGACCATGGCCTAAGTATTCTCGCCAAGCGCGATCTGGTCTATAAAACCGCCCGGCTTAAGAACCCCAACAGATGGGCCGGTGATACAAGGGATTGGTCTATCGAAAAGCAGGTATGGTTAAATCCTGAAAAAGCTGTACACGATACATCCAGTAAATCGGCAACTGCCTGATGCCGCCCTATAGCTACTTTATGCCGCGAAAGCCTGTTGACAATGAGGGTGGGCATGTAAGCCTGCTACGGCGGGCATCCCCATCTTTTTAGGGGGATGCTGACGATGGCTGGAGACATGCCCGCAGAGGCTCGTTGTCAACAGGACCGTGGAATAAATAAGCGGAAACTTTTCAATAAATCGGACAACTACCTTGACAACTTCCGGTTATGAGTCCAACGCGGAGGCTTTTGCAAACATAGGCAATGCAATTAAAATGGCTAATGACAAAGAAATTCCAGTTGTTACTTTGGATAGGGGCGCTGTAAGTGGAGATGTAGTGGCGCATATCGCATCAGATAACATAGCAGGCGGCGTAATGGCTGGCGAATATATTGCCGAACTACTTGGTGGTACCGGAAAAGTCGTAGAGCTTGAAGACATAGCAGGGACAAGTGCTGCTAGGGATCGTGGTCAAGGCTTCAATGATGCAATCGGTGCAACGGACATCGATGTTGTAGCACGTCAAGTAGCTGATTTCGACAGAACAAGAGGTTTGTCGGTAATGGAGAATATTCTTCAAGCACAACCTGAAATCGATGCAGTATTCGCGCATAATGACGAAATGGCTCTGGGTGCCTTGAAAGCAATCCAGGCAGCAGGTAAAGATATTATTGTAGTCGGTTTTGATGCAACAGATGATGCCGTCAAAGCGGTAGAAAATGGAGAAATGGCTGCGACAGTTGCACAACAACCAGGCTTGATTGGAACCCTTGGTGTCGAAAGCGCTATAAAGGTGCTTCAAGGTGAAAGCATAGATTCATACGTACCCGTTGAACTTATGCTGGTTAAATAATATTCGACCAGTTTGTTGCAGTTAAATGTGATATTGCATAGAGACTTGAAATGTTTAGGTTTGTCAGAAATACGGCGGTCATACCTTATCTTTTCAGAGGATTTACGGACAAATAAGGCATTTTGGGTTTCTATGCAATATTCTATAATGGCAAAGATGAATTTGGACATGGAATTATTACTATCTGGAATATTAAAGCAAAGTGTTGATAATTCCTCACGCAACTCGTAAGTTGCATAATCAAGAGTTGCATGTTGAATCAGAACAGAATAATTCAAGGATATAGTCGCCTCTTTCGTGCATGCGGAAGGGGTATTTTTATGGAGTATATAGATGTGCGAAAATTGAGAAGTCAAAAAGATGTATATTTAGTGGAACTTTGTCAATGCACCTTGCGTCTGTAAAGGCATAAATAATTAAAGCGAGGAGATCAGCAATGAAAAAAATATTAACAGTACTTATTACAATGATGATAATCTTTACTTCTGTAGGTTGTACTACAGAAAAAATCAATGGCAGCAAAGACGAAGGTCCAATTCAGGAGAACGTACTTACATCAGGCGTCATTTCAGAGATTACAGAGGCAACATTGATTTTTGAAAACGATGAGTTTGGACGCGTTTCAACAAATATTCCGGAAGGAACAGAAGAACTTATTGTTGGAGATGCAATCGAAGTAATTTACACAGGTGAAGTTGCCGAATCATATCCAGTTCAAATTACTTCCATTACAATTACCAAGATCGTTGTTGATAGCGATCCATCAGATGAAAGATCTTTATCAGATGTTGTTTCACAGTAACTGTTCAGTCGGCTCGCATTTTCCATTGATTTTGTGACATTCGCTGAATTTGAAAAAGTTTTAACTGCATCTGCTGCCTGTTGATAGTTTCTACTTTTTATTGGCTGGCAAAATCATCGTACTATTGGCATATAAATCATCTTTGGCCTTGATTTCAGTGGATAACTTCCATGTGCCACTTGGTCGGCTTATGATTTGCTCCAATAAACCAAGAGTTGTCAACACGTCATAATGACGAAGGTCTTTTGTGGCACATTCGCCTTTGCCTGCCGTTTTCACTATAATATTAGTAGAGAAAACGAGAGAAGGTGAACCTGTGACTCACGAAGAATTACTCAAAGAAAACGAAGAACAAAAACAGCAAATTGCATCTATGAGCAAGACCATTGATACCATGTCAAAAACCCTGGAAGCAATGGCTGCTTCTTCTGAGAAGCAGGTTCAAACCAATGAGGAATTGAACCACACGATTGCCCAACTGGTGAAAACCATTGAATCTTTGAAAGAGCAAATAGGCAAGAATTCCAAAAACAGTTCCAAGCCGCCGTCTTCTGATGGCCTTGCCAAGCCAAGCCCCAAAAGTCTTCGGAAACCTTCCGGCAGAAAACCCGGTGGGCAAAAAGGTCATAAAGGCAGCGGACTCACGCTGATGGCAACCTCTGATGACCCGATAGTACACAGACCCAAAGCCTGTAAAGGCTGTCCTTATGAGAATGAATGTGTGAGCTGCGGCCGGTCTGCCATCAGGAACGTTATTGATGTCGAAATAAAAACAACCATAGTTCCCCATTACACAGAATCGTATGTATGTCCACTTGAGAAACATCAAGTCATCAGTGGTGAATTTCCGGATTCAATCAACTCGAGCATGCAATACGGCACCAACGTCCAAGCACTTGCTATAGCTCTCAACACCGAAGGGATGGTGGGCGTGCAACGGACACATGATATCTTGTCCTCTGTATTGGGGTTGCCGATCAGTGTCGGAACCGTCAATGCCATGGTCAGCAGGTTTGCCAATAAAGTGGAAGACACGGTTGAGAGTATTCGAACTGCATTGCTTAACAAATCGGTTATCCATTGTGATGAAACCGGTCTGCGTACAGCAGGAAGTCTTCACTGGGTCCATAGTGCCTGTGATAAGGACTATACCTATCTCGGGATAAACAAAAAGCGAGGCAAAGAAGGTATGGATGCCATAGGCTTTCTTCCTGATTTCGATGGGCTGATAATCCATGACTTTTGGGCTTCCTACTGGATGTATAATCTCCAACATGCCGTGTGTGCAGCTCACTTGCTCCGAGAGTTAAATGGGGTTATTGACCACCATAAGGAGCAAAAAGAGTGGCCGGAAGCTTTCCAAAAGCTGCTGCTGAAGATGAACAAAGCGAAGAACAAAGCTATGGAAAAAAGGAAAACCTCAATCAGCTATTATCATAGCCGTAAATTCAGTGATGAATACGACCGGATAATGGCAGTGGCAAAGGAGCAGAATCCAACTCCTGAGAGAGTTCCTGGAAAGAAAGGACGAATCAAAAAAGGTACCGTTCTTGCCCTCATCGATAGGTTAATCGACCACAAGGGAGAAGTCTGCCAATTTATTCATGATTTCAATGTTCCCTTTACGAACAACATTGCAGAGCAAAGTATTCGGATGATAAAAATCAAAGCAAAAGTCAGTGGCTGCTTCAGAACGTTAAAAGGTGCAGACACATTCATGACGATAAAGTCATATCTTGGAACAGCCAAGAAACATGGCATCAATACACATGAAGCAATTAAAGCAGCTCTTGAAGGCGACGATTATAGGTTGCTATTTGAGGCTGACTGAATAGATACGTTTCACAATTATATGCCCATTATCAGCCGGAATACGAAACAATGATTGGTGAACTTACTAGAGAGAATATGATGTACATGTTGGGTGTAGAAAATTTTGAGTTCACCAATGGCGTTGTGTCAGAGCCGATGTTCAGCACACATGCTCATTCTATCGTTATCTTTAACGTAGATGATAGCGCTGATATTGAAAAAATCAAAGCAGATATTAAGGCCAATGTGGATGGTTATAAGTGGCTTTGTGTAGGCGTGGAGGATGAAAATATCCTGGTTGAGAATATCGGAAACACAATCATTCTGATTATGGATATGGACGCGGCAGGTTTGATGGAATCATTCTTTGCTGTAATGGACGAAAACTACGTGCCTTCAAAATTATCACTTGAGGAAGTTATTGCTAAAATGTACGAAACTGCTGCATTGCAACTTCCAATGCATATGACGGTGCCCCTTCAAAGAGAGCAAATGATTTATATGCTTGGCGTTGATAACTTTGAGTATACCGAAGGGTTCGTATCAGAGCCTATGATGGGTTCATTTGCACATTCAATCGTACTTTTTACAGTAAATGATGATGCTGATATTGAGAAGATCAAGAGAGATATTAAAGAAAATGTAGATGGGCGAAAGTGGATTTGCGTAGGCGTTGAGCAAGAAGATATCCTGGTAGATAATGTAGGTAATCATATTATTCTTATAATGGATGATGAAGCGCAACTCTACATGGATGCATTCATGAGCGTTATGAGCTAAAGGAGCAAACAATGTTATTTTCAAGCATTGGTTTCATATACTTCTTTCTTCCGGCTATGCTAATCGCATACTTTATAACACCTGGAAAATATAAGAATGTAGTCCTTCTATTTGGAAGTTTACTGTTTTACTTTGCCGGAGAGCCAAAATATACGGCTCTCCTAGTAATTTCGTCTATAGTAGACTTTACGCATAGCAGGGTTATTGATAAACACAGAGGTACTGGAAAGGCTAAATTCGCACTCATATCCTCTATTACAATCAATTTACTGATGCTGATGTTTTTCAAGTATTCGGACTTCATCATCGTGAATATGAATCACATTTTTGACCTGTCTATTCCTCTTCTGCACCTGGAACTGCCTATAGGAATAAGTTTCTTCACTTTCCAAACAATGAGTTACACGATTGATGTTTATAGAAATGAAGCCAAAGTGCAGAAGAGTATAATTGGCCTTGGAACATATGTATCCCTTTTTCCTCAGTTAATTGCTGGTCCCATTGTAAGATATAAGACTGTTGCAAAAGAACTTAATTCTAGAGAACACTCATTTGACAACTTCTCATACGGCGTTGGTCGATTCGTTCTTGGTATGGGAAAGAAAGTGCTTATTGCCAACAGTTTAGGTGAATTGGCCGGAATGATATATTTTACCAATGAACCGAGCGTCCTATATTACTGGATGGCTGCAATTGCATATGCTTTCCAAATCTATTATGATTTCTCGGGTTATTCGGATATGGCTATAGGACTTGGTAGAATGTTCGGATTTCATTTTCTCGAAAACTTCAACTACCCCTATATTTCAAGAAGTATTAGTGAATTTTGGAGAAGGTGGCATATATCACTGGGTCAATGGTTTAGAGACTATGTATATATCCCTTTGGGAGGAAATAGAAAGGGTACACTAAAATGGTTTCGCAATATTGCCATAGTCTGGTTTCTTACAGGTTTATGGCATGGCGCAAGTTGGAACTTTGTGCTTTGGGGAATGATCTTCTCAGTAATATTAATACTGGAGAAGTATGTCTTGCTAAAGCATTTGGACAAATATAAAGTATTAAGTCATATATACGTGATATTAATTGTCGTTTTAAGTTTTGTTGTATTTAGAAATGAGTCCGCTGCAGAAATTGCACAGCAGTTTAGCGGGCTGTTTGGAATTGGAGATATCCCTTTGGTTTCGAATGAAGCACTGTATTACTTAAAAAGTTACCTTGTTACATTTATCATTGCTGCTATTGGAGCAACACCATTAGCAAAAAAACTCATTGGCAAGGTTGATGCAAACAATTTTGAAGGAAGGATGGTCAAGATGATCGAGCCGGTATTTTATATATCAATACTTATAATTACGTCAGGATATTTAGTGGATTCATCGTTCAATCCGTTCCTTTACTTTAGATTCTAATATGAAAAGAACTATATTGATTTCATTTTTTCTTCTGATTGTTTCAGTGATGTTGCTCAGTGTTATTATGACTGATGAAACAATTTCAGTTTGTGAAAGAAGACAACTAAAAGAGTTCCCGGAATTTACATGGGAAGAATTGTTGGCTGGAGATTATGCCCTAAAGGTTGAATCTTATTTGTTGGACCATATGCCTTTTAGGGAGAATTTCAGAAGCTTTAAGGCTTGGTCAGAAAGTAACGTATTTGCTAAAACTGATATTAATGACATTTATATGGAAGACGGTCATCTGTTTAAAATGCAATATCCCTATAAACCAGAGATGTCTGAGAAGTTTGTTGAATATATAGAAAGTGTCACGGATAAGTATTTTGAGAATAATAATGTTTATGTTGGCGTTGTACCGGATAAGAATTATTATTCATTCAATGGTTATTTGAAACTCAACTATAAGCATATGATTGATACGGTGAAGCGTGGTGAGTATCAGTATATAGAACTATTTGATACACTGTCCCTTAACTCGTATTATAAAACTGATCTTCACTGGAAACAGGAGACTCTTTGGCCAGTGGTCAGAAGGCTCTCGGACACTCTGGGATTTGATATGAAGGTCGGTCCGGCAGATTATACTATCAACACTTATGAGGCATTCTACGGCGCGTATGCAGGTCAATCTACACGCAATACCGAAGCAGACGTCTTAACGTTTTTATCTTTGTCTTATTTCGATGAGTTGAAGGTGATGAATTATGAAAAAGCAAGCGAGATTTCTATCTATAACAAAGAACATCTCTCGAACTTGGATGCATACGATGTATTTCTGTCAGGTGCTTGTGCACTATTGGAAATAGAAAATCCAAATGCGAGTTCCGACATGGAGCTGGTGATTTTCAGAGATTCGTTTGGGAGCAGCATAACGCCACTGTTAATCGACTCATATTCGAAGATCATAATGATAGATACAAGGTACTTTCCATACGAATATCTGGGACAATTTATTGAGTTTAACGCCGGACAAGACGTCTTGTTCCTGTATAGTACATTGGTGATCAACAATAGTATAATGCTAAGATAGTATAACAGATGGATCCAATCACTATAGTGTCTATTTATCTGATAGCGACAAAGATGTTGGCACTTCAACGGCGTGGATAAAAAAGCGTCCGTTATCCACTTCATAGCTGCAGGTGACCAGTGTAAGAAAAGACGCATTTATATCCGGCGTCAGACCGTAATCAACCATCGATCGTTCTATCTGATCTTCAATGTGGAATGCCCAATTGTCGTCTCCGGGTGAAATCACAACTAATGAAGAATCAGCTTCAGAAAAATAGCTAGAATAGATCCGGTAATACCTTAGTCCATAGAGATCTCGAATTTCAATAAGTGTGTTATCAAGAGCAAATCCGGGTGTCTTATATTTATCGAGGTCGCCGAACATACTGCCGTCCCTCATATTGTGACCGTATAAAATCACGTTTCGGCTGAATCCAAAACCGATATTACGGTGGTCCATGAATACAGTGCCGTTAATGGCGTACCTCTTGTTGAAATCCCTTCTAAGATAATAATCGTTGTCATTTCCTTTTACAAAAAGAGTATCAATCATTGTTCCAGGTATATTAATCCATCCCATAAAGTCTTCGTTTTTTTTCAGCAGTTCTGCATATGGATTCTCTTTATATAGAATTTGAAAATTGCTTTCTGGATTCTCTTCAGCGGGAATCTGAACTGATATGGGTGAGATGTCCTCGTCCGCAGTGTAAAGGCTATCAAGCTTTGCTTCTTCAGTCGGAAGAATGGGATTCAAAATATTAAGTGTGCTACTATGGGTGCTTGATGTGAAGCTGACGATTAATACAGAAAGAAGAATAACCGTCAAGAGCGCATTTATATAAGTGTTTTTCATCTTTATCACCTCAAACTGATTATATCACATATCGAAATATAAATAAAGTTTTATTGAGAATGATTATAAATAAAGTTGACAAATATCATGATACGTGATATTATTTGTTTGTAAACAATCGTTAATTTTGAATATTAGGAGGTATTGATATGAAAAAGATAATAGCAATGCTAATGGCAGTCGCAGTAATGGCACTCAGCATTCCGGCACAAGCAGCGGAAAATGATATTGTTGACATTGCAAGTGGAAATACTGACTTCAGCATTCTTGTCGCTGCTCTTGGCGAAGCAGATCTTGTTGCAGCATTGCAGGGAGAAGGACCGTTTACAGTTTTCGCTCCTACGGATGAAGCTTTTGAATCATTGCTGGCTGATCTGGAGATTGATGCGGAAACATTGCTCGCACATCCCGACCTTGGTAAGGTGCTACTCTATCACGTTGTAAGTGGCAAGGTGATGAGTACAGATTTGTCGGATGGTATGGCTGCAGCGACGCTTAATGGTGAGTCTGTCTCCATAAGTACAAGCAACGGTGTTGTAGTCAATGATGCAATGGTCACATCTGCTGATATCGAAGCATCGAACGGAGTCATTCATGTTATCGACAAAGTGCTTGTTCCATCGGACTTTCAATTGGAATCGACACCCGTCGAGACAGAGAAACCTGACATCGTTGAAATAGCCGTCGGCGATTCGCGGTTCAGCATGTTAGTCATGCTTCTTCAAGAAGCAGATCTGGTAGGTGCTTTGCAAGGAGAAGGCCCGTTTACAGTATTCGCCCCAACTAATGCTGCTTTTGAATCATTAATTTCGGCCCTTGGAATTTCTCCTGAAGAATTAATGGCACAGCCGGAGCTGTCGGAGGTCCTCTTGTATCATGTTATCAGTGGTAAGGTGATGAGCACGGATCTTTCAGATGGTCTGGAGGCTGCGACTCTGAATGGAGAATCAGTTGTCTTCGACCTTTCTTCTGGGGTCATGGTAAACGAAGCTAATGTTATTGGAGCTGACATTGAAGCATCCAATGGTGTTATCCATGTGATTGATGGTGTACTTGTACCTGAAGGATTCGTTTTGGAAGAGATTGAATCACATGCAGAAGAAATTCCGAAGACCGGTGATGTTTCAGCAGTTCCGATGATTGCAGTACTAGGTGCATCTGCAATTGGGCTTGCGATTGCGAAAAGAAAAAGGAAGTAACTTCATACTATTAAGAGTCTAATGTTATATTAGTAGTGCAGGCAAAGAGCAATCCAACCATTGGGAAGATTGTTCTTTGCTTTATCCAAACAAAAGCAAGAATACCCCTGCCTCTTAACCTTCCTTGCTCTCGTAGTGAGAGTGTAGGCGGGGGATGAATTGCTACGGTGTTCATGGTTTTTTTGATTTTTTCTTCAAAAACTGTCACCTTCAAGCCGAAAATGGTATAATGAACAAAAGGGGAACAAATGTTCTATATCGTTTGAGGGGAGGATTGACCATGACAAACCTGACTGCAACAAAAAGCTATAAATTTCGTCTGTATCCCACAAAAGAACAACAAAGACTGATCGACATGACAATCGGACATTGCCGTTTTGTATACAACTACTCTCTTGGCAAACAACTTGAACAGGACCGGTATTACAAGCGTGTGGAAGAGATGGTACAGCAGGGATATTTTCCCAGAAACAACTGGAAGGGAAGGTTGTTCAACAAGTACGAAGCCATCAAGGCTTTGCCGGAGCTGAAGAAGCACTACCCGTTCCTGAAGGAAGTGGATGCCATAGCCTTGCAGGATGCCATAGAAAGATTGGGAAGGGCGTTTGAACGCAGATACAAGAAACTGGGTGGCCGACCCCACTTCAAGTCCAAGCACCATAGGGTGCAAAGCTATACCACCAAGAAGGTAGCAGACAATATCCGCATAGAAGGAAACCGCATCAGACTGCCGAAGCTGGGCCTGGTGAAGATGGCCAAGTCCAGAGAAGTCATCGGAGAAATCAAGACGGCTACCGTCAAGCGTACAGCCACTGAAAAGTATTTTGTTTCAATCACCTGCAAGACAGAAGCAATGCCCCTTCCCCGGGTTGAGAAGAAAATAGGGCTGGACATGGGATTGAAGGATTTCGCCATCACATCAGACGGCGAGAAGATCAAAAATCCCAAATGCTTCAGCAGAAGCGAAAAACGGTTGGCATTCCTGCAGAAGTCATTAAGCAGGAAGCAGACTGGGTCAAGCAACTACCACAAGGCGAAACTTAAAGTAGCCAGACAGCATGAGAGAATCAGGAACCAGCGAAATGATTTTCTGCATAAGCTGTCCTCAAGACTGATCAGCGAAAACCAAGTGATTGCGATTGAGGACCTGAGCATACAAGAGATGCTCTGTCTGTGGCGAAAAGAATCCACTTGTCAAGAGACTGTCGTTGAGGGAGTGGGTCTGTCCTCACTGCAAAACAGAACATGACAGGGATATCAATGCAAGCAGGAATTTGCTGAAACTAGCGTAAGCTGACAATATATGAGGTCGGGACGACCTTCAGAGCCTGGGTAATCTCGGTCCGGTAGGATCGTTGACCAGGAATCTCCCACTTCTGCAAGTGGGAGAAGTTCAATGCGTGAAAAATCATGTATGCTATATTCTACCAGTTGATTATTTTATATACAAATCCAATACATTACGATAAAATTATAAATATGTATAGAAAATTCTGTCGGTCGGCAACTTCAAGGGGAGGGGCACTTCATGCTATTTTCCGCGGGATCTCAAGAAGTCATCTTGTTATTCGCTTTTATACTATTGATATTATCAGTCAGTTTTATTTTAATCCTTTTTTTCAGAAAATACGTGGAACAGAAAAAAGTGATTTCCGATCTAAGGAAAAGCCTTGCTGATTCACAACTGGAACTGAATAAACTACAACATCTCTCGAGTAAATCCAATTCGAGCATCTTTGCTTTCAATAAAATATTTGGTGACCTTAAAAAGTGCGATAATAGAACAAAAGACCTTCTTCTTCTTATTTTAAATCAGCTGCTGGAAGCAGAAAATAAAGCTGAAGATTGTCTCGAATACCTATCGTCACGCAATAAGAATTTGCTGGCAGTTATAACCTTTGATGGTTCCATCATTGCTTACAATGCTGATTTGATGTCCCTCTACGGATACATTAATGAAGATGAGATCATTGAAAAAAACATAGTCGATTTCATTCAAAGCCAAAATGTTAAAACAGTATCAGATTTAATAGACAACTGTTTTTCGGAATCGGATCACAATAAAGAACACTACATATTGAAAACCAGAAACAAGCAATTCGTGAATTTCATTTCCAACTCTTTCGTTTCATTAAAGACGACCGAGAATTCGAGAGCAATAATTGTTGAAATAGGCAAACCAATTTCCAAGGAAAAAGACTCAAACAATCTATTCAAACAGATCAACCGCGATGGCGTATGGTGGATCAACAATAACTGCATCACGCAGTACATATCTGAAAAAACAGCTATGCTGATAGGATATTCATCGGATGAGATACGCGGTAAAACGATAACGGATTTCATATGTAGAGAAGATATTAAAAAATTTAATGAATTACGTGACAATTCTATCGATGGCGAAAACAGACAGAGAATATTGAAGTTTGTGCATAGTGATTCAAAGTTGGTACCCCTGGTTATTAATACGTATGCGATGCTGGACGGTGGAGGGAGATTAGCGGGAATAACAATAATACCCAATGAAATTACAAACAGCTCTCTTCTTGAAAATGCCATCTATCATCGTTTATCGATGGAAGAACTGATTTCAAATATATCCAGCAACTTCGTAGGCATTAAAGCGCAGAGGATAGACTGTGAAATCGTCAATGCGCTAAATATGATAGAAAAATCGCTGGACATTGAAGACAGTCTTATAAAGTTACAACCAACGAATAGTAACGCTCAAAAAACTCATTTGGTCTGGAGCTCGTCAAACACAACGAAAAACATAACGGAGAATGTGGCTGACAGTTCACGTAAACTGGCTAGCAGCGAAATCTACACAATACCTTTAGTGTCGAAGGGCGTCGATTTCGGCTATTTCCAATGCACGCAGAAGTCAAGATTTAAGGAATGGGTCAGTGAGGATATTAAACTTATCCAGCTGGTAGGCGAAATTTTTATTAATGCACTTACCGGCAAGGAGTTTCAGTCAAAACTGATTATCAGTGAGGAAAGGCTCAAAATCACATTGAATTCCATTGAGGATGCGGTCATTGCGGTTGATGAGAATGAGATAATACAAATTTTCAACAATACTGCCGAAAACCTGATTGGAATAGATAAAAACGATGCGATTGGAAAAAATGTCGACGAAATATTAAGAATCCATCAAGTACTTGAAAATCAGGATATGCCGAATGAAATAGAGTATACCATCCTGACATGTTCTAGTGGATCGACCAGATATATTTCCATAAAAAGGAACTCGATAACTGATATAGAGCGCAGGTATTATGGCGAAGTTATTACCTTCAGCGATATCACTGAGCAAAAAATTAGAGAAGATGAAATCCTCTACCTAAGTTACCATGACCGACTGACCAATCTGTATAACAGGGGATTTTTCGAGGAAGAGATGCGTCGGCTTGATGTAAAGAGGCAGTATCCAATCACTATTATTATGGGTGACTGCAATGGACTGAAAATTACAAATGACGTATTCGGGCATTTTCAGGGTGACAAACTGCTGATCAAGGCCGCTGAGATACTTGGCAAATCAACACGTAAGGAGGATATTGTGGCAAGGTGGGGCGGCGATGAGTTTGTTGTTTTATTACCAAAAACGGACGAAAAAACAGCAAATGAAATTCGTAATAGGATACTCAACGCTTGCATCAATACAAATATGCAGCCTGTTAACCTGAGTCTTTCGCTCGGTGTTGCCACGAAAATGGATGACAGCAAGGCATTAGACGAAACGCTGAAAGAAGCAGAGGAAAGAATGTACCGACACAAGCTGCTGGAAGGCAAGAGCACACGAAATGAGATTATATCTTCATTTGAAAAAGTATTGAATGAAAAGAATTATGAAACGGAAGAGCATGCGCAGCGTATGAAGGAATTGGCGGAAGCGTTTGGCATGTCATTGGGCTTGGCTGAGGATGAGCTGGATAACCTCAAGCTTCTTGCCACTTTACATGATATTGGGAAAATTGGTATACCTGACAATATACTGTTAAAGGAGTATTCACTATCACAGGATGAGTGGTTATCAATGCAGAAGCATCCTGAAAAGGGTTACAACATTGCAAACTCAATGAACGAGTTGAGAAACATTGCCAACCTTATCCTGCATCATCACGAAAAATGGGATGGCACGGGATATCCTGACGGACTCAAGGGGAATAAAATACCGAAAGGGTCTCGAATACTGTCAATTATTGACGCTTATGATGTCATAACGCATTCCAGGCCTTACAAAGAACCGCTTTCCCATGAGAGTGCATTAGAAGAAATTATGAACTGTGCCGGAACGCAGTTTGATCCGAATTTGGCGAGGGCATTTGTTCTCATGATGAAAGGTGGAAACGATTAGTGAACGCGAAAGAGCTGTCTTTTAAAAGAGGGCTCTTTTCTAAGTTCAAGGAAAGTTCGACTTGAGCAAAAACGGTTAAAGCATCCGTATTTTGCAAATGAGTTATCAATGAAACTTTCCTTTCACGGAAATTTGCTTCGCAAAACGCAGCGGAGCTGCTTTTCTTCTTGTGCTCGAAGCAGTCCTGTGATATTTTGTATCGAATATGGGTGTATACAACATACAATACACAAAATGGGAAATGTCATAGGTGGTAAAATATGATACGAAAATAAAAAACGAATGGCTAAGCTTCATCAGAGCAGATGTACGATTCTAACGGGCATCATTCAATTCATTTTGGGAAAACTAAAAGTGGGAAGCTTGATCCATTCCATCCCCCATCCGGTGGTCTGGGATTCGTCAACTCTCTTGCCATACTGATATTCATGGCACAGCTGCCGCATTTTGTCGGTGAAGGCATCACTATGTATCTGGTTGTAGCGGCTACGCTAGCCATCGTGTATGGATTGCCAAGAATTACCAAAGAGGTACCAAGCCCGCTGGTTGCGATTATCATCATGACAGTGGTCACAGTCGTATTCGGACTTGACATGAGGACAGTCGGCGACATGGGCAGCATCAGCAGAACCTTGCCGGTGTTCCATTTGCCGGCGGTACCCCTAACGCTGGATATGCTGAAGATTATCCTTCCTTACGCCGCTACCCTGTCGATTGTTGGCTTGCTTGAATCTCTTTTGACAGCTGGGGTGTTCCTCCAAAGACATCAAGAAGATTCCAGTGAGTTGTACCATTGAAATGCTGGCGACGATGGCAATCGTTGTTTCTACCCATAACCTGGCTTATGGCGTGGTTGCCGGTATCGGTATCAGTGCACTCATCTTTGCCTGGAAGTTTGTGGATGTTAGAGGTGAAGCGCATTTGATTGAGCAAGACTCGGAATCGATCCGTGTATTCAGGATTGAAGGACAGCTGTATTTCGCATCGGCTGCCCATATATGGGACCATTCGGCAATGGTTGCTGTAAAGAGTGTCATGGATAAGTACGATACTTAAAGCGTGAAAGTCTCTATCGTAGGTTGACAAACAATAGAACCTGACTTTGGTATCAGACATTAAAAAATGGTGCTAACTTAATGAAAAATGAAAGGCTGTTGCAGAAATGCAACAGCCTTTTGAATGTCTGGAAGTTTGGGATTCGTTTATACTTTATGGTTGAATATCGATTTTATCTGTGTCTCCGTCAGAAAATAATTCGTTAACGGAAGACCGAATATGTGTGACAAATCATTAATGAAATCAGAGGAAGTTGTCGTGTTGATATATTTTGTCTCAGCTTTAGTGGCCTTGAAATTTCTGATGAAGCCGAAAATTTCCGATGTGGAGTATTGGTTGTCCAGCACCTTGAACTGCAGGATTCTTTCCAGAAGGACAGCGAGATAGCATATAAGGAAATGTCCCTTGATGGTTTCTTCTTTTTGAAGGAAGACAGGACGTGCATCAAGGTCGGACTTCATGATCTTGAAGGACTCCTCTATACGCCAGAGGTTGTGGTAAGTGGTATATATGTCAAGGTCGGTCATTTCAACTTCAGAGGTGACAAGAAGGTTATAACCTGCGAACATCAAATCTTTGTCAATGGCATCCTGATTGATGCTTACAGCAGGCTTGTTCCCTTTGTCATCAGTGAAATTCACGTATTTTCCGGTTTCCCCATAGTCTTTTCTCTTTGCCTGGGATGCGGTTAAGGCTTTGGCCTTTTCAACCATTCTGTTGATTTCGTATCTTTTTTTTGCAGCCAGAGTTGGATTGTAGGTGAGAAGCCTTTTTTCTGTCAGGTGAACAGTGACTTTCTTTCCATCATGTTCCACGGTATAGGGGAACTTGTCGACACAGGATTTGTAACGATAAAGAACCTTGCCGTTCGTGTCTTTCCTCTCTTTGAAATCCTGATCGAGCAGGACCCACACCTTTTCTTTTTCAGAGAGCCCTTTGACAGTTTTTGAAAACAGATAGCCATCGCCGTTACTTTTGGAAAAGGCGATATTCTGGGCGCAGTTGAGTCCTTTGTCTGCCACATGTATCGTCTTTCCGGTAATGTTGTTCTGTTTTTTCAACTGATCGATGACATCTCTAAGGATGGGTTTTTCAGATTCATTACCCGGGTACATTTTCATGCCGACAGGTATCTGATGGCTGTCCAGCAACAGACCAAGTCCCACAATAGGAGAATGTTGGTTCTCCTTGCTTGGACCTTTTTTCCTGAAGTCATCTTCTCTATCGATTTCGAAATAGAAGTTTGTGCAGTCGAAATAGGTTTTTGAAGTATCGATGCCATACACACCTTCTACCTGTGCAGTGAACAGTTCTATGAACTTTTCATAGTTGTTGCCAAGGAAAGACAAGCCGTCAAGAAGCTGGTCATAGGAGTAGTTGTAGGAATGATAGAGATTGGGCAATACCTCGTGGAAGGTTCTGTGCTTGCTGCATGGATGCACACTTCTGGCATAGACAAGGGAAGAGAGTAGTTCGAAAAGATCGTATTCAAAGTCATTGGTGAGCTTGAAATAATCGACATACTTCTTGATCTTCAGCTTCTCCAATATGCTTTTCAAAGGGAAGTAACCCAGATGGAGAATCGGAGACTTGTCGGAAATCTTCCTGACACCGACATCTTTCTTGGCTTTGTTAAGTGCATCGACTTCTTTTTGGAAGTGAGCAACAGGATCTGCAATGCCGTTTTTCATATGGGTCTCAATCGACCCTAAAGATTTATAGCACTTGTGAGCAGTACCCTTCTTGTCATGGTTATAGAAGCTCTCATATATAGCAAGATAAGTCCTGTTTTTCTGTTTGGTTTTTTTAAGGAAATAGGCCATAGACACCTCCATCGAAAACTAGCACCACTAACACCATTATTGTATCGCAGAAAAAATAATTTTGCAAGTGTTTTTAGCAACAAAAAACGCCTTATTTTAAGGCGTTTGTAGGTGTTTGATATGAGGTTTGCTCCTAAAGAATTATGGTGCTAACTTCGAAAGACGGGGATCCGTGTATTCAGGATTGAAGGACAGCTGTATTTCGCATCGGCTGCCCATATATGGGACCATTCGGCAATGGTTGCTGTAAAGAGTGTCATGGATAAGTACGATACTTAAAGCGTGAAAGTCTCTATCGTAGGTTGACAAACAATAGAATATTGAGATACACTAATTTTCTTAGCTGCTAGAAAAGCGGTTTTTTTTAGTTCAAGGAAAGTTCGACTTGAGCAAAAACGGTTAAAGCATCCGTATTTTGCAAATGAGTCATCAATGAAACTTTCCTTTCGCGGAAATTTGCCTCGCAAAACGCAGCGAAGCTGCTTTTCTTGTATTATTTTTCAGAGGATTCGTGATATAATTTCATTAGTAAAATATTCTGGAAATTTTCGTAATATAGGGGGATGTGATACGCATGAAAATTGAGGAGGGTACCATAGCTGGCGGTCAGTATCATATGGTTATAAACAAGATGCTTTCTGCCTTTGCAAGACATCGGATTATTTTGGACAGCAGTGGGAAACCGGTTGACTATGTATATGAAGATGTTAATGAGGCTTTTGAGCACTTGATGGGTGTCAAAAGAGGAGACATCACAGGGGAGAGAGTAACGAAATTGTTCAAGGACATCGACAAGGATGAAGTCGATTGGATTGCTCTCTACGGGAAAGTAGCGTTATCTGGTGAAAGCATAAGATTCGAACAGTATTCAAGGAATCTGGACAAGTGGTACAGCGTCTCAGCTTATAGTGATGAGTATGGCTACTTCTCTACGATTTTTCATGACATATCGGAACAGAAGAGGATTATGAAATCTCTGGAAATTCTGAACCGGTCGATTCTGCAGCAGCTGGATTCTCCGTTTGCAGAAATTGACTACCAGAAGGTTGTGGACAATCTCGCGACCATATCAGAAGCGAAATTCACGATAATCAACACGTATGACAGCGCTGAAGGGAAGACGACCACGCGTGCTATATCAGGTGTGGATGAGCTTATTGTGAAGGCTTCGGGCATATTTGGATTCAAACTTATTGGACAATCCTGGGAGCTGGACGATCTTGCAAAGACGATGATACAGGCCAAGGAATTGTTGACATTTTCCAGTTTATCCGACCTTGCTTCTGATCATATACCTCTGCCGATCGCCTACCTGATCGAAAAAACATGCGGCATTGGGCAGGTTCATATCATCGGGATTTCTCAGAAAGATGAATTGTTGGGCAATCTTTTGATGATCATGCCTAAGGACAAGACATTGCAGAACAGGGATACAGTTGAACTGTTTGCGAGACAGACGGGCGTCGTGCTTTTGCGGAAAAGGGCTGAAGAAAAGCTGCAAAGGCTGGCCAGTGATTACGAAACCATTTTGAACGGTACTCAAGATTTCCTCATATCCTGGAACGTGGATGAAAGCGGACACTGCTCTTTAAATCGTTTCAACGAGAGGGTCGAAGAACTTGTCGGTCTTAGTGCAGCAAGAAACAGCGACGAGGTCATGAAGCGGCTGTCGGATCCTCTGGCCGAGCCGATGCTCAAGGAGCATTTCTACCACTGCATCAAGGCGAAGAAAACTGTTTCCTTTGAAGCACCCGTTATCGTTGGTGAAAGGGAAATCACCATGCATTCAGTGCTGACGCCTATTGTTTCGGATGGCAGGGTATCGGGGATTGTAGGTTCCAGCAGGGACGTTTCGGAAAGGAAGCTCAAGGAAGAGGAAATCAGATATCTCAGTTTCCATGACAAGACAACCGGACTGTATAACAAAGCATTCTTTGAAGAAGAACTCAAGCGCCTGGAGTCAGAAAGACTGCTCCCTCTATCCATCATCTTTGGTGATGTTAACAGCCTGAAAATAATCAATGATGTATTCGGGCATGACCAGGGTGACAGGCTGCTGATACAACTGGCGAACATAGTGAAGCGCTCCTGTCGGGAAGAAGACATAGTTGCAAGATGGGGCGGCGATGAATTTGTTATTATACTGCCTGGTACGGACGAACGTGTGGCCAGTGATATCTGCAACAGAATTACGGCATTATGCGAATCAGCCGAAAAGGAGATTGTACAGCCGAGCATATCATTGGGACATGCGGCTAAAACCCGACCGGAACAAAACATACTTCTGGTCATCAAACAGGCTGAGCAGATGATGTACAGAGAGAAAATCCTGAATGGAAAGCGTACCAGAAGGAATGTGATCCTTTCTCTTGATACATCACTTCACAGTAAAAACTTCGAGACGGAGGAACATGCCAAGCGGATGATTCGTTTGGCCAGGATGACAGGGGAAGTCCTCGGGATGAATAAGAGGGAACGGGAAGAACTGGAGCTGCTTTGCCGTTTCCATGACATCGGGAAAATCAATATACCGGAAAAGATCCTGACAAAGAAATCAAAACTGACGGAAGATGAATGGGAGGTTGTCAGAACCCATAGCGAGACGGGATACCACATAACCAGATCCATCGATGAACTTACTCATATTGCCGAGTGTATCTTGAGCCATCATGAGCGATGGAATGGTTCGGGTTACCCGCGTGGTCTGAAAGGCCTTGAAATCCCCAGGCTTGCCAGATTATTAGGTGTCATCGACTCCTATGACAATATGATCCACAGCAATCACTATCGAGCGTGTATCAGCAGCCAAGACGCCATCAGAGAAATAGAGCGAAATGCTGGCGTGCTGTACGATCCGGTAATGGCAGAAGCTTTTGTTAAAGCGATGCAAGATTAAGATTTTGAAGAATATGTTGTAATTATAAGTTGATTATTGTTATAATAGAATTGAAATGTAGCTTGGAACAGTAAAGTAATTACATAAGGAGGAATAATTCATGGACAGTTTGATTCAAATGGTTAACACATTTTTAAGTGGAATTCCCACACTGATTGTAGTTGTATTGCTCCTGATACTTGCATTCGTGGTGGCTTCCGTAGCCAAAGGCATCGTAATCAAAGCACTGAAACGCCTGAAACTTGAAAAACTGACAAACAAACTGGGTCTAGTCGACGAGTCCACGGACAGCTCCCTGGAATTCATAGGAAAACTTGTCTATATTATCGTTTTCCTGCTGTTCATGCCTGGCATTTTTTCACGGCTTGGCATGCAGGACGCTTCCTCGCCGATTACCAACTTCATATCCATATTCTTGAACTATGTGCCCAATATCCTGGCCGCTATTGTCATACTTGTGATAGGGTTCTTTATTGCGAGAATCATTAGAGAGCTGGTCAAACCAATCCTCAAGCGCCTTAAAGTCGATACAATCCAGGTGAAAGCCGGTATCGAGCCGTCTGAAGAATCCGCGATTTCCTCGGTCATTGCGTACATTATCTATATTTTCATCTTGATTCCGGTTGTGATAGCCGCACTTCAGGTGCTGAATATCACTGCGATTTCCAACCCGGCTATTGAGATGCTGAACAGGATCTTCTCCTTCCTGCCTAATATCTTTGTCGCCATAGCAATTGTGGTGATTGGCGTATTCATTGCGAATATTGTGGAGAAGCTGCTTGTGAATATACTGATGGGTGTCGGCCTGGACACATATGCAGCAAAAGTGATGCCTGCCGAAAGCGGAAAGATGAAAGACTTCTCGATTTCCAAAGCAATCGGTGCCATAGTGAAATATATTATCGTCATTCTGTTCATCGTCGAAGCATTGAGTGTCATCCAGCTTCAGGTACTGGTTCTGGTTGGTGAAGCCATCATTGCTTACCTGCCTCTCGCAATAAGTGCTGTGATTATCATGGGTGTAGCTGTAGTGCTCTCGAGCTGGGTTGAAAACCTTATTCTTAAAAAGCTCAATGATGCCAAGGTGCTTGCGGTTACAGCAAAAATTGTCATTCTTATCATAGCAGTGCTTATGACCTTGAGTCAGTTGAACATCGCTACTTCAATCGTCAATGCGGCATTCATCATTCTTTTGAGCGCCTTTGCAGTTGCCTTTGCAATCGCTTTCGGTATCGGTGGAAGAGACTTCGCAGCTATGACCATGAAAAGGCTTGAAAAAACAAAAAAGGATGAATAATATCCTTTAGATTAAACTAAGCACCAGTATAAGCAGTCGGATCAGAGTGCTTTGCCGGTGCTTATTCTTTTGCTTGAACTATTTGCCCTCTTGTTAAATCCCGCTCAATTGTTTATCATTAAATCAAAAGGGGTGGTTAAATGAGCCGTAAAAATTTTGCCATATATTTTTCATTCGCGCTTCTTCTGATGCTCTCAGTCAAGTTCTTTTTTCTTGAGGACGGCTTGAGCTGGATCATCGGTGGTCTGAAACCGGTTTTATATGTGCTGATTATCATTTATCTTATTAATCCCCTTGTCAATTTCATCGAGCGTCACACGAAGATGAATCGCACCATTTGTGTTGCAAGTGCTTTTATCATCGTCATACTGATCATTGCTGGTTTTGTCAGCCTTATTGTACCCAGTCTTGTCGACAGCATCCGGACCATCAGTAATAACCTGCCGAAAAACAATGAACAGTTTCTGGAAATCGTTTCCAAGCTGCCCGTTATTACCTATTTTATTGATACCAGCAGTCTCAGTGCCTTCCTGACTGCCATGGGTGACTACTTGCGGTCTGTCGGCGATTATGTGATGAACTATTCTTTTGAAATCATCACTTCTGTGAAGGACTTCCTGAAAGCCTTTTTCATATTGATTCTCAGCGCTATCATGGCTTTCCATGCACTGAAAGGCCACGACAACATTGGAGACGCTATAGAGGATGCATCTCGCGCTTTTTTACCGGACAAATTCGGGGATCATTTTTTCCATATCATGAAATTGTTCGATAACAGCTTCAAGAAGTTCCTGATTGGCAAGCTGTACACCTGCTTCATTTTAGGTATCATTGTCACGCTATTGATTTTACTGATCAACCTAATCAGTCCCGCAGGCATCAAAATCCCCTATGCCCCTTTGATTGGGTTCATCATAGGCATTACCAATATCATCCCTTATATTGGACCCCTATTAGGGACCATCCCCTGTCTTTTCCTGACGGTTTTGGCAGGTTTCTGGGAAGCGGTCGTTCTGCTGATTATCATCCTGGGAGCCCAGCAAATCGACAATATCATCGTATCCCCGAAGATACTGGGGTCATCTGTTGGACTTAAGCCTTTCTGGGTTATATTGGCTGTCACCATCGGCGGATCCCTGTTCGGTGCCATCGGTATGGTGCTGTTCGTACCGCTGACTGCTGTCTTGTTGAAACTGGCCACGGAACGGATTGAAGCATATAAAAAACGGTGAGGTGTCAATCATATGCCTGGAAAATACAATCGCCCCAAATGGTACAGATTCATAACCCAGCTCTACATCAGAATCAAAGACGATGAAGTGACTGCGCTGGGGGCCCAAATGACTTATTTTCTAGTCCTGTCTTTTTTCCCGTTCCTTATTTTCCTGATAAGCATTTTGAGCTATACTTCATTGTCCTCTGAAGTTTTTTTGGATCAGCTGATGCAGTTCGTGCCACAAAACACTGGCTCGGCTGTATTGAATGTCATTCAGGAAACTGTTGCGAGTAACAGTGGAATCGTGTTTTCGTTCAGTATGCTGACCACCTTGTTCGCTGCCAGCAAAGGCATAAAAGCCATAATGAAAGCCTTGGACAAAGCCTATGACCAAACCGGTAGCAGACCATGGTGGCACACCCAACTGATCGCACTGGCGTTTACACTGGTTTTGGCTGTGATGATTCTTTTGGCCCTCTTTTTACTGATTTTCGGTCAACTGCTTATAAGCCTCATCCTCGATTCGCTGGACGCAAGTGCTGCATTCAACGTGCTTTGGAGACTGCTCAGTATCCTGCTGGCTCTGACTGTCATGATTCTTTCGCTGGCGCTGATGTACAAATATCTGCCACAGCTCACATTGAAGATGAAACGTGTCATGCCTGGCGCGCTTTTTGCAGCTGTTGGCTGGTCGGCCATTTCGCTTGCTTTTTCCGTTTACGTCAACAACTTCGGAAACTATTCCAAAATATACGGCAGCTTGGGCGGTATCATTGCGCTGCTGATTTGGATCTATTTGAGCAGTTTGATCATTTTGATTGGTGGGGAAATCAATGCCACCGTGGACTACCTCGCAGAGGGTGCCGTAAATCCTAAATATGAAGACTTTGAACTGAAACTGCCATGGTCCCGAAAATAATTATACGAGGAGGATTCCAACATGGAAAAGAGAAAAAGTGCATGGCTTAATGGGCTCTTTTTGGCAGCGACGCTGTTTGTGAATACGATGGGTGCGTTTGGATATATCAATGGGCTTGACCAGAAGCAGATATCCGATAGGTATACGACGCTGATTACGCCGAGTCCATTTACCTTCAGCATCTGGAGTGTCATCTATTCCTTGCTGCTAATCTCAGTTGTTGTCATGATTGTAAAGAAAAACGATCCGTTCTATAGAAATGCGGTTGATGGGATTTCGAATCTTTTCAGGCTGTCGTGTATCCTTAATATGGCCTGGATTGTAGCTTTTTCGTATGTTCAGATCGAACTGTCCGTACTTTTCATTTTTGGACTTGTCATCACGCTGGCAATGCTTTCGACGAGACTGAGGCTGTATCATGTGTCAAGTCAGATCCTACTGCCTATGACTTTTGGGCTGTATACGGGATGGCTGTTCATTGCAACGGTGGTGAATGTCGCTGCGGCACTGGTGAAAATCGAATGGGACGGCTTTGGCATCGATGCCGAAATCTGGGCTGTGATTACCCTTGCTGTTTCGGTCGTATTGGTATTTTTCGTGCTGCTTAGGATTCGGAATGTTTTCCTGCCGCTGCCTGTTGCCTGGGCCTACTGGGGTATATCCCAGTCCTTGAAATCATCAGAAGGCTTTGTGGGGGAATTCTTCATGCTACGAGTAACTGCAGTTACTGGTATGGCTGTTCTGATAATTATTTCAGCAATACAATTCTATCGAAACCGATTTACATTGCAACAGGAAAATGAGAGAAATTTTTTCAGAAGATGATAGGGCAGCGGCTAAAGCTTCCTTTAAATAAACTAAGGAGAAGAATAATAATGAAATTCATTGAAAAACACCTGGCTTATGTCAGGTGTTTTCGCGTCTAACGTATAAAGTTCATCCACACTTTTTCGGGCAGAGCAGGTTCATTGACTGTGCCCTTTCCGTTGTCGATCAGCTTGAGCAGCCAGGCGGTGTTTTTGCCGAGCATCTCAAGAATCTGCCGACCTTCCTTGTCCTGCTGCACTTCGCCTGGATGCTCCCCGTAAATAAGTGGCCAGTAGTTACCTGGAGCCAGAATCATTTCCACGTTCGTGGCGAACTGGTTTAGTTCATTCAGTGTAGGCATACCGCCGGACCGTCTTAAAGTAACGACAGTTGCAGCCACCTTGTGTCGCAACATGCCGTCATTGACGAAGCCTACAAGAAAGGCTCTGTCGAGAAAACATTTCATGCTGCCGGTGACACCACCGAAATAGACCGGCGATCCCAGGATGATGCCGTCAGCTTCTTTCATTTTCCCGATCCATTCATTGACCGGATCGTTTTTGATAATGCAGGTGCCGTCTTTATTGTCGACACACTTGTAGCAGGCAGTGCAACCGCTGACCTGCTTGCTTCCAACGTCTATGATTTCAACATCTACACCTTCTTTTTCGATTTCTCTGGCGACCATTTTGATTGCTTCATACGTATTGCCTTTAGTCCTTGGGCTGCCGTTAAATGCGACTACTTTCATCTATCCATTCCTCCCTCAATCAAATTAACATAACCATGCATACACTATTATATTATAACTATAGAGGCTTTTGATAACAATATTGATAAATTATTAGACTTGGAAAATCGAAGATAACGTGCAATAATCAAGCTAATAAACTACTGTCGACGTAGACGTTTCTTCTGGCAGTAGTTTTTTTGTATTTTAACATAATTCAGCGAGAATTCCCCCTCCTCCATAGGTGGCGGGATGAATCGCCTTTTCCTAAAAAATACGTAAAAAAACCATTCCATTTGACCCCAAAAGCTTATAAAATAAGCCTTTGTATGATATAATACCTGTCTTTAGTAGACAACTCTACTCAGGAAGCCCCCACTTCACAGCTTTTAGCGAAAGTGGTGGGTGAGTTCACCGGGAAATAAAGGACAAGATGCTTCATTGGATTTTTCTACAGCGGGCGTATAATTGAAGTAAGTTGTTGAAACGATCATCTGTATTGGAGGAGGAAGAAACATGAGCATGAAAATCACTGGTGCGCCTTGCAGCTGGGGCGTTGATAATCCGAAGAATCCACACTTGCCATCCTGGCTCAAGGTGCTTGATGAGGCATCCGTCGCAGGCTACAAAGGACTGGAGCTCGGGCCTTACGGGTACATTCCCATTGACCTTGATCTTGTGAGCAAGGAGCTGACGGACAGGAACCTGACCATTGTTGCGGGGACCATTTTCGATGATCTTGTGGCTGAGGAGAACTATGAGAACATAGTAAAGCAGGTGCATGAAATCTGCGGGCTGGTCACTAAATTGCCTCTTGAGCCACAGGAGGAGGGCCAGCATTTCAAGACGCCTTATCTGACGGTAATGGACTGGGGTCATGACGAGAGAGACTATGCTGCGGGCCATGTTTATAGGGCGCCCAGACTGGACGAGGCTACATGGAATCAAATGATCAAGCATATCAAGGGCATCGCGAAAATCGCTTGGGAAGCGTATGGCGTGAGAGCGGTTGTGCATCCTCATGCCGGAGGCTATATTGAGTTTGCAGACGAGATTGACAAGATTGCTGAGGATATTTCATATGAAGAAGCGGGATTCTGCCTGGATACGGGACATCTGTACTTTTCCGGCATGGACCCTTCCGAGTGGCTTGTGAAATATAAGGACCGCCTTGACTACGTCCATTTCAAGGATGTGAACAAAAGCATCTATGAAGATATCATGAATGAGAAAATCCGTTTCTTCGATGCAGTGGCGAAAGGGGTCATGTGCCCGCTCGGTACCGGGGATCTGGATTATCCCGGCATCCGTCAGACGCTGATGGATATCGGGTACAACGGGTTCATTACAATCGAACAGGAAAGGGATCCGAGAAATTCGGATACAAGCCTTAGAGACGTGAAGGCGAGTCTTGAATATCTGAAGAGCATCGGATTTTAAATAGGGAGGATATTACAATGATTTTTGCTGAGAAGGTTAATAGCGAGTCCATCCGCTGGGCTATGATCGGCGGTGGAAAAGGAAGCAATATTGGTTATATCCATCGTTCGGCGGCACTGCGCGACAACAATTTCAAACTAGTGGCAGGGGCTTTTGACATCGATCCGGGAGTGCCAGGGGGTCAGACCTTTTGGCACTCTTTTTGACAAGTACGCCAATTTTTGTTATACTATTAACAATATGCGCCCAACGAAGGGTGTGTATTCGTGAATTAATTGTCTCGAGTATTCGGCTGTCCACTGATGGACGGTGACGGTGAAACAGTCAGTGAAAAACGCTTAATGATGAGCTGGGGCTTGCGTAGGATCAAATGGTCATACGCCAGTTGGAATGAGCACTCTAACTCTGTAAAATACAGGCTTAGAGTGCTTTTTATTGTGTAAATTCGAAAGGAGTCAATATGATACAGACAAAGATAAAACAAGCAGGAAAACAAAAAGAAAAATGGCAGGACTGGCATTGGCAGATAAGAAATACAATTCGTGACATTGAAGAGGTTGAAAAACTATTAGGAGTGCATTTTGATGAAGGCATGCGCAGAAAGATTCAAAAGACAGTAGACACATTTCCTTTGGCAGTAACGCCGTATTATCTGTCCCTTGTCGATAAGGAGAAGTATGAACAGGATCCTGTTTTCATGCAGTGTTTCCCAAGCCACAAAGAGCTTCATGTTTCAAACCATGACATGGCAGACCCATTGCACGAAGACAAAGACAGTCCGGTACCAGGTATTACCCATCGTTATCCGGACAGGGTTCTTTTCCACACGAGCAATGTTTGCGCCATGTATTGCAGACACTGCACCAGAAAAAGAAAAGTTGGCGACCAGGACTCGATTCCTTCACGGAAACAGATAGAAGAAGGCATTGCATACATCAAGGGAAATCCCGTAGTGAGGGATGTGCTTCTATCGGGTGGTGACCCGTTTTTGCTCTCTGATGGTTATTTGGATTGGATACTTGAACAATTGTATGCCATCCCTCATGTGGAAGTGATACGGATTGGCACAAGGACACCCGTTGTACTGCCGCAAAGAATAACGGATTCCCTTCTGGCGGTTTTGGAGAAATACGACAATATCTGGATCAACACCCATTTCAACCATCCGAAGGAAATGACGGGGGATGCGAAAAAGGCAGTAAGAAAACTTGTGAAGGCTGGCATCCCTATGGGTAATCAATCGGTGCTTCTTAAAGGCATCAATGATTCGCCGGACATTATGAAAGAGCTGGTACATGTGCTGGTCAAAAACAGAATCAGACCTTACTACCTATATCAGTGTGATCTATCTGAAGGCCTTGACCATTTCAGAACGAATGTCGGCACAGGTATAGAGATAATGGAAAGCCTTCGGGGGCACACGAGTGGTTTCGCTATTCCGACCTATGTCATCGATGCTC
Source organism: Vallitaleaceae bacterium (assembly GCA_963677915.2). Taxonomy (GTDB): domain Bacteria; phylum Bacillota; class Clostridia; order Lachnospirales; family Vallitaleaceae. Next base: position 60,142 of record CAXXGE010000039.1, on the reverse strand, counting down.
CTGGAGGCGGTGGGAAAATTCCTGTCATGCCAAACTACCTGGTATCCTGGTCGTCCAACAAAGTGATACTTAGAAACTATGAAGGGGTCATCACAACCTACACCATGTCAACAAATGCTGAGGATAGTACGGCATATGAACAGTCTGCGGATGCCATTGGCATTTCAAAACTGCTAAGCGACCATGATGAAATAACTTTGACACCAGACAATTTGGAAAGAAATATAAGAAATAGCAAGGAAGATGTATCGTGAAAGACAAAATAGAACTTATTGGAAACAGCGAAATACAGCATGGCAAAGCCAGCAATAGGATATACCTGATGAAATTGGGTAAGGATGCAGGAGTAGAACTGATTGATCAGCTGCAGCGTCTGGCTGTTGACAGAGGGTATGGAAAAATAATAGCCAAGGTTCCTGAAACTCAGGAAAACCTTCTTAGAAAGAAGGGATTTATTAAAGAAGCGGCAATTCCTGGCTATTTTATGGATGACAATACATGCTTATTTATGGGACACTACTTGAACCCGGAGCGTGCTCGTATTACAGATTGCAATCAGCTTGAAGCTGTCTTGGAAAAGGCCGAAAGTACAAAAGACCAATATATGCTAACGAACATTCAGAAGGATATGGACATAAGGGAACTGAATTGTGATGATGCAGAGGAAATGGCGGATGTCTTTGACAAGGTTTTTGTTAGTTATCCTTTTCCTGTCTTTGATCCCAATTATATCAGGAAAACGATGGATGGGCATATCATTTACTTTGGTATTGCAGTTGAAGGGAAGCTTGCGGCAATTGCGTCTTGCGAGACTGATCAGGAGAACAAAAGCTGCGAAATGACAGACTTCGCCGTCTTGCCGAAATACCGTGGAAATGCATTTGCACAAGTACTGCTAATTAAAATGGAGAAAGAGATGAAAAGCATGGGCTACACGACTTTTTATACAATTGCCAGGGCTGCTTCCTTTGGTATGAATGCTACTTTCTCAAAGATGGGCTACCGTTATGGCGGTCGGTTGACTAACAATACCCAGATAGGCGGTCAGATTGAAAGCATGAATGTCTGGCATAAAAAAGTCATATAGTGCCAGGGGGTCAGACCTTTTGGCACGCTAGAAAATAATAAGGAAGGCTGGAGAGCAGTAAGATCAAGCTCTGCGGCCTTCCTTTTTTTCAGCACCGGTGCCAAAAGGTCTGACCCCCTGGCATTTTTATGGTAGAATATAGTCGAAATACGATGGATTGGAAATAATAAAAATGTTATCAAATAAATTGACGGTAGGTATCCTGGCACATGTGGATGCCGGCAAAACAACTTTATCGGAAACGATGCTCTACCTGACGGGCAGTATCAGGAAAATGGGCAGGGTCGACCACAAGGATGCCTTTTTGGATACCTTTGAACTTGAGAAGACACGGGGCATTACCATCTTCTCCAAACAGGCGGTGTTTCAGCTGGGAGATATGGAGGCAACGCTGCTTGACACCCCGGGCCATGTGGATTTTTCCTCTGAAATGGAGCGGACGCTGCAGGTGCTTGACTATGCCATTCTTGTCATCAGCGGGGCTGACGGCATACAAGGTCATACCCAGACTATCTGGAAGCTGCTGAAACGCTACGGGGTGCCGACCTTCATCTTTGTCAATAAGATGGACCAGGTGGGTGCGGATAGGGAGAAACTTTTGAAAGAACTGAGAAGTCGTTTGGGTGAAGGGTGCATCGACTTTGGAGAAACAGAATCGAGAGACGGCCATTGGAACGAAAACCTTGCCGTATGTGACGAACATCTTCTAGAGAGTTTTCTTGAAACGGGAGAACTCAAAAAGGATGATATCGCCCGAGCCATAGCCAAATACCGGATTTTTCCTGCCTACTTCGGATCAGCCTTGAAGAATTCTGGTGTCCAGGACTTGCTTGATGGTATGGAAATATATACGAGACCTGCCGAGTACGCAGATGTATTTGGTGCCAGAGTTTTCAAAATAAGCAGGGACGACCAGGGAAACAGGCTGACTCACGTGAAAATCACCGGAGGCAGTTTGAAAGTCAAGGACGCCATCGATGAAGAAGGCCGTGAAAAGGTGGATCAGATACGGATCTACTCAGGCAAGCAGTACGATAGTGTGCAAGAGGCAAGCGCGGGCAGTATCTGCGCCTTGACAGGTTTAAGCACAACCCATGCAGGGGACGGCCTGGGATTCGAAAGCGGATCCGTGCAACCAGAGCTTGAACCGGTACTCAGTTACAGAATCGAACTGCCCGAAAGCTGCAACGTCCATGGTATGCTGCAGAATCTGAAAGTACTGGAAGAAGAAGAGCCCCATCTGAATATCGTATGGAATGAGACACTGGAGGAAATCCATGCAAAAGTCATGGGAGAAATCGAGATCGAGATATTGAAAAGTCTGATTCTTGACCGTTTCGGTATAGAAGTGACTTTCGGCTCCGGAAACCTTGTTTATAAGGAAACAATCAAAAAGCCTACCCTCGGTATCGGCCATTTCGAACCGCTGAAGCATTATGCGGAAGTTCATCTGCTGATGGAACCGGCTGAGTCGGGGAGCGGCATTCAGCTGGCTACCGCCTGCAGTGAGGATGTGCTGGGAGGCAGCTGGCAGCGTCTGATTCTGACACATCTGGCAGAGAAACCATTTAATGGCGTACTGACAGGTTCGGAAATCACCGATATGAAAATCACTGTTGTCGCAGGACGAGCCCACGAGAAGCATACTGAAGGCGGCGACTTTAGGCAGGCTACTTTCAGAGCAGTAAGGCAGGGTTTGATGAAGGCGGAAAGCATCCTGCTTGAACCTGTCTATATATTCAGGCTCGAGTTGCCTAAGGAATTCCTGGGAAAAGCGATGTCCGATGTGCAGCGGATGTATGGGCGACACGATGAACCGTCAATTGACGAAGAAAATGCCATACTGACAGGTACAGCACCTGTTTCGACGATGATGCACTATTCACTGGAGGTGGCTGGTTATACAAAGGGAACCGGCAGACTTGCCCTGAGCCCAGGGGGCTATGAACCGTGTCATAATGCAGAGGATGTCATCGCCGATAAGGCTTACGATCCTGAGAAAGATGCATCGAATCCCAGCGGATCAGTCTTTTGTAGCCACGGTGCCGGGTTCAATGTGCCCTGGGACGAGGTGGAAGACTACAAGCATGTGGACAGCGGACTGAAACTGAATATGGGGGAAGATGAGTCTACTAGCGTGTCGCAGGAAAATTTGAGAAGTTATGCTGGTTCCTCTGTGACTTCGGATGAAGAGCTGGAAGCGATTTTCCTAAAGACCTACGGACCATCCAAAAGGGAGTCGCTTCAGTCAGGACACAGCAGTGCCAAAAGGTCTGACCCCGTGGCACGCATGCGGAATCAAAATTTTGTCAAGAGGGACAAGTACCTTCTTGTTGATGGTTACAATATCATTTTCGCCTGGGATAACCTGAAGGAGTTGGCACGGGAGAGTCTTGAGGCGGCGAGGATGAAGCTGATGGATATGATGTGCAACTATCAAGCGCTGAGAGCCGAGACGGTCATCCTGGTATTTGACGCATACAAGGTGAAAGGGAATCCAGGATCGGTAACGAAATACCACAACATCAATGTCGTCTATACCAAGGAAGCTGAGACGGCAGACCAGTATATCGAGAAGCTGACGAACGAAATCAGTCCCCGGTATGATGTGACGGTAGCGACATCGGATGCCGTAGAGCAGATCATCATCATGGGAAAAGGCGCAAAAAGGCTGTCGGCTGAAGGCTTCAAGGCCGAGATGGATGATGTCTACCGGATAATGAGGGAGGAGTACCTTGAGAAATAGCGATGTTGGATGTATAATATAACTGAGAACCGGTATCGTTAACGTTAGGAGGTTTTGATATGGATAGATTTTCAATTAAGAATACGACACGCGAAGAGAGGATTGAAATCATCAATCAGGCACTGGGATGCGGAAGCGGCGGATGTGAACAGTGCTCCGGTTGCGGCATTTTCGGAGCCGGTGATCCTTATGATATGTACCAACCCTATATCGATGGCGAAAAGGAGATATCCCAGATCAACATGGAGTTCAGGGAAAGGTATTCTGTAACCGGCTATAAATAAGATTTGGATATTCAATAGACTGAAAAAGAGCGCCTGGTATTAACGCCAGACGCTTTTTTGGTGGGAAGCTATGATATTCTGCTGATAACTTTATAAAGGATGAACTTCAGAAGCAGTCCAAAGTAGAAGAAGTAGAGCAACAGATGTTTAAGTGGTACGTTTATTGTAATATTAAAAGCCATCATAACGAAAGAAGCCAGGACAAATAACACAAGCATAATTCTGAGTGTGATACTGTCGGCCTTATAGGCTACAGAGATGGCTCTTTCATCATCACGATAAGGTGCCTTGCGGTTCTTGTAGCGGACCATGAGCACAAGCAGAAGCATTGATGCCGCATAAACCGCTACCATCATCCAAATCAGCTTGATTGGGAGGTCGGCAATATACAGAATTGTTAGCATAACAAATAAAATTACAACTGACAGCAGTATTTTTCGTTTAAAATTCATGGGCTACTCCTCCTTGTAAATAAATATATCTTCAATTTTGACTTCAAACAATGCTGCAATCTTAAAAGCGAGTTCCAAAGAAGGATTGTACTTGCCTTTTTCGATGGATATGACAGTCTGCCTAGAAACCTTCAGACGTTCGCCCAGTTCTTTCTGGGACCAGTTCATTTTTGTGCGCATTGCTTCCAGATTGTTTTTCATAGACCCTCCTTGTGTAAAGGTTCCTTTACATAATCGTACACCCTGAGAGGATGGGTGTCAAGGAAACTTTACATATTGATGAAAAAATTTCGAAAAGGTCTTTAGTATTCTGCCGTAAACTTGTATAATGTAAAGCGTCCGGATACGGACAAATCATGTAATAAACAGTGAAGAACAAGGAGATTAAAATGGGAAAAACTTTAGCTGAAAAGATATTTGATGCACACAGAGTCGACATGCCCTTTCCGGATACGCATGTACTGAAGCTTGACAGGGTGTTCTGTCATGAGATTACAACACCTATCGCAATTACGGACCTGATGGCGAGAGGTATGGACAGGGTGTTCGACCCAACCAAGATCAAGGCGGTTATCGACCATGTGACACCTGCCAAGGATTCCAAGACAGCCGAGCAGGGCAAGATCATGCGTGAGTGGGCGAGAAGGCAGGGCATCAAGGACTTTTTCGATATCGGCAGAAATGGTGTCTGCCATGCCATCTTCCCTGAAAAAGGTTTCGTAAGGCCCGGTTTCACGATTATCATGGGTGATTCACATACATGCACGCACGGCGCATTCGGTGCCTTTGCAGCAGGTGTTGGTACGACGGACCTTGAAGTTGGTATTCTCAAGGGTGTATGCGCGTTCCATTTCCCTAAAACAATAAAGGTCGAGTTGAACGGCGCGATGAAGCAAGGTGTTTATGCAAAAGACGTTATCCTGCATGTCATCCAGCAGCTGACTGTCAACGGCGCGACCAACATGGTCATCGAGTTTACCGGGCCTGTTGTAGACGCTATGTCTATGGAAGCCAGAATGACACTGTGCAACATGGCTATTGAAGCGGGTGGTACAAGCGGTGTTTGCTACCCTGACATGACGACGGTAGAATACCTGTGGGATTTCATTAAGGATGATTTCGAGTCCAAGGAAGCTGCTCTCGATGATTATTCCAAATGGGTGTCTGATGAAGGTGCAGAATATGAGAAGGTGCTGACAATCGACGTTTCAGACCTTGAGCCAGTGGCTACATTCGGCTACAAGCCCGACCAGGTGAAGACGATTGAAGAGCTTGAAGGCACACCTGTCGACCAGATTTACATCGGAAGCTGCACGAATGGGCGTATCGAGGACCTTAGGATTGCTGCAGAAGTGCTTAAAGGCAAGAAAATCAGTGACAATGTGCGTGGTATTGTAAGTCCTGCAACACCGGATATCTACACACAGGCTTTGAAGGAAGGCATCATCGATATCTTCCAGGAAGCTGGTTTCTGCGTAACAAATCCAACTTGCGGCGCATGCTTGGGTATGAGCAATGGTGTACTGGCTGAAGGCGAAGTTTGTGCGTCGACGACAAACAGGAACTTCAACGGCAGAATGGGTAAAGGTGGCATGGTGCATCTGATGAGCCCGGCGTCCGCTGCGGCCACGGCTATCACAGGCAAGATCACCAACTCACCGATTTACAAGGCGTAAGCACTGGAGGTTTAAGATGAAAAGTTTTAATGGAAAAGTTCTGTTTTTGGACAGAAACGATATCAATACGGATGAAATCATACCTGCAAAGTACCTGACTGAGATTACGAAAGAAGCACTCAAGCCATACCTTCTGGAAGATCTCAGCCTGCCTGGATTCAACAACAAAGAGGATATCGAAGGCAAAGCTGCTGTCATCACAAGGGAGAATTTCGGCTGCGGCTCCTCCAGGGAGCATGCGCCCTGGGCTCTTGAAGTGAACGGCATCAACGTTGTCATCGCTGAGAACTTCGCTAGGATATTCAGACAGAACATGTACAACTGTGGTATGTTCGCGATTGAACTTCCTAAAGAGAAGATCGACTATCTGTTTGCCAACTATGCAGGTAAAGAAACATCCCTTTCCATCGACGTGGACGCAGACAAGATTATCGTGTCGGCTGACGGCAAGTCGGAAGAGATCGACTTCGCTGTAGGCGGCTTCGACAAGACGCTGGTCAAAGAAGGCGGCTGGGTCGGCTACGCGGATAACAATTACTAAAACTACGGCTCCGAAGGGATCCGTGGATTTCAAGATAACGGCTATGAAATGCTAAGGGAAAGCCTGCTTTATGACAATTTATACATCATGTATTTCAAATCAGCTCTTTAATGACGCGTGATACTGTATCGCATCGTCAACATGGTTGAAGAAGTGGTCTGATCCAATCTCTTGGTGAAGGCCGCTTTTTTTCAGCTTATCTTCCAGTTCTTCCTTGAGCCCTGAAATATATAAGGGAATCTGTCTTTTCTTGCAGCGTTTGACAACACTCTTGAACGCATTCATTGCGGTTGCGTCAATCATGGAAACGTGGCGCATGCGGATAACAATTGCCTGTGACTTGCGGTCGATGTCCTTGAACTGTTCAATGAAGGTATCGGCGGCTCCGAAGAAGAACGGACCGTTGATTTCATAGACCTGGATTTCCTTGTGGGCTTCGATAAGGGCGTTGGAGCCGATATCTCCTGCATCGCCGATGTACTGCTCTTCCGCCGCATCCATGTCCAGTTCCTTGAAGGTGGTGGCGTTTGACATCCTTTTCATAAAGACGAAGGCGGCCAGCACCATGCCCACTTCGATGGCAACGACAAGGTCGACGAGAACGGTCAGGAAGAATGTGATTAAAAGGACAGAGAGATCGCCTTTTGAAGACTTAAGCATGTCCCGAAACCTTCGCCATTCACTCATATTGTAGGCAACAACGACAAGTATAGCTGCAAGCGTTGCCAAAGGGATCATTTTTGCAAGGGGCATAAATAGCAGCATGATAAGCAGCAGCGTAATGGCGTGAACGATACCGGCAACCGGTGTTCTTCCGCCGTTTTTTACGTTGGCCGCAGTTCTGGCTATGGCACCGGTGGCGGGAATACCGCCGAAGAGTGCGGAGGCGATATTGGCTAAACCTTGAGCCATCAGTTCCGTATTGGAACGGTGTTTGCCACCGATCATACCGTCTGCGACGACTGCCGATAGCAGTGACTCTATGGATCCTAGCATGGCGATTGTTACAGCAGGGCCAATCAGGCTTCGTACCATAGAACCGTTGATACTGGGGAAACCGAATTTTGGGAGGCTGGATGAAAGCTCACCGAATTTGCTGCCGATAGTAGCGACTTCAAGACCCGTGAATTTCACAACGAGTGACGTGACAATAAGAGCTATGAACGCGCCTGGGATCTTGCGGTTAATATTTGGCCAGAAAAGGATAATAACCAGGGAAAATATACCAATCGATACCGTTGACCAGTCGATGCTATCCATGTGTTCGAGGTATATGGCCCATTTTTCCAAAAACTCTGCAGGCAGGGCCGGCGTCTCGAGTCCCAGGAAATCCTTGACTTGCGATGAGAATATTGTTAGGGCGATACCTGATGTAAAACCGGTTGTGATGGGATAGGGGATGAACTTGATCATGTTTCCCAGTTTGAAGAAACCGAGTAGGAAGATGATGGCACCGGCCATCAGGGTGGCGACAGTCAAGCCTTCTATCCCGAATTCCGTGACGATGCCGTAGACGATGACCATAAAGGCACCCGTCGGGCCGCCGATCTGGACTCTGCTGCCGCCCAGCAGCGATATGATGAATCCGGCTATGATGGCTGTATAAAGGCCTTGTTCAGGTGCGACTCCGGATGCGATTGCCAAGGCGATGGACAGCGGGAGTGCGATAATGGCTACAATCATACCGGCGCCAATGTCTTTGGCCAGCATGGTCTTGTCGTAGCTCTTCATTGTGGTGAGGATTTTTGGATTAAAATTAAGCATAGTTTCCTTTTCATTTATTTGCAGTGTTGAATGGAGTGGTTTGTCGGTACATCACTATGATAATACTGCATACAGTGTTCGGCAAGCTTTTTATTGGTGCCGGGGATGAGATGCGTATGCCGGGGAGGAAAACATTTCCTCCCCGGCATACGCATCTCATCCCCGGCACCAAAATATTTTTCATATTTTCAAAATATCTTTCAGTCTATCAAATCAGATTGTATATTATAAAAACACAGTCCATTTAACGGGCCTGGTCCCTTGCCTATAATTGTTAATATCTATCAATATGCAATATGACGATCAGAGGAGAAAGGTAATGGGCGAGAAAGAAAAAGCGTATTTATTGGGGTTGTACGAAAAAGCGATGCCTTCCACGCTGACATGGAAAGAAAAACTGCAGGCAGCGAAAGAAGCAGGGTTTGATACTGTTGAAATCAGTGTCGACGAAACGGATGACAAGCTGGCACGTTTGAACATGTCCTTGGATGAGCGGATGGAAATGGTGAAGACCATGTATGAAGTGGGAATTCCGGTACGCTCCATGTGCCTGAGCGGACACAGAAAATTTCCAATGGGAAGCGACGATTCGGACACGAATAAGCGCAGCATGGAAATCATGGAAAAAGCAATCCAGCTGGCGGACGATTTGGGAATACGGATTATCCAGCTTGCAGGCTATGATGTCTATTACAAAAAGGGCACGGAAGAAACAAAGATGATGTTCGCTGAGAACCTGGAAAAGGCTGTTGCGATGGCAGCCAAGCGGGGGATTATACTTTCCTTTGAGACAATGGAAACGGAATTCATGAACACAGTGGAAAAAGCGATGAAATACGTGACCTTGATTGACTCCCCATACCTGCAGGTCTATCCAGACGCCGGCAATATCACCAATGCAGCCGCCATGTACAATACAGACCCTGCCGACGACCTTGAGACAGGGCGAGGGCATATTTCCTCCATGCATCTTAAAGAAACCGTGCCTGGAAAATTCAGGGAAATACCTTATGGTACAGGCCACGTGGACTTCTCCCGAATGATAGAAAAAGGCTGGAATCTGGGTGTCAGGTTTTACGTTTCCGAATTCTGGTATGTGGGCAATCCCGAGTGGAAAAAGGAACTTCGCGATGTCAATGAAATGCTGACAAAGCTCCTTGATGAACGCCAGGCATTAAGTTGCCAAACCAGCAAGTGTTAACGTATACTGGACATATCACAGCAACCTGAAATGGAGAAATGGCATGGATAGACAGAAGAAGCGAATGGAACGGATGAATAAAGAATTGAACAGGCATTTCAGCGGTCTGTCCATGCGGGCAAAACTGTTCATGCAGTATGCGACTTTTATCATTGTCATTGCAGGCATACTCCTATACTTCGTATACATGCCCTTTGCCAACAAGCTGGAAGAACAACAGATTAACTACTCTTTGGAAATATCGAATAAAACCAAATACAATCTGGAATTCACCATGACGTCCATAAGCAATACAGCGACTTTGCTTGCTTCCAACGAGCAAATCAAGGACAGGATCGATTATTATACAGGCAGCGATGAGGACATAGACACGATCTTGCGTAATGCTATTACAGTCCAGGAGTATATAAAAAATATCCATGTCATCAGTAAAAACTACAGTGTTTGGTCGAGTGCAAGGCTGACGCTGGCGGAGGAGGAGGAACTCACATCCACGTATGGCGATCTCCTTAGAGAGGATGATATCAACGAGATGGGGGTAACACATTACTCCAGCAGTTTAATGAGCGATACGGGCAACAGGGTTCTTTTCATGACACGGCATATATATGATTACAATCTGCAGAAAGATTACGGTCTGATCGTCGTGGAAATCAACCTTGATAACCTCAGAGCTATGCTTGGCACGATTTCCACACAGAATGGTTACAAGCTTATGCTGATCGACGGCGCCGGGAACGCGCTGTTCAACTACCCGATTATAACCAACTTTGATGAAGTGATTAAAGATTATCCGGTATTGTTGAGTGACGACAACATACGGATCGACGGCACGGTGTTTAAAGAGCCCAGCATCATCATCAGCCAGTCGGTTAAGAATACAGACTGGAAACTGATTGCAATCCATTCAAAGAATGAGATTCTCAACAATATTACGGCCATGCTCAGGTCGCTCCTCATTACCGTCGGCATCCTGGTGGTGGCTGGCATATTCCTGGCATATTTCCTGGCATACTGGATTACAAGACCCCTTACGGAAATGTCGGCTGCCATGGGGGATGTCATGGAAGGGAACCTGGAAGTCAATGTACCTGTCAGGAGCAGGGACGAGCTTGGCATGCTGGCAGCAACCTTCAACGACATGCTGGTCCAATTGCGGTATTTTATCAAAAAAATCAAGGATGTGGAAAAACAGCGGGCCCATATGAAGTATGAAGTGCTGCAGTCCCAGATTAATCCTCACTTCCTGTACAATACACTGGACTCGATCCGCTGGCTGGCTTCCTTTCATAACATAAAGACCATTGAGAAAATGGTGACAGCAATCATCAATCTTCTTAAATACAATTTCTCAAGGCGTGGGGATATCGTACCGCTGCGGGAGGAGATCGACAATGTCAGGACCTACCTGCAGATACAGAAATACAGGTACGGCGATATGTTTGACGAGGAATTCGATCTGCCGGACAACCTGGACGACCTGAAAACAATCAAATTCATTCTCCAGCCGATTGTTGAAAATAGTATTTTTCATGGGCTTGAGGAAGCTGAGGAACAAGGTAAGATTATCCTGCGGGTCTTTAGCGATGAACAGGATTTATTTATTGAAATAGAAGATAATGGCGTTGGCATGTCGGATGAACAGATTGTGGACCTCCAGGCAGATCAGAAGAAAGCCGGGAAGTATAGTGAAATCGGCGTGAGGAACATTGATGAGAGGATTAAGTTCTTCTGCGGCATTGACTATGGACTGACAATTGAAAGTACGGTTGGCGTTGGAACCAAGGTGACGGTCAAACTGCCTGTGAATTTAGAATAACATAAGGAATAAAAAAAGAGCGCACCCCGAAAAATCAACTGCTTGTTGAATGTTCGAGGTGCGCTTCGTGCTTGCGAAGCGTTACGCATGACTGTGGTGCCTGTTTTTGTACTCTTTGCAGGAAAGTCCTACGCGGTCTTTGAAGACCCTGCTGAAGTAGTACGGGTTGTCGAACCCGACCTGGTCTGCAATTTCATAAACCTTGCAGTTGGTCGTTTCTATCAGTTTCTTGGACTGCTCTATCCTGTACGACGTGAGGTATTCGGAAAAGTTGATGCCTGTCTCCTGTTTGAAGAGGAGGCTGAGATAGCTCTTACTGATCTCGGCATAATCGGCCACTTCCTCAAGGGACAGGTTGTGAAAGAAATTCTTCTCGATATAGTCGATCGACTTCGAGATGACGGCCGAATAAGTTTTTTTCCTGTTGGACTTGGCCTCGAGGATAAAATCATAGACATCCAGTATATATGGCACGGTGGACTGGAAAGTGTCAAGTTTGTCAAAAGTGCCGTACTTAAATTTCTCCTCAATGACATCCGTCGGTGGTTCATTTGTCGTATTTGCATAACTGATGCGTGCATAACTGACCAAGTCGATGAACAGCTTCTGGACAATCTCTTTGTTGTTTGTCTGAAAAGCGATGTTGAACAGTTCTTCGATATAGCCATGCAGTTTGGTTTCGTCATTGTTGGCCATATGTTTTTTTATCGTATTGAAATCGACGCTGGCATAACCTTCGGCAATGGGTGGCAGTTCGCTTTTCAGGAAAACGGTACTTGAACTGTCGAAGTAGTAGCGCTCGGATGCAGTTCTTGCCTGTCCGATCAATGCGGGTATGGTGCTGATGTCTGTCGAAACATCACTGATACCTACCACCATATCGATATCAAAATACTGGTGCATGTTTTTCTTTAGTGTCGTCACGATTTCAAACGAAGCCTGGCTTTCATCTGGTGAAGTCTTCACATTGTATAAAAGAATCAGATGCTCAGTTGTATAGATTTCCGTGCAGTCACCCTGTTCTTTGGATATGACGGAACGGATCATATTCTTGACAAGGTTCCTCTCGATGAACTCATCATCTTTTTCGCTGTTGTAGATGAATCTGCCAAAAGCCACAAAGAAATGGTCGAACCGGAAATGTATCGAATCAAGATCCAGCAGCTTGCTGAAATCCTGCTTCCCAAGGGCGGATAAATAGGCCATTTCAAGGACGTGCTCCATCGACAGTCCTGAGGAAACTGCCTGTCCGCCTGCAGTACCGAATTCCTTGATGGCCTGCTTGCTTCGGATTTCCTCTGATAGCCTGTTCAGGATCTTAAGCAGTTCATCCGAGGAAAGGTTATGCTTCAATATATACTCCGATGCTCCAAGTTTGATGGCTTTATGCGCGTAGTTAAAGTCGTCGTAATGGGTCAGTATGATGCTTTTTAAAGCGGGCTTTTTCTGCTGAAGTGTCTGAATCAGCTCCAAACCATCCATAATCGGCATTCGGATGTCGGTGATCAATATATCCGGGTCGCATTGGTCGAACAGTTCGACTGCTTCCTTGCCGCTTGCAGCTTCGCCGACGATGGTGAAGCCGTTTTTTTCCCAATCTATGGTTGTCTTCAGACCGACTCTTACCAATAATTCGTCATCTGCAATCAGTACTTTGATCATGAACGGTGCCCCCTATCCAAACATTAAAAGCATTATAGCACAAAGAAATTGGCATATGCAAATGGTATATTCGAACATTTTTACAATAACAAGAATATATTTACGTATTAGTATAAAACATTAACAATGAAATTGATGTTTTTAGAAACACAGTCCATTTTTATGCACTAAGGACGGTGCTATAATGACACATGTGATGCACAAAGTGCACAACTCAAACATCAATAAGGAGGAAGAAATTATGATCACAAAACGGATCAAGAGTATCATCGCTTTAGTACTGGCGCTTGCACTCGTGTTTGGAACTACTGGATGTGGTGCCGATTCAGACACGACAACTGGCGGGGACTCCAGTGGAGGAAGCAGCAGCGGCGGCGGATCTTCTAGTTCATCTGAAGGTTTCAGCTGGGATATGGCGAAGGGCTCTACCATCAATGTCATGTTCAACCAGCATACATATGCGGATGGCATCATTGAAAAAATTCCAGAGTTTGAAGAACTTACAGGTATCAATGTCGAGTACGCTCTGACACCGGAGGAAAACTATTTCGACAAACTGACAGTAGCACTTAATTCGCGTTCAGGCGATCCTGACATCTTCATGACAGGTGCATACCAGATCTGGCAATATGCTCCTGCAGGATATGTTGCAGACCTGACACCATTCATCGAAGATCCAAACATGACAAACGCAGATTACAACATGGATGATTTCTTCCCGAAAATCGTTGACGCTCTCAAATGGGACCTTGTAGCTGGTCATAAAGTTGGCACCGGTCCTCAATGGGCACTTCCGATTGGTTTCGAAACAAACAACCTTGCATACAATGCCAAAGTTTTCGAAGAGAATGGCATTGATGCTCCTACAGACATGAAGAGTCTTCTTGAAGCTACAAAAGCTCTCAATGAGTTCGGCGGTCCAGGCACATACGCATTGGCTATCCGCGGTGCTAGAAACTGGGGTACGATTCATGCAGGTTATATGACAACATACTCCAACTACGGCGCAGTCGATTTTGCTGTAGAAGACGGAAAACTCGTATCAAAAGTCAACTCTCCGGAAGCAATAGAAATGACTCAAATGTGGGTTGATCTGATCAAAGCAGGTGGTTCACCATCATGGTCCAGCTACACTTGGTATCAAGCAGGTGCTGACCTTGGCGCAGGAAAAGCTGCAATGCTCTTTGACGCCAGCTGCAACGGTTATTTCCAAAACCCTGAAGGCGCTTCCCAAGAAGCCGGAAACCTTGCATGGGTTGCACCGCCATTGCCGGAAGGAAGAACTGAAATCAAATCCAACCTCTGGACATGGTCTTTGGCTATGAACGAATACTCAAAGAACAAGACAGCTGCTTGGTTGTTCATGCAATACTTCACAGGTCCTGAGTATCAATTGTGGGCTGCTATAAATGCAGCTTCAGTTGACCCACCAAGACAATCTGTATTCAACAATGCAGAATTCCAGGAAGTGTTCGGACTGTCAGAAGGTTATGCGCAAGCGATGTCCGACACAGTTGACGGTACAACAATCCAGTTTACGCCACAACCATATTTCTTCGAAACTACGACAGAGTGGGCTGCTACTTTGCAGGACATCGTCGCAGGCAAATACGCTTCGGTCGAAGAAGGTATGAACGCATTAAAAGTTAAAATGGATGAGATCGTAGCAGACGTAGAAGTTGAATAATTGATGACCCATTATCTGCAGTGAGTTATGGCAGGCGGTCTGACCGCCTGCCATAACTATAAAATCGAATACAATCGTGCTTGTATTTATTATCAACAACGTGCTTGAGATTTAAGAAAAAGGAGACATTTCTATGAAGGAGGAACTGCTTGTGAGTAAAACAATCGATACCAGTTTACAAATAGAAAAGCTGGATCTGAACAAGGTTCCATTTTGGACAAAAGCCAGGCCATACCTGATTATATTACCATCATTGCTGCTTACTGCCGGCATTCTGATTCCATTTGCAACCGCTATTTTCTATTCGTTGACTAACTATTCATTCGCGCGAATAGGATTCAAATTTATCGGATTCCAGAACTGGGCAAGTACACTGGCCTCGACGGAATTCTGGCATTCGGTATGGGTTACAGCCCAATACGGCCTATTGTCAACCGGACTTGAAATGGCACTTGGCCTGGGTATCGCACTTCTTTTGATGAAAGAGAACCGGTACACAAAAACACTCCGAATCGTACTGATTTTCCCTCTGATGATTGCGCCTGTCATAGCAACACTTATTTGGCAGCTGATGATCAATAACTCTGTAGGTATAGTCGAAAAATTCCTAAACATCTTCGGCCTCTACAACTTCCCGTGGGCCTCATCGCCTGATACGGCACTTGGTACGGCCGTCATGATCGACTGCTGGGTATATATCCCTTTCGTCATGCTGCTTATGCTGGCAGGACTTCAGTCACTGCCGAAATCACCATTTGAATCCGCTAAAATTGACGGCGGATCTGCTTGGTTCACATTCAAAACACTGACACTTCCAATGCTTAAGCCATTTATCTTCATTGCCCTGATTTTCAGGCTGATGGCAGCACTACAGGAATACGCTATCATCTTTGCCCTGACCAAAGGCGGCCCTGGCAACACGCTGATGAATCTTTCGCTGACAGGCTACAACACTGGTTTCCAGTATATGAAACTGGGTGGAGCGCTTCCGTTCTTGTTGTTCCTGTGGGCTATCATTTACTTCATCGCCAATAAACTTGTCAAAGCTTGGCTAAGAGTTCAGAAGCAAGCGGCAGGCAACTAAGATAGGAGGCAGCTATGAATCATAGAATGAAAGAAAAATTGAAAAACGCAACATCAATGACAGCGTTGACTATTTATGCAATCTTTGCCATTTTCCCGCTGTTCTGGCTGGTGCTCTTGACATTCAAGAGTGATGCACAGATGTTCAATACAACGTTTTTCTTCACACCGACACTTGAGAACTACAGAATCGTTATCCTTGAAGGTACAGATTACATGAAGGCCTTCCTCAACAACATCATCGTCAGCGGAGGCGCCGTGCTTCTGTCGTTGGTGGTAGGTGTACCTGGCGCATATGCACTTGCCAGATACAACTTCAAAAAGAAGGAAGACCTGGCCTTTACAATCCTTTCCTTTAAATTCGCTCCAGAGATTCTTGTTATCCTGCCGCTGTTCATGATTTATCAGAAGATCGGTCTGTACGATACATACTTTGGTCTGATCTGGGTCTATCAGCTGATCACATTACCATTGCTTATCTGGGTTCTCCGCGGTTACTTCGAGGATATCTCAGTTGAAGTCGAGCAGGCGGCCTACCTGGATGGATACAACTGGTACCAGGTATTCTTCAAAATCCTGCTGCCGCTGATCAAACCGGGCCTGGTTGCTTCCGCGCTTCTGGCTTTCATCTTCGCATGGAACAGCTTTACATTCCCATTGCTTCTTAGCGGATTCAAGATTGAAACGGTAACCGTTGCAGCCCTCAGATACATCGGATCGGACACAGTCCATTACGGACAGATGGCGGTTGCGGCAGCAGTTGCGGCATTGCCTGAAGTGGTACTTGCACTGATGATTCAGAAACATCTTGTTAGAGGTCTCAGCTTCGGTGCTGTTAAAGGATAAGGAGAGTGCTTTATGGCTAAAATAGAATTAAGAAATATTTCCAAAACCTTCGGCAAGACCGAAGCGCTTAAAAACATAAACCTGACAGTCAAGGACAACGAATTCTTCGTTCTTTTCGGTCCGGCAGGTGCGGGCAAGACGACCATGCTGAAAATCATTGCAGGCGTCGAATTCCCTGAAGTCGGTGAAGTCAGGATTGCGGATGATATCGTGAATCTGGTGGATCCTTCAAGGCGCAATGTTTCCATGGTTTTTGAGAACTATGCCCTGTATCCGCACTTGACAGTTTATGACAACATCGCTTCTCCGATGAGAAGTCCGATGTTCAGAAAAGATGAAGAGACAATCAAGAAGGAAGTTTACAAAGTGGCTTCCATGATGAAAATCGACCATTTGATGGATCGCCTTCCGGGTCAGGTCAGCAATGGACAGAGACAGCGTACCGCACTCGGAAGAGCACTTGTCAGGGATCCGAATGTTTTCCTGATGGACGAACCGATTGCCCATCTGGATGCAAAACTGCGTCACGTCATGCGTGCAGAGCTTAAGGAAATGCAAAGTGCATTCAGTACGACAACCATATACGTCACGCATGACTACATGGAAGCGCTGAGCCTGGGTGACCGTGTGGCTATCATTGATGAAGGTGAAATCGTCCAGATCGGCACTGGCGACGAAGTCTATCTGACACCTGTCAACGAGTTTGTTGCCAAGTTGATGGGCGAACCGGAGATAAATATTCTCGATATCGACCTTGTGGATGAAAACGGCAAATTGGAAGCGGTCATGCTTCATCAACTGCATGCTCTTGAAATTCCGTCGGATGTTGAAAAAGTACTTAGAGATGGCGACTATGAGAATGTTCGTATCGGACTTAGGGCGAATGATTTCGGATACAGCTTTGAAAAAGATGATGTCCATACGATTCAAGGGAGTGTCTATAGTCTTGAGCCAATTGGAAACAAGACGGTACTTGTAGTCGATGTCAATGGCACGCATATCAGGGTTGTGGCACCGAACGGCACACATATCGAACTGGATCATAAGATTTTTCTGAATGTAAAAATGGACAAGGCAATGTTCTTCGATGCCAATACTTCCAAATTCATCATCAGACACAATCAGAAAGCACTGCTGGAGGTGTAACGATGGCTCAACTGATATTAAAGAACGTATTCAAACGCTACGAAAACAAGAATAAAAAGAATAAGAAGCAAGTCAATCCCTATGCTGTCAACGATTACAGTCTTGAGACAAAGGATGGAGAGTTCATAGGCATACTGGGACCTTCTGGCTGCGGAAAAACGACGACGCTCAGGATGATCGCTGGCCTTGAGGATATCACAGCCGGTGAAATCCTGATTGGCGACACGGTGGTCAACGACCTGCATCCGAAAGACAGGGGCATCGGCCTGGCGTTCGAAGACTATGCCATGTATCCGCCATTGTCGGTGTACGATAACATTGCTTTCAACCTGAAGGCTGCCAAATGGAATAATAAAGACATCAAAAAGGAAATCGCAAGAATCGCTCCGATGCTGAAAGTCGAAGATTTGCTGGATATGCGACCTGCCAAGCTGAGCGGTGGACAGAAGCAGCGTGTCAACATCGCCAGGGCCATCATCAGAAAGCCGAAACTGCTCCTTCTGGATGAACCCATGTCCCACCTCGACGGGAAAATGAGACAGGTGCTTAGGACTGAGATCCAAAGGCTTCACAAGGAAATAAAATGTACGACTGTCATCGTAACACATGACCAGCTGGAAGCCATGACACTGGCTGACAGGATTGCCATCATGAAGGACGGACACCTGCAGCAGTTCGGAACACCGATGGAAGTCTATGACCATCCAGTCAACGAATTCGTAGCCGGCTTCATCGGAGAGCCGCCAATGAATATCATGACGGTGGAAGTGCGTGAGGAAAAGAACGGCACCTTTTTCAAATTCGTCGATGCGGATATCGAGATTCCAGTACCGGATATGTATCTTTCAGTTGTGGAAGAGGGTATGAAAGTAAGGCTCGGAATCAGGCCGACGGACCTTTTGATCGGTGGACCGGGCAGCAAAGGCTCAGATGTGAGCATTTCCGTTTTCGAGAACCTGGGTGAGGAGAGAAAAATCAGCTTTCGTGTAGGAACAGAGTTCTTGACTTTAATTACGGAAGATGAGGTTCGCTTCAAGCAAGGAGACATTGTCCAGTTGGAGGTACGGGCTGACAAGACACACTTGTTCGATGTTGAAACAGGCGATGTCATACTGGCTCAATAATAACAATTTTACAAAGGATGGGTGAATACATTGAAGATAGCGATCGGCTGTGATGATGCAGCACTGAAGCTTAAGGAAACAATCATAAACCTGCTCGTTGAGCTAGGACATGAAGTGAACGACCAGGGCGTCTATACAGAAGAACCCTCCCTGTATCCCGATACAGCGGTGAAGGTGTGTAACGTGATTCTTTCCGGCGAAGCTGAAAGAGGCATCCTGATCTGCGGCACAGGCATCGGCATGGCGCTGATGGCGAACAAGGTACCGGGGATAAGGGCGGCTGTGTGCCATGACCTGTTCTCGACCCAAAGGTCAAGGCGCAGCAACAACTGCCAGATCATGACGATGGGCGAGCGTGTCATCGGGCCGGAAACGGCAAAAGAGCTGGTCAAGGTATGGCTCGAGTGTGAGTTCGCCGGCGGCGGTTCGGCAGCCAAAGTAGACAAGATCATGGAATACGAAAAAAGCTTTTGTGCAGGAGGTAAATAGGATGCAAAGAATGCTGAACAACCCGGATTATGCTGTAGAGGACATGCTGAAGGGCTTTGTGAAAGTCCACAGCGACATACTGGTCGGCACAGACAACCCAAGGGTTCTCAAATACAAGGATGCACCTGTGAAAGGCAAGGTCGGCATCGTGACCGGCGGCGGCTCGGGACACAAGCCGGCGTTTGCAGGCTACATCGGCAGGAACATGGTTGATGCGGTAGCGGTAGGGGAGATCTTCTCCTCGCCGACGGCGAAAGCCTTCTTCGATGCCTTCAAGGCGTGCGACAGCGGCGAAGGCGTTGCCTGCCTGTACGGAAACTACGCAGGCGACAACATGAACGTCAAGATGGCCATGAAGATGGCCGAGATGGAAGACATGAACGTCAAAGTGGTAGTAGCCAACGACGACGTGGCATCGGCACCGAAGGACCAGCCTGAAAAAAGGCGTGGTGTGGCCGGCGAGATCATGATGTGGAAAGTCGGCGGCGCGAAGGCATCCCTCGGTGGCAGCCTGGACGAAGTCATCGCAGCCGCGCAGAAGGCCATCGATAACACGAAGAGCGTGGGTGTGGGCCTTGCGCCGTGCACATTGCCTCAGAACAAAAAGCCGAACTTCACCATCGAAGAAGGCACAATGGAAGTCGGCATCGGCCATCACGGCGAGCCTGGCGTGAAGATCATGCCCCTTGGCACAGCCGACGAGATTGCAGAAATCATGACGGACATCGTCCTTCCCGACCAGCCGTTCACAGCTGGCGACGAAGTGGTCGTTCTCGTATCCGGCCTGGGTGCGACACCGGTGATGGAGCAGTACATCGTCTACAACAGGGTGGAAGAAATCCTGGCTGAAAAGGGCATCAAGGTCCACCGTTCCTATGTGGGGAACTACTTCACATCCCTCGAGATGATGGGCGTGACGCTGACGGTGATGAAACTGGACGACGAACTGAAAGAACTCATCGACCTGGACGTGGATACGATGGGCCTGAAACAGTTCAAGTACTAAACCGAAGGAATCGGAGGTATCGATAGATGGAAAGCTTCAGCAACAAAGACGGAAAAGTAATCGTAGACGGTCTGATCAAGGTCATCGCGGAGAACAAGGAATATCTGAGTGAGATCGACGGGGCCATCGGCGACGGCGACCACGGCATCAATATGAACAAAGGATTCTCCATCACAAAGGAGAGAATCGAAGGCAAGGACATCGACATGACAGAAGCGCTGAAAACGCTGGCGATGGTGCTGATGACGGAGATCGGCGGATCCATGGGGCCACTATACGGCACGCTGTTCATCGAGATGGCCAAGCAGTCGAAGGGCAAGGACGTCATCGACAAGGACGTATTCAAGGAGATGCTGGTATCGGCGATTGCAGAGATCCAGTCACTTGGCAACGCACAGGTCGGGGACAAGACGCTGATCGACACGCTGATGCCTGCGAAGGAAGCCTATGAGGCGAATCTTGACAAGGGTTTCAAAGTGGCACTGAAGGAAATGTCCGTTGCAGCTGAAAAGGGCAAGGACTCCACAGTAGACCTGGTAGCGAAGATCGGACGGTCTGCAAGACTCGGTGAACGTTCTAGAGGCGTTCTGGATGCGGGCGCTACATCCTGCTACCTGATGCTGAATAGCATGGCTGATTCCATGACTGCCTTGATGGCTTGATAAACCTTACATTTAAAATTATACGAGGAGGATACAACATGTCCAATTTACCTGAAACTATGAAGGCGCTTATGGCCTATGCACCTGGTGACTATAGATTAGAAACTGACGTGCCTGTACCAAGAGCTGGAGAAGGCGACATTATTATCAAAGTCGAAGCTTGCGGTGTTTGCGCCGGCGACGTTAAAGCTGAACACGGAGCTGAATCTTTCTGGGGCAGTGATGCACAGCCTGCATGGATCAAAGCGCCAATGATTCCCGGTCATGAATTCATCGGGTATATTGTTGAAATCGGCGAAGGTGTGACAGGATTTGAAATCGGCGACCGTGTCGTTTCCGACCAGATTGTTCCTTGTTGGGAATGTAAATTCTGTAAAACAGGACATTACTGGATGTGCGAAAAGCATGATATCTACGGTTTCCAAAACAATGTCAACGGCGGTATGGCTGAGTACATGAAATTGCCGAAAGGCTCCCTTAATTACAAAGTGCCCAAGGATCTTCCGCTAGAGAGCGCTGTTCTCATCGAGCCTTATGGATGCTCTAAGCATGCGGTCGACCGCGGCAGCATTACAAACGAAGATGTCGTTGTTATCTCTGGTGCTGGTACACTCGGCCTCGGAATGGTGGGCGCAGCAGCTATGAAAAATCCCAAGAGCCTTATCGTTCTGGATATGAAAGACGACCGTCTTGAGCTGGCTAAGAAGTTTGGTGCTGACGTTGTCATCAATCCCGGCAAAGAAGATGCTATTCAAAAAGTTAAAGATATGACGGATGGTTATGGCTGTGACGTTTATATTGAAGCTACCGGTCATCCTTCCAGTGTTATACAGGGTCTTACAATGATCCGCAAACTCGGGCGTTTTGTCGAGTTCAGCGTATTCAGCGGCGAGACAACTGTTGACTGGAGTATCATTGGAGACAGAAAAGAGCTGGATATTCTCGGTGCACACCTTAGCCCATATTGCTTCGAGCCGGTTATAGACTGGATTGGCAGCGGTCAGCTTCCGACTGAAGGCGTTGTGACCCATCAGTTCCCTCTTGACGAGTGGGAAAAGGCTTTCGAAACTGCAGGCAAAGGCGCAGGTTCACTGAAAGTCATCTTGAAGCCATAATTTTTGATATATGAATGAAATGAATAGCGATGCAGAATGCATCGCTATTCTTACGATGAAGAGTGCCAAAAGGTCTGACCCTCTGGCACTGGTGCCAAGGGGTCAGACCTTTTGGCACTCTTTGAAAGGAGTGGCATGATGGGACAATATTTGATTGGCCTTGACAATGGCGGAACAAATACAAAGGCCGTGATCTTCGACCTTGAAGGCAATACGGTAGCGACGGCGAGCCAACAGACGGAATTGCTTGCGCTCGGTGGTGGCAGAACTGAAAGGGATATGGAAAAGCTTTGGGAAGTAAACTGTGAAGTGGTGCGATTGTCCATTGAGAAGGCAGGCATTGATGCAGACGATATTCTTGGCATTTCCTTTTCCGGACATGGGAAGGGACTCTACCTGTGGGGAAAAGACGGCAAGCCTGCCTACAACGGTATAGTTTCCACCGATACGAGGGCTTATGTCTATCCGCAGAAATGGCAGGACGACGGTACTGCAGAGCGGATATTCGAGAAAACCTGCCAGAATATTCTGCCCATGCAGCCTGTATCGCTTCTGAACTGGCTCAAGGACAACGAGCCGGATGTCATTGAGCGGACCCAGTGGGTATTCGGTGTGAAAGACTATATCCGCTATCGTCTGACTGGCGAGGCGACAGCTGAAATAACAGACATGTCCGGCTCCAACCTGGTCAATATCAAAGAAGCTTCCTATGACGACAGCCTGTTGGCTGAATTCGGGTTGGAAGCGATCAAGGACAAACTGCCGCCGCTGAAATATTCAACGGAGATTACAGGGTGTGTCACGGAAGATAGCGCCAGGGCTACAGGTCTTAAGGTGGGAACACCTGTGGCAGCCGGCATGTTCGATATCGACGCTTCGGCAATCGCGATGGATATTACAAATGATGAGCATCTTTGCATTATCGCAGGGACATGGAGTATCAACGAGTTCATTTCAAGGGAGCCGATCCTTAACAAAACAATCATGATGAACTCCCTTTATTGCGTACCTGGCTATTATCTGGTGGAAGAATGCAGTCCTACCTCGGCAGCCAACAATGAATGGTACATCGCAAGATTTATGGGAGCAGAGGCGGAAAAGGCGAAGGCGGAAGGGAAAAGTGTTTACGATTACATGAACGGCATGGTCGAAAGTGTTTCGCCTGATGAGACAAACATCATGTTCATGCCGCATATTTTCGGGTCCAATTATAATCCAAGGGCGAAGGCGTCAATGATCGGCATGGACAGCAGCCATACGAAAGCGCAGATAGCTCGGGCAATCTACGAAGGCATTGTTTTCGGGCACAAAGTACATATCGACAAGCTGATTGCCAACAATGCCGGATTCAAGACGGCCCGCCTCGCCGGAGGCGCAGCCAAATCAGATGTGTGGGTCCAGATTTTTGCCGATGTCATTGACATGCCTATTGAAATCATCGATACGGATGAGCTTGGCTCTTTGGGCGCGGCCATGGCAGCCGGTGTCGGAGCCGGTGTGTTTGATGACCTTGCCGATGCGGCGTCGAAGATTGTTAAAATCAAGAAGAAGGTAGAACCGATTAAAGAGAATGTGGCTATCTACAAAAAGAAATTTGAACTCTACAAGAAAACAGAAGCGGCTCTTGAAGAGCTGTGGGATCACTATTAACAGGAACACGAATTAAACAGGAGGCAACATGAGTATGGATCAGAAAGTAATCTCAAGCATAAGGATGCTGTCGGCGCAAATGGTGCAGAAAGCAAACTCGGGACATCCGGGACTTCCCCTAGGTGCTGCGCCCATGGCTCAAACCATCTGGGAAAAGCATATGAACTTCAATCCGGAGGATGTGCAGTGGCCTAACAGGGACCGTTTCATTCTGTCGGCAGGACATGGATCGCCGCTGCTGTATTCGCTGCTTCATCTCTACGGTTATGATGTCAGCAAGGAAGACCTGATGGGATTCAGACAGTTTGAGAGCAAGACGCCCGGGCATCCCGAGTATGGTCATACTGCAGGTGTTGAAACGACGACCGGACCACTTGGTCAAGGCATCGCCAACGGTGTGGGCATGGCTATGGCGGAGCGCCACCTGGCTGAGAATTTCAACGTGCCAGGACATGAAATTGTGGACCACTACACCTTCGTCATTGCCGGAGACGGGTGCATGATGGAGGGGGTCGCTTCCGAGGCGGCTTCGTTGGCCGGCACATTGGGACTTGGCAAGCTGATTGTCCTTTATGATTCAAACAGGATTACGATTGAAGGGGATACGGAAGTCGCTTTCAGGGAAGATGTAAGCAAACGGTATGAGGCCTACGGATTCCAGTATATCCGGGTGGAGGATGGCAACGATCTTCGGGCGATTGACGAGGCAATCGACAGGGCCAAGGGAGAAAGCGGCAAGCCGACGTTGATCGAGGTCGTCACGCAAATCGGTTCGGGATGTAAAGCCAAGGAAGGCAAAGCTTCCGCCCACGGTGAACCGTTGGGTCAGGACAATGTGGACCAGTTGAAAAGGGACCTCGGCATGGATCATCTTGAAGACTTCGACGTTTTCAGCGATGTGAAAAGCCATCTGGATGCTGTTGTCGCGTCCAAAAAGAGTGCTTACGATGCTTGGCAGAATCTTTTCGTCTCCTATAAAGAAACCTATCCGGACAAATGGGATGAATGGCAGAAGTGGCATGGTGCGCTGGACATCGATGCGCTGATCGGGCAGGAAGAGATGTGGGATTTCGAAGGATCCGTGGCGACGCGCAGCCGTTCGGAGTCGGTCATCAACCGCTTGGCTGACATCGTGCCGAACCTGATTGGCGGTTCTGCAGACCTTGCACCATCCACCAAGACGCTGATGAAAAAGAGAGGCGATTTCCTGCCGGGTTCATTCAAGGGATCGAACCTCCATTTCGGCGTCAGGGAGCATGGCATGGCGGGTATCCTGAATGGTATGGCGCTGCATGGGGGACTGAAGGTTTACGGAGCGACGTTCTTCGTATTCTGTGATTATATGCGTCCTTCGATGCGTCTTTCCGCTCTGATGGGCGTGCCGGTCACCTATGTTCTGACCCATGACAGTATCGGCGTCGGCGAAGACGGGCCGACCCACCAGCCTGTCGAGCAGCTTGCTTCCTTGAGGTGCATCCCCAACATGACGGTTTACAGGCCTGCGGACGGCAAGGAAACAGCCGCTGCCTGGCTGCATGCAGTCGGCAAGACGGATGGACCGACCAGCATCGTATTGACCAGACAGAATCTTCCGGAGCTTGACGGGACCGGTGAAAAGGCGCTTAAAGGCGGCTATGTACTGGCATCCTACGGCAACGGTACGGATCTGATCCTTGTTGCGACCGGATCCGAGACGAACCTGGCTCTGGATGCGGCCAGAAAACTGGGCGATGAAGGTGTTGGCGTTAGGGTAGTCAGTATGCCTTCGCTTGAGGTCTTCGACAAACAGTCTGCCGAATACAAGGAGTCGGTGCTGCCGAGCGCCGTTGAAAACAGAGTCGTAGTTGAGGCTGCCAGCTCCTATGGATGGCACAAGATCATAGGCAGCAAAGGCAAGGCGGTCTGTATCGATACTTTCGGTGCCTCCGGACCTGCCAATATTTTGTTCGACCATTACGGCTTCAACGTCGACAACGTAGTCGGTACAGCAAAGTCGCTGTTCTAAAATAAGGGTACCCTTCCTTTTTTCTTGTATTCCTCCCCGGCAGGGGTTATCATACATTATAAAGGAGGTGCCTTGATGAATATCGGAATTTTCACCGATTGCTATTACCCCCAGATCAACGGCGTTGTGACTTCGGTTATGACGATGAAAGCAGAGATGGAGAAACGGGGACACAAGGTTATCATCATTACGGTTAAGGTGCCGGGTTATGTGGATGAGGACCCCAATGTCATACGGATCAAGTCGGTGCCCTTTTATAAATGGAGCGAGTTCAGGGTGGCGCTGCCGTTCTTCTATGACGTCTACCTGAAACTAAGGAAACAGAACCTGGATCTGATTCACACCCATACAGAGTTTTCTGTAGGCATGTTCGGGAAAAACTTTGCACGCCTGCATAAAATACCCAGGCTGCACACGTACCATACCATGTACGAGGATTATACCCATTATATCGTGCCTTTCGGCAGGGTTGAGGGTGTTGCAAAAAGTCTAGTCAAAAGGTACAGCAAAGTGTATGTTAAAAAATACGATGCAGTCATAGCACCTTCGGAGAAAACAAAAGAGGCGTTGATCAGGTACGGTGTCAACAATGAAATCTACGTCATGCCGACGGGTGTTGATTTAGAGCGTTTCGAAAGACTGCCTGTCGATGATACAAGGCTTGAGAAAATCAGAAGAGACCTGGGTATAGAACTCGGAGACCATATCATCCTGTCTCTGGGAAGGGTTTCAGAAGAAAAGAGCATCGACATCATTATCCGGCAAATGCCGAACCTTTTTAAAACGGTACCGAATGTAAAGCTGCTGATTATTGGAGACGGGCCGGCAAGGGAAGGCCTTGAAGCCCTTACTGCAAAGCTGGCACTTTCGGACAAGGTGGTTTTCGGAGGCAGTGTTGACCGTCAGGAAGTGCCTTTATACTATAGTCTGGCGGAAGTTTTCGTAAGCGCTTCCCATACAGAAACCCAGGGACTGACTATTCTTGAAGCGATGGCATCGGGGACGCCTGTCGCTGTCTGGAAAGATGAGAACATAAAAGATGTGGTTGAAGACAGGGTATCCGGGCGGCTGTTCGGTTCTGAAGAGGAATTAACGATGTGCCTGCAGGATATGCTTGGATCCAGTCAGCAGAATGCCATCATGGCCGACAGGGCCTTTGAGAAGATCATGGCGCTCTCTAATGAAGCATTCGGCGACAAGGCAGAACGCATTTACGATGATATAACAAGAAGAAAAGGAGTGACGGGTGATGGCAATAACAAAGCAGTTTTTAGGAAAAACAAAGGACGGAAGTGATGTCTTCAACTATACAATAACGAGTGAGGCGGGTTCGCTGACGGTATCGAATCTTGGAGCTTCAATCCAGAGCATTATTGTGCAGGACAGAGACGGCAATCCTTTCGATGTAGCGCTTGGATTCGACAGCGTCGAGGCGATGGAGGAACAGAAAATGTACTCGGGGGCTACAATCGGACGTTGTGGCAACAGGCTGGAAAAGGGTATTCTCAAAATCGGCGAAAACACCTATCAGCTGGCCACCAACAATGGAAACAACCATCTTCACGGCGGTCCAGGCGGTTTTCACAGCAGAATCTGGGATTGCAGAGAGGATGAAGGCAAGCTGGTTTTCAGCAGAACCAGTCCTGATGGAGAAGAAAATTACCCGGGAACGATGGAGGTGACAGTCACGTTTTCCTTTGATGATGACGGTGTTCTTGACATCGACTACGAAGCCTCAAGCGACAAGGATACATTCTGCAACCTGACGAACCATGTCTACCTGAATCTTTCCGGTCATGACAGCGGTTCTGTTGCTGACCATTTCGTGCTGATCGACAGCGAAGCCACAACAAAGATCAATGAGGAATGCATCCCGACAGGCGAGCTTTTTCCGGTGAAAGGCACAGCACTTGATTTCAACCAGTTCAGGGAAATCGGTGAAAGTATAGACAGCGATGAAGAGCAGATGCGGTTTGGTGGTGGATACGATCATAACTATACATTGCCTGAAAGCAATGATGGCACAGTACCGATCGCAGAGGTCTACAGCCCAGTTACTGGAATCGCAATGCAGGTGTATACAGACTTGCCTGGCATCCAGTTTTACAGCGGCAACCATATGCAGGATGTGCCTGTAGGGAAAAACGGTGCCCACTACGGCTACCGTGGCGGCTTCTGCATGGAGACCCAGTATTGGCCTAATGCTTCGATGCATAAAAATTTCCCCTCACCATTGCTTAAGGCAGGGGAAACGTTCAAAAGCACGACGACCTATGAATTCGGAATCAGGTATTCGTAGTGGGCTATATTGAAATCATTTATTGCTGGCGGCCAGCTTGACAACTTCTTCGACTGTGGTCTCTGATGTGGGTTTGTCGCAGACCATCGTGTTGTCAGAAAGTACTGCTACACGGTCGCAGATGCCAAAGATTTCCTCGATATCCGACGAGATAAGGATGACGGCGACTTTGTTTCTCAGTAAGTCGTTGATGAAATTGTAAATATCAATTTTTGTAGGGATGTCAACGCCCCGGGTCGGCTCGTCGAGAATGAAGATTTTGGCCCGGCTCATGATCCATTTGGCAAACAGTGCTTTTTGTATATTGCTTCCGCTGTAATTGGCCAGCTTATTGTTCTTGACCTCGCCGATGTTGACGCGGCTGATATAATCTTCAACGCTTTCGCGCATGTAGTTGTGGTCAAGCACCAGGTTCCTGGAGAAACGCTTGAAAGACGGCAAAGCGATATTTTCGTTGATATCGAGGGTTTTGAAAATGGAATCATCCTTCCGGTTTTCCGGTACAAGGGCGATTCCGTTTTTTATCGCTTCCCGTGGGCTCGTGATGTGCTTCAGGTGCTGGTGGATGATGATTTCTCCGGAGTATTTTGCGTCGCCGAAAAGACAGCTTGCAAGGAGGGATCTTCCGGAACCTGCAAGGCCTGTGATGCCAAGGATTTCCCCTTCCTTCAGGTCGAAGCTGATATCCTTGAGTTTATTTCCGAAGCCCAGGTGGCGCACGGAGAGAGCGTTTTTCCCTTTTGGTGAATCGATCTTGGGGTAGCGTCCTTTGATTAACGTGCCGCTCATCAATTTAACATAATTCAGCGAGAATTCCCCCTCCTCCATAGGTGGCGGGATGAATCGCCTTTTCCTAAAAAATACGTAAAAAAGCCATTCCATTTGACCCCAAAAGCTTATAAAATAGGCCTTTGTATGATATAATAGAACATATGTTCCCTATAAATGTGGGAGGTGTGTTCTATGGTAAAACAAAAGGGTTACCGGTATCGGCTAAAGCCTACAACCAAGCAGAGGCAGTACTTGAATCAGGCTTTTGGCTGTGCCAGGAAGCTCTACAACTTCTACGTGGACGACCTGTACCGGCAATTGGAAGCCCGTGGTTATGAGTCCGGGAGGATAGACAATGTATCCGTGAAGGAAGCCTCGGCGGTAAAGCAACTGTTTCCCTACATGACGGATGTGGACAGCCTCGCCTTTGCCAATGTGAAGCAGAACTTCACCAAAGCCATCAGCCAATTCAACAACAAGCACGGCAGCACCTATAAGAAGCGGTCTCGGAAGTGGGTCAAGACCAAAGGGCATGTACTGACATTCCGTGACCTGAAGGGCCTGCCCACCTTCAAGAGCAAGAAACAGGGCGACTTTTCGTTCACCACCAACAACCAGAAAGGCACCGTCAAGCTCTTCAGTGACCTGAAGGACCGAAAGACCTATATCAAGATACCGAAACTGAAAACGCCGATACATATTGTCATGCATCGTGCTCCGATAGCCGGTTCGGTGATCAAGTCTGCGACCATCAGCATGGATATTCTGGGAAACTATGATATCTCCATTCTGCTGGAGTATGACGACGCTCCGGTTATGCCTTTTATCATGTCCACCAGCAAGATTGTAGGCCTTGATTATGCCCAGCAGGACTTCTATGTCGATTCAGAGGGTGAGACAGCCAATTACCCTCATTTCTACCGACAGCAGGAAGACAAGCTGGTCAAGGAACAACGTAAACTGTCACGCAAGCAGTTCAAATCTGCCAACTGGATCAAACAAAAGAAAAAGGTATCAAGGCTACAGAGCAAAATCAAACGGCAGCGCTTGGACTGGCTGCACAAGAAGGCATACCGTCTTGCCGAAGACTGCGATGCTGTCGTTGTGGAAGATCTGGATCTTCGCAGTCTGGCCCAGTGCCTCAATCTTGGTAAGAACCTGCATGACAACGGCTTCGGCATGTTTCGAAACATGCTCGCCTACAAGCTGGAGGACCGGGGCAAGGTTCTCATCAAGCTGGACAAGTGGTTCCCGTCCAGCAAGACCTGTTCGGATTGTGGTGCCATGCATGAGCATCTTGAGTTGTCGGACAGAATATTTGCCTGTCCGGAATGCGGTCTGGTAATCGGAAGGGACCATGATGCAGCCATCAACATTAGACAACAGGGCATCGTCATGTTGCTGTCGATAGACTGACATGAATACATATAACAAAACCGTTGGGACTACGGAGTTAGCCTGATCAATTAGTTGTCGGTAGACAACTCTACTCAGGAAGCCCCCACTTCACAGCTTTTAGCGAAAGTGGTGGGTGAGTTCACTGATTTCCTCTTCCGGTGTTTCCGAGACGGTCATTGTGCCAAGCACATGGCCTTTTTTTAGTGCTATAGGAATGAATGCCGGGGATACTATGACGGTACCGGGGAGTAAAATATTTCCTCCCGGGGAGGGAAAAATATACAGAAAAAGTTTTCTGTCTTGCAAAGCCTTATATAAGGGGATATAATTGATTTATTAATAGAAAAGGTTTTCTATATATAGAGGGTGCCGGGGAGTAAATACTTTCCTCCCCGGCACCTTCATCGGAGGTGGATGCCATCGCATTTTCAAAGAAGATAACCATACAGGATGTAGCTGACAGGGCAGGTGTTTCCATTACGACTGTGTCGAGGGTAATGAATGGCAACTACCCGGTAAAGAAGGAGACGAAGCGGAAGGTGGAGGAAGCCATTGACGCTTTGGGTTTCAGGCCGAATCTCCTGGCTAGAAGTCTGATTCAAAACAGAACGAAAACGATTGGCGTAATCACACCTTCGATCGAAAATCTCTTTTTCGGAGAGGTTATAAAGGGCATTGAAAGCACGTTCAAGCAGCACGGTTTCAGCACTTTCCTTTGTGATTCGGAGGGGGACAGCGAGACGGAGTTGGCTTCGGTGCACAGCATGCTGAACCGGAACGTGGACGGCTTGATCCTGATCGACCCGACGACGGAACATATCAAAAGCGGCTACTATGAAAAACTGAACAGAAATACGCCACTGGTCATCATCAACGGATACGCCACCGGCATTCAGTGCAATTATGTCATGAACGATGCAGAGGCAGGCACTCTGGAAGCGCTCAGATACTTCAAGCGGCAGGGCCATGAACGCATCGCATTCTTAAGGGGCAGGAAAAGTTACTCCTACGATATTAAGGAAGCCATCTACAGGCAGTTTATGGAAGAGGAAGACCTGCCGATTGATGCCAACAGCATCATCCGCATCGAAGCCGGCAATGACCTGCAGACGGTTGAGCAGGCCAGGCACATCATAGAAATAAGAATGAAGGAACCGAATCCGCCGACGGCCATTCTCGCCTGCAACGATTGGATGGCCGTAGGGGCACTGAACGGTGCCAAGGGACTGGGCATCGAAGTTCCCGGTGAGCTAGCCATCATCGGCTTCGACAATACGGTCATCAGCCAGATTTCCGACCCAAAGCTGTCGACTGTGGACCAGAAGATGACCCAACTTGGCAGTGTAGCAGCCGAAAGGCTGTTGGCACTGATTGAAGGAAATGATAAAGATAATAAAAAGATACTGCTGGAAACCAATTTGATCATAAGAGAAACATGAAGCAGCTGAAAATCATACGATAAGGAGATATACAATTGACCAATAAAATCATTAAGGACTTGAAAGAAAAGTTCGCAGCAAGGTACCCGAATAACAATGACAGTGAAATGCACGGCTATTTTTCTCCGGGGCGAGTCAATCTCATCGGTGAACATATAGACTACAACGGCGGCTATGTCTTCCCTTGCGCTCTGGATTTCGGGACCTATGCTGTTGCCAGAAAGAACGGCACAAAAACCATCAACTTCGCTACTGAGAACTTTCCTACGACAGTATCTGTTGATGTGAACGGCATTACCTATAAGGAGGAAGACGACTGGACCAACTATCCAAAAGGGGTCATCAAGGCGTTCCAGGAAAAGGGCCATACGATTGGCGGCTTTGATGTGCTTTACTACGGCTTGATTCCCAACGGATCCGGCTTGTCCTCCAGTGCTTCTCTGGAAGTCCTTACAGCAGTTGTTGTCAATGATTTGTTTGAATGCGGCGAGAATATGGTCGACATGGTGAAAATGTCCCAGCATGCGGAAAACAACTTCGTCGGTGTAAACTGCGGTATCATGGACCAGTTCGCAGTGGGGATGGGACAGAAAGACCATGCAATCTTGCTTGACTGCGAAACGCTGGACTATACCCAGGTTCCCATGGTCCTTGAAGGGGTCAAGATTGTCATCGGCAATACGAAAAAGCGCAGGGGCCTGGCTGATTCCAAATACAATGAGCGCAGAAGCGAGTGCGACGCGGCTCTGAGCGACCTTCAGAAGTCACTCGATATCAATGCTCTGTGCGCCATGGACCCTGATACTTTCGAAAAGAACAAGGGCCTGATTGAGAATCCGGTAAACAGGAACAGGGCGGAGCATGCGGTTTATGAAAATGCCCGTACTATCCAGGCAACAAAAGCATTGGAGGCAGGCGATGTGGCGACTTTCGGGAAGCTGATGAACGAATCCCATATCTCGCTGCGCGACCTCTACGAAGTGACAGGTGATGAACTGGATGCGATGGTGGAGGAAGCCTGGAGAGTGGAAGGCGTGATGGGGTCCAGAATGACCGGCGCTGGATTCGGCGGCTGTACAGTCAGTCTTGTCAAGGAAGAAGCTGTTGAAAGCTTCATCCAGCAGGTCGGGGAAAAATACGAGGCGCGTACAGGCCTGAAACCGGAATTCTACGTAGCAAACGTCGGACAGGGTGCCGGCAGAGTGGACGGATCGGTGCTTGTTTGCGGCGGCGCGGGCTATATCGGGTCCCACACCGTGGCTGCTCTCATCGAGCAGGGGAGGGATGTCATCGTTTTCGACAATCTCTACAAGGGCCATAGAAAAGCAGTTCCAAGCAGTGTGAAATTCTACGAAGGCGACCTGAGAAACAAGGAGGAGCTGGAGAAGGTATTTTCGGAAAACAACATCACGGCCGTCATCGATTTTGCTGCCGATTCTTTGGTTGGCGAAAGTGTGACACAGCCGCTGAAATACTACAACAACAATGTGTACGGCACCCTCTGCCTGCTAGAGAAGATGGTGGAGCATGACGTGAAACATATTGTATTCAGTTCGACAGCTGCAACTTACGGCGAACCAGAAAGCGTGCCTATCAAGGAATCTGACAGGACTGAGCCAACCAATCCATATGGAGAAACAAAGCTGGCTGTAGAAAAAATGCTCAAATGGACGGACAATGCACACGGTCTGACCTATTCAGTGTTAAGGTACTTCAACGCCGCTGGCGCCCATAAGGACGGCTCGATCGGCGAAGACCACAGTCCTGAGAGCCATCTCGTGCCGATCATCCTTCAGGTGGCCAACGGACAGCGCGAGAAAATCATGATCTTCGGCGACGACTATCCGACAGCCGATGGTACCTGCATCCGTGACTATATCCATGTCACCGACCTAGCAGATGCCCACATCCTGGCTCTCGACAGATTGATGACCGGCGCTTCCAGCAAGACGTTCAATCTTGGAAACGGACAGGGATTCTCGGTGAAGGAGATCATCGGAATCGCAAGGTCTGTAACCGGACATCCGATACCTGCGGAGGTGGCTCCGAGAAGGGCAGGAGATCCGGCTGTGCTTATTGCCAGTGCGGACGAGGCAATCAAGGAGCTGGGCTGGAGACCAAGGTTCAATACTATCGAGCAGATCATCGCTTCAGCCTGGGCATGGCACAAGAACAATCCTGACGGCTACGGGGAGGATAAATAATATGAATCAAACACCATATAATATAGAAGCTTTGCTGGCTTATGGCCTTGAAAACAGAATGATCGAAAAATGGGACGTTCCCCAGGTTCGCAACCAGCTGCTGGCCCTTCTGCAGGAAAAGGAGCCCTACGACGGCACCGCTGACAGCAGCGCAGCCGGGTGCCACAGGGACGGACCTTTTGGCACCCCTGCTTGATACGGCTGTAGCAAAAGGCCTGATCGGCGATACTTTGACCGAACGGGACATAATGGATGCCAAAATCATGGCCCAGCTGATGCCGCGCCAGTCGGAACTGAAGAGAATGATTGACCGGATTCAGGATGAAGAAGGCGTAAAGGCTGCAACAGACTTTTTCTACCACATAAGCAAGGCATCCAACTACATCCGGATGGACCGGATAGCCAAAAACGACTACTGGAGAACACAGACACAGGTCGGCGATCTGGAAATCACCATCAACCTTTCGAAGCCTGAAAAGGACCCGAAGGAGATTGCCAAGGCGAAGGAAATGCCGCAGAGCAATTACCCCAAATGCCTGTTGTGTCTTGAGAATGTTGGGTATGAAGGACATTTCAACCATCCAGCAAGAAGCAACCACAGAGTCATTCCAGTGACACTGAACGATGAACAGTGGTATTTCCAGTATTCGCCCTATGTCTACTACAATGAACATGCCATTATTTTAAAGGAACAGCACGAGCCTATGAGAATCACTCGGGAGACGTTCCAGCGTCTGGTGGACTTTGTGGAGCAGTATCCTCACTATTTCATCGGCTCAAATGCAGACCTGCCTATCGTCGGCGGCTCGATCCTCAGTCATGACCATTTCCAGGGAGGCAACCACAGGTTCCCGATGGTGGATTCGAAGGTCATTAAAAGTTTCAGCCACCCTGAATATGCAGGTATGTCGATCAGCCTCATGGAATGGCCGCTGTCTGTTGTCAGAATCGCATCAGACGACAAGAACCAGCTGGTGGATTTTGCTGAGCACACCCTTGATGCTTGGAGGAACTACAGTGATGAAGAAGCGAATATTCTGGCCTTTACCGATGAAACACCACACAATACAATCACGCCGATAGCGAGGGTGAACGACGAGGGGCTTTTTGAGCTGGATCTTGTTTTGCGGAACAATCGAACGGATGAGGCGCATCCGGATGGCATTTACCATCCCCATGCCCATCTACATCACATCAAGAAAGAAAATATCGGTCTGATCGAGGTGATGGGCCTGGCGGTGCTGCCTGCGAGGCTGGAAAAAGAGCTGGACATGATCGGCGATATCCTGTCTGGCAATGCATCGGCGGATATTGAAAAGCTGCCTGAAGAACTGGCCAAGCACAAGGGCTGGATTGAGTCGTGTATCGCTGAAGTCGGCACCGACAATAGCAAGGAAACGGCGATTGCCAAGATAAAGGAAGATGTCGGGCTGAAATTCGGCGAGGTTCTCTCATGTGCAGGCGTCTACAAGCTGGACGAGAAAGGCATCTGCTATTTCGAAAAATTCATAAAATCAGTTCTGTAGTTACAGACGGTAATAGGTGCCGGGGATAGGATGGCGATGCCGGGGAGGAAATGTTTTCCTCCCCGGCATCGTTTTTTAATGATATTCACAACTTCTTCACATTTCGCCTGTAAGATGAAGACATCAAAGTAAGCAACACAATTAAAGATGAAAAAAGGAGATGCAATAATATGGGTAAAATGAAAAAACTTATGACCGCAGGAGCGGCTTTAACACTAGTGTTAGCACTGGGAATAAGTGCATGTGCATCGGATGCGGATGCGGCTGTTGCAGACGTTTCAACAGCAGATTACGCTGTAGAGGAGATGCTGGTTCTGGCAATCCAGGACGAATACAACGGGAAAGCGGAATACGAAGCACTGATAGAAACTTTCGATGCGGGTCGGCCGTTTACGAACATCGTGAAAGCAGAACAGAACCACATCGATGCACTGATTCCATTGTTTGAAGCTTACGGATATGCAGTACCTGAAGACAACACGGCAG
Organism: Vallitaleaceae bacterium; assembly: GCA_963677915.2. Taxonomy (GTDB): domain Bacteria; phylum Bacillota; class Clostridia; order Lachnospirales; family Vallitaleaceae. Next base: position 23,974 of record CAXXGE010000039.1, on the reverse strand, counting down.
ATAATGTAGAGATACCGGCTACCCTGGCAGAAACCTATGCAATCGGCGTCGAGGCTGAAATTGCAAATATTGAGCTTTACGAAAACTTTCTGGCAAACAACGATGTGCCGGAAGATGTGACAATTGTATTTGAAAATCTGATTGAAGCGTCAAGAAACCATTTGGCAGCTTTTGAAAGAGGCGTCGATCGCGAAGGTGGAAGAAGAGGAGAGCAGCAATGGCAATTAAAGGGAAACAGAAGAAATCGATAATAAGACGATGGGTGCAAATATTCTTTTTCGCACTCATCGGCCTGATAGCCATCAACCATAGTCTGGCCGAGTCGGGAGGAGCGTTGATTCCCATCGTGGGCGACGCTTCGCTGCATGCCATCTGTCCTTTCGGCGGTGTTGTAACATTGTACAACCTGTTTACGCTGGGAACATTCATACAGAAGATCCATGCATCATCGATGATACTCCTGGTCATCGTGCTGATACTGACACTGGCATTCGGACCTGTATTCTGCGGGTGGGTATGTCCTTTGGGCTCTATACAGGAATGGTTCGGCAAATTGGGACGCAGGATTTTCAAAAAGCGCTACAACAGATTAATACCTGTAATCGTGCATAAATACCTGAAATATTTCAGATACGTGGTACTGACTTTTGTCATATTCGTTACAGCAAGATCCGGATATCTGATGTTTGCCAACGTCGATCCATACAATGCACTGTTTACATTCTGGACGGATGAAATTGCCATACCGGCGCTGGTTGTCCTGGCAGTAACGCTGATGCTCTCCCTAGCGGTAGAGAGGCCATGGTGCAAGTACGCATGCCCATATGGCGCTCTGCTCGGCATTTTCAACAAGTTCAGGGTTTTCAAAATCAAAAGAAATCCAGTAACATGCATCAGCTGTTCCAAATGCGACAAGGCCTGTCCGATGCTGATTGAAGTTTCAGGGAAAGAGACGATTTCCGATCAGCATTGCATCAGCTGCTATGAGTGCACATCGGAAAGAAGCTGTCCGATTCCGGATACCGTAAACCTTCAAATTGGTGCTATGAAGGAGGCGGAATAGGATGAAGATAAAAATGAAAGCAATGGCAGCAGTCATAGCAGTTGTTATTTTCGGGGGTATCGGTATCACAATGGCCATGCAGCTTTGGTCAACCGAATCGAGCAAAGAGCCGATTGCCTACTCGGAGGGCGACTTTGCAGGTGAATACAACCCTGAAGACATACGCGGCTCCTATACTTTTGCGGATGTAGCCAGCCTTTTCGAAATAGAAACATCCGTCCTGATGGATGCCTTCGGATTCCCTTTGGATACACCTGGAGAAACAGTCAAGAACAAAGACCTGGAAGGCTATTATGAAGAGCTTCCGTATGAGATAGGCAATGGATCTGTCAAACTGTTCGTTGCACTCTATAAAGGTCTTCCCTATGTACTCGAAGATGATTACCTGCCAGCCCGTGCGGTCGAAATCCTTAAGGAAAGTGGTGCAGTACTGACGGATGAGCAGCGGGAATATGTGGAAATCCATCAAGTCGCACTCAATGGGATTGATTTAGAAGAAGTACCAGAAGATATATCGGAAGAAATATTGGAAGAGGAAGAGCCTATCATCAATGGACCTACAACCTTCCAGCAGCTTCTTGATGCGGGACTGAGTGTCGCTCAGATTGAAGAAGCATTGGGCATGTCAATGCCTGCGACCAACATGGTCGTCAAGGATTTCTGCACAGAGAACGGCATATCCTTTAGCAGTGTCAAAACAGCCATCGAAGCAATGGCGACGGAATAAAACTGAAAAAAAACGATGCCGGGGAGGAAAACATTTCCTCCCCGGCATCGTTTTTCTCCGTTTATTTCAAAATTAGTTCACCATTTGCTCAAAAATTTGCTATAATATTAGCAGAACTGGAGGTGGCAGACGTGCATCCGCAAACAAACAGGTTTATTGTACTGTACAACAATTTCGAAGCGGCACTTAGCGAAAAGCTTAGGAAGACAAAATTCGAGCCGTTTTCACTGATGGTCAGAATGGAAGCCAAGAGGAACCGTCTCATCGAAAGGAACAAGGGATTTTTGCTGGATGTGGCGGACCTTAGGAATGTCCTGGTCCACACCGAAGACGATATGATCATGGCGATTCCGTCCGATGAGGTCCTTGAAAAATTCGAGAAACTGTACAACAGCTATGTAAAGCCGATGACCGTGCTGGATCTATGCAAGGGGCCGGCCATCATCCTCAAGCCGGAATCGAGCTTGAAAAAGGCGCTCATGATTATGAAGAAAAATGAGATTTCCCAATTGCCTGTCTACGACGGCAAGCATTTCCTCGGAACCATGACGAGCAATACGATCACGCGCTGGATGCTTGACTGCATTGACAATGAGGGCGTGCTGACCCAGGACCTTGACGACATGACAGCCGAAGAAATGCTGGACTTCAGCGAAGACAAAGACCGGGCCGTTTTCCTTGAAAGAAGCAAGGATGTGAATGAGCTCAAGATGGAAGTCTCAGGATATGACAAGCCGGCAGCGGTATTCATCATCACAGAAAACGGCCGCAACAACGAGTCACCACTGGGCGTCTTTACCTATGGCGCCTTGGCAAAAATAAAATAATAACAAGCAGAACGAAAGTGAGGAAATTAAAATGAGCAAAGATGCAAACTGCGCATACTGTATGGAAGGTGAACTGCTGGACAAATTCGGCATCAAGATTTGCGAACTGGATGCTTCCCTGTTGGTGCTCTTCAAGGAACAAAGCCATAAGGGCAGACTCATCGTAGCACCAAAGCAGCACGTAGCCGACATGACGCTGATGAGCGAAGATGCACGAGTGGCTTATTTTGCAGATGTCAACAAAGCGGCGGCAGCACTCCACAAAGCATTCAGCCCGGACAAAATCAACTACGCATCCTTCGGCGATACAAGCGGCCATATGCACTTCCACCTTGTGCCGAAATACAAGGACGAATTCGAGTGGGGCACAACGTTTGCCATGAATCCTGAGAAAGTATTTTTGAGTGATGCAGAATATAAGGCAATCATGGATAAAATTGTAGAAAACTTGTAAAATTACCTGAATATAATATTGTTTCATCGGTCTCTATCATATGGACAAATGGATTAATATTGCTTATAATTGACATATGACAAAAACTCGGAGGTCGAAAAATGAGCACCAATTGTGATTCAAACTGCACTTCATGCAGCAGCAGCACCTGCAGCGACAGAAAAAGTCCTCAGGATTTCACGGAAAAAACACATGAACTAAGCGACATTAAGAAAGTCATAGGTATCGTCAGCGGCAAAGGCGGTGTGGGCAAATCTCTTGTCACGTCCCTTCTGGGCGTCGAGATGCAAAGGCGCGGCTTTAAGACGGCCATTCTGGATGCGGACATAACGGGGCCCTCCATTCCAAAGACGTTTGGCCTAAAGGAAAGAGCCTTTGGAAACGAACACGGCATGCTGCCTGTAAAGACGAAAACAGGCATCGACGTCATTTCAGTCAACCTGCTTCTTGAGAACGATACAGACCCGGTCGTCTGGAGAGGGCCGGTCATTGCCAACATGGTCAAACAGTTCTGGAGCGAGGTCGTCTGGGGCGATGTGGATTACATGTTTGTCGATATGCCGCCGGGTACCGGCGATGTACCGCTGACCGTATTCCAGTCACTGAAGGTGGATGGCATCATCATCGTCACATCGCCACAGGAACTGGTCGGCATGATCGTCAGCAAGGCAGTCAAGATGGCCAAGATGATGAATATTCCCATTCTTGGACTTGTTGAGAATATGGCCTACTTCAAATGCCCGGACTGCGGTGGCGAGCACAAGATTTTCGGCGACAGCAACGTGGAACAGGCAGCAGCTGAGCATGGTCTTGACATCCTGGCGCGCCTGCCAATCAATCCTGGACTTGCAGGACTGTGCGACAAAGGCTTGATCGAGCTGGTAAAAGATGGCTACTGCGAAGGCATCGGCGCTCTTCTGGAAAAAGACTACCAATAAAGCAGAATCAAAAGAACTGTGTACCAGGTTGGAAACATATCAATCCCGGGTACACAGTTCTTTTCTTTAAACAACTTTCAAGGTAGCATTTTCTATAGTTATGCGGCGTTTACTTGGGCAGCGCGAGCCGCAATACTCTCGATTTCATGTGGTTTCATGAGCTTCTCTATTGCGAAGGAACCGATTAGATACAGGGTCAGCATTGTTGCGACGTGTATGATGGTGAAGCCGACACCGAGCGATGTCATCTCGAAGATGAGAAGCGGTATCTTTGCCGACGTCCAAGTACCAAGAAAGAAGACGACATTTGCAAGACGGGCGCCTTTTTTTAGAAGCAGGCCAGCAACCGGGAAAGCCGCATAAAGTGGACCGGCGGCCATTGCACCCAAAAGAAATGCAAGGAAGACACCCAGTGCACCCGAGTCGGATCCCATGTACTTGATCATGGTTTCTTTGGGCACCCATACGTCCATCAATCCAATCAGTATGAAGATCGGCGGGATGACACCCATCATGGTCACGATGTTGTTCCATGTGATGTTAAGGGCTGATTTTGACAAATTCACATCGACTGAGGACAATAAAGCAATTGCCAGCAGCAAGACAAAACTCCATTTGTGTTTTAGAATCCATTTCTTCATAATATAACTCCTATGACTATAGCGAATACAACGGATGCAAATACGGCATAGATGTTTCTGTAAGTGGTCAGTTTGTTTCCGAAATACTGATTCTCCACATTCAGGCTGGATACACCAACCGCCATGAGTGAAGCCACAAAGGCGGCAACCTGAGCATAACCTGCGCCACCCACCAAAAGGTTCTCGCCAAGAGAGAAGGCGACGAAACTCGGCATGAATACAATAGAGCCCAGGAAGGTGCCGACTGCCACGCCAACTGCGCCTGCTTCATCGCCGAGTATGCGGCCGATCAATGAAGGTGGAATCAGTGTAAGCATCAGTCCGACGAACAGAACCATGGGAATCAATGCGGGTAACAAATTGAAAAATGCCTTGTAGGCTTTCTTTAAAGCTTTTTTTGTTTTTTCCTTGTTTTTGAGCCACGATATGCCTGTCAGGCCGATGGCGGCAGAATAAAAAATTATGGTCGTCACAATGTCCTCCTAACTGAAAATCATCAACTTATGAAATATAATACCACTATATTAGAATATAATGATATTGTCAACGGTTTTTTTGACAGGACATAAATCTACACGGTATAATTTCTACAAGAACAACTTGTGAGGGGGTGGTTAGTGTGCTTAATGTGTTGATTGTCGATGATGAAATCAAAGTATGTCAGCTGGTGGAAAAGCTGATTCCATGGGATGAGCTCAGGCTGAATAAAGCAGGTGTTGCCCACAATGGCATGGATGCATTGGAAATGGCTGAAAAGCGTGCTGTTGATATTGTCCTGACGGACATTCGCATGCCTGGCCTGGACGGCATAGAACTGATCAAACGGCTGAAAGCCAGTAAACCGCATATAGCGTTCATCATCATCAGTGGGCACAGGGATTTCGATTACGCCCAGTCTGCGCTGAAATACGGTGCTTCGGACTTTCTGCTGAAGCCGATCGGCAAAGAAGACCTTAGAAAGGCACTGGCAAGTGTCATTGAAAACAAAAAAATATCAACTGCGCGTCTGCTCCATGAAGAAAATCTGGAAGAAGAGCTGGAGAAAAAGACGGCCTTCATTGATGGGGGATGGCTCAGGGAACAGTATAGAAGCGGTTTTGAAGCGTCATCGATGGAAACAGTCGATGCAGTCAGCAGCAAGCATGGTGTACGTCTTCATCAGGGCAGTTTTGAAATCATCGTAGGCAAGCTTGATATCATGAAGAGGGAAGACATCAACCTCGAACTCAACAGGACTTTAATGGAAAAAATCGCCGATATTTTTGCTGAGGCCTTCGGTCCGATTACGGAGAAGGCGATATTCACAGTCGATGACTGCAGGCTTGTTGGCTTGCTTAACAACAGCGACAGGTCGAGCATCAATAAAACGCTTTTCGAATCCATTTATGAAAAAATCGCCACAATCACGCTTTCTGAGGGAAAATACCATTTTACTGTCGGCGTCGGGAAAGCTGTCGCCAGAGTGGGGGAACTGGGACAGTCCTGCCAATCTGCTTCGATTCTGGTCAACCTCAGGATTTTCAATGGTGTCGACAAGGTGTATATGGCCGATAAAGGTGAAAAGAAAGAGAAACCGGAAAAAGCTATCATTCTGGAAGAACTGGAGGCGGGTGATTCCCTTATCCAAACTTTCGGGACGTTTGACAAGGTGAAAATAAAATCCGAGCTGAACAGGCTATTCTCCGTCCTGGAGGCTCAAGACTGCGAACGAAACGCAAAGACACTGACAGAATTCTGCGGGCAACTGCTTGATATGCTTTGGGGACAGCTTTCCCTTCTCGGCATTGAATCGGAGATAGAAGATTTCAGGCCGTCAGTACTGGAATGGCTCGACCATGCTGTCAGCTATGCCGACCTGAAGCACAGGATGATCAGAGAGGTCGAATACATCGTTGACGAAGCGAACAAATCCAAGAAGATCCAGGAATTCAGGCCTGTGAGGATCGCCAAGCAGTATATCGATGAGAATTACATGAACCAGATCGTTCTGGAGGATATTGCAGAAATAGTAGGTCTGAATCCTGTCTACTTCAGCGTGCTTTTCAAAAGGGAATCTGGTGAGAATTTCAAGGAATACCTGACTCACTACAGGATGGAAAAGGCCAAGGAATACTTCAGGACGACGAATTTCAATATCGGTCAAGTTTCAGAACGGGTCGGTTACAAAGATAAGAAATACTTCAGCAAGCTCTTCGTGAAGCAGGTGGGTATACGGCCAAAAGAATACAAGCGAATCTATGGATGATGGGTGGACAAGCCGATGAAAGGCAACAATCGCTATTTGACAAACAACATAATAAAAGTCGTTGGATTTCAAGGCCTGGTCATCTTCGCGGCCATTCTCTTCGGCGTTGACAGGATAAGAGCGTGGTTGGAAGCCAGAGGATTTTCAGATGCCTATCTGCTTGCTGTTGTACAAATCCAGTTCATTCTGCTCGCCTACGTTACTGCGAAGATCTATCTCCCTCTACGGAAGTTCGAGACATTGCTGGACCGTCTCCTTATGGGACATGTGGAAGAAGATTGGGAAAATGGCGAGGATGACCAAAATGACCAGTTGATTTCAAAGTTTCAGCGCATTTTAAAACAGTACAGGCATGAGATGGAAAAGGAATATACAGCGGACATTTTGAAGAAACAGACTGAGATCGATGCGATGCAAAGCCAGATCAACCCCCATTTCCTATATAATGTATTCGATTCTATAAGGGGGCAGGCGTTGACGGAAGGTGTCGATGAGATCGCTGAAATGACAGAGGCCCTTTCTGTGCTCTTCCGATATTCTGTCAGCACCAAGAACAATCTTGTGACACTTGGAAGCGAACTCAACAATATCCGCACATACTTCAAAATACAGCAGTATAGGTTCAGCAACAAGTTTTCCATGGACATTCTGCTGAAGGACAACGACCAGGCACTTCTGGATTGCCAGGTGCCTAAGCTGATGCTGCAGCCCCTTATTGAGAACGCTATATACCATGGCCTCGAGATGAGGCTGGATGGAGGGGCGATCAATGTCAGAATCGGAAGGATCGATGAGGAAATCATGATTGTCGTCTCTGACAATGGCGTCGGCATAGAGGGCGAAAAACTGGCGGCTATCAACAGGAATCTGAAAGCGGGAAAGAATATTCTGCAAAAACAGCTCGGCAGCAAGAAGTCTGGTACGGGCATCGCACTGACAAATGTCAACAACAGAATCAGGCTGCAGTTTGGTGATGACTATGGCATGTATATCAGAAGCATGGAAAACGAAGGCACGGATGTGGAATTGCGCCTGCCCTACAGCGTTTGAATGTCAACAGGATGTGAACTTATGAAACAGATGCTGCTTAAAATGGATTCGGTTGCTGCGAGTTATAAAGGATTCGAGGTGCTGAAGGACATTAGTTTAACGATGATACGCGGAGAAAAGCTGTGCATTGTCGGGAAAAACGGGTCCGGCAAGACGCTGCTGGTTGAAATACTGGCTGGGAAAAGGGACGCTGAGTCGGGCATTATTGAAAAGGGCGACAGCCGGATAGCCATTATCCAGCAAACGGAGAGGCTAATCAAGTCCTGGTCGGTGGCCGAGAACATCTTTTTGACCGATGGAAGGGCGGTCATCAACAGCAGGAAACTGAACAAGAACACTTTTCGATTGCTGGAAAAATACAATATTCCATTGGAGCCGCATCAAAACCTTGGAGAAGTGAGCGAAGGGTATAAAAAGATCATCGAAATTCTCAAGGCGAAACAAAGCAGTGCGAACCTGCTGATACTGGACAGTGTTATGGACATTTTTGAAGACAGGGAATTGCTGGTGCTCAGGAAGGTTCTGGATGACATGAAACAGGAAGGGGCTTCAATTCTTGTGTTGAACCAGAAGTATGACGACCTGTTTGACAGCTTCGACAGGCTTTTCATCCTCCATGAAGGAAGGCTTGCAAAAGTGTATTTCAAAGGGGAGCTTGCGAAGAGCAGGCACATTGACAGTTGCGTGGAGAATAATGCGAAGCTGAGAAAAGGTCTGTCACGGTACAAGGGCCGCAGGGTGCTTACGCTCAGAAATATTAACGTAGAGCCATTGCTTCAAAATATGAGTTTTTCGGTCTTCGGCGGTGACATCGTCGGCGTCTACAATACAAATCCGAAAATGAATGATGTGCTGCTGGGGATTTTGACTGGCAGAAGAAGGGATTACGGCGGGTCTGTTTTTGTAAATATGAAGCCTGTCTTCATCGACAGCGTATCCAAGGCGGTGGCGTCGGGTATCGGTTTTCTGCTTGATTACAGCGGAGAAAGTCCTCTCTTTGCACGGATGACGCCGGCTCAGAACATGTATCTTCCCATATTGAAAAAAATCAGCTGGAAGGGTACTGTGATTACAAATAGAATGGAACAGTTCATCAGTGATGAGTGCAACGCCATCCTTGGCATTGAGGGGAGCGCCCTTGCGCTCGGTGACAGGTCGGTGGACAAAAGCCTGGAACTAAAGCTGATCATGAACAAGTGGGTGCTTAAGGACAGCCATGTCATTGTCATGAACAATCCGGTCATGGGAGCGGACGGCAAGGTGAAAACGGAACTGTTCAACCTGATGGAACAGGCAGCTGAAATGGACAAGGGCATTCTGTTCATTACGGAAAATCTTCAGGATATCATGTCGATCTGCAACCGGCTGATCGTGGTGGATGATGGCAGGGTTGTCTATGACGGCAATGTGGAGGGGTATGTGAATGGATAGTCGATTGTCCCAAAAACTGAAATACGTCTTGCCCCTCATCATTGTGATTGAGCTCGTCCTGCTCTATTTCCAAACGCCCAACCTTTTCGACGTGGCGAGGATGCTCAACCTGATGAAGCAGCTGTCGGTGCTGGTTGTGATTGCGGTCGGTATGTTCTTTATCTATGTTAGCGGTAATATCGACATGTCCATCGGCGGCCAGATCGCACTGATTGGTATGGTGATGGGAGACATGATCGTCACCAGCGGAAATGGGTTTTTTGGCATGCTGGTTCTGGGAATTCTTCTCGGCGCGGCATTTGGGGCTGTCAACGGCTACTTTGTCACCTGGATGCCGATTCATCCCTTTGTCGTCACCTTCGCAATGTCCTTTATCTACAGGGGGCTTGCCAAGACAGTCAATGGCGGTGCGCCTGTCTATGGCGTTTCGGAACACTTTGAATGGATGTTCAGCAGCACGTTGCTGGGTATTCCGTCGCCGCTGCTGATTGCCGGTCTCTGTCTGGTGATGGGGGTCGGAATATTGAGGAAAACAGTGTTCGGCAGGTATATTTATGCGGTAGGCGATGATTGGCCGGTGGCGGAAATGGCAGGAATCGACACCCGGAAGACGCAGCTCAGGGCGTATATGCTTTCGGGACTGTTCGTGGGTACGGCCAGCATGATGGCTTTGGCCCGTGTCGGATCGGCCCAGCCGAACGCTGAAGCGGGCATTGAGTTGACAATGCTGGCAGCTGCGGCGCTGGGAGGCATCAGCCTTTCTGGTGGCAGAGGCCAGTTGCTCCGTTTTGTAGCCGGTATTCTGATCCTGGAGCTGATGGGTCTGCTGATGATCAATCTGAATGTGCCGGAGCATTTCAGGAGTACAATCAAAGGCGTCGTGCTGCTGATTGCCATTGCTGTCGACAAAAAGTAAAGTTCACCTACCTTTTCTAAAAGAAGACGCATTGAATTCATGTCCATATATTGTTAACATAACTATGATGAATGGGAATCATATAACATATGGCGTTGGCAATGCAGGAATACAGGCTATTTCGGTGTTGTTGATGCCATATTTGTGTTTAGGGAAAGTTTGAGGTTGCATCTGGATGAAGTTGAGATTGAAAACGACTTTGATTGCCATTGCTGTGCTCTTGTATTTGTTGACGGGGTGTAAGAGCAATGTTGAAGACTATAGAATTGCGCTTGTGATGAGCCATATGACCAATGCCTACACCATTGCCTTGTCGGAAAGCGCTTCAGTCCATGCGGCAGGCAAGGGAGTCAATCTTGTTGTCATGGACAGCGAATACGACGTGTCAAAGCAGGTCGAAGCAGTGAATATGGCTGTTTTGCAGGGGTATGATGCCATCATCATCGAACCGGTATCTGCAAAGGGGAGTGCACGGGCGATTGGCATTGCAAAAGATGCAGGTGTCCCTGTAGTTGCTGTGTCCCAAAGGACAGATCCAGAACTTGCAGCGGACTGTTATGTTGGCCACCGCAATTATGAGGCAGGTGTCATGGAAATGAAGGCGGCAGTGGAGAGGCTTGGCGGCACCGGAAAGGTGGCCTTGCTTAAGGGACCGCTTGGGGCGAGCGCTGCTGTGGACAGGACAGAGGGCTATTACGATGTGATTGAAGAAAATCCAGGCATTGAAGTGATTTTTGAACAGAATGCGAACTGGTCCTCCGATGAAGGATTCATGGTGGTGGAGAGCTGGCTGCATACGGGCAGGGAGATTGACGCCATAGTCGCCAACAACGATGGCCTGGCTCTTGGTGCTGTCAGGGCTCTTGAAAATGCGGGGCTCCTTGGAAAAGTGGCCGTCTATGGTGTGGATGCTTCGGAGGAGGCTTTGCGTGAATTGAAAAGCGGCAAGATGGCCGGCACGCTGTATCAAGGTGTTGACGAGATGGGCGAGATGGCTGTCGATGTCTGTCTGAAGATTCTGAAGGATGAAGAAGTGGATGATACGATCTACATGGACAATGTTTTTGTCGATATAAACAACGTGGAGGATTTCAGGTAATGGGCGGGAAATAGATATTGACAGGTTTGTAACGAAGTGCTACTATTTATTTAAGTTGAATCTTTGCAACTGAATAAGGTGTGTCTTCAGGGCAGGGTGAGATTCCCTACCGGCGGTATAGCCCGCGAGCTTCTCAGGAAGCAGACTTGGTGTGATTCCAAGGCCGACAGTATAGTCTGGATGAAAGAGGACGGCATATGTGGATTGTTTCTGCGGTTCACGTACTGTTTTGACGAGTCTACCCTGAAGTATATGCTTCAGGGTTTTTATGTTTGTGAGGTATTGCTATGGATGAAAAGATGATGAGAAGAGCGTTGAATCTGGCGAGAAAAGGTGCCGGATTCACCAATCCGAATCCGATGGTAGGCGCTGTCATCGTGAAGGATGGCAGGGTCATTGGAGAAGGATGGCATGAAGCCTATGGCGGCCCCCATGCGGAGATTATTGCATTTGAGAAAGCTACAGAGGATGTAGCGGGTGCGACGATGTATGTAACCCTTGAACCGTGTTCCCATTACGGCAAGACACCGCCTTGCGTCCATGCGATTGTTGAAAAGAAGCTGGCCAGAGTCGTGGTTGCCATGGAGGACCCGAATCCGCTTGTGGCCGGCAGGGGCATCGAGTTTTTGAAAAGGAACGGCATTCAGGTTGACTGCGGCATTCTGGAACAGGAAGCCATGAAGCTGAACAATGTGTTTGTGAAGTTCATTACGACAGGAAGGCCTTACTGCGTTATGAAGACGGCTATGACGCTGGATGGAAAAATCGCCTCGTATACCGGCAGTTCGAAGTGGATAACGAACGAAGAGTCCAGGGCGTTTGTTCACAGGCTAAGAAGCAGGATGACAGGCATTATGGTAGGGATTACGACAGTCCTTGTGGATGATCCGATGCTGACTTCGAGACTGCAGGAACGGACGGTCAGACAGCCAGTGCGGATTGTACTGGATTCAAGGGCTCGCATCCCTCTTTCGAGTGCGGTGCTCAAGACAACCCATTTGGCGGAGACCATTGTGGTTGTGACTGAGCTGGCAGATCCAGGTAAGGTGCTGAAGATTCAGGAAATGGGCGCCGAAGTGGTGACGATGCCGATAAAAAATGGCCATGTCGATATTGATGCTGTGATGGAGCATTTTGGGAAACGGGGAATAGACAGCATTCTCCTTGAAGCGGGAGGTGCGATTAACTACTCTGCGCTGGCAGACGGCGTTGTGGACAAGGTCTATGCCTTTATCGCTCCGAAAATTATCGGAGGCAAGTCGGCGAAAACCCCTGTCGAAGGAGAGGGCATAGCTGAGATGCAGGATGCGATTCAGCTTGAAGATTTGGAAATCGTGCGTTTTGGCGATGATGTGATGATCGGAGGCTATATATGTTCACGGGACTGATAGAGGAAATAGGGACGGTCGCCGGCATCCAGCCTTCGACCAAGTCGTCGCGGATTGTACTAAAGGCTTCCAAGGTGCTTGAAGACGTGAAACTGGGCGACAGCATCTGTACCAACGGTGTTTGCCTGACGGTGACCGATTTTACGAAGGATAGTTTTACGGTCGATGTGATGGCTGAGACGATGCGTCGGTCCAACCTGGCGGGGATCTCCAAGGGAGACAGGGTGAACCTGGAAAGGGCGCTCCGCGTCGGGGACAGGCTCGGCGGTCACATGGTGAGCGGGCATATCGACGGAACAGGTGAAATTCAGGCGTTTGACCGGGAAGAAAACGCCGTATGGATGACGGTTGCGGCTGAAAAAGGACTTTTAAAATACATCATACAAAAGGGTTCCATTGCTATAGACGGGGTCAGCCTGACTGTGGCCCATGTGGACGATATGGTGTTCAAGGTGTCGATCATACCCCATACGAAGGATATGACCACGCTGCTCGGGAAAAAAGGTTGGCGACAGGGTGAATCTGGAGTGCGATATGGTGGGCAAGTACATCGAGAAGTTTTTAGCGGTGGAGGAGAAGGAAACGGCTGCCAGTGAAAGCAAGATCAATATGGCATTTCTGGCTGACAACGGTTTTCTGTAAACAGGAGGATAGGATATGTTCAAATTCAACAAGATTGAGGAAGCAATCGAAGACATCAAGGCGGGCAAGATGATTGTCGTCGTGGATGATGAGGATAGAGAGAATGAAGGGGACCTGCTGATGGCGGCGGAAAAAGTGACGCCGGAAGCGATCAATTTCATGGCCACCCACGGCAGAGGGCTGATCTGTGTGCCGATGACGGGCGAAAGGCTTGATGAGCTGAACATCAAGGCGATGGTGGAGAAGAACACGGACAACCATGAGACGGCTTTTACGGTTTCAGTCGATGCGGTTGAAACGACGACGGGTATTTCTGCACACGAGCGGGCGGTATCGGTCTTGAAACTGCTCGATCCTGCGGCTACTGAAGTGGATTTCAGAAGGCCGGGGCACATTTTTCCGTTGGTGGCAAAGGAAGGCGGCGTTCTGAGACGGACGGGCCATACGGAAGCGGCTGTAGACCTGCCTGTGCTGGCTGGACTTAAGCCTGCAGGTGTCATCTGCGAGATTATGAATGATGACGGTACAATGGCACGGGTCCCTGATCTGATGGAATATGTCAAGAAGCACGGCTTGAAGATCGTTACGATTGCCGACCTGATTGCTTTTAGAAGGCAGAAGGAAGTGTTCGTCGAGCGGGTGACTGAAGCGGCACTGCCGACGAAATACGGCGACTTCAACCTGGTCGGCTACGTGAACAGGCTGAATGGCGAGCATCATGTGGCGCTTGTGATGGGCGATGTCACTTCCGGCGAGCCGCCTCTTGTGCGGGTCCATTCAGAGTGCCTGACGGGGGATGCGCTTGGTTCCCTGCGTTGTGACTGCGGTCAGCAGTATGCGGCTGCGATGGAGAATATTGCCAAGGAAGGCCGAGGCGTGCTCCTTTATATGAGACAGGAAGGCCGAGGCATCGGTTTGATCAACAAGATCAAAGCCTATGCGCTGCAGGATCAAGGCATGGATACGGTGGAGGCGAACCTGGCTCTCGGATTCCCGGAAGATATGCGCGACTACGGCATTGGTGCTCAGATTCTTGCTGATCTGGGTCTGCATAAGATCAGACTGATGACGAACAACCCTTCCAAGATTGCCGGTCTGGCCGGATACGGAATCGAGGTTGTCGATCGTGTGCATATACAGCTGAACCACAATGAAAGAAACTTGAAATATCTGAAGACGAAAAAAGCGAAAATGGGACATATGTTGAAATTCAAGGAGGATAAGTAAATGAAAGTCTATGAAGGTAATCTGATTGCAAAGGAACTCAAGGTGGGTATTGTAGCCGGCAGGTTCAATGAGTTTATTACAGGCAAGCTGCTGGACGGCGCCATCGACGGCCTTGTGCGTCACGGCGTGGATGCTGATGATGTGGAAGTGGCTTGGGTGCCGGGGGCTTTCGAGATTCCTCTTGTAGCCAAGAAGATGGCAAAGAGCAGCAAGTACGATGCGGTCATCTGTCTTGGGGCGGTTATCAAAGGTTCCACGCCTCACTTCGATTATGTGGCAAACGAAGTGACCAAGGGTGTCGCAAGCGTTTCGCTGGACCTTGAGATCCCTGTCGTATTCGGTGTACTGACAACGGATTCCATCGAGCAGGCTATCGAAAGGGCAGGCACGAAAGCGGGCAACAAAGGCTACGATGCCGCTGTAACCGCGATTGAAATGGCTAATTTGTTAAAGGCGATATAGATAGTGTGATTAGAAAAGACGGTGCCGGCGAGTAAATATTTTACTCCCCGGCACCGTCTTTTTTTGGGAGTAAAGCATTTACTCCCCGGTACTATGGATTCTGTGGATTATGCAAGAAAGAAATGAAACACCTGCAAAATACTTGCGTTTGCACTCGTGCTGTGATACAATCCGATTATGGGTAAAGTTGTTTGACAAGCTTGTTTTGAATCTGTTTTTCACTACAATTAATCAAATCATCAAGAGGTGTTGAAATGCAAGAATTTATTAAGAAACTTTCTATTTCCAAGGAACTGCAGGATGTTTTGGAGTCGGCTCCGTCGATCGTCGTACCCCGGTCGCGTGAGCATCTGCTTGAACTGGCCATGGGCGGTAAAAAGGATATATTCGATGTATCATACGAGACCGGAGAGAGCGGTGTCATTAGGGAAGCGACAGTAACCAAGGTCAAGAACGGCCTGGTTGTCAATTATGATGATATCTATATGCGCAGACGGGATCCTGACTGCATGCTGATTGCAGACGATGGGGATACTGACAAAAAACGCTACGAAGAGAGTTTCGGCGTAGGGTTTGAAGGGCTGCGCAGGGAAACCCTTGACTGGCTGAAAAAACAGGATTTGATTGTCATGCCTTTCAAGGCGGGTGCAGCTGACGAAACAGGTTATGAAGCAATCCTGATTGCACCGGCAAACGCGGGATTTTTTGCCGGCGGGCTGGCGGACCTTCAGTTTTTCATTCCGCTGGATGAAGTCAGGGATGGATACGAGCCCAAGGCCGTGTTTTACCTTGCACCCACCGTTCAGGCACACCCATTTCATCGGCAAGCAGATGGTCGTGCACAACAGGACAAAAGAAGCCTACGAGCTGTTCTCATACAACCTGTATCCAGGGCCAAGTGCGAAAAAGGGCGTCTACGGTATTTTGCTGCATATGGGCGAGTCCGAGGGATGGACAACACTGCATGGTTCGACAGTCAGAATCATTACACCGTACGACAACCAGATCAACATTATGCATGAAGGTGCAAGCGGCGGCGGGAAAAGCGAAATGGCCGAGAAAATCCACAGGGACGAAGAGGGTCAGATTCCACTCGCCAAACACACTGAGATGAGTGAGGTCATCACCCTTGAATTGAAAGAGTCCTGCGAAATCAGGCCTGTTACAGATGATATGGCCCTTTGCCATCCGAGTATCCAGGGTGAGGGCAACAAACTGATGGTGAAGGATGCTGAAGGCGGCTGGTTCCTAAGGACAGACGGCATCAAGGCCTATGGTACAGATCCCTACCTTGAGCGCATGACGATACATCCGAAGGAGCCGCTTATTTTCCTCAATTATGAGGCTAGCCCAGATTCAACATGTCTGATTTGGGAGCATATTAAGGACGCGCCGGGAGTACCCTGTCCGAATCCAAGGGCGATTGTACCGCGCAGCCATATACCACATGTGATTGATGAAGCAGTCGAAGTGGATGTGAGAAGCTTTGGCGTACGTACACCTGTCTGCACAATGCAGAATCCAAGCTACGGCATCATTGGCATGCTGCATGTGCTGCCACCGGCCCTTGCCTGGATATGGCGGCTGGTTTCACCAAGGGGCTATGCGAACCCGAGTGTCACCGACGGCGATGCAATGAGCAGCGAGGGTGTCGGTTCCTACTGGCCATTTGCTACAGGAAAGAAAGTGAGACAGGCCAACATCCTTCTGGATCAGATGCTCAAGGCATCTGGTACAAGGTATATTCTGGTTCCAAACCAGCATATCGGTGTATATAAGGTTGGATTTATGCCTCAATGGATTGCCAGGGAATATCTGGCTCGCAGGGGAAGCGCTTCATTCAAGGAGCATCAGCTGCTTCCTGCAAGGTCCTCTCTCTTGGGCTATACGGTGGAAAGCATGAAGGTGGATGGCACCTACATACCAAGTGGTCTGCTTCAGACGCACAGGCAGATTGAGGTGGGTACCGCAGGCTATGATGCCGGGGATGCCATTCTTTCAGGATTTTTCAAAAAGGAACTCGGCCAGTATCTGACGGATGAATTGAATCCGCTTGGAAGGTCAATCATCGAATGCTGTCTGAACGACGGTACGCTGGAGGATTATCTGACACTGATACCGATGAGATATTGATAGTTGTCAACCAAAAAGGGGACGGAGTCGTCCCCTTTTTATGATATAATATTGGCATTATATGCAGGTGGTGGAAAAGATGGCATTCAAAGACATTGGTGCGTTTATCGAGACCCTTGAGAAAAAGGGAGAGCTTAAAAGAATAAAGGTTGAAGTGGATCCTGAACTGGAGATAACCGAGATTGCAGACCGGGTCTCCAAGCAGTATGGACCAGCGCTGCTTTTCGAGAAGGTGAAAGGGTCGGATTATCCCGTACTGATCAATGCGATGGGCACCTATGAACGAATGAGTCTGGCGCTGGGCGTTGACAGGCTTGACGACATTGGTGACGGTATCGGCGAATTCATAGACATGGCCAATTACACAGGACTCCTGAACAAGGTGAAGGCGCTCCCAGGCATGGCCAGGATGGCAGCGGTATTTCCTGTCAAGCTGGCGGTAAAAGGTGCTTGTCAGCAGGTAATCGACATGGACCCGGACCTGACCAAGCTGCCGGTCCTCAAGTGCTGGCCACAGGACGGTGGCAGGTTTATCACGTTCCCGCTTGTGTTCACGAAAGATCCCGAGACCGGCATCCAGAATACAGGCATGTACAGGCTGCAGGTTTATGACAAAAAAACCACAGGTATGCACTGGCACTGGCACAAGGACGGCAGAGAAATCTATGACCAGTACAGAAAACTGGGCGGCAGGATGCCGGTATCCGTAGCCTTGGGCTGCGATCCGGCGGTCACCTATGCTGCCACAGCGCCACTGCCCAAAATGATTGATGAAATGATGTTTGCCGGCTACCTGAGGAAGATGCCGGTCAAGATGGTGAAATCCATCACAAACGACATCTATATCCCTGCCGAAGCCGAGTTTGTCATTGAAGGCTACGTCGATGTGACTGAACCGCTTAAAGAAGAAGGCCCCTTTGGCGACCACACCGGCTATTATTCACTGTCAGACATGTACCCGGTCTTTCACGTGACATGCATCACCCATAAGAAAAATCCCATCTACCCGACGACGGTCGTAGGGAAGCCGCCGATGGAGGACTGCTACATGGGCAAGGCGACGGAACGCATATTCCTGCCCCTTCTGAAGATGCAGCTTCCGGAAATCGTGGACATCAACTTTCCGCTCGAGGGGGTCTTCCATAACTGCGTCATCGTCTCGATAAAAAAACGTTACCCCGGACATGCGAAGAAAATCATGAACAGCCTGTGGGGTATGGGTCAGATGATGTACACCAAGATGATCATCGTGGTCGACGAGCAGGTCAGTCCCCAGGATATCAGCACCGTGGCATGGAAAGTATTCAACAACATCGACGCCAGGAGGGACCTTGTCATTTCGGAAGGACCTCTGGACGCCCTGGACCATGCATCGGACCTGGCCCATTACGGCCACCGCCTGGGTGTGGATGCCACAAAGAAATGGCTGGAAGAAGGTCACAAGCGGCCATGGCCGGACGATATCGAAATGGATGAAGCCATCAAGGCACGTGTGGACAGAAAGTGGAAGAGCTATGCTATTGACTAGATTAATCAGCAAAATCAGAGACTACGGCGTCCTCGTCATGTTCTCCCATACTGTTTTCTCCCTTTCCTTCGCCTTGATATCGATGCTCCTGGCAGCAGAAGGACATCTGCCCTGGATAAAAATCTTCTGGATCCTGCTGGCTTTCATGGGGGCGAGAACCGGGGCCAACGCCATCAACCGGGTCATCGATGCAGAGATTGACAAAAGAAACCCCAGAACAGCAGACAGGCAGATTCCAAAAGGGGAAATGGGAAAAAGGGAAGTCGTCATCTTCTCGGCGGCCTGCTTTATGATTATGGTCCTGGCGGCCTGGCAGCTTAATCCGCTGTGCCTGGCACTTTCACCAGTTGCTCTGGTGCTGCTGATCGGCTATTCCTATACGAAGCGGTTCACCTGGCTGTGCCATCTGGTGCTCGGTGTCACCACGGCGGCTGCGCCCGTCGGTGCATGGCTCGCGGTAACGGGTAGTTTCGGCTGGACACCCCTGTTTTTTGGTGCTGCCAACACGCTGTGGGTGGCCGGTTTTGACATCATCTACGGCTCCCAGGATTATGAATTCGACACGAAGAACGGCGTCCATTCAATTCCGGCAAGGTTCGGTGTGAAAAACGGGCTTAGGATTGCGGCTTTTTTCCATTTCTGCACACTGGTCATTCTAGTCGCAGCAGGCATGTCGTCTCAAGGTCTTGGCCCAATCTACTTCGCCGGACTTGCTGTGATAGCCGTCCTCTTCATCCTTGAACACAGAATCGTGTCGCCTGACAACCTGACAAACGTAAAAATCGCATCTTACGGTATCAACCAGGTCATCAGCATTGTTTTCCTGATTTTCGGTGTCTGGGATGCACTGGTATAGGAGCAGAAGATGAAAAAATACATTATCGCCATGACTGGTGCCAGCGGCAGTATCTATTTCAAACGGCTGTCAGAAGTGCTGTCGGCGAAAAGTGAATTGCAGCTGCACCTGATCGCCACGGACAACGGCAAGGCTGTCATGGCCCATGAGCTGGGTATCGACTACAACGGGTGGGCGAAGGAACTGGCTGACGGGAATGAAAACATCAGGCTGGAAGCCGTCGACAATCTATTTGGTGCAATCGCCAGCGGATCCTACGGTACTGACGGCATGGTCGTGGCACCCTGTTCCATGGGTACGCTTGCTGAAATCAGCCACGGCATTTCTAAAAACCTGCTCACCAGGGCTGCGGATGTTGCTATCAAGGAGAAAAAGCCTCTGATCATCGTTCCCAGAGAGACGCCTCTTAGCGCCATCCACCTTGAGAACATGCTTAAACTGGCCAACCTGGGTGTGACAATCCTGCCCGCCATGCCTGGTTTCTATCACGAACCGGCCACTATGGAGGAACTGGTCGACTTTATCGTCGGCAAGATCCTGGACCAACTTGGAGTCGACAACAACTTATACGAAAAATGGGAGAACTGAAATGACGGGAATGAAAAGACTTATCGGACTGTTTTCTGCACTTGCTTTGACAATGGTTTTATCACTGACGGGATGCGGAAAGAATGAGGAGACGAAACCCCTTGTCTTCGGACTCATGCCTTCAGAGGACGCCATACCGCTATTAATCGCTCAGGACAGGGGCTATTATGAAAACTCGGGACTTGATGTGGAATTCCAGGTATTCCGAAGCGCAAAAGACAGGAACGCGGCCTTCCAATCCGGTGAACTGGACGGCATCATCGGCGACCAGACGGCCATCGTTCTGTATCAAAGCGGCGGCTTCGATGTGAAGATTGCCAGCTATACAAACTGCGATTTCAGCTTCATCACAGCAGCCGATTCCAATGTCAGCGACTGGCAGGGCCTGGAAGGGAAAAGCGTCGCCATTTCCGAACTGACCGTCATCGAGTACGCACTTGACAAGATGCTTGAAGAAAATGGCATGACATCTGACAGTGTCGTAAAAACGGCAATCCCTGCCATCCCTGCACGTGTGGAGATGCTTGCCAACGACCAGGTGGACAGCGCGCTGTTGCCGGAGCCTTTTGCCTCCCTGGCCCTTGGATCTGGAGGATTCCTTCTTGGAAAAGCGAGCGATATGGATATGCGTATAACCGTTCTTGCATTTTCACAGGCAGCAATCGATGAAAAACGTTCGGCGATCGATAAATTTCTGTCGTGCTATGATGAAGGTGTGGATTATGTGAACAGCACGCCGATTTCAGAATACGAAGCTTTCGTCATTGAAGCGATCGGATTCCCTGAAACGATGGCCGGCAATGTCACGCTGCCCGAATATGACCATCACGGACTGCCTAGTGAGGCCGAGCTGGAAGAGGTCATCGCATGGGCGGCAAGCAAGGGCGTCGATATGAAAGACATGAAAGCGAAAGATCTGGTGATGGAATAAATGCTGCGAATCGAAGGGCTTCAGGCTGCCTATAAAAACGAAAAATCGACCATACAGGCGTTTGGCCCTTTGAATCTTGATATAAAAGCGGGGGAAATCTGCGCCATTATAGGGCCCTCGGGCTGTGGGAAGTCTACGCTTCTCCATGTGCTCGGAGGTATTCACAGACAGTTTGAAGGTACGGTGGAGCTAAAGGGAGAACCGCTGAACCCGGTGCATCATACGATCGGCTTCATTCCCCAGCATTTTGGGCTGCTGCCGTGGAAGACGGTGATGGAGAACTGCCTTCTGCCCTATATAATAAGAAAGAAGGCCATCGGACAGCAGGAAACGGACAAGGCAGCGGAGATACTGGATGAACTAGGGATGACGGGGCTTGAGAAGCGTTTTCCCAATGCTCTGAGCGGCGGACAGAAACAAAGGGTGGCGGTTGCGAGGGCTTTCATCATGAATCCTGACCTGCTCCTTATGGATGAGCCGTTTTCAGCGCTGGACTCTTTGAAACGGGAAGAGGTGCAGGCGCTGTTTCTCTCTATCTGGCGTCAGTTCAAGACGACAACCCTATTCGTTACCCACAGCCTTGAGGAGGCGGTTTTCATGGGGAAGCGAATCATTGTGCTGTCGGACAGTCCCGGGAGAATCGCCGAAGTCATCGACAATCCGGTTTTCGGTTTAAAGGATGAAGAGAAGAGGGAGAGCGGGGAGTTCCTGGCAATGACGTCGAGAATCAGGGACATCGTGAAAAAGGGGTGGCACCAATGACAGTCAAAGGGAAACTGCTGATGCTGCTTAAGGGCTTTGTCATTGTGAACATACTTTGGTTTCTGGCGGCGCTTGCTGTTGACAAAAGGCTGCTGCCGACGCCCCTTGCAGTCTATTCAGCTATGCCGGGGATGGGGAAATACGACTTGCCGGTTCATGTGGCCATGAGCCTATATAGAATCGGGGCAGGTATCCTGGTTGCGACGGCTTTGGGTGTGGCCATCGGTCTTGCTATGGCAGGATCCGGAAGGTGGAACAAACTGCTGGGGCTGACGGTGTATTTTACTTATCCGATTCCGAAAACGGTCTTGCTGCCAGTGCTGATGCTGCTTTTCGGACTTGGGAACCTGTCGAAGGTCCTTCTGATTGTTCTGATTGTAGTTTTCCAGGTGATCATCGCGTCACGGGATGCAGTGATGAATATTTCGCCGGAAACCTATGCGCTTGTGGACAGTCTGGGTGCGGGCAGGATACAAAGGCTTGTACATGTGACACTGCCGGCAGTGGTGCCGGGTTTGCTCACTTCCTTGAGGGTTTCGGTGGGAACGGCCTTATCAATCCTTTTTTTTGCTGAAGCATACGGCACAGACTATGGTATCGGCTATTTCATTCTGGACGCCTGGTCGAGAATTGATTATATCGGCATGTATGCAGGGATCGTGGTCATAAGCTTGACAGGACTCTGCCTTTTTGCCATAGTGGACTTAATAGAAGAAAAGGTATGCAGGTGGCAGAGGAAAAGCCATTTTGAATAGTGTGGAGGATAGATAATAGATGAAGAAAGTCAGGTATGGTATGCCGGCGGAATGGGAAATCCATGACAGGAGCTTTGTTTCATGGCCGGTGAAGGATTCGATGGTTTGGCCTGAAAACTATGAGGAAGTCTGTGAAGGCTACGGAGAAGTGGTGGATGCCATCGCTTCTTTCGAACCGGTGACGGTCATTGTGAACCCGGGTGATGGGAAGGATGTCCTGGACTACGTGGGTGCGGATGACAATATCGCATTGCTGGAGATTGAACATGACGATGCCTGGGTAAGGGACAACGGACCTACCTTTATATGGAACGATGAGGGGGAAGTAGCGGCTGTCGACTGGCAGTTCAATGCCTGGGGCGGCAAGTATTCGCCATGGGATCTGGATAACGAACTGGCGGCTAAAGTGGCCGATGCCTATGAAGTGCCTGTGGTCAACGAACCTTTTATAATGGAAGGTGGATCGATTCATGTGGATGGCGAAGGGACGCTGCTGACCACGGAGGAATGCCTTTTGAACAGGAACAGGAATCCTCAAATGGACCGGCTCTCTTTAGAAAAGGCACTTAAGCGCAGACTGAATCTGGATACGGTCATCTGGCTCAAGCGTGGCCTGTTCGGTGATGAAACCGACGGTCATGTGGACAATGTCGCCTGTTTTGCGAAGCCGGGCGTCGTGCTCTTACAGACCTGCCATGACGAGAAGGACCCCAATTATGAGATCACCCTCGAGAACCTGGCGATTCTTGGAGCGGCCAAGGACAGCAGAGGTCGGTCCATTGAAGTCATCGAGATTCCAAATCCTCCATACAGGGAGTATAATGGAAAGAGACTGACGCTCAGCTATCTCAATTTCTACTTCGTTAATGACGGGATTATACTGCCCGTATTCGGCGGAGATGCCAGCGAGACGGATGCCGAAGCGGCTGCAGTGCTTCGGAGGCTTTTTCCCGAGAGGCGAATCGTGGAAGTGGATGGCATGAAGCTGATCAAGGAGGGCGGCAACGTCCATTGCATTACACAACAGATGCCAAGGAGGCGGACGCTATGAGGATGGTGAAAGTCGCAGCGCTTCAGATGGGCTGTTCAAACGTGCCGGAAGAGAACATTGCCAAGGCGGAAAAGTTGATTCGCGAAGCTGCAGGCCAAGGAGCAAATGTGATTCTGGTCCAGGAGCTTTTTGAGCGCTATTATTTCTGTCAGAAGGAAAAACCGGAATACTATGGCTATGCGACCTCGCTTGAGGATAACCAGGCAGTCAGGCGGTTTGCCGAACTGGCAAAGGAGCTGGATGTGGTGCTGCCGGTAAGC
>CAXXGE010000038.1:0-176602 GCA_963677915.2 Vallitaleaceae bacterium | reverse complement strand
GGAGGTTTAGCCGGTATGAAATGTACTATTGAATTTTCTTGCATAAGACACCTCCAAGACTCGTAGTAATGCATGCATGTATATCACAATATTAATCTTATACTTTTGCTTTCAATTTTTCAAATATTTTAGCTTTATACACAATAGTCTACTTATCATTTAGTCTGTTTTCCTTTATGTTGTTTAGGCTATAATACCGGTTTTGTCTAACAAGCAAGCTATTTCCCACATCCTACCTATTACGATTCTGACATTTATACCATTCCGCGAATCTAAAATACCCCCCCCTGCCGAATCCCTGCATTTTTGCGTAAAAGTGTCCCCCCAAGCAAAAACCTCCTACATTTTCACGTAGGAGGCTAAAATTCATCTCTATTATTCTTGCCAAAAACCCCCAAACGCCCTGATTTCAGGCTATCCCTAGGTGTTAGACTAGTTGTCATGTAGTTGAGAAAATAGTATATTGTAGTCTTAAGAAGACGGAGGGACACAACACATGACAAGTTACAGCAAAGAATTCAAAGAGAAAATGATTGCCAGGATGCTGCCGCCAAACAGCGAACCGGTTTCCAAAATATCCAAGGAAACAAATGTCAGCATTGCGACACTAAACAAATGGAAAAAGAAACACATGTCGTCAGGCGAGCCATTGAAAACGAGTGATACCGATCGGTGGAGCAGCCAGGAAAAATTCATGATAGTCTTGGAAACGACGAGCATGAATGAAGCCGAACTTTCCAAGTACTGCCGCTCAAAAGGGCTATACCCCGAGCAGGTCAAGGACTGGAAAGATGCCTGCATGCAGGCCAACGGCGGTGTTGCTGAAGAAGCTTCCCGTCTTAACAAGGAAATGAAGTCCAAAGATAAGGAAATCAGAGCCCTGCAAAAGGAACTTCAACGTAAAGAAAAAGCATTGGCAGAAACAGCTGCCATTCTGGTACTTAGAAAAAAGCTGGATGCGTTACTGGGGAACGACGACGCGGAAGAATGACAGAACCCGAGTTGCGCAAAAAAGTGATGGATCTCATAGTGGAAGCTGTGGAAGCCGGCGCTCGTCTCTCCATCGCTTGTGAAGAAGCCGAAATCAGTACAAGAACCTATAATCGTTGGCGGGAGTCCTTCGAAGAACACCAGCAGCATATCGATAAGCGCACCATCGCTGTTCATCCCGAGCCACATAACAAGCTTTCGGATGAAGAGGTCGAACAAATACTGAAGGTGGTCAATCTGCCTGAGTTCAGGCAATCTGCCGCCAAGCCAGATTGTGCCGATACTGGCTGACAGGGGCATCTATATAGCATCGGAATCAACCTTTTATCGTGTTCTAAGAGAAGCAAAGCAACTGCAACACCGGGGCCGCAGCAAAGAGCCGGTTAAGCGGGAAATTTCAACACATGTAGCAACAGCACCCAATCGAGTTTACACCTGGGACATCACCTACCTGAATGGACCTGTCAAAGGACGTCACTATTATCTGTACATGATCTCCGATCTGTTCAGCAGGAAAATCATCGCATGGGAAGTATGGGAGGCCGAATCTGCTGAAAATGCAAGCGAACTTATTCGCCGGGCCATTATCGCAGAAAATCTGGTCAACAGGCAACATCCCTTGGTGCTGCATTCGGACAATGGTTCACCCATGAAGGGTGCTACTATGCTTGAAACGCTCTACAACTTGGGCATTACGCCTTCCAGAAGCAGGCCGCGTGTCAGCAATGACAATCCATATGCAGAAAGCCTGTTCAAGACTTTGAAATACCGGTGTAATTACCAGCCAAAAGGCTTCAAGACCATCAACGAAGCCCGTGAATGGGTCCACGATTTCGTGGATTGGTACAACAACAACCACAGACACAGTGGGATCAAGTTCCTGACGCCCAACCAGAGACACTCCAAAGACCATGGCCTAAGTATTCTCGCCAAGCGCGATCTGGTCTATAAAACCGCCCGGCTTAAGAACCCCAACAGATGGGCCGGTGATACAAGGGATTGGTCTATCGAAAAGCAGGTATGGTTAAATCCTGAAAAAGCTGTACACGATACATCCAGTAAATCGGCAACTGCCTGATGCCGCCCTATAGCTACTTTATGCCGCGAAAGCCTGTTGACAATGAGGGTGGGCATGTAAGCCTGCTACGGCGGGCATCCCCATCTTTTTAGGGGGATGCTGACGATGGCTGGAGACATGCCCGCAGAGGCTCGTTGTCAACAGGACCGTGGAATAAATAAGCGGAAACTTTTCAATAAATCGGACAACTACCTTGACAACTTCCGCTATTCTCGGACTAGCTTGACGACTGTCTCGAGATGTGTTGAGATAAGGATAATAAAACTATTTGGCGTAATTGGAGTTTTGCGGAAAGGTGTACCCCCCGGTAGGGGTATTGCATACAGTACTATGATAGTACTAAAAGGTTCAATTGCATTCTTATCTGATTATGCCGTAAATGAACATTATCAAAACGCCATTTTAATGCAAAATCGCCCTGTCGCTAACACTTCATCTGTTTCGTGTCGCAGCCTTTTATTGTTAACTTCCCATCATTTTCCTACTCAAGTCCAAAATGCTCATTCGATGCCATCTCTAAACGGTAGTATCACTTGCTAGGAATGCAATAATCTCAGCGTATGTTTTTCCGCTCTTTTCTACTGCCTGAATCAGTTCGTCTTTCTGTATCATACGTTTCTTTTCTTGAAGATTCTCAAGTTCGCGAGCGGCATTATCATACTTGATTTTTGCCTTTTCATAATTTTCCTTAGCCTTTGCAATCTTTTCCTCAATCGATATCGTCTTCCTCGTCCGTGCCATTATCCTCATCCCTTTCCGGCTTAGCCGCTACCTTTAATTGTTCGCTAAGTCTGTTGGCCCTTGCATGGATGTATTTCTCATCCAGGCCAAATGCTTTTAGTATTGTCTTCTGTGTTGCTGTCACTGCATGATCAAGCCTGTAAACATTGTCCATCTGTCGTATCAGTTCGATTTTTTCAAGCTCCTTCAAAGCAGCCGGAACGGTCATGTAGTTGGGCCTTTTTGACATTTCAGCCATCATCGCCTTGAGTTGTGTATATAGTTTGCAACGTACAATAAGAGCAACAAACTCTATAAAGATCTTGGCCGCTGCTGATTCGTTACCGGACACACGCAAGCTCTTGTTGCCAAGATAAGACTTGTCTCCACGAAACAGTTTCTCTGATGCGTCTCTGCTTTTATAAAGTGTCAATGCTTCTTTCGCGGTCATTTTTTTAGAGGTGACAATCACAAAATAACCGCACATCTCCAGTTCCTTTTCTATGACTTCAGCCTTTTCCTTAGCGTATATAAATTTGTAGGCACCATCGTCTTGCTTATGGGTGAAAATATCAAAGTACCATTGATAGGCTTCGCCAAAAGTAATTGTCTTTCCTTCTTGTTTCTCCAGATACTCCGTCATTCTCTGTATTTTTTCTTCGAAAACACCACGTTCTGAACTTTCTTTTTTGATTTTATGATAAATGTGAAAATATCGGTCTTTCTCATCATCTGGATAGAGCTTGGATTTTACCGTCTTTCCATATGTGTTATATTCCGGAATGACATGCGCTCTCTTTTTCTCAAAACTACCTTTGTTTTCAAGGATGAGTTTTTCGACAAAGGCAGCCATACCTTTAACCATAATAACAAAATCATAATGACAGGAATCCATGTACTGAATGTTTCCCTTACTGAAGTATCCTCGGTCAAGGATGAACCCAATCTTCTTGTATCCATAAGCTTTGGCTTTTTCCAGCATGTTCTGCAATTGCGAAACATCAACAATACTTCCGGAATAGGCTTCATAGAACAAGGGCTCTTTATTATCCGTGTCATAGGCGATGGAATAGTTGAATATCGGTACGCCCTTGTTATCTTTAGCATGACCGAATTCGGCCATTTCTATCTCTCCCGCCTGACAGTTTTTATTTGTAGAATCGTAGGAAATATAGATCTGATCCCTATAGTTTCTGCTAGCATTCCAGCTGTTCAGGAAACCCACTCTATCATCGTCGGATACAGAAGCAAGAAAACGCGAAACAGTAGAGTCGCTATATATTTTCATATCCTGGGTAAAAAGCGGGTGGTTGTATGCGTAATCAGGGTAATACTGCCCGGCATTATTCTCGCAGATAATGGAATAGGCAGCAAGGTCAAGAAAAAGTCCAACGCCTCTATCATCCCAATAATCCGAAAGAATTTCAGGGAGTTTGTATTCTTCCATAATCTTTCGAATGACAAGATAGGCACCAGTACGAAGGCAACTGCTCCGGCCAGAGTTGTTCCGTTCGTCAGGCAAAGCAATCTCAGGAAAGAATTTGGAGAAGTTATGATTTGGTTGCATCATGCTTGCATCTGCTTTGGATTGTTTTCCGATCGTTGTCCTTTGAGGTACGTTATATTTCTTTTCGGGATTGTATTTACGAGCATATGTATATTCGACATAGGTGGTATCTCCGCGTCGATTATACGTAATTTTTCCGGTGTTCTCAGGAATTTTAATCAAAAAATCATGATACATAAAGGCCTCCACTTAAGAATGATATCCTACTCAATAATAATACCATAAAACCCGGAAATTTTCAACTGAAAAATCCGGGCTATGATACTATTTTATAGTGTGAACTTCCAATAATTTCTAGACCTAAAGAAAAAATATATCTCAAAAAAATCCTATAGAGCCCGTATTTCCGCGGTTTTTCTTGCAGAAATACGGGCGTTATGCTATACTATATTTAGGTCTATATAGACCTAAATGGGAGGGCTTATGTATCTTGATTTTTTAGTGAAAATTCCAGAAGCACCAGGCAAAATTCTACGCGAAAAAAGAGGCGATATCACCTATATAAAATATGAATATGACAGAATATATGATCCCGAACGCAAGTATACATTCCCGAAGAGAGTGACTATCGGGAAGCAGTCAAAAGCGGATGATACAATGATGCAGCCAAACCAAAGTTTTTTGACCTATTTTCCGGGAGCGGATTTGCCGCTGAGCGAAAGCAGAACCGACAGAAGCAGCTGTCTTCGAATAGGGGCATATATTGTGATTCATAAGATTATCCGGGAGTATAAACTTGAGGAAATACTTGGCATGTATTTCAAGGATAGGGATTTGGGCCTCTTCCTTGATCTGGCCATCTATTCGATCATCACGGAAAACAATGCGGGACAGTATTACCCTGACTATGCCTATAATCACCCGCTTTACACAAAAAGTATGAAAATATACAGCGATTCAACCGTATCAGCTTTTCTGCATTCGATTACAACGGACCAAAGCGCGGGATTCTTGAATGAATGGAATGGAAGTCGCAATCATAGAGAAAAAATATATATATCCTATGATTCTACAAACAAAAATTGTCAGGCTGGCGACATTGAAATGCTGGAATACGGAAACCCGAAAGTCGATACCGGCAGTCCTGTTTTTAATTATGCAATCGCTTATGACATCAACAACAGAGAGCCTTTGTTTTACGAAAAGTATCCCGGAAGCATAGTAGATGTCTCGCAATTGCGAATCATGCTGAATAAAGCAAAAGGCTATGGGTACCAGAAGATAAGCTTTATTTTGGACAGGGGTTACTTCAGCAAGAGCAACATAGAACACATGGATTCCCTTGGTTATGGTTTTGTCATTATGGTAAAAGGAATGGCCTCTTTCGTGAACAATCTGGTTTTAGAGCATCACGGAAGCTTCGAAAAGAAGCGATCCTGCGATATGAATGACTATGGCGTCTATGGAAAGACAGTGAAGGCCAGGCTCTATGAAACAGATAAAAAAGAACGGTATTTCCACATTTATCATAGTGTGACGAAAGAAGCTGCTGAGCGCACGGTGTTTGAAAACAAGATTAGGAAGATGAAAACGTATCTCATGGAGCACGTGAATGAAGAGATTGATTTTGGACCATCCTTTCAGAAATATTTTAATATGCATTATGATGAAGCAAGCAAAATGTTTATATATCCGGAAGAACGCACAGACGTTACAGAAAGGGAAATCGACCTATGCGGCTATTTTGTCATTGTGACTTCTGACAAAATGACAGCAAAGGAAGCGATTCATTTGTATAAGAGTCGCGACGGATCAGAGAAGCTGTTTTCCGGAGATAAATCCTATCTAGGAAACAAGAGCATCCGTGTTCACACGAACGAATCGGCAGCTGCTAAAATTTTCATTGAATTTATTGCATTAGTCATTAGAAACAAAATGTACACAGGTTTAATGGAAGCGATGAGAGATATGGGGAAAAAGCCGAATTATATGACTGTTCCTGCGGCAATCAGGGAGCTTGAAAAAATAGAGATGTCAAGGCAGACAGATAATATCTATAGGTTGGACCATGCGGTGACAGCAAGGCAGAAGACAATACTTAAAGCATTTGGAATCGATGAGATTAATGTAAAACATAAAGCCACAGAGATCAGCAATATTTTAAAAACCAGTCAGTTAAAGAGATAGGAGAATGGGAATGGCCAGAACTACAGGGAAGGAATTGTTGGAACAAAAAATCGAAAAAGCTCAAGAAGATGTTGTCAAGGCGAAGAAAAAGTATGACACAGCTACGGCGCTCTTGAAGAAACTTTTAGATAAAAGAGACGCAATTCGAGCGGAAGAAATCATGACTGCAATCGCAAAAAGTGATCGTTCATATGATGATATTATGCGATATATAATCACAACCGGAACAGTCGGGTCAGAAGAAGAGTATTAACCATCAAACAGCATGCATCGTAGAATATCCTGTTCGATGCATGCTGTTTAGGTCTACTTTTTCTGGAAGTTCACATATAGGGTTTATCGGCTTTTTAAAAACAGAATTTCAATTCTGAGTAGGATAATTCTGAGAAGTTAACATTTATTTCGTACAAAGCTGTAACACAGCCTTTATGATACATTTCTTCATAGTTTTTATTCAGGATTTTCCTTATTTCATTAATAAGCAATATCACATTCCCCTCACTTTAGTGTAAGATGATACTTGTTATTTACCATCATATTAATAAGTTCAGTATCTGACGATTCTTGGATTCTTCTGATTTCATCTCCAGCTGTCAATGCACCTTTATAAAAAAGTTTTTCGTAATATTCAATCATATTCTTTCTGATTTCTGAAATAATCATCTGTTGGTTCACGCCCAATCTATTTAAGCCCTTATGGCTAGGTGGAAGGAACCAATCATTCCTGCATCTTGACCATTTTGGGGATATCTAATGTAACTATCCAAATCCTCCAATGCCGGATGGACGACATAGCCGTTCATGTATCTCTTGAATGCCTCCCTGATTTTCGGGAACATGTGCTCCTGCTGGGAAACACCGCCGCCGATCAGAATCACTTCAGGTGAAAGGATCAGATTATAGGAGACAAGCGCCTGTCCGATGTAATCTGCATTGAGCTCCCACACCGGATCGTCTTCAGGTATCAGATGCCCTTTTTTGCCCATTCTCGCCTCGATTGCAGGACCTGCCACCAGGCCTTCAAAGCAGTTGCCATGGGTTGGGCAGATGCCTTCAAAAGTGTCATCCTTGCGCTGCCTTATGGCAATGTGGCCCATCTCAGGATGTGTCAGACCATAAAGGGTTTCCCCATTAAGAACGAAACCGGCTCCTATGCCTGTACCGATTGTAATATACAGTACACTTCTCTTGCCGACTCCATAGCCGTCGATGTACTCTCCAAGAGCTGCCGCATTGACATCCGTGTCGATCTTGACTGGTACGCCAAGAGCTTCGTGGAACGCCTTGTAAAGGTTGACGTTTCGCCACTTGAGTTTCGGTGTATTTTGTATCATGCCGTAATCCGGACTTTCAGGATGGATGTCCACCGGTCCGAACGTGCCGATACCCAGCTTTTCGATTTCATATTTTTTGAAAAAGCCGATGGATACCTCCAGTGTCTTCTCCGGCTCCAGTGTCGGTGTCGTCATCCTGTCTATAATGTTCAAATTTTCATCAGCCACCGCACAGACAAACTTGGTTCCTCCTGCCTCGATAGCACCGTATAATCTAGTCATATCAAATCACCAGGTCCCATTTTATCAACTTCTCCAGTTTACATCCATTTCTCGAAACAAATTGAATGCCTTTGCCATTCTTTTTCGGAAAAACAGTACTGCTCATGACACATAAACCTTCGTTAATGAATATTTCAACCGTACTCTTATCAATGAAAATTCGCAGGTTCAATTCTCCTTTTTCTTCAGGTATTTGTACTTCACGCCGATTAATATCATGCTTTTCCAATCCGGATATTTTCGTGCCAGTATTGTTTCGGTCAAATGCAACTTGTCCAGTTTCACCATCATACTCAACCGTAGCGTATTCGTCCCCAGATGATAGTAATCGTATACACAAATCAGTCGCATTATTAACAGCCACTGAAATCTCTAACTCCAGTTGATCACCAATAATTCCGTCGAAAGACACCTGATTCTTTACATAAAGACCTTCATACACAACTTCATTTATTCTATAAGTGTTAACTTCCCATCATTTTCCTACTCAAGTCCAAAATGCTCATTCGATGCCACCTCTAAACGGTAGTATCACTTGCTAGGAATGCAATAATCTCAACGTATGTTTTTCCGCTCTTTTCTACTGCCTGAATCAGTTCGTCTTTCTGTATCATACGTTTCTTTTCTTGAAGATTCTCAAGTTCGCGAGCGGCATTATCATACTTGATTTTTGCCTTTTCATAATTTTCTTTAGCCTTTGCAATCTTTTCCTCAATCGATATCGTCTTCCTCGTCCGTGCCATTATCCTCATCCCTTTCCGGCTTAGCCGCTACCTTTAATTGTTCGCTAAGTCTGTTGGCCCTTGCATGGATGTATTTCTCATCCAGGCCAAATGCTTTTAGTATTGTCTTCTGTGTTGCTGTCACTGCATGATCAAGCCTGTAAACATTGTCCATCTGTCGTATCAGTTCGATTTTTTCAAGCTCCTTCAAAGCAGCCGGAACGGTCATGTAATTGGGCCTTTTTGACATTTCAGCCATCATCGCCTTGAGTTGTGTATATAGTTTGCAACGTACAATAAGAGCAACAAACTCTATAAAGATCTTGGCCGCTGCTGATTCGTTACCGGACACACGCAAGCTCTTGTTGCCAAGATAAGACTTGTCTCCACGGAACAGTTTCTCTGATGCGTCTCTGCTTTTATAAAGTGTCAATGCTTCTTTTGCGGTCATTTTTTTAGAGGTGACAATCACAAAATAACCGCACATCTCCAGTTCCTTTTCTATGACTTCAGCCTTTTCCTTGGCGTACATAAATTTGTAGGCACCATCGTCCTGCTTATGGGTGAAAATATCAAAGTACCATTGATAGGCTTCGCCAAAAGTAATTGTCTTTCCTTCTTGTTTCTCCAGATACTCCGTCATTCTCTGTATTTTTTCTTCGAAAACACCACGTTCTGAACTTTCTTTTTTGATTTTATGATAAATGTGAAAATATCGGTCTTTCTCATCATCTGGATAGAGCTTGGATTTTACCGTCTTTCCATATGTGTTATATTCCGGAATGACATGCGCTCTCTTTTTCTCAAAACTACCTTTGTTTTCAAGGATGAGTTTTTCGACAAAGGCAGCCATACCTTTAACCATAATAACAAAATCATAATGACAGGAATCCATGTACTGAATGTTTCCCTTACTGAAGTATCCTCGGTCAAGGATGAACCCAATCTTCTTGTATCCATAAGCTTTGGCTTTTTCCAGCATGTTCTGTAATTGCGAAACATCAACAATACTTCCGGAATAGGCTTCATAGAACAAGGGCTCTTTATTATCCGTGTCATAGGCGATGGAATAGTTGAATATCGGTACGCCCTTGTTATCTTTAGCATGACCGAATTCGGCCATTTCTATCTCTCCCGCCTGACAGTTTTTATTTGTAGAATCGTAGGAAATATAGATCTGATCCCTATAGTTTCTGCTAGCATTCCAGCTGTTCAGGAAACCCACTCTGTCATCGTCGGATACAGAAGCAAGAAAACGCGAAACAGTAGAGTCGCTATATATTTTCATATCCTGGGTAAAAAGCGGGTGGTTGTATGCGTAATCAGGATAATACTGCCCGGCATTATTCTCGCAGATAATGGAATAGGCAGCAAGGTCAAGAAAAAGTCCAACGCCTCTATCATCCCAATAATCCGAAAGAATTTCAGGGAGTTTGTATTCTTCCATAATCTTTCGAATGACAAGATAGGCACCAGTACGAAGGCAACTGCTCCGGCCAGAGTTGTTCCGTTCGTCAGGCAAAGCAATCTCAGGAAAGAATTTGGAGAAGTTATGATTTGGTTGCATCATGCTTGCATCTGCTTTGGATTGTTTTCCGATCGTTGTCCTTTGAGGTACGTTATATTTCTTTTCGGGATTGTATTTACGAGCATATGTATATTCGACATAGGTGGTATCTCCGCGTCGATTATACGTAATTTTTCCGGTGTTCTCAGGAATTTTAATCAAAAAATCATGATACATAAAGGCCTCCACTTAAGAATGATATCCTACTCAATAATAATACCATAAAACCCGGAAATTTTCAACTGAAAAATCCGGGCTATGATACTATTTTATAGGGTTTATCGGCTTTTTAAAAACAGAATTTCAATTCTGAGTAGGATAATTCTGAGAAGCCCTAGGTGTTAGACTAGTTGTCATGTAGTTGAGAAAATAGTATATTGTAGTCTTAAGAAGACGGAGGGACACAACACATGACAAGTTACAGCAAAGAATTCAAAGAGAAAATGATTGCCAGGATGCTGCCGCCAAACAGCGAACCGGTTTCCAAAATATCCAAGGAAACAAATGTCAGCATTGCGACACTAAACAAATGGAAAAAGAAACACATGTCGTCAGGCGAGCCATTGAAAACGAGTGATACCGATCGGTGGAGCAGCCAGGAAAAATTCATGATAGTCTTGGAAACGACGAGCATGAATGAAGCCGAACTTTCCAAGTACTGCCGCTCAAAAGGGCTATACCCCGAGCAGGTCAAGGACTGGAAAGATGCCTGCATGCAGGCCAACGGCGGTGTTGCTGAAGAAGCTTCCCGTCTTAACAAGGAAATGAAGTCCAAAGATAAGGAAATCAGAGCCCTGCAAAAGGAACTTCAACGTAAAGAAAAAGCATTGGCAGAAACAGCTGCCATTCTGGTACTTAGAAAAAAGCTGGATGCGTTACTGGGGAACGACGACGCGGAAGAATGACAGAACCCGAGTTGCGCAAAAAAGTGATGGATCTCATAGTGGAAGCTGTGGAAGCCGGCGCTCGTCTCTCCATCGCTTGTGAAGAAGCCGAAATCAGTACAAGAACCTATAATCGTTGGCGGGAGTCCTTCGAAGAACACCAGCAGCATATCGATAAGCGCACCATCGCTGTTCATCCCGAGCCACATAACAAGCTTTCGGATGAAGAGGTCGAACAAATACTGAAGGTGGTCAATCTGCCTGAGTTCAGCAATCTGCCGCCAAGCCAGATTGTGCCGATACTGGCTGACAGGGGCATCTATATAGCATCGGAATCAACCTTTTATCGTGTTCTAAGAGAAGCAAAGCAACTGCAACACCGGGGCCGCAGCAAAGAGCCGGTTAAGCGGGAAATTTCAACACATGTAGCAACAGCACCCAATCGAGTTTACACCTGGGACATCACCTACCTGAATGGACCTGTCAAAGGACGTCACTATTATCTGTACATGATCTCCGATCTGTTCAGCAGGAAAATCATCGCATGGGAAGTATGGGAGGCCGAATCTGCTGAAAATGCAAGCGAACTTATTCGCCGGGCCATTATCGCAGAAAATCTGGTCAACAGGCAACATCCCTTGGTGCTGCATTCGGACAATGGTTCACCCATGAAGGGTGCTACTATGCTTGAAACGCTCTACAACTTGGGCATTACGCCTTCCAGAAGCAGGCCGCGTGTCAGCAATGACAATCCATATGCAGAAAGCCTGTTCAAGACTTTGAAATACCGGTGTAATTACCAGCCAAAAGGCTTCAAGACCATCAACGAAGCCCGTGAATGGGTCCACGATTTCGTGGATTGGTACAACAACAACCACAGACACAGTGGGATCAAGTTCCTGACGCCCAACCAGAGACACTCCAAAGACCATGGCCTAAGTATTCTCGCCAAGCGCGATCTGGTCTATAAAACCGCCCGGCTTAAGAACCCCAACAGATGGGCCGGTGATACAAGGGATTGGTCTATCGAAAAGCAGGTATGGTTAAATCCTGAAAAAGCTGTACACGATACATCCAGTAAATCGGCAACTGCCTGATGCCGCCCTATAGCTACTTTATGCCGCGAAAGCCTGTTGACAATGAGGGTGGGCATGTAAGCCTGCTACGGCGGGCATCCCCATCTTTTTAGGGGGATGCTGACGATGGCTGGAGACATGCCCGCAGAGGCTCGTTGTCAACAGGACCGTGGAATAAATAAGCGGAAACTTTTCAATAAATCGGACAACTACCTTGACAACTTCCGGAAGTTAACAATAAGCCTCTATCTCCCTGACCGGCTTTTGAATTAGCTTTCCTTCAACTATGCTTAGTTCTCTAGGCAAAGTCATTGCACCTGTCCAATTATGCTTCATATCATTCGTTGGATAGTTGCGTTCCCATGTTTGCATCCACCCAATCATAACTCGTCTTCCATCAGATGTAAGTACTGTTTGTGGTGCATAAAAGTCAAGCCCAAGATCTATTTCAAAATAGTTTTCAATCTCAAATAATGGTTTATCTAAATCAAAATTACCCAACACGCAAATCGCAGAATGGAGATTTGAAAACTCATAATCCCTTTGTTTCATAAACATTGGTGATATGAGCAATACATCTTTTCCGTTACACGAAAAAACATCAGGACATTCCCACATCTTTCCAATTAGGTTTTCGCTGCTGCATAAAATCCCTTTATACTTCCAGTTTGACAATTCCTCAGATTCATAAACCAGCAATTGACCACTTCCGTCATGACTTTTTGATGCAACCACGCAATAATAAATATTATTCCTTTTAATTAATTTGGGGTCTCTGAAATCTTGTAGATCGTTTCCCTCGGGAATTTCGTCTGTCCTTATAACTGGATTGAGAGATGACTTCTCATAGTGAACGCCATCCATACTTTTTGCAAGACATTGTTGTTGTCTATAGACGGATTTGTTGCCTGGATTTGGATGCAAATGACTGGTGTAAATCAACACATGTTCCCCATTATCATCAATAGCAGTACCAGAGAAGCATCCATCAAGTTCATATATTTCCTCAGGTGCTATGGCAATTGGACACCAC
Organism: Vallitaleaceae bacterium; assembly: GCA_963677915.2. Taxonomy (GTDB): domain Bacteria; phylum Bacillota; class Clostridia; order Lachnospirales; family Vallitaleaceae. The sequence continues at coordinate 163,282 of CAXXGE010000038.1, read as the reverse complement.
TCCCACTTAATCATATCTTTGCTTATTAAATGTGCCCAGTGCATTGGTCCCCATACTGAACTATACGGATGATATTGATAAAACAAATGAAATTCTTCTTTAAAAATGCTAAATCCATTCGGATCATTCAACCAGCCTACTGGCGGCGATATATGGTACCCGGGTTTGTATTCCTTAATAGTATTACGTTGGTATCTTTCTACATAAGTATTTGCAATTTCTTTTACAGTCATCATACTTTTCTTTTACAGTAAATCGTTTAATAACATCTTCATAATGTAGTTTGCCCTTCTATAAATTCAATCGGACATTCCGTGTACATGTTTACAGCATTGTCGCTCGTAATCATCATATCTAACGTATTCACTAGCGCTTCTGCAATAGCATCGTATGATTGTCTTATACAAGTCAATCTTGGACTAATTAAGTCAACAAACATCGTACCGTCATAGCTGATAATCTTCAGCTCATCGGGAACATTAATACCGCTGTCAATTGCATATTTCAATGCTTTTGCAGCAATTACATCTACAGCAAAAAAGCCATCAATGTCATCATATTTCTCAAATGCTTCTTTGATAATTTCTGCATGTTCGTCCGTCTGAAAGCTAATATCTTCTCTGCTATGATAAATGGTTATGCATTCTACATTGTTTTCTGTCAGCACTTTCTCAATTTCATCATGCCGCCTTTTAGTATAAGTGTTTTCCTTCCCCATACCTTTTATCTGTACGACTTTCTTGCATCCATTGGATATGAACTTATTTGCCGCAAGCTCTCCACCCTTTTTATGATTGCTTGTTATGACGGGTATCTTATTGCCCAACTTGATATCTAGCGCAACTATCGGGAACGATACCTTTAAATATTCCTCAAATTCTAATTCGTGATTTCCTATAATCAATCCGTCAACTTTATTTTCTCGCAACATTTTAAGGTAATCACGTTCCCTATTTTTTGTACCTGTCGTATTACAAAGTAACATACGATAACCTTTTTTATAGAGCGCCATTTCAATCTTTTCTGATAGTTGAGCAAAAAAAGGATAGCTAACAAAAGGCAACAAAAAACCAACAGTATTAGTCCTTTGATTTGTTAAGCTTCTCGCGATTTCATTTGGATGGTAATCAATTGCATCAATTGCATCATGTACTTTTTTGTACATTTCCTGAGAAATGTATCCTCTTTGATTTAGAACTCTTGATACGGTTGTTACTGATACGCCAGCTTTCTCTGCTACATCTTTAATACTTGGATTTTTCATAACGTCTCCTGTACATACTATTAATATTTCAAATCAATTTAAATTGTACCTCAACTTTTCTTTGCAGTCATTGTCATAAACTCAAATTGTCAATAATTCTATATTCTTGAATTCCACTTCTCCAGCAATCGTATAGATTCCGAGTCTTCCATCAGAAAGATCATACACTCTTGCACTTAATGCTACCTCCTCATTAAAATAAACAATTAAAATTGACCCATCTATTACAACTTTTATTTCGTATGTAATACCTTCTTTAAATCTATATGGTCTCTGCAAATCCACTTCATGCGACATATATTGCCAACCAGCTTCGCCTTGAAAAAAATGGGATGTAAATTCGATACAGTTAGTCTGCATATTTAATGTAATGTAATATGCCTTGTCAATATCTTGATTTCCTCTAAGGATTAGACCACACCGCCTAACATTTTCGTTAAATGTAATATTAGCTTTTACCAAACAAGTCTCGCTCATATTGTTCATTAACACTGCGGAGAATTTATCAGTTAATATTGAAGCATTATTTTTTTCTATTTGCCAATCATTAAAAATGTTATCTACAACTATTGGCTCGTTATGATTAAATACATTTTCAATTATGTCTGGCAATTTTACTCCCAATGTCCCATCATCATTCTGTACAAGTTGGTGCACTTCAATATTTCCTGCCCAGTCATAAATGTTGTAGTCGTTTCCATCGTATGGGCTAGGGTTCCATTCAGAATAATATGGCGCCTCTTTTGTTGGATTCCATCCAACTATGTATCTGCTTTTACCGTCAGAGACTGTTTTCCCAGCGTAGAAGCACCTTGTATCAATCATTTCTTGACTCGGAATTTCCCAAGGTCCATCTTGTGATCGACTCATTCTATATACTGTTGCATAAAATCCGGTATATGAAGAATAAGTAAGATACCACCAGTCACCTATTTTGAAAAGATCCGGACATTCATGTGCACCTACATCAATTCTAGGTGCATACAGTGGTCTTTTTTCTTCCCATGATTCTAAATCTTTCGACGTGTATAGTCCAACACATCCTTTTCTATTGGTTTTTCCTAGAGTTCGGCTCGCGAGCAACATCCAATATTCTTGCTTTTCTTCATTCCAGAATACATGCGGATCCCGAAAATTAGCAGCTTCATATATTGATCCTCGACTATGAAATCTGTTTACCTCTACAATTTCATCAAAATCCTTTGTTACAGCATGGCATGCATATTGTTTCTTGAATTCAGATGTATCAAAATCAGAGTTATCACAATAGAAAACATTATAGGTATCATCAATTTTAAGAACACTGCCTGTTCCACCTTTGATTCCCAGGCACTTATCATCATAATAATTCATAAAATCTTTTGTCTTAACCATATGCCACGTTACGTCGGAAAAAATTTCGCCTTCGCGTTTAGTTTTTAGATAGAAGAAGATATATTCTCCATCCATATAGTATGGCATGATATCTCCAACATATCCATCATTCGGCTTATAAAATAACATATCACAGAACCTCGTCTTTAATCATTTTCTTTTGTCAACTTTTCACTGCGCCTAATGTCATACCACCAACGATTTTCCTATGAAGAGTAAAATATAGTATTAGCGTAGGCAGTGTTGCAATACAAATGGCAGCGAATGTAGCACCCCAGTCAGTTACACCATGCGATCCAATAAAATCTTGTAGGCCAAGAGATATAGTTTTAAGATTTGTACTGTTTATAAAGATCAATGGAAATGTATAGTCGTTCCAAACAAATATCATATTCATAGCAACAACAGTCACTACAGTATTTAATGATAGCGGGTATATTATTTTTGAATAAATTTGAAACACGTTACATCCATCAATAACTGCAGCTTCAATCAGCTCATCAGGAATAAATTTATAAAAGTTAACAAAAAGCAAAATAGAAACTGGCAATGAAAATGCTACCATTGGTATAATCAGCGATGGTAAGGTATCAATTATTCCTATAGATGTAAACATTGTGAACAGTGGTATAACTGTAACCATATAAGGAATTGTTAAGCCAGCAATAAAGAAAGAATAAACTTTTCCACTTAGCTTAAACTTGAGTTTGCTAATAGCATAAGCGGCCATTGAACTAAAAATAACAATCAATGTTAATGAAACCGCTGCAACAATAACTGTATTTCTCATATACATAAATATATTGCTCTTAATTAATACATTTGCGTAGTTTTCCAAACTTAGCGTTGTTGGAATACTGAAAGGTCTATTTGAAAGATCTATGTTTGGTCTAAAACTTGATATCAACAACCATATAACTGGGTATATTTGAACTATTAGAAAGAAGCTAATAAACAAATAATAGACCGACCTACTTAAAGTCACTTTGTTTTTCATTTACATCACCTAGATTTCTTCTTCATTTGTCAGTTTCTTTATTATGCTTACGCCAACAAAACAAATCACTATTATCACTACTGCCACAGCACTACCGTAGCCTAGTTTTATACTATTAAATGCTTTTTTGTACATAAATGTTGCCAGAATCTCAGTCTGATTCCCAGGTCCCCCTCGAGTTAGCAATAACGGAACAGCAAAGCCACGCAAGGCACCAACTAAACTAAGAATCATAGATAAGCCAATTACATTCTTTATATAAGGCAGTTTGATATGGTATAGAACACTCAATTTCTTTGCCCCGTCAATTTCTGCTGCTTCAACAATATCTTTCGGTACCGATACCAAAGCGCCATAGAATATCAGCATGTACACACCTATGAATTGCCATCCTTCAACATAAGAAACACAAACAAGAGCGGTTTTAAAATTACTTAACCATGCGACTGGTTCAAGTCCTAACGAAACAAAAATCGTATTAAGTAGTCCAAGAGGCTCATAGGAGTATATACTTCTAAACATCTGTGTAATTGCTACAACTGTTATAACCGCTGGAAGATAGTATAATGTCCTTATGGTACTTTTGAATTTATTCAAATATGTAACCAATATCGCGACAATTAATCCAATTATAATTTGCAGAAACATTATAACTGCGATATATACTAAATTGTTCGTTAATGCCTTGATAAAAACTCTGTCATTAAAAATATGCTTAAAATTCTCAATACCAATGAATACTTTGTCACTTACACCATTCCATTCAAACATACTTAGATAAAACGTTTGAAAAATCGGAAAAATCACAATAGCACTGTATACTAAAAAAGCTGGCGCGAGAAATATCAATATTGCTTTTTTATTCTTTAATACATTCATTTCAGGTTCACCTTCTATATGTCACAACATAGATTTCCAACCACTCCAGCTAAGAGTTTTACTGGAGTGGTTGGTCAATATATTGAATGGCTAGTATCTTACTTAATGTTTTCTTCCAAAGAATCATCAATATTTGAAACAAATTCTTCAACTGATAATTCTCCCATTGCTAACGCTACCAAATTATCACTCAATGTCGAATTCACATCAGCAGGCAACAAGACATCCCATGGTTTACACGCAACTTGTCCAAATTCAGCCTGATCTGCCATAATGTCTAAAAAGAGTTGAGGGTAGTCAGCATCCTCAGCCACCTGAACTTTCTTTGGTGGGAAATGAAGCTTAGCAAAATACTTTTCATCATAATTTTCTACTAGATATGTAACAAAATCTTTTACATCATCATTGAAACCAGCTGCAGAACAAGCTAAACCTATGCCACCAAAAGCCCAATATTCATTTTCTGAAGTTGCAGCCCCGTCAATCATCGGCATATAAAAGTAGTCTACATTTAGTCCCTCAGGAAGATTTTCTGGCAAGAAATTTTGAAGTTCCCAAGTGCCTATGCCGTACATAGCAGCTTTGCCATCCAAGAAGATGTTTTTTGCTGTCGTATAGTCAGTTGATGAAAATCCTGTTTGGAAATACTGACCAACTTCAGCAATAAATTCAGCCGTTCTTACACCTGGTTCATCCGACATTTTTGCATTTCCATTGCTCATATCTGTTAAAAATTGATTGCCTGTCATTCTGAATGGAGTCATGGCAACATATCTCATAAGTGGCCATCCATCTACACCATCAATAGCTATAGGGGTAACACCATTCTCTTTCAGTACTTTGCATACATTTAGGAAGTCATCCATTGTTTTTGGAGCACTTAAATTATATTCATTGAATATATCGGCATTATACCATGTCATCTCTGTTGTAAATTCAAGTGGTAGTGTGTAAATTCTTCCGTCAGGCAGACGCTGATATTCAATGGATACTGGAATGTATTTATCAAAAGCGCCAATCTCTTTCAGAAAGCTCTCCATATCTACAAGACGTCCAGTATTTCCCAACTCCTGGCAGTATGGGTTTGCATCAATATCAAATAAGTCTGGCATCTGGTCACTCGCGACTAGAGTTCTTAATTTTTGTTCATATGCCGACCTATCCGCTGCAGTATCAATTATCAATTTTACATTGTTGCCTTCCTCATTGTATTGATCTACAACTTCTTGTATTGATACTATTGTGTCATCCGTTGGTGCTCTTGAAGTAAAGTACTTAATAACTACTTCTTCGCCACTATCATCATTTTCAGTCGTAGTACTCACATCAGTACTAGTGATATCTGATTCATTTGCTTTTCCGCACCCAGCTAATATCAAAACCAAACTTAAAAATATAACTAGAATACGTTGTTTCTTACTTTTCATCATCCACTTCTTCTCCTTCAGCTTATAAATATTATATGCTACATGGTATATGTCAACCGGTTGACATATATTGATATTATCACACGTCCACTCGTGTGTCAACCGATTGACATGTGTTATATTTGACGATGTTTTTAATTTTTATTGGTATTATTTCACAATCCCTCTGCTATTACATCGTTATCAGGTAATAAATTTATAAATTCCATTGTATTTTATAACAAGTTGATTAGTTTTGATATTAGATTATGAGAACCAATCATTTTTATACTTTCCAAAATACAAACAAAAAAATTCAGCAAGCTTTAATTTCTCAAAGAAGCTGCTGAATTAACATTAAATATTCATAAAAATAGGCTTTCATGCATAACACATACTTTTATTAAGAGGGCTTAACAAATAAATACCAGGATATTTCATTTTCTGATGGCAGCGACTCATAGCACACAGGTAGCAAATTCTTGATAAAACGCAACTGAAAAGCAGTAAATAGTATTGTCATAAAGGGAATGGTGAGATATTTTATTAGAGTTGAATTAAGCTATTTGAATTCTCAGGTACAAGAAATCTACATAACGGATCAGATACTGAAATCATTACAAAGTACCTATTTCACATTAATATTCTATCATCATGCTATTCTCTTGATGTATCTTTTATATTCAGTTACTTTTTTCACAAATTCTTCAAACTGTTCCTTAGATATTTCTCTTCTTATAACCAACATCCTATACTGACAATTTAACATTCTCCACATTATAGAATTTTCTTTCTCTTTGTCGTCTACCTCAAAATCTAGTTCTTTCCAAAAGTGCTTGATGCCATTAATACAAAGTGAATTATCTTTCACACTGATCTACCTCACATTTCCTTAAATATGTATCAAACTGATAATTTCATCTTGTTATGGATACTTGACGCCGCTTTCCTTCCTGCCCCCATTGCCAGTATAACCGTGGCAGCACCTGTTACGGCATCGCCGCCTGCAAAGACATTCGGCATCGTCGTTTCAAGGATTTCCTCGTCGACAACCTGGATACAGCCCCGGTTGTTCGTCTCGAGCGCTTCGGTCGCCGTCGTCAGAAGCGGATTCGGCGTCTGTCCGATGGCCATGATCACATTGTCCATCTCAAGCAGGAAATCGCTGCCTTCTTTGACAACAGGACGCCTTCTGCCGGATGCATCCGGCTCTCCCAGTTCCATCTGTACACATTTGAGGCTTTTGACTTCTGCATTCTCGCCGACGATTTCGACTGGGTTGGTCAGGACGTCGAAAATGATGCCTTCCTCTACTGCGTGATGGACCTCTTCAAGCCTTGCCGGAAGTTCTTCCATGCCTCTTCTGTAGACGATATGAACCTCATCCGCGCCGATTCTCTTGGCTGTCCTTGCAGCGTCCATCGCCACATTGCCGCCGCCTACGACGGCAACTTTGCCTCCCACCTTGACAGGTGTATGGGCGCTTGGCCATTCATAAGCCTTCATCAGGTTGACCCTGGTCAAAAACTCGTTCGAGGAATAGACACCGTTCAGGTTCTCTCCGGGGATGCCCATGAACTTCGGCAAACCTGCGCCGCTGCCAATGAAGACCGCACCGAAGCCTTCCTCGAACAGTTCATCGATATCGATGGACTTGCCAACGATGACGTTCTTCTCAACATGGACGCCATAATCGAGGATCGTCTGTATCTCCTTGGACACCAGTTCCTTCGGAAGCCTGAACTCGGGGATGCCGTACATCAGTACCCCACCCAGCTCGTGAAGGGCTTCGAAGATCGTTACGCTGTAACCCATTTTCGCCAAATCCGCCGCGCAGGAAAGGCTGGCTGGTCCCGATCCTACGATGGCTACCGCTTTGCCGTTCCTTTCGATATGAATTTCCTTCTGTCTGTCCAGAGCCATCACATAATCGGCAACAAAACGCTCCAGACGGCCGATGCCCACCGGTTCGCCCTTGATGCCTCTGACGCAGCGCTCCTCGCACTGTTTCTCCTGGGGACAGACCCTGCCGCAGATGGCGGGCAGGCCGTTGTCCTCGGTGATGATTTCATAGCCTTTTTCTATATTGCCCAGCTTCACCTCATGAATGAATTCCGGAATCTTGATATTGACCGGACAGCCGTAAGTACAGGGCCTGTGTCTGCACTCAAGACATCTCTGTGCCTCTTCGATCGCTTCTTCCAGCGTATACCCCAGGGATACTTCCAGGAAATTGGTGATCCTTACTTTGGGGTCCTGTTCCGCCATTTTCACTTTTTTCGGACTCGCATTACTCATTTTTGATACCCTCCAGACGGCAGATGTGTTCTTCCTGGTTCTTGAAGTAGGTCTGCCTCCTGATAACCTCGTCGAAGTCTACAAGGAAACCGTCGAAATCAGGCCCGTCGACACAGGCGAACTTCGTCTCGCCCCCTACAGTGACCCTGCAGCCACCGCACATGCCGGTTCCGTCCACCATAATCGGATTGAGGGATACTGCTGTCTGAAGACCGATCGGCTTCGTCATGCCTACGACTGCTCTCATCATGACAAGCGGACCGATGGCGATGACTTCATCAAACTTTTCACCGGCTTCAAGCAGCTGTCTCAAGCGATCCGTAACGAAACCCTTGTGGCCTTTTGAGCCGTCGTCAGTGACATAATGGACGTTGTCGCAGAATTTTGCGAATTCATTCCCCAGTATGACGAATTCTTCACTCCGTCCACCGATGATGACATCCACCTTGACACCGATTTCCGCCAGGTATTTAAGTTGGGGGAACAAAGGCGCAGCGCCGACACCGCCGGCAATACCGATTACTCTGTCCTTTTTCTCAAGCCTGGAGGGTTGCCCCAGAGGACCGACAAAATCGAGAATATAGTCCCCGGCGTTCAATCTGTTCAAAAAACCGGTCGTATGACCAAGCACCTGGAAAATGATGGTGACTGTTTTCTTCTCCCTGTCATAGTCCATGATGGTAAGCGGGATCCTCTCGCCATTTTCAACGATCCTCAATATGATAAACTGACCAGGTTTACATTTCCTGGCGACGAACGGCGCCTCGATGACCATTTTCGTCACGACACTGTTCAGAATTTCCTTTTCTACTATTTTGTGCATATCCTGTCTCCCTACATAAGAACCCTCATACCTTTAATTCGTGTACATTGTATGCATTGGTTGCATAGTTGATATGTTTTTTTCGTTCCTGCAGACTTTTATTAAATCATCATGTATCACCTTCGTAGGATTTGGATGAAAGACGTTCACAACCTAAGGAACCGGTTTTATAGTTACAGCCAAACGAAGTGCTAATCAATCGATGCATAGATAGCCTGTTTGATTCGTAAAAATGGGGAGTTATGAAACCTACACAATATCAGTGCAAAACTGGAATCATGCTTTTCCTTCAGATCCACAAATACCTATTTTATGCTTTACCAGTTTTTTTACTTCATCGCGTCCGGCAGCATTATACTTCTTAGGATCAAAAACGTCATGATCCGTTTCTATGACTCTTTTTACACCCGATGTAAATGCAACTCGCAATTCAGTAGCATAATTGACCTTACATATACCTCTTTCAATCGATTGCATGACAAACTCATCAGATACACCTGATGCACCATGTAACACCAATGGCACATCCACTTCACGTCTTATTTCGTCTAATCTATCAAAATCTAATTGCGGCTGTTCCTTATAAAATCCATGCGCTGTTCCTATTGAGACTGCTAATGACTGTACACCAGTCCTTTCAACAAAATCTCGCGCTTGTTGCGGATTCGTGTATAAAGCATCCTTGTCGGATACGACATGGTCATCTTCCTTACCTCCAATCGTACCTAGCTCAGCTTCGACCGGTATTCCCTTTTCCTTTGCCATTTCAACAACTTTTCTGCTTAAATCTATATTGTCTTCAAAAGAAAGCTTCGACCCATCAATCATTACTGATGTATAGCCAGCTTCAATCGCTTTCCTGCAAAGATCAAAGCTGTTGCCGTGATCTAGATGTATCACTACCGGCACTTTTGCTCTTTTGGCTGCTGCGTCAGTCATAGCGTAAAACATTTCAACGCTCGCATATGAAATTGATGATGATGTCGTTTGGATTATCACAGGCGAAGATAGTTCTTCGGCTGCTTCAACAATGGCTTGTACCATTTCCATGTTTTCTGCACCGAAAGCCCCAATTGCATAACCTTCTTTTTGCGCTTTTATCATCAATTCATTTGATTCTACTAGTGCCATACAGCATTCATCCCTTCTGGTTTAACTTCGTGTCAAAAATCTATATTAATATTTTCTTAAATAGCTCTATTTCTAAATATATATACTACTTATTATGTAGTTCTCTTTCACAGCATAGATATACTCATCGATAACTGAAGTGACACCTGCTTTTATCAAGCTTCTTGGATCGGACGGCAGTTTACCGTATCTTATCTTATTGTATTGTATCGGCATATACTGCTTTAGCAGATTCATTGGAATCATGTGTTCATCAAAGTTCTCGAATAGCTTATTAATTGCTTTTTTTACTTTTTCTGATCCGAGATAATACCTGCTTCTATCTGAATAACTGTATTTTCTCGCTAGATGAAGCTGGCTCTGATCACCATGGTAATATTTTTCCCAATCCTCCGGATGATTCAACATTTCAGCTTCCAATACTGCGGTAAAGTTGGACTGTTTTTCCTTATCTGCGATAAGCTCCTCTTCAATCATCTCTAAGGCAAATATTGCTTCCCTTAAGCCAAAGGTCAATGCCGGTCCCACCTTTAATATGGCAATGCCATCCTCAACCATTTCCTTCAATGATTTAGGGCTTTGATAGTCCGTAGAATGACCTTCAAATACGATTCCCGGATACTGTTTTAATACATCGCATAGTTCTTTGGTTTTATACCGGTCATATCGGTGGACAATAGAATCGCCGAACTCAACACCAGGCTGTACGACTATGGCTATCACTCGTTCCCACGCATTTCGCAATCCAAGTGAAGCGAACTTGCTGCTATAGATCTCTAAAGTTTCTTCGAAATCTGAAGGTTTGGTCACATGTATACCCTCTTCCTCCTGGGCCCCCCCCGGGATAGGCACTTCACTGCCGATGACATATACAGGCTTCATAGCATTAGATTCTTTTTTAAGCAGCTCGTGGTAAGCCTCTTCCGTTTCTCGACACAGCTCTGCACCTCTTTCTGCAATCGTTTCAGTCTTCAATAATTCATTTTCAGGGTCACTACCGAGTTTCATGCTTGTATCAAGATGGATTTTGGTAAAACCTGCTAAAACGTATTCCCTGACTAGCTCCTTGGCATTGGACATCGCAATTTCCTCAGACTCTTTGCTCCAGGTTAAGGGGCCGAGATGGTCTCCTCCAAGAATCAATTTATTTCTATCAAAGCCGATGCGATCTGCTATGTCGTTGACAAAATTCCTAAAATCAGCCGGTCTCATGCCTGTATACCCACCGAACTGATTGACTTGATTGGCTGTTGCCTCAATAAGTACTTCATCGTCCTGAGACATAGCCCTTTCCATAGCAGCTTCAATAACGAGCTCATTTGCAGTGCAATAAGATGGTATCCCGCAACTGATTCCTTTCTTCCTTCTATTTATCATCGATATCAACGGATGCATCATGATTAACCTCCAAGTTCAATCACATATTTATAAGTTCATTCATCGTAGAATTCCCACACATAGGACCTTTCTTAGTGACCGCCAACGCACCCGCCAGACTTGCATATTGGGCTGCAGATAGCGCTTCGATTCCTTGATTTAAACACGAAATAAATGTGCCGACATAGCAGTCACCAGCTCCGGTAGGATCAACTTCTTCAACACACGTAGGATTAATATCATAAATCTTGCCATCAATGTATAGTGTTGAACCTCTTGAACCTCTCTTCACTACTATGATATCTGCCGATTTGCCATATAAATAATCAACAATCTCACTTTCTTCGGTTAAACCAAGCACATAGGACAATTCATCTTCACCAGCAACAACAATATTGGCGATATCAAGAAATTCCTTAAGAATCATTTTTGTTTTCTCATCCTTTATAATTTCCTTGCGAACATTTGGATCAAAAGAAATTTTAGCCCCATATTCTTTTGCATATCCAATGGCTCTTTTAATAGCTTTATTAATAGCATCGTTATAAATTGAAGATCCCATGATATGGAAATACTTACAATCTTTAAAATACTCTTCTTTTACCATATCTCTGTTGATTCTTCCACATGCAGCATTTGAAATATGATAGATAAAATCTCTATTACCATTTTCTTTATAACGAACAAATGCGACACCCGTAGTTTCATCATCCAGTACATAGATGGACTTTATATCAACACCACTTTCTTCCAACCTGTGCATATTCAAACTGCCAAATCCATCATTCCCAACAACAGAAATTATCATTGCACTGCTACCACATCGCGCAGCCTGATCAATGAAGATAGCCGGTGCTCCGCTAGGAAATGGACCTTTATAAATTCCTGTCTCATCGAAAGCCTGCCCTATTTCAGTTGCCATTACTTCTACTAATATCTCACCTATTGTCACTATATTAGCCATGATCTTACCCCCTAAATTTCTATTGCTACTCCTAAAAGTCAAGGTTCTGTTAAAAATATCCTAAATTTTTTAGATATTTTGTTTCTTCCAAATAGTACTTTAGTGCAATATCTCTTGATGTGTGTGGCTCTAGCGTGCAATAACCTGAATAACCATCATTTTTTAGTCTTTCAAGTAATCCCGAAATATTAACTGCACCTTTATCCACTGTTGGATAATAAATGTGTTTGCCAGTGTTAGAACGCGTCATTGTTCCACCTTTACACTCTACCAAGTGGCCAAAATCCGAATTGAAAATACAACCATTTTTGATGTGAACATATGCAATATCATCTTTTAAGATTTCGTATGCATCCGGAAATGCTTCATTACCTGACTGGTAGTAATTAGTTGCATCAAAATTGGTCTTGAAGTGCTTTGAATCAAATGTCTGGATTATTTTGAGCATATTATCAGGAGTCTGTGTAATATCATGCGCTTCGTTTTCTAAAGCCATAATAACATCTAGCTCTTCAGCACGTTTTAGTGCCTTGCCATAATATTTTTCTAGTAATGCAATATCGACCTGAGGCTTTCTGCAAATGTAATCACAATAATGGTTTACTATTCCTGCATTAAGTTCCGATGCCACTTCTACAGCAAGCGAAAGTTCTTCAGCATATAGTTCCGCATTTTTAGTTAATTCTGAATCTAACGCTCCACCAAATGCAACACAAGCTACATTAATATCATATTCTTTTAATAGCCGTTTAGCCTTGGCTATGTCCCTATTCCTGTATGTCATGGGGTGAACGCCAGAATACGTAGCTTCACAATTTAATGCCCATAATTCCAAATTATCAATTTCATATCTTATAATTATTTCAAGTATTTCTTTAAGTGAATCGGTACTTGATAATGTTTCTCCGGATATTGCTAGTTTCATAGCATCTCCTTCCCGGACAAGCTGTTATTTATTGAGCGTATGTGAATTGAATGATTCACATACGCTCAACTATGATTTTAAATATTGACCATTATACAGTACGATTATTTCAAGTCATTAGGAAAAAGTTGATCAATATTATCTTTTGTTACAAGACTCGGTGTTACAAGGACTTCTTTCTCATAAGATTCACCTGCATAGAATGCATTAATAATTTTAAATGCTTCTACAAATTCAGCATAGGTATCAATCCAAATAGAAGCGTCCATTTCACCTGCTCTAATTGCAGCACGCCCTTCTTTGGTAGCATCTAGTCCGTACAGCTTTATCTTTCCTGAAAGACCACTATTCTTAAGAACCGCTCTAACTCCAAGAGCCATCCCGTCATTATTACAGACAATAGCTTCAACTTTCTTACCCGAAGATAACCAGTTTTCAGCAAGTGGGGTCGCATCATCAGCATTCCAATTTCCAGCACCTTTGAAGACCACATTAACATCCGGATATTGGGCAAGAACTCTATCATAGCCATCGGTTATCAACATCGCAGTAGTCTGGCCTTCCGTTCCGGTCATAATGGCGATTTCGCCCTCTCCTCCGAGATCTTTAATGGCCTGTTCCATTTTTAGTTCTCCTCCCTTCGAGAGATCAACTGCAACAAAAGCTGTAAGAAGATCTTGACAGGATGCTGAACCATGAATAGTTATTATAGGAATGTCATATTTACTTGCAACTTGTTTTACAACCCCCGTCATACCATCATAAGATATTGGATCAAACATTATCGCAGCGAATTCCTGCGAAGCAGCATTTTCAATTTGAGAAATCTGCTTATTCAAATCCAAATTTGGGTCAAAAACTACTACTTCCCACTCTCCGTCTTCTAGACCAGCTTTTATTGCCGAATCTGCCATATCAATTACAAACTCATTTTGCATATGAGACCCAATCCATGCAATTTTTTTACTCGGAGGTGTTTTTTCACCCGAATCTGTTACCGCTTCTTGATCATTTGTCTCTTCTGAAGATGCTACTGTTTGTTCTGATTTCTCTACTGAGTTTGTCGAGTCAGAGCACGCTACCAATGCAAGTACAAATACAGCAATCAATAAACCTGTGAATAATTTTTTCATTTTCTTCCTCCTTATTGTTGGGTTAATATTTATTAACCTGACACATGTAATGTCAGCCTAATTACTTGTTCTTTGCTCTAATATCAATCAACACTGCTAATAGGATAACTACACCTTTCATAATCTGTTGATAGAAAGTTGAAAGACCTAAAATGTCAAATCCATTTTGAATCACTCCCAAGATTAGCACTCCCACAAGTGTACCTGCTAGACTACCTCTGCCGCCCGCCATACTAATGCCACCAATAACAGATGCTGCAATTGCATCAAGTTCATACCCGTCACCGACACGTGGATTACCTGAAGTTATGCGCGATGCCAGAAGTAAGCCAGCTAATCCGGCTAGCGCACCGCAAATTCCATATATTGCTAGTTTTACTTGTCTTACGTTAATACCCGATAGTCTTGCAGCTGATTCATTACCTCCGATTGCATAAACCCATTTCCCGAATACCGTAAATCTCAACAACATGTAACCAAGAATAAAGACAATTATGAAAAAATAAATAAGATTAGGTATTCCTAGAAAAAAAGTATTTGATATGTTTATGAATTCCTCAGAAAGATTAAATACTGGTCTTGCATTTGTTAAGACTAGTATAATACCTCGAGCAATAGTCATCATCGATAGTGTCATAATAAAAGGTGCAAAATCCAAATATGCTACTCCGAAACCATTAATCAAACCAAATAACAGACCAACACCTATCGCAACTAAAAATGGCACAATTAAAGGAATCGAATAGTCTACTTTTGCGAAATACGCAGAAGCAACACAGCTTACAGCAACAACTGACCCTACGGAAAGATCAATTCCACCAGAAATTAGAACAATAGTCAAACCAATGGACAATATGCCGTTAATAGAAATTTGTTTTAAAATGTTTATTATGTTAGAAGTGGTCATAAAGGCAGGCTGTGATATAGCCATAACAATGCATAGTAAAACAAATGCCCATACTATCCCTGTTTGTCTCAAATTACTTTTAGTAATCCACTGCCTGTTTTTACTCCGTTTTTTTCTATGAAAATCTACAAAATCCATTATTCGTTACCTCCCCCATCAATAATTTGTTCATTGTTATGTTGCTTATGGCGAATCTTACTGTTATGTGCTGCAAGTGACATTACCATTTCTTGTGTAGCTTCTTTACTAAAAAGTTCGCCCATTAATTCACCTTCACTCATTACAATTATCCTATCGGATAAACTGATGAGTTCCGGCATTTCTGAAGAAATTATAATTACTGATTTCCCCTGCATGACAAGATTGTTTATGAGGTTGTATATTTCTGCCTTTGCGCCAACATCAATACCTCTAGTTGGTTCGTCAAAAATAATGATATCTGGCTCTGTTAAAAGCCACTTTCCTAATACCACTTTTTGTTGATTACCACCTGAGAGATTACTAACTACCTGGTCTCTCGAAGTAACTTTAATATGAAATTTGTCAATCATTATATCTGATAGTTCGTTGGCCCTGCGATTATTGAGAAATCCAAGTGTCGACTCCCTTTTATCGATGCACATCATTATATTATCTTTTACAGATGCCAAAAGGTTAAGTCCAAACAATTTTCTGTCTTCTGTTACTAGGGCAATTTTTTTTCTAATAGCATCAATAGGATGTCGTAATTTCAATCTTTCCCCGTTTAAATATATTTCTCCGCTATGAATGTGTCTGTCACCAAAAATTGTAGTGACTAGTTCTGTACGCCCCGCACCAACAAGACCTGCTATACCAAGTTTCTCTCCCCTATGCAGGCAAAAACTGATATTATTAAACTCGCCCTTGCGGGTAAGATTTTTAACTTCAAGTACGACATCCGTTATTTCGTTATCACACTTAGGATATACCTCAGTAATCTCACGACCAACCATATACTTAATCATATCTTGACGCGTTATCTCTTCCATAATTTGTGCATGAACGAAATTGCCATCACGTAATATTTGTACCCTGTCAGCTATTATTGGAAGTTCGTCAAGCTTGTGAGAAATATATATTATCCCTATTCCCGCATTCTTGAGTTTCTCAATTATTTTGAATAATTGATGTACTTCTTCTTCTGTTATTGCAGAAGTCGGTTCATCCATGATAAGTATTTTTGAGCCGTAAGAAACGGCTTTCGCAATTTCAACCATCTGAATTTCTGAAACACTCAAATCACCCATGCGCATTGAAGGTGAAATATTCAGTTCCATCTTATCAAGTTGCTCTGACGTCATTTTCTCTTGTAGCTTCATATTCACAACACCGAACTTACGCACTTCACGGCCTATATACATATTTTCAGCCACTGTCATATCCAAAATTGGGTGAAGCTCCTGATGTATCATTGCTACACCTGAATGTAATGCCTTTGATGGAGAACTAATTTCAGTTTCCTTTCCGAATAATTCTATACTCCCTGAGTCAGGCTGCTCAATACCCATTAATATTTTCATCATCGTTGATTTGCCTGCGCCATTTTCACCAATCAGTGCCAATACTTCTCCCGAATATAATTCAAGATCTACGCCATGAAGAACCTCCACCCCATAAAAACTTTTCACTATTTTATTCATTTTAAGAATATTCTTCATCAACAATCCTCCCAACATGTATCATCTGCAATGATTAATACTTAAAATCAGGTATCATCACTGGCTGTGCATCATTCATTGCAGATTGATGTGCACAAATACCCGCACTAGTAATCGTAGCAGCCTTAATTGCATTAATGGCAGGTTCTCTATCTTCAACGATAGACCTAAGAAATTCATGAATAAGGTGAGGATGTGAACCGCCATGCCCCACACCCTGTCTGAAGGATGAGTGTTCAACATCAATTATCGCATCCCGTTTTGTAAACACTGATATTTCCGGAGGCAGTAGCTCATCGGTATCTGGACATTCAATTTTTCTGGCATCATCAAACCCTTCAAAAATAACATGCCCATCGTCAATTATCTGCTCCCATTCAAAAGACATTTTGGTACCGTAAATGTCAAAACACTCTCTACACTGACGAATAGTCTCGAAAAGACACCTTGTTGATTCTGCTACAATGTTGGAATCTTCAAATGTAAATGTAGCTGTTTCAACCGCCCATGGGGAACCATACTTTTCGGCCTTATCAGTACTAAGAGCTCCTGATCCATGACATACTACTGATTTAGGCCTTTTACCAGCAAATTCAATTACAGTTGAAAGTGCATGCGTTCCATAATGAAATGGCGGGAAACCCTTCCAGTAATCTCCCCAGCCGTCCAGGTCCATGTTCTGCATATGATCGCTACGAAGAAATTGGACGCGCCCAATCTCTCCGGCATCCAAAAGGTTCTTTACATATAGGTATTCCCTAGTATAAAGAGATGTCTCCATCATCATATAGTTTCTACCACTCTTTTTACTTGCATTTATAATGTTCTGACATTCTTCAACAGACGTGGCCATTGGTACGGTGCAAGCGGTATGTTTTCCTGCTTCTAAGGAAGCAATTGTCTGTTTATAGTGCTCAAGTATTGGCGTGACAATATGGATAGCATCCAGTTCTTCGTTTTTAATCATTTCATAATAGTCTGAATAACGAAGATTCTCCTCTATTCCAAAACTATCACCAACTTCATTTAATTTTTCACGATTTCTTGTACATATAGCTATTTTGCCGCAATTAGGGTGTTTTTTATAAATAGGAATGAACTCTTTCCCAAAACCAAGTCCAACAATGCCAACATTAATCTTTGTATTACTCATCTTATTTCCTCCTAATCGATATTTATTCAGATTGTATACTTATTTCATTTCTTCATCACTTGTATTCGATTGATTTTTTCTTTAAGACTTTGGTGTGATTCATTTTACTAGCTAATCCGCCCAAGGTTTACCATAATAAAATGTACTGCGTCTATAGTCTACAAAATACAAGGCATTAATCAATGATATTAAGTGCCAACGTTCCAGAGCTAATGAATATCTATTGGCCTCTGTACGATATATATTGCATGGCATATCTCCACACTTCCTAAACTTTCATTAATATGACACTCTCTTGTCAACATATGAATGACATAACCTTCCACATGATTTCATGGGGCGCTTCGACACCAATATGAACTTCAGAAGTTCACAACTCTAGGATCATGCAAGTTTCATTTTGAGAAACTCAAGAGATTCACCAATATATTTATCCATAGTTGCTTCATCAGCTCCATTGCTCAAATCTCTCCAAACTCTGATGGAATCACCCACCGAACCACCGCTAAGCAGGAAAGGTTCCATAACAACAGATTTTTTATAGTTGATATCTGCGAGTGCTTTGCCTATGCCTGCCCAATCAATACTGTTGTTCATTCCAGGTAGTTTTCTGTTGCATTCACCTACATGCAGATGTCCAAGTCTGTCTCCTGCCAATCTAATTGCATCACTTATGTTGTCTTCTTCTATATTCATATGATATGTATCAAGCAGCACTTTTATTCTAGAACTTCCAATTAAGTCACAATACTCAAGTGCTTCCTGACAATTTGTAAGTATGTAAGTTTCGTTCCTATTCAACACTTCAAGTGAGATGTCGATTTCCAATTTTTCAGCCGTCTTGCTGATTTCTTTAAGGCATTCAATGCTTCTTTCCCAAGCTGCATCCTTATCAATATTCACAAAATCAGATGGCCAGAAGGAATAGATAGCTCCAATCAAAGTATCCGCTTGAATAATCGTCATATTGTTCAGTATTTTTTTGAAATACTCAATGCCATTCATTCTAACCTTCGGATCTACTGAGGCAAGATCGAACTCCCTAGCAGGACCGCTATTTACTGTCAAGGTCAGTCCTAGCTCTTGAGCAACCCTACCAAGGTTATCAAGCTCTTCCCTGGTCATCCTATAGATATGATCTGCGCTTATTTCCAATACATCAAAACCAATGCGAGCCACTTTCTTTGCTATCTCTACATATTTTTCTTGATCACATGTCCAATCTGTATTCCAGTACGAGTACAAAGTTCCAAATTTCATGTCACAATCTCCTTTATATTATTTTCGAGCTCATTACATATGCAGCATCATTAATTTTTTAAGGATTTCTACGAATCGCATTTCTATTCTCTTGATCACTCTTATCTATTGAGCTCGTGTGTTATTTCTGTAATAATCATATCACGCCCTATTAAGTTATTCAATATGTCTTTTTAAACAGTTTCATACCTATTATTTTGTGCATATCGCACAATTCAAGTATTCTCCTCTTGATAACATTGAGCTCGTGTGTTATTATATAATTGGTTACATTTATATGGACATTTATTTATTGCTGTGATAACATTTTATGAAGTCGAAACCAATTCTTATTTTTTTATCGACATATTTAGGAGGGATTACTTTGTCCATTACAATAAAAGATATAGCAAAGTTGGCCAATGTATCGCGCTCTACCGTGGACAAGGTCATCAACGACCGCCCAGGAGTCAAAAAGGAAACACGCGAACGCATCGAGGCAATCATCGAAGAACTAGATTACCAACCAAACCTATTAGGAAAGGCGCTCGTAATGAGTAAGGATCCTATCATATTAGGCGTTATCCCTACTCCGGAATACAATCCTTTCATCCAGGTGCTTCTAAAAGGAATCGAAAAAGCCGAGAAGGAGTTTTCCCCATTTGGCATAAAAATTATCGTAAAAATGCTGACTACGCTACAGCCTGCAGAATTAGTCAGCATCTTAACAGAGTTCGAGAACATGGGTGCAAAAGGAATTGCATTCATTCCCATTGACGATGTCCAAGTTATCAAGAAAGCGAACCAGCTCACAGAAGACGGTGTAGCAATCGTCACCTTCAACTCTAAACTCACAGCCATCCACGATATACGCTATGTAGGACAAAATCACGTTAAAGCCGGACGTGTGGCTGCAGGTCTTATGGAAAAACTTGTACCAGAAGGTGGTGACATCGGCGTAATCATCAGTTCAAAGACATTGTCGTGCCACCCAGATAGACTGAACGGATTCCAATCCCACCTAAAAAAAAGCAACCTGAATATTATCGATATCCAAGAGAATCAAGACAAGCGAGAGCTAGCATTCAAGATTGCACTGGAATATTGCAACAAATACCCTAATCTGAAAGGCATCTATTTGTCCGGCAGCAGCAGCAGCGGGGTCAGGAGAGCTCTAGCATTGGCCAACAAACTCTACAATGTAAAGATCATCAGCCATGACCTCGTTCCAGAAAACGAAGAGCTTTTGAAGGAAGGCATCGTCGACTTTGTTATTGCACAAAGCGAACGCACTCAAGGATACCAGATTGTAAAAGAGCTGTTCGACTATCTGGTCAAGAAGCAACAACCAACTTCTGAGTACTATGAAATACCCGTAAATGTCATTACAAAAGAAATGGTCATCGACGACTAATCATTCATCTTTTTCTTTAGTTTCCATAAATCATTCCAAGAAAAGAAATGCTGGGTTTTTGATTAAAACCCAGCATTGTTTCTATCCACTGAAGAATCGACGAAGTACAAACAGACGAACACCTTAACCTAATAAGAATTTAAATTCTTCTATTTCTATCACTCGTGTATTTCCTATCAATCCAATAAGGCATTTGAAAGTTCAATTGTTATTTAATTATCATCATACGATATTTTCAGATTTTCAATTTCTATTGGCGTTCCCACCGAAAACACTCCCCATTGTTTGCCCTGCATACAGTAGATTCTCGTACTGAATGCAACTTCATCATTAATGTATAATGAAAGCACATTTCCATCAACTACCATTTCAAAACCGAAGCTGCCGTTGTAATCCTGTTTCAAAGGCATTCTCAATTGCGGTTCTCTAGCGCCCGAAGCATCCGCATCTATATTGTAATACATGATTTCATGCCTGTTTGTATCAACTATTATGCTCGCTTTTCCTTTACCATCATTGATTCCAAATGCAAATCCGTATTGAGATGTTCCCGCTCTGTAGTTAATTCTTCCCTCAATTACCACCTGACCTACAATTTCTTCATATATCGCCAAGCCACCAGATTCACTTACAGTCGTCGGCGTCTTATGTTGACTTAGGTTTTTCTTACGAATATCCATTGGCACAACCCTCAAATGACCATCATCCTTTTCCTGAAGCAATTGATGGATAGCAAGATTGCCACCCCAATCAAATCCGTATATATCCTTATGTTGCACCTTTGTAGGTATCCACCCAACAATAAATAATTTATCCTTAATGACAACTGGACGACCTGCATAAAATCCTTCTCCATCGAATATACCCGCATCAACTGTGGTAAACGGCCCTTCAGATGACTCAGAAACAAGGTACCTGACAACACGAGTCGGCCACTGTTCCGAATAAGTCAGATACCACTTGCCCTGATACGAAAGCAGACTCGGGCATTCCAGGTTTCCGTCACCTAGCGCATTGAAGAAAACGCCTTCATCAGACCACGTCGTTAGATCCTTTGATGTGTATCTTTTTATGACGCCATCATCATTCAGCCTCGTCGTGACGAGCATCCAGTAGCACTCTGCTTCAGCATTCCAGAATACATACGGATCACGAAAATCATCAATATTTAATTGATTGGAAGCTTCAAGAGAAAATGATCTATCTTTTTCCCAATTGTCAAGATTACTGCTTGTTGCTCTCATAATCACCTCTTTCGGTGATAATGCAGAGTTATGAGCAGTATAAAAAGCATAATAGAGTTTATCAGGACCTTGAACGACCGAACCTGTTCCTAAAGCACGTTCAGGACTGTCCAATTCATTTACAACTGGTATTAGTGACGATGAAAATTCATATGTAACAAAGTCACGTGTTACAAACTTGCTCCACGGATGAAACCCAACGGCACCATCACGAAGATCTTCCAAAAAGAAAACGTGTAGCTTTTCACCGTCATAATAGGGCATCGGGTCCCCTACAAACGATTCTTCAGCCATGGGAAAAAAAGTTATTGCTCCATCAACTACATTATCTTCCGGCTTTTGGCAACCAGTAATAATCGTTGCCATTACCCAGATGATTATTAATATTATATATTTTTTCATAAATATTCACCATTTCCGGTGTCTAAAACTACCATTTATTAATGCACTCGTCTTTTCAAGCTCTTCGGGCCAAATGCAAAGAACCAATCATTCCTGCATCTTGACCATTTTGGGGATATCTAATGTAACTATCCAAATCCTCCAATGCCGGATGGACGACATAGCCGTTCATGTATCTCTTGAATGCCTCCCTGATTTTCGGGAACATGTGCTCCTGCTGGGAAACACCGCCGCCGATCAGAATCACTTCAGGTGAAAGGATCAGATTATAGGAGACAAGCGCCTGTCCGATGTAATCTGCATTGAGCTCCCACACCGGATCGTCTTCAGGTATCAGATGCCCTTTTTTGCCCATTCTCGCCTCGATTGCAGGACCTGCCACCAGGCCTTCAAAGCAGTTGCCATGGGTTGGGCAGATGCCTTCAAAAGTGTCATCCTTGCGCTGCCTTATGGCAATGTGGCCCATCTCAGGATGTGTCAGACCATAAAGGGTTTCCCCATTAAGAACGAAACCGGCTCCTATGCCTGTACCGATTGTAATATACAGTACACTTCTCTTGCCGACTCCATAGCCGTCGATGTACTCTCCAAGAGCTGCCGCATTGACATCCGTTTCGATCTTGACTGGTACGCCAAGAGCTTCGTGGAACGCCTTGTAAAGGTTGACGTTTCGCCACTTGATTTTCGGTGTATTTTGTATCATGCCGTAATCCGGACTTTCAGGATGGATGTCCACCGGTCCGAACGTGCCGATACCCAGCTTTTCGATTTCATATTTTTTGAAAAAGCTGATGGATTCCTCCAATGTTTTCTCCGGCTCCAGCGTCGGTGTTGTCATCCTTTCGATAATGTTCAAATTCTCATCGGCCACTGCGCAGACGAATTTGGTTCCTCCTGCTTCAATAGCTCCGTAATGTTTACTCATTATTATCTCCAAACCCATTAAAATGAATTATCAAATGTCGTTAACATTGCTATCACGAATAGTTTTTCAGGCTTTTTTTCATATCCCACTTAGCAAGCCTATTGATTTTAGTTATACCTTCGCTATGAAAATGAAGTTCCGAGACGTCAAAGGATTTGTAGAATAAAGTCGTCATTGCAAATTCGCCATCATTAATGAACACCTCACACGAACTAACGTCTAGCAATACACGCAACTTAATCGTCCTATTCAGGCATGTGTAAATCTTACGTACGTAATCCTTTGCTTTATTATGGCTTTCATTAATCATAAAACTTGAGCTTCTGTCAATTGTAACTTCATCTCTTTCCTTATCAAAAATCAATTTTAAACATTCTTCTTGATCTGTTTCTGCATTATTTCCTTTGAATAGCTCAATAGAAAACCTCTTACTACCAGACATATTAAAATCAATTTCCAGATCTATGGCATCACCATATAATCTTTCTTCTGTAAAGTGTCCGTCAATCGAATCAATATCAAGAATCATTTCAGCCTGTCTGTAATCCTTTACTGAATCTATAGGATACTGATAGACCTTGTCGTTCTTTAAGCTGAGTTTCCTCGGAATTGTAACAGCACCATTCCATCCATGGTTCAAACTCTGGAGCACATAGGCTCTGCCCCACATATTCATCCAAGCAACAAGTACTCTATTCTTATCTTTATCTTCAAAACTTTGCGGAGCATAGAAATCAAATCCATAATCAAAATCCTGAACACGCTCAAGACTGAATTGACCAGTCTCGTACTCAAAATCGCCAACAAATGCAAAGGTAGTGAACATATTCTCATACTTTGCCATCGTCACCAGTCCTCCGCCTGCTTCAGTGTCTTCAATTACTGGTTTACCTTGTGGAGAAACAATCAGGATATGTTTGCCGCCAAGTTCAAAGATATCCGGGCATTCCCAAACTGTACCATATTCCTTTCCAAGACTGAAATAGTTCAGATATTCCCAATTGATGCCGTCATCAGAGACATAAAAGAGTACCTGTGCTCGAAGATGAATAGACTTGGATCCACAGACCATATAAAATCTGTTGCCGTGTTTCCAAACTTTCGGATCGCGAAAATCTTCAGTTCTTCCATTCTGACGAATCATTTCACTGCCAACAACCTCACCGCGTTTCTCAAAAGTTACACCATCGCTTGATACAGCTAAGCATTGAACCTGTTTGATACTAGCCAATTTATCCAGATCTACTGAAAGAGACTCCTCTCTTCTTCGGAAAAACTCATCGTAATGTAACGAGATAAATTCTTCATTATGCCCTGTATAGTAAGCCCAGAGTTCACCATCTACCTCCAACGCCGATCCTGAAAAAATGCCTTGTTTATCAAATTCGTTGCTCGGAGCTAAAGCCGTTGGTGCCACTTCCCAATTCATCAAATCTGAGGATGTTACATGGCCCCAGAACATTGGTCCCCATTCAGCACTATATGGATAAAACTGATAAAACAGATGATAAGTGTCCTTAAAAAGGCTGAAACCATTTGGATCATTCATCCAGCCAACTGGAGGCATAGCATGGTAAGTATGTCGATACCTTTTATTAATATTTGCTGCATTTTCTTTAATGTAAGCATCAGCAAGTTCTAGATGTTGTTTGTAATTCATTCTTTCCAATCCTTCCATGATTCAGATGAAAAGGGAGAAGTCTCCTTCCCCCTCCACACATATCTATTTATTATAGATTCCTATTATAGTCACTATTGAACATAGTTATCATAGTAAGTCTGTTTAATCTCAAGCCACTCGCCAAGTCCAATGGCATCCAGCTCTCCATTGTATGCATCCCAGTCGTCATAAATGCTGCCGCCCAGAATCCATTCAGCAGTCTTTGTTTCTGCATATTCAAAGAGCTGCAGTTCGATGTTCGTAAGTCTTTCCTGATCTTCCTGACTGTAGAATACCTTTGGGAAATTGTTGTCCATCTTCATGTCTGGCACATAGACCTCTTTGAGAATATCCAAACGCCATGCAGCATCATCCGGTTTGGTGATATACTTGTCATAATATTCATCTAATATTGCAAGAGGACCACCAACAAAAGTCTTCTGACGCAGTTCCCAAGGAGATGTGTCACCAAGCGGCAAATGCTTGAGGAAGGTTCCGTCATTGGTCAGTTCGAAGATGTTCTGAAGTTCAGTGTCACCATAGGTACCCCAGTTGTTTTGAGTAGACTGTAGCGGTTCATAAATTTTGTCAATCCACATTGCAGTCAGCTCAAGATTTTTATTGGCACTTGTAATAACCATACGCCCTCTATCAAGACCAAAACCATTGGTTCTTGGACAGTTTGCTTCGCCACCTGGACCTTCAAGCATCGGCATCGCGGTATAATCCGCTGTGATTTCGTCAGGTTTAGTGTAATCACCAGTATTGAAGCCAGTTATATTACCCATATCCCAAGTGAAATAGAGACCGTACATATCATTGGAACCTTTTGCTACATAAGTTGACCAATCTTGAGTGAATGCTTCGATATCTATCAGGCCCTCAGCATAAAGGTCAGAAATCCACTTGATACCTTCTTTATAACCATCTTGATTCATAGTGAAAATGACTTTTCCATCATTTGAGACTACAGTATGATCCCAGTTGTCGCCATAACCAAAGGCACCCAGAAGTGAAACGAAGTTCTCTCCACCGTGATCATAGATGAAAGACATTGGAATCTCATCATTAGGGTCACCATTTCCATTAGCATCCTCATTCTTGAATGCTCTAAGGACTTTTGTCAGATCTTCTGTAGTTTCAGGCATCTTAAGCCCAAGGTTGTCGAGCCATTCCGTATTGATCCAGGGTATGCAGTCGATGGAGTGAATGCTTTCTTTATCTGCTCCAAGTTCTTCAATCCATGGGAATGTATAGATATGACCATCTGGAGCCGTAACAAACTGGCGATACTGAGGGTACTTATCATAGATTGCTTTTAGGTTCGGCATATAGTTGTCAATCAGATCTTCTACCGGTACGATGACACCGTCATCTGCATAATTCACGATATCATAGTCACTGAGCGCTGCATCGAAAATGGCATCAGGAAGATCGCCAGTGGCAACCTTGAGATTTCTTTTCTCCTGAAATGCATCCCAGGTATAGTTAGTCCACTCTATGTGAACGTTGGTATCCTCTTCAAATCGCTGCCAGATCAATTTCTCGTTAGGGTCTTCTGGAGCAAGTGGCGAACTCTGAGTAAGGAACTTGAGAGTGACTGTATCTTTCAATGGGAAAGTCATATCCTCTGCTGCAATCTCGATCTTTTCCGTAGATGATTCACCTGATGTCTTTCCGTCTCCCTGGACGTCAGAGTTTGTTGACCTGCAAGCTGCAAGCGAAAGAACCATGGTCAAAATAATTAAAAGTGCTGTTATTTTACGCATTTCATAATCCTCCTAAATAAAATAGTATTTTTATCCTTTAACCGATCCAATCATAACACCCTTTTCGAAATACTTTTGGAAGAAGGGATACATGATCAGTAGCGGTAAGCTTGAGATAACTATTGATGAATATTTAATCATCTCTGCCACCTTTTTCAGCTCTGCCATTGCCTGTTGACCAGAAATCATACCAGGCGGCACTTCATTCTGTATAAGTATGCTTCTAAGTACAATTTGCAGTGGTGATAGTGCTCTATCTTCGAGATAAATCATAGCATCAAAGTAGGAATTCCAAAGCCCTACAAAGGCATAGAGTGAAAGAACTGCAATGATTGGTTTAGATAGTGGCAATGCGATTTTAATAAAATAGTCCCAATTGGACGCGCCGTCCAATTCTGCAGCTTCTCGAAGAGAATCTGGCAACTGTCTAAAGAATGTTCTGGCAAGTATAATATTCCAAGCACTTACCGCATTGGGGAGAATCAAAGCCCACACAGTATCGATCATATTAAGGTCTTTGACTACTAGATATGTCGGTATCAATCCTCCACCAAAGAACATTGTTATTAGTAACATAGTTGATATGACCTGCCGCCCAACAAAATTCATCCTTGACAACGGGTACGCAAGCGTCAGCGTAACGCTGACGGTAGCAATGGTAAATGCCGATGAATAAAACAGTGACATCAAAAATCCTCGACCGATAGCTCCATTAGACAGGATTCGTTTATAGCCGTCCAGTCTATAGTCGTTTATATCCAGTGTTAAGCCCATTGAATTCAGTTGATTCGGGTTCATAAATGATCCTATAAAGACATACACAAGCGGATATAGAACGAATACCAGGAATGCCGTCAGCAAAAAAATGATAGATACGACCGTTATTTTATCAATTGTGGAAAGACGTTTGAATTTATTCATATCTATCACCTACAATCCTTGACCATCATTAAGACGTTTGACAATTTGATTCACAGACAACAACAGTATGACATTTACTACTGAATTGAAGAGTCCTACAGCTGTCGCATAACTATAGTCACCCATTTGTAGTCCAACTTTGTACAAATAGGTAGCAAGTATTTCTGACTTTGGTAGATTTAGCGACGTTTGTAGCAGATAGGCTTTTTCGAATCCCAAACTCATGATACTACCCGCTCCAAGAATAAGAAGTATCAGCGCAACAGGCCTGAGGGTCGGCAAATCAATGTGCCATATTCTCTGAAGAATATTGGCACCATCAACCTTGGCCGCTTCAATAAGCTCTGGACTTACCCCCGAAAGGGTAGCCAAGTAAATGATTGAGGACCATCCAGCAGTCTGCCATATATTACTGATGACATAGATTGCACGGAATTTTTCCGGATCCGTCATATACATGACTTTTGGCATTCCCAAAGCTCCTGCTAGGCTATTGAGCGGTCCGACTGGTGACAGCAGAATAAAAATCATACCACATACGATAACCGTTGATATGAAGTTTGGTGCATAAACTATCAACTGAACATTCTTCTTTATTGCCAAGTTTTTTATCTGATTAATCAGAAGTGCCAGAAGTATCGGAAAGATGAATCCGAAAATCAAGCCGTACAGACTAAGCAACAGCGTATTCAACAGGAGCTGATTGAAATTCCTAAGTTCTAGGAACCGAACAAAGTGCTCCAGTCCAACCCATTTACTGCCCATGATACCCTTCATTGGGTTGTAGTCCTTGAAGGCAAGTATAACGCCATACATCGGTACATATTTGAAAAGGATCAACAATATGAGTCCCGGCAGTATCATGATATACAGTTCAGAGTTATGCCGTATAAATTTTAGTTTGCTTCTAAGGGCAGTCATTACATCTTCACCTTTCATTTCAGATGACCAAGTGCATTTTGTGCATTTCAGCCTGTTTTTCTTTTTATTCATTAACATGCATGTTTAATGTGTTTTCATGGTAGCACACAATGCACACTATGTCAATACGTTATTTTACATTATTACCTATTTATTGTGCATTTATTTATTTTAACAGTGCATTTTGTGCATTTTATGTCATTTGCAAATGTTTTATCGCGTATATCCATATATTATTTTATGAGGCGTTGCACATTATGCACGTTTTAACTTGTCATTTCAAGCATCTTTTGATACAATACTATCACAGGAGGCGCAATACCTATGAATAAGAAAATAACAATGCAAGCAATCGCAAAGCAAGTAAATATGTCTAGAAATACTGTTTCAAAAGCATTGAATAATGATCCTTCCGTAACAGAAAAGACCAGGAAAATTGTTATTTCTGCAGCAAAAGCAATGGGTTATAAAGGATTTTTACCAGACTCATCAAATCAGACTATTAAAGAAGACATTTCACACAAACACATTCTCGTTCTAACCCATAGATTTAGTGAATCATCCCCTTTTTGGCCTTTGGTTTGGAATGGCGTCGAACAAAAGGTGCGGGAAAGTGGTCATAGCTTTGCTATATCAATGATAGGCAAAGATGATATAGAAAATCTACAGCTCCCCACCATATTCAACAATCAGAAATTTGATGGCATTATTTGTTCAGAGATTTTTGACAAGGCTTATATCAAGCTGCTGATTGATATAGGAATACCCTTAATATCCATTGATGGCTATTATGATCCAGATACTCCAAACGCCACTTTTGATTATGTTCTTATGGAAAACAGCACCAGCATAAGTAAGCTAGTGAATCATCTTCTAGTACTCGGTCACACAAAAATAGGCTTTGTAGGAAATTATACTCATTGTCGAGGTTTCTTTGAACGCTATGCCGGATTCAAACAAGCTTATATGTTCAAAGGTCTTGATTTCGATAGAAAATTTGACATTACTGCTGATAAACCTGATAATATTTCGGATGATGAATGGTATGTGAAAGAATTAAAGAACTTAAATTCGATACCAACCGCATTTGTTTGTGCTAATGACTTTATTGCTATACATGTGATGAAAGCTGCTAAAAAACTGGGACTACGAATCCCAGAAGACCTCTCCGTTACTGGCTTTGATGGATTAAAAGAATGTACAATAATCGAACCACACTTGACTACAGTGGAAACAAATAAAGAAGTTCTTGGTTATAGGGCTGTTGAATTGCTTTTATGGCGTATGGATAATCCCGACTATCCGTTCGAAGTGACGCATATAGAAAATTTCATAAGATTTCGAGATTCCATTGCAGGCCCACCAAACGCAAAATAAACCTGTCTGTATCTTTCTTTTTAACAAAAGTACTCATTCTTTAATATGCAAATCCAGTCAAATAACCAATCTGTATTGAACTTGCAGGAATAACAATAAGGCCGTTTGCATCTATATGCAAGCGACCTTTTCTTTCTCTAATTTCTGCTCATCTCTTATTTCAGGCTATTCTCGGACTAGCTTAACGACTGTCTCGACGTGTGTTGAGGTGAGAATTGTAAAACTATTTGGCGTAATTGGAGTTTTGCGAAAAGGTGTACCCCCCCTTGGGTAGGGGTATTGCGTACCATTACTATG
Source organism: Vallitaleaceae bacterium (assembly GCA_963677915.2). Lineage (GTDB taxonomy): Bacteria > Bacillota > Clostridia > Lachnospirales > Vallitaleaceae. The sequence goes on along the minus strand of CAXXGE010000038.1, from coordinate 132,803 downwards.
ATAGTACTAAAAGGTTCAATTGCATTCTTATCTGATTATGCCGTAAATGGACATTATCAAAACGCCATTTAAATGCAAAATCGCCCTGTCGCTAACACTTCATCTGTTTCGTGTCGCAGCCGTTTATTTCGTACAAAGCAGTAGCACAGCCTTTTATGATACATTTCTTCATAGTGTTTAATCAGGATTTCCCATATTTCATTAATAAGCAATATAACATTCACCTCACTTTAGGGTATGATGATACTTGTTATTTACCACCATTTTAATAAGTTCTGTATCTGACGATTCTTGGATTCTTCTGATTTCTGAAATAATCATCTGTTGGTTCACGCCCAATCTATTTAAGCCCTTATGGCTAGGTGGAAGGAACCTATCAGTCCTTATAATGGTTTAAGAAAACTCGACATGTAAATACTCGTATGATAATGAATCTGATATACTAAACACAAGCATTAATAGCAGAAAGCAGGTCATTATCATGTCAAAGAAAAGAAGATCATTTACACCCGAATTCAAAGCAAAAGTTGTACTCGAAGCGTTAAGCGGAATCAAAGAGATTAACGAGCTTGCAGCTGAGCATCAGATACAACCGAACTTGATTAGGAACTGGAAACGTGAGTTCATGGAAAATGCGTCCAAAGCTTTTGATACAAAGGCCGATGAGAAATATACCGACGCTATCAACGAATTACAAGCTGAAAATGATGAGCTAGCTAAAAAAGTAGGTCGCCAGTCAATAGCCATTGACTGGTTGAAAAAAAAATCTGAAGAAACGCTTGGACCTGACTACGAAAGTAAATTTAGTGAGAAGCCTAAAGGAATGTAGTCCATCAGGGGGCACTCTTCCTACTGTAAAAGATGCTGCCAAGCTTCTTGATATCAACCGCACGAGTGTTTATTACAAGGGCCGTATGATGTCTGATACCGAACTGGAAATCATGAACCATATCGACCGCTTGCATACAAATCATCCCACATGGGGCAAACGCCAACTGGCCTCACAACTTCAAGAGTTGGGTTATAAAATCGGCAAATACAAAGTCAGACGATTTATGGACCAAATGGGCATCGAAGTCATCTATCCCAAACCGAATCTCTCGAAACCCATGAAAGGACATAAGGTTTATCCTTACCTGCTACGTAACAAAACAGCGACGGCACCAAATCAGGTATGGAGCATTGATATCACCTATATCCGATTGAAGCACGGTTTTGTATATCTAACAGCCATCATCGACTGGCATAGTCGTTACATTGTTGGATGGCATGATGATACTTGTTATTTACCACCATTTTAATAAGTTCTGTATCTGACGATTCTTGGATTCTTCTGATTTCTGAAATAATCATCTGTTGGTTCACGCCAATCTATTTAAGCCCTTATGGCTAGGTGGAAGGAACCTATCAGTCCTGCATCCTGACCATTCTTTGGATATCTTATGTAGCTATCCAAATCCTCTAATGCTGGATGGACAACATAGCCGTTCATATATCTTTTGAATGCTTCCCTGATTTTAGGGAACATGTGCTCCTGCTGGGATACACCACCGCCAATCAAAATCACTTCGGGCGAAAGGATTAGATTATAAGAGACAAGTGCTTGTCCGATATAGTCTGCATTGAGTTCCCAGACCGAATGTCTCCATTGCGCTGTCTTATAGCGATATGGCCCATCTCAGGATGTGTCAGTCCGTAAAGGGTTTCCCCATTAAGAACGAAACCGGCTCCTATGCCTGTACCGATTGTGATATACAGTACGCTTCTCTTGTCGATGCCATAGCCGTCGATGTACTCACCAAGGGCTGCCGCATTAACATCCGTGTCGATCTTGACCGGAACGCCAAGCGCTTCGTGAAAAGCCTTGTAGAGATTGACATTTCTCCACTTAAGCTTCGGTGTGTTTTGGATCATGCCGTAATCCGGACTCTCAGGATGAATATCCAGCGGACCGAATGTACCGATACCCAGCTTTTCTATTTCGTATTTCTTGAAAAAGCTGATGGATTCCTCAAGCGTCTTCTCCGGCTCCAGTGTCGGTGTCGTCATCCTGTCTATATTGTTCAAATTTTCATCAGCCACCGCACAGACAAATTTGGTTCCTCCTGCCTCGATAGCACCGTATAATCTAGTCATGTTAAATCACCAAGTTCCATTTTACACTTTGCTTCTGAGACATATTTTATATCTTTGCTGAAATTCTCTTTGAACACTAAGTTTCTCATCACGAATTACATAACGTTTAGCAAACATTCTACAGCAGTGGTTAACAATAGATTATAGCGAAATATCATAAACGGTTGCCTCAATCATATCAACAGGATGCTCTGAACTAAAGCATATGCTTTTACCGCATTGAACTGGATAACTGCGGAAAGTAAGACAAGTCATTTCGTTCATGAACACTTCAACCGTAGAGTTGTCAACTAATATATCAATTTCAAATTTACCGTCTTCTGGCTTCTCAATAGTAGCACGAATAGGATTCTTATCCACCTCGGTCAGCAAACTAGATTGGTCAAGCACCGCTGTTAGCGTACCTTTCTGTGGATCAATCACAATATCAGTATGTTCCCTTCCCTGGTTTTCGGAAGCACATAACACACTGATGGCAAATGGAACACTAGACGTGACACTAAGTCGCACTTCACATGTACTACTTTCAGTAGCAAAGCGATGTCTCCCAGAAAAATTATGCAAGGTTGCGCTTTCTTCACTTCTGCGCAACATGTCCAATCCAGGAAGACGGTGAATCCGTATACGATTTTGATTGTCCAGTGTTAGAATTCGAGGGATTGATTGCACCCCCGCCCACTCACCATCAGTGACAATATTCCCACGACAGTCTTCACGAATCCAGCCCCAGAGTAATACAGCGCCGTCTGCAGCGTAAGAAATATTGGTTGCAAAATACTCACCAAAGTCAATATCGCCCTCAGTCTCCTTTTGGAAGGTATAATCTTCATTCAGTGTGCCGACATAGTAGCGCACATTGCGATTATTCATTACAGAGCGCAACAATACAAGCTTGTCACCAAAAATAGCAATATTGGGACACTCATATACTGTGGCAACATCATCACCATAGAACACGTTCATGTAATCCCAGTTGCGCATATCTTCAGATCGATAGACATGGATTGCTCCGTACCTATCGTCAATAATTCCAGCCATCATCATAAGGCTTTCACCTTTGTATCGGAATACAAAAGGGTCTCTCCATTCCGAAATCTGGAAATCATGATCCTGCGTTTTTAAAACAGGATTCTCTTCAATCTGATTCCATGTTATATGATCCTCTGTCGTTGCGACCCACTGCTGTGCATTATTTTGCTGATTGGTGACCGGCCCAATACTTGTGTAGAAAAGCTCCAACTTACCATCCTTAACATAGCTACATCCGGAATAACAATGTGATTCGCCACGATCATGCGCAGGATATAGGGCTATCGGTTTGTGATCCCAGTGAAGAAGATCTTTGCTAGTCGCATGCCCCCAGTGCAAGTTACCCCAGTGCCAGTCGGTTGGGTTATATTGATAGAACAAATGATACTCTCCCTCATAATAAATAGGTCCATTGGGATCGTTCATCCAATTTTTTACAGGAAGAAAATGATATTCAGGTCTATGTTTCATATTTAGCTTGTATGATATTTTCAGAAGCCAATATCACACGTTCCTTTCTTTATTATTGTTTGCTGTGACTATAATGAGTTCAGACCTGTGGACTTGTAATTATTCTCTTGTAGCAGCGACTGCTTGAAGGAGTGTATTGCCACTGTTTTATCTGGATCATTTATAGCTGGATGTGCCTATGAGTTCTCATGTCTATCAAGTCTATGATGATAAAACTAGGTGGATCATCACAGTGTCAATAAAACGCAAGGAGATCAATGATGATTTATGTTGGCGTTGGAATCGCTAAACAACTCCATTTCGCCTCAGCCCTATTTTCAGACGGTGAAAAATACTCGTCAAGCCTTATAAATTCTCCAATGACGATGATGGCTTCTGCAGACCGCTTTCTAATATCGCTCCATACGATAAGAACAGTCTCATCATCGGCATTGAATCTACGGCTCATTATAGCAACAACCTTGTTCATTCTCTCTATTCCTTAGGTTACAAGGTCTGTGTCATCAACCCGATCCAGGTTTCCGCCTTGTGAAAAAACAACATACACAAGACCAAGACCGGTAAGGTTGACACCTACTTGATCTCTCAATCCTTGATGCTCAATCAGCACCGCATTGTGACCCGGTACAGCATTAATGCAATGCGGCTTCGCAATTTATGCCGCTTCCGCTTGAAATCCATCAAGTCTCGCACCAAACTCAAGATTCAGCTGACCTCCTACTTGGACCAGCACTTTCCCGAGCTGCAGTACTTCTTCAAATCAGGCATTCAAGGTAAGGCTTGCTATGCCCTTCTTAAGGAGGCTGCTTCTTCCCAGGAGATCGCTTCCATGCACTTGACTCATCAGTCACGCCTTCTTCAAACTGCTTCCCATGAGCATTTCAAGAAGGATACTGCGACAGCGCTAAGAATTCTGGCACAGAAGTCGGTCAGTGTCATTGACACTTCCCTCTCTTTTCAAGTAGCCCAGCCAATCGAACAAATCGAACTACTTAATAGACAAATTGATGATGTCGAGGAAATGATCGAATCCATCATGACTTCTCTAGACTTAGTCATTATGACTGTTCCCGGCATCGGCTTCCTCGATAGAGCCATAATTCTTGGTGAAATCGGTGATATCCACCGCTTCAGCGATGCTTCAAAGCTGCTGGCTTTCGCAGGTCTTGATTCATCCGTTATCCAATCCGGTCAGTTCAAGGCAAGGCGAACAAAGATGTCCAAACGCGGCTCAAGAACACTTCGCTTTGCTCTCATCAACGCTGCACACAACTGCGTTCTCAACAACAAGACTTTCAAGGACTACTGCGATTCCAAAATAGCAGAGGGCCGTTCACATTACAACGCATTAGGCCACCGTGCCGGTAAATTGGTCCGAGTTCTACATAAAATCCTGACTGACGATATACCTTTCAATCTTGACTACTATGCTCTAAACTACAGTTTCCAAAAGGCATCCGAAACGATGTCCTATTAAGGCCAGCCCTTTTTCGAAAGCCATTAAAATTTAATTATGTACTACTTTTCGCTTGACTTTTCATAGCTGGTCTCCTTAGAAAGATATTTGCTATTAGCCCTTGACCGAACCTGCAGTTAAGCCTTCGATGATATACTTCTGGAAAAAGGCATAGAAAATGAGTTGTGGCACAATAATAAGGATGGTTCCCGCAACTAGACCGCTGTAATCCATACCGTATTGACTACGAAAGAATGATGCACCAAGAGAAACGGTGTAAAGTTCCGGTTTGCTAATAAGAGTAACCGTCAGTGGGAACTCATTCCACACATACAGCACGTTAAAAACAGTTACGGTAGCCAGTACCGGTTTGTTGATCGGCAGCGTGATGTTTCTGATAAGTTGAAACAGATTGCATCCATCTATTACTGCAGCCTCTTCAATTTCAGCAGGAAAATCCTTTAAAAAACCTGTGAAGAGCAACGTATCGAAAGCAATATTTGTTGCAACCAATGGTAAAATCAGGCCGAAGCCGTGTACCTGTTAGGTGAAGGTCAATATTGGTACGGAAAATCGGAAAAAGAAGGATATACACCGGTACCATCAACCCAATTAAAAAGTATTTTTCTAGCAAATTACGTAATCGCATATGGCGAAATTGCAAACGCGTAAGTGCAAAAGAGCTGGAAAAAGACACGACAAGCGTTATCACTTGGGATGCGATTGCAATAATCGCAGTGTTTTTATACATGGTAACTAGCGGCAGAGTATTCAGTGCACGAATGTAGTTGTCCCAGTAAGAGAAATCAGGCAAAACAAAGGGGTTGTTGACAATTTGGGTATCAGTTTTAAACGACATCAAAACCATCCAGATAAAAGGCAACATCACAATAAAAGTAATCAGTAACGTTAATGCCAGCAGCAAATTCTGGCATATTTCTCGGTTGCGTCGTATACGAAGATTATTTTTCTGATCGTTAGTCATGTACTCGCCTCCTTTTTAAACCCGCTGCGCACAACTATCCGGTATATTAGCATGAATGCTGCTGAAAGCAAGAAGGTTACGACGGCATAGCTCATGCCATAGCCATAGCGGGCTGTACGAAAAGTAGTATAATACATGAGCGTGACCAGATTCTCAGACAGATGATCAGGACCACCACCCGTGAGTTGATAGATAGTTTCAAAAATCTTGAAAGACCCTGTGATAATGAGCAGCACATTGATGATGATCGTTTGCTTAATGGCAGGTAGTGTAATATGAAGCAGTTTTTGCCAAGCGTTTGCGCCATCGATGGAACTGGCCTCGTATAGTTCCTTTGGAATCATTTTCAGCCCCGCTAAAAAAATAGTAGCATTGAAACCCAGACATTGCCAGGCGTAAATCACGGCAACAGAGTATGGCGTCAGTGTCCGACCACCTATCCATTCTTGTTTCCAGCCTTCCAGGTCTATTGCATCCAGAGCAGCGTTTATAAAACCCATATGTGGATCAAGAATATAGACCCACATCAAACCGACTAAAATAGGTGCGATGATGTTGGGCGAAAAAACAAAAGCTTTTACCGCACTGGCGCCTCGGAATTTCCGGTTCAGTAGCAGTGCAACGCAGAATGACCCTGGTAAAAGTACTGCAAACGCCACAGTAAGTGTAACGATGGTGTTTTTCATCGCAATGTAGAAATTTTCATCCCGCAGCAATGCCCTGTAGTTGTCTAACCCTATAAACTCAGCTACACCAACGCCAGTAAAGTCTGTCATACTATAGTAAAAGGCGACGATGATAGAATAAATGATATAACATGTGTAGAATGCCAGTGTAGGTGTGATCAACAGAGCGATTGTGCGCTTTTTGCTAAACCAACGCATAAAGTATAACCTCCAAATGAATGCAGCTAAGTGTGAGACGGAGCGGCTCAAAATGGCCGCTCCTTTCCATATTGGATTAAGTAATATCTCAGCTGATATCTTTTAGCAACGAATCCATTCCGTCGAGCACTTGCTCTGGAGTTTTTGTACCAAAAATGATCGAGAAAAAGCTTTCCTGATAGGCTGGTACAAGCTGTGCAGGCAGGCAGAATTCAGGAGCTCGAACTGGACTTGTAGAATCGTCATTGATGCGCTTCATCATTCGACTAAAAACAGGATATGTTTTGGCGTCGATCTCACCTTCGTATTTCGTTACTGGTATGGACTGATTATCTCGAGCGATGATTTCAGTCCCTTCTGGTCCATAATAGAATTGTAGAAATTTACTGACCGCATCGAATTTCGCAGGATCCTCGGCACAGTTCTGTGACACTACATATGGATGTCCAACACCTTTCATAGAAATGAGCTTGTCGGCAAATGTAGATGTCGTTGCATCATCAAATGTAGGCCCCCAGTAAAAATCTATGTCCTCCGCCATATCGCTCTGGTCAAATTTTTTAGTATCCCATGCGCCGGAAGACAACATCGCTGCTTGGCCGCCAAGGAACAATTCAATGGATTGCCAGTAATCAATATTTGCAACACTCTCCGGGAATGCTCCAAGCTCGGTCAGTTCTCGTACTTTTTCGTATGTCTTTGCAAAATCCGGATTATTGAATTTTTCTTTTCCATCAAGAATATCATCAATTTTTTCTTCGAAGCTGTAATACAAACTCCACGTTTGAAGCGCCCAGTCACTAAACGCACTCTTCCCGCCCAAAGCTATGGTTGCGATGCCTTCTTTGTTGAAAACTTTAACGCACTCAACCAACTCTTCATATGTTTTTGGCACCTCTAGACCTCGTTCTTCAAACATCCTCTTGTTATACCAAAGACCATTACACTGAATTTCACTTGGGAAGCCATAGATTTTGTTATCTACCTGCAAAGCGTCGAGCATATTTGGCAAAAAGCCATCTGCAAAGTTCTGATCTTCGACAAGCACGCTGAGATCTCCCAACTGTCCAGCGTCCACCAGTTCAAGTCCAAGTGCACGGTCTACCCAGAAGAGATCCGGAAGGGTATCAGATTGTGAGGCAAGCTTAATCTTATTTAAGTGATCATCCGAGCTGCTTCCTTGTAGATCAATCTTAATATTGGGATACTTCTTTTCAAAAGCTTGTATGACTGCCCATACCTGAGGAGCTTGATCTTTTACATTTGCAACATGTTCAGCAAATACAATGCTCACCTGCTCATCTCCGGAAGCTGATGGAGAGGATGGAACGGACGGTGAGGATGGACGATCACTATTATTGGCGCCACTACAGGCAGAAAGCAAAAATACTACACTTAAAATTATCGCCATTGCTATAATACTCTTTTTTTTACGCATCTCAGTTAACTCCTTTTCAAATTGTGAATTAAAATTAGTTGCAAACTTAATATTTATTTTGACGCGGTGCATGCATGCCACGAAAAAAATTGCCAGTATGATAAACGCAATCTGGTTAAGGATTAGCTATTTCTCCGGAAATATAACGCGTACAGAATCTCTTGCTATCAGGTAAGGGTCTACAACGAGTTTCTGTACATGCAGTTTTGTCCCTTCTTCGTCGAGTTGTTGGGACAAAGCAGTCGATAGCATTGCTCCTAATTGATCATAAGGGTGGGCCACAGCAAAAATACCTTGAGCGGCAATCCATGGGAAGTCATCATATGCAATCAGGCTGATGTCCTCTGGTACTCGAAACGACATTTCTTTGAGTGTTTGCAGTACCATAGCAGTAATATTTTCACTGACAGATAGAATGGCAGTCGGTCGAGTCCCTCGAATCAACTCCATTATTGTTGAACGCGATACCATAGGATAATCCTGCGCCGAGATTAGGCGTTCATCTTCCACAGACATACCTAATTCTTCATATGCCTTTTTGTAACCCTCAATTCTTTGGGCAATCGAAATATGGTTAAGTGCAATCATCAAAATGCGACGATGACCATTCTGCAGTAAATGTCGTATCGCCAAGTAAGTGCCTTTAACATCGTCCACACCAACCGATGGCAGTTCAGGATATACATTCGAGAATAACTCAACCATTGGCATGTCTTCATTCATGAGTTCCTCGATTACGGGGTCACGCTTCTCGGTCAATGGATTGAAAATCACTGCATCAAATGCCTGCTCTCGGACCTTAATAAGTTGATATATTTCTTTTTCGTTTGAAATATCGTTGTTGGTATAAAACGTCGTCAAATAAGAGTTGTGTCGTGCTAACTCACTGACCAGTTCCCTAATGATATAATTAGGAAAGGTATTAATAATTTCATTGGTTACTAAAGCTACAATTTTACTATCGCTGCCTTTGGATTTTAATTCCGAAGTCTTTGGAACATACGATAATTCTTCGGCTGCTTGCATAACGCGATCACGTATCTCCGGACGTGTGGAGTAATTTCGATTAAATACCTTATAGGCTGTTGCAACAGATACTCCCGCACGAGCGGCAACTGCTTTTATTTTACTCATTTATTATGCTCCTTCTTTATTGCACTCTATTTTAAAGTAACGATAGAATATGATGACTCCAAAAATCGCCTAATAATTATTATGTTTTATTAATAATTTTATCTTTTCTATTAATTATACGCTAATTTTATACGATGTCAAGAGGGTAATTAGGGATTTATTAGTTTATAATTAATATTTTATTCTTTTTATTAATTATAATTAATTTTTTTATTAATAATTATACATTTCTTTCTCTAGGGGTTAGGGAAGAAATTGTAACCTGTATTCCCCTAGGGAATCCCGAAAAAGCCGCACACGATACATCTGTGTGAACTTCCTGAAAAAATTAAATCTCTAGCTTACATTCTACGTTTCATCTTCCTTTTTCCCGCCCACAAAAGCAAGAATTTCATCTAGACTCTTATCGCTGTTGACAAATGCATTCAGCAGTTCCTTCCCCTGCAAATCTTGTTTCTTTTTGATTAGAAGGTTCCGTTCATTCAGTGCTGCTTCGTATTTGTCCTTTGCTGTCGCAACCGCTTCTTTTTTTCTCTTTATTTTTTCATCAATCGATATACCTCGTCTGGCCATTGCTGCTGTCCCCTTCCTATATTTGATTTATTATCTGCAGCTTCTGATTGATTCCTATCGCCTGCTCCCGGATATTCCGTTCTGTCATATCGAAGGCTTTTAATATCGCTTTCTGGGTGGCCGTTACTGCGTGGTCCAGACGGTAGTTTCCATCTATCTGTCTTATCATTTCTATTTTTTCAAGCTCTTTCAGCGCTGCCGGGACAGTCATGAAATTCTCTTTCTTATTGCTCTTTCGCATCTGTTCTTTCAGGTATGTATAGAACTTATTATGTATAATCAGTGCAACGAATTCTATGAAAATCTTGTTGGTTACCGATTCAGTTCCATGCACCCAGAAACTCTTGTTCCCCAGGTAGGATTTGTCTCCCCTGAAAAGCTTTTCTGAACCGTCACGGCTCTTATACAGGTCAAGCGCTTCATCTGCTGTCATTTTCTCAGAAGTAATGATGATGAAATATCCGCACAGTGCAATTTCACTGTCAATCACATCCTGCCTCTCTCGTGCAAACATAAAGGTTTTTTTGTCCCCTTCTATGTGATAGATCGGATCAAAGTAGTGGCTGAATGCACACGGACATTCATACCCCGTTTTCCCTTCTCGATTCGCCAGGAACTCTGCCATGCGGTCGATTTTCTCTTCAAGCTGTTCCCGTTCCGCTGTGCGTTTCCGCTCGTCATAATATATATATGAAAATACCGGTCTTTTTCGTCGGAGGGAAACAGCGTTCCTTTCACTGTTCTTCCGCTTACTTTGTAATCCCTTATACTGTGGCTTCTGTTTTCTTCAAAGGTCCCTTTGTAACTCTTTATGAGTTCGCCGGCGTACTTCTTCATACCTTTCATCATGATGACGAAATCGTAGCCGCATTTATCCATATATCGTATGTTTTCTTTGCTGAAGTACCCTCTGTCCAAAATAAAGCCGACATGACGATAGCCATATCCCTTTGTTTTTTCCAGCATATACTGCAGCTGCGATACGTCCACAATGCTCCCAGGATACATCTCGTAGAACAGCGGTTCTCTGTTGTTTCTGTCATAGGCTATAGAATAGTTCAACACCGGTTGGTTCTGGTCATCCTTGGCGTGACCTATTTCTAACAAGTGGTTTCATTCTCAAGGGATTCCTACAGTGAAACCTTTCCGCGAATCTAAAATACCCCCCTGTCAAATCCCTGCATTTTGCGCAAAAGTGTCCCCCCTTAGCAAAAAGGCCTTTACTTTTACGCGTAAAGGCCTATTTTCCATCTCTATTATTCTTACCAAAAACCTGCAAAGCCCCTGATTCTATGCTATTCCCGGACTAGCTTAACCACTGTCTCGACGGTGAGATAGTTAGGCTATTTTGATTTTTCTACTTTTTCGAACTATTTTCTTTATAATTCTGTGGTGCCGGTGCTTTAACAACAATAAGTTCAAGAACTGCATCATTGTTGTTTCCAACATTCATCTTTGTATTGTAAGGAATTTCGAGCAACGTCCCTTTTGGATAGTTATGAGCTTCTTGTTCATCAAGTCTTATTGTCAGCATTCCCCTAACGACATTCATATATACGTTGGAATTAGAATAGTGTTCCGGCAAACCTTCATCTTTGCCAAAAACCATGTGAATGTAATTGACATTGTCATCCATGATCAGCTTTTCCACCTCTTTGTCGTCAGTTGTACTGTACTTATATACTTTTTCTATCATTTGTTTTTCCTCGCTTTCAATTTGGTTATCGTTTATAATTTTACTATTGGAGGTGTCGGCATATGTCTATGAACAATCATAATCCTGATTTTAAAAACACGATTCTGGATGCTCTTCCACCACAGCTGGTTTCAGACTATCTGGCTGATGGTTTATTTTTAATGCAGTCTTTCACAAAAAACGAACTCATTCATATAGAGGGCGATCCCTGTACACAAATCGAAATCATCCTATTTGGTGAAATCGTCATTGAACGCATCGGCATATCCGGAGACCTCATGACCCTGACCTACTTTCACAAAGGAAACGTCATCGGCGCTAATCTTATATTTTCAAGTACAGACCATTACCCTATGACCATCACAGCCAGGAAACCAACCGATGTTATTGTCATTCAAAAAGATGTACTCTTTGAACTCTGCAACATATATCCATCGTTTTTAATAGAATTCATCAAGATCATTTCCGATCTATCCGTTTTGATTGGGACAAAGATGAAAAACCGAGTCAGCCGGACCATTCGTCAAAGCATACTCACCTACTTGAACAAACAGTACCTTCTTCAGGAAACTGCCGCCATCAGACTGACGCTCTCCAAAAAGGCAATGGCCGAAATGTTCGGAGTCAGCCGTACTTCCTTATCCCGGGAACTCCAGAAGATGAAACAAGAAGGATTGATCGACTACGACAATAAAACCATCCATATACTTGATATAAATCTTATTCAGAAATAAGATCACTGCCTTATTACAATAGCTTTGGGCGGACATTTTTCAGCAACTTTTTTCAACTTCTTCTTTTGCTGTGCATTTAGCGTTCCCATTTGAAACTGAACATTGATGACCTGGGCTTTTCCTTCTTTCATGGCAAAAATACCCGGCATCTCCCTTTCACAGGCATTGCAGCCTATGCAGTATTCTTCCTTGACGAAAACCGCCTGCTCCGACTGCACCTCTTCGCCTTCTATTCGTATCGATGTCTTTTCCATAATCAACCCGATGGTAAATATGAACAGGACCGTCAGTACCCATCTGACAGCCATGAAGTCAGGCCCAAGGAACTTCGCCTCATTGGCAAGCATAGGTACTTTTATGACTGCCCATGCACTTAGTATAACAACAACATTGTTTACACTTGCTCCCTTATTATGGAGCGTCTTCGCAATGGGAAATGCTGCATATACCGGGCCTGCCGATAAGCTTCCGAATGCCAATGCCAATGTGGCGCCTGCAATACCTGATTTTTTCCCTAACCGTTTTACAATCTGCTCTTTTGGAATCAGCACATCTATAGCCACTGTCAGCATGAAGATTACCGGTAATATCTGGGCCATTTCAACAAGATAGTAGGTGCTGCCGGACAGTGCAGACATGGCCATATCTTTCCGAATAAGCATTAGAATCAAGTAAATGATACCGACGATAAAAGATAGCTTGTTTTTTCTAATCATAGCTTTCATTGCAGAATCACCCCCATCAGTATCGCAATCGAAAAAGCAGCTCCGAAACTCAACAGGTTGCGAGTGACCGCAAACCTTGTTCCGAATTCTTTTCTCTCTAATGGGAATGTAACCACACCGACCATCGTCAGAGTCGTCAAAAAGGCGACACCCGGTACAATACTTGCTCCAGCATCAATAAAGGATCCGACAAGAGGGAACGCCACAAACGCAGGAATCAATGTGATACTCCCCACAAGGGCAGCTGCCAGTGATGCCAAGACCGTATTCCCAGAGCCTAATACTTTCTCAATGGTTTCCGGTGGAACAAACGTAAGAATTAAACCAATCATGAAAATAATTCCAACGATATCGCCAATCATGTTTTTCATCATGCCCTGGCTCTTTTTCATTGCCTCTTTTGATTTTTCTTTGTTCTTTAATATAGATAGAATTAATAACACTACACCTGCTATCCAAAATCCTATAGTGAAGATATCCATCACTTTTCTCCTTTCCATACAGCTGATTCACATCCATCATAACTGAACAGCAAGAAAAAAAGAGTTACACATGTAACACAATGAACAAAAAATAAAAAGCACCTCATGCATATCAAATATGGTATACATGAGGCACCAACTTTCATTATTGCATGAATAATGCTACATCATCTTCAACAGTTCCAATACCGGCAATACCGAAAGTGTCAACCAGGACCTTGGCTACATTCGGCGATAAGAATCCCGGAAGTGTCGGACCAAGATGGATATTCTTGACACCCAGATACAAGAGTGCCAGCAGTACGATAACGGCCTTTTGCTCATACCATGCGATATTGTATGCAATCGGAAGATCATTGATATCGTTCAGTTCGAAAATTTCTTTCAACTTAAGCGCTACAACCGCAAGCGAGTAGGAGTCATTGCATTGGCCTGCATCAAGGACGCGTGGAATGCCACCGATATCTCCCAGAGGCAGCTTGTTGTAGCGGTATTTCGCACAACCGGCGGTTAGTATAACCGTATCTTTTGGTAAAGCTTTCGCAAACTCCGTGTAGTACTCACGACTCTTCATGCGCCCATCACAGCCTGCCATGACAAAGAACTTTTTAATAGCGCCAGACTTGACGGCATCAACCACTTTGTCTGCAAGAGCGAAAACTTGAGCATGGGCAAAGCCGCCGACGATTTCCCCCGATTCGATTTCAGTAGGTGCCGGAAGCTTCTTGGACAAGGCAATGATTTCGGTAAAATCCTTTTTCCCGTTTTCATTCGCTACGATATGCTTTGAGCCTGGATAACCGGCAGAGCCTGTTGTAAAGATGCGCTTTTCCGACCCGTCCGTCGGCGGGACAATGCAGTTCGTTGTAAAAAGAATCGGACCGTTGAAGGTTGCAAATTCCTCTCTCTGCTTCCACCAGGAATTTCCGTAGTTTCCTACAAGGTTGTCGTATTTCTTGAGTTCAGGATAATAGTTGGCCGGCAGCATCTCACTGTGAGTATAGACGTCCACACCAGTATTTTTTGTCTGCTCAAGTAGCATCTCCAGATCATTCAAGTCATGACCCGATACAAGAATGGCCGGATTGTTCCTTACGCCAATGTTGACTTTGGATATTTCAGGATTGCCGAATCTTCCTGTATTGGCCTCATCCAGCAGCGCCATCGCTTTCACACCGTATTCGCCGGTCTTTAAAGTCAATGCAACCAGTTCATCTGCAGTCTTGGAATCATCAAGCAATGCCTGCAGCGCTTCATACATGAAGTTGTAGATGGAGAAATCTTCTTTACCCAGATTATATGCATGATGGGTATATGCTGCCATGCCTTTGAGTCCGTAGGTGATCAGCTCGCGCAGTGATCGAATATCCTCGTTTTCCGTTGCAAGGACACCGACCTTAGCTGCCTTGGTTTCCATATCGGCATCCGAACTCACTTGGAAAGTTGCCGCATCATGCATCGGAGTTGGTATGCCTACTGCCAATTCATCACGAATCCCTATGTTCTTCTTGATCTGTACCTTGATGGCTTCAGCATCGAAGTTCGCATTGGTGATCGTTTTAAACAAGCTGTCAAGGACGATTTCGTTTACTTCCCCAAGTTCAGATGGGCTCAGTCCGCTTTTTTGCACGACCTCGGCTATGCCTTTTACGGAATAGATCAGAAGGTCCTGCAGATTGGCTGTCTGCTCGTCTTTTCCACAAACACCTCTGACAGTGCAGCCAGTGTTCTTTGCAGTTTCCTGGCACTGATAACAAAACATGCTCATTTGTACTTCCTCCTTTGAATAACATCCATATTGATATTAGCTCATCACTTTAGTATACTCGTATCAAGAGAAAAAATACGTTGCATTTCCAACAAAAGGGGCATTTATGCAAAAATATTCGGTACAGATTGAAAATATACCACTTTTTAGCGGCATTGGTAAGGGAAACTCTCAGTCATTGTTATCTTGCTTATCCGGAAAAATACAAAGCTACGAAAAACATGAAACTGTTCTTTTTTGTGGAGATATCATTACAAGCTTTGGCATTGTTCTATCTGGGAGTGTGCAGGTAATTCAAGATGACTATTACGGTAACAAAAACATCATATCAAATCTTAATCCTGGTCAGCTATTCGGAGAAGTATTTGCATGTGGCAATCCAAAGATATTTCCGTTCACAGTCATAACAACAGTACAAAGTGAAATCCTATTCATTGACTGCAACAAGCTGGCTTCACCATGCAAAAACGCGTGTTCCTTTCACGGCCAAATCATCCAAAATCTTCTTTCTGTTATATCAACCAACAATCAGATGCTTACTGAAAAAATCCAATTTATCACAAAACGCACAACCCGTGACAAGCTTTTAGCGTACCTTTCAGCACAAGCAGTGAAATCCGGATGCAATAGCTTCACCATTCCATTCAATAGACAGGAACTGGCCGATTACTTATCTGTCGAGAGAAGTGCCATGTCTGCTGAACTGTCCAAACTGAGAGACAGTGGTATAATTCGCTTTCATAAAAACCAGTTTGAATTATTGACAAGATAAACCTTTCCGCGAATCTAAAATACCCCCCAAGCAAAAACCTCCCACATTTTCACGTAGGAGGCCGTTTTTCATCTCTATTGTTCTCACCAAAAACCCGCAGAGCCCCTGAAATCAAGCTATTCCCGGACTAGCCTTACCACTGTCTCGACGTGTGTTGAGATGAGAATTGTAAAACTATTTGGCGTAATTGGGGTTTTGCGGAAAGGTGTGCCCCCGTGGGGAGGGGGTATTAAACCGAATTACTATGATAGAGCTAATAGTTCAATTATGCCGAATCCGACTGTGCCATATGAAGACATTATCAAAAAGCCATATTACTGCTGAGTCACTCCACCGTTAAGAATAAAAGGAACCCCTTTTATTAGACTTTATCTGTCTAACAAAAGGGGTTCAATATAAGAAGATAGAAATATGATAGCGCTTGAATCTCACGTCTTGCTTAATACCATTTGATTCTGATTGCATTAAAAACTAAATTGATATTTCATCCTAAATTTTTAGTACAGATAATTTTAATCATAGCCAATTTATGTGTTTGCTAGCTTACTTGGAAAAGGACTCCACTTTTACACTCTCGCAGAAAACCTCTTTATGTCTTCTATAAGTAATCAAATCCGCAATAGTTATGATTTTAAGGCCGTGCTCCTTAACGAATTCCATTAGATCAGGCACCCTTGCCATTGTTCCGTCATCTTTCAAAACCTCACAGATAACTCCAACGGGTGCAAAGCCTGACAGCTTAGCCATATCGACTGCAGCTTCTGTATGACCATTGCGTTTCAGCACACCTTTGTCCTTCGCAATCAAAGGAAATACATGGCCCGGTTGTTTGAAATCATATGCTTTTGCTTTTGGATCTGTCAGTTTCTTGATTGACAACGACCTCTCATGTACAGCTATGCCTGTATCTGTTTCGGCAGCGTCTACCGACACAGTAAAGGCTGTTCCATAAGAATCTGTATTATTCCTGACCATTAGACTAATACCCAACTCTTTGAGTCTTTCGCTTGTCATCGGAACACAGACAAGGCCTTTTGCATGGGTAACCATGAAGTTGATAGATTCTGGTGTCACCATTTCAGCCGCCATCACCAAATCCCCTTCGTTCTCTCTGTCTTCGTCGTCGACGACCACAATCATCTTTCCCGTCTTGATATCCTCAATTGCTTCATCTATCGTATTGAATTTGAACATAATAGATTATCTCCTTTATACAAAGCATACTATTAAAGAGCGACCCAGATATTGTTGTTGGCATTGCTCTTTATACATGCCTCTACAAATCTGACGCCATTGACCCCAGCATCAATAGTTGGGTATCTGTACATACCGGGATTCGTACAGGTCTTCTTGGCAATCAAATGCTTGCAGAATCCCAAATATATGTTAGCGAATGCTTCATAAAAGCCTTCCACATGACCTGAAGGCAACCGGCACAGATCTTTTGCGGGTTCATAGAGAAACTCTCTTCCTGCTGTGTAATATTGAACAGGCTCATTGCATCTGGTAACTTTAAGAACGCCCGGAGTGCTATGCGTCCATTCAATAGCACCCTTATCTCCAAAAATTCGGACAGTGAGATCTGTTTCATATCCCATGGCAACCTGGGATGTCCACATCATCCCCGGTATATCTCCTTTGTATTTTAACATTGCCTGAACATTGGTCTCCAATGGAAGATGAGAAGGATAATAGTCAAAGCGAGCAATAACTGCTTCCAATTCCAGTCCAGTCATTGCTGAAATGAGAGCTTCAACGTGTGTGCCGATATCAGCTGCACATCCTGAAGGTCCTGAACGATTTGGATCCATTCTCCATGTTGCCTGCTCCGATGAATCACTGACAAGCGAAGCCGCAAGCCATTCCTGAGGGAATTCACCCATTACTGACTGTATTTTGCCGATCTCGCCATGATCGATCATTTCTCTTGCCTGCCTCGTCATAGCATATCCAGTATAAGTATACGTAACGCCAAATAACAGATTCAGCTCTTCCGCCATCTTCTTCAATTCTTCCGCTTCGTCTACCGTGAGTGCCAAAGGTTTGTCACAAACGATGTTAATTCCATGCTCCATAAAAACTCGAGCGATATCATAATGGGTATCGTTCGGTGTAGCTATGATGACAAAATCTATACCGTCATCCCGCTTTCCCTCTTCTTCCGCCATAGCTTGATAGCTGTTGTATACCCTCGAGCAGTCAGCTACATTCCATCGTGCAGCGGTATTCAGATTTTCCTCCCGATTCCTTGTGAAGCATCCAGCAACGAGAACAGCCAAGTCATTAAATTCTGCCGCCTTCTTATGAACACCCCCGATAAAGGCTTTGTTTCCGCCACCAACCATGCCGAATTTTAATTTCTCCATTCAGTTTGCCTCCTTGAGTGAATCTTTAATATATAAAAATCATCAAGCTTTATGCAATCATATTAGAAGTTTTATGCACGCGATTGCCGTCATGGCTAAAACTATGTGTCTGAATATGTTTTCATTTAATATCTTGATGACACGTGTTCCAACAATGAAGCCCACCAAAATAACTGGGACCATCAAAAGAACAACACCCAAAATACCAGAAGTGATATTATGCCAAAAGAAAACTTGCAGAGGCAGCTTTATAAGATTAGTCATGAAAAAGAACATTGCTGCCGTTCCTATAAAGTTTTGCTTATTGAATCCCATAGAAATTAGATATATGTTAAAAATAGGCGCTGCCACATTTCCAATCATGGACGTGAAGCCACAAGCAGTGCCTGTTAGGCCGTGCACCCACATTTTCTTAGGGATAGCAAGATTCCCTTTCCTTACTTCACCGTAAATCATAAGAGCAAGACAGATCAAGACAGAAATTGATACTATCATCGTAAATTGCTCATTGTTAATATATCGCCCGATGAATAGCCCAGCAGAAACACCCAAAATAACCCATGGCGCAAGCCGCTTGAACAATTTTCCAATCAGCATGCTGTTTGTAATATAGGACAGCGATGACATCACCCACAACGAACATGGACACCATCATGCCAGTAGCCCCTTTTCCTTCTACCGTCATTGCCATCAAAGGCACACCTAGCATGACAACAGTGTGGATTCCCGCTCTAGCAAATCCGACCAAAAGTGCGACGCCGATGATGACCAGCCACTGCCATAATTCAAATTCAACAAAACTGAATATCCCCATATCGATAAACGATCCTTTCTAATGTCATGGTTTTTGTGACTGAATCCAACGCTATAGCACTTGATTCATAGATATTAGTCACCTTGCGCCAACTAGTGTAGCGTGTTGTAATGACTTGACCAATGGGGCGCAGAATGGATCATTTTCTACGAGGCGGCGGCTGACGCTGTAGCCATGGATATGGCCACCGACGCCAACGAAGCAGACGAAGATATAGACACTCATCGGTCTGGTTATTTGCGGTACGCTATTCTAGTACTTGCTAGTAGTCATCCCTCTTACACTTTCCGTACAATCCTTTCCTATTCCGTCACTGTCATTTAGTTAAAATCACTCATCTATTCGTTTAACAGATCTTTGAATTATAAGATATGAATCAAGTGTGACTTTATATTCTTTTGGTAGCTCGTTACCAATAAACAAATTCAGCAATATTACTGCGACTTTTCTATGTCCCATATCCAAAACATAATCAACCATGCTTTTAAATGCCTTGAAGTTGTCTACACAGACATTTCAAGTATTAGGTATCTCCAATTTTGAATCCACAAGGACAGCATATATCAATCCTTCTACTTGATGTTCAATAAGAAAATTAATGTACTCTGATTCTTTATCCTTGTTGTTCTGTACATCACAGAGAATGACATTATACCAATAACTGCTAGCATGCTTTTCTACACCTCGAGCAATACTTGTGTAGAATTCACTTGTAATATCAGGTATAAGCACCCCAATAATTTTTGACTTTCTAACGACAAGGCCTCTCGCAAAGGCACTTGGTACAAACTTCTCCGCAGCAATGATTTCGTTGATTCTTTTTCTTGTCATTTCACCGACGCCGTTCGTCCTGTTGTTAATGACTCTAGATACTGTCGCAACTGAAACACCAGCTTTGCTGGCAATATTTTTTATTGTTGCCTTTTTCATCAAACCACCTTTTAAAATGCGACTATTCACATGTATCCATCAAATATTCTGATTGTTTTTCTCTTTGAGAGTAGTATGATTCTCAAGGATTTCTAGTAATTCTGCTTCGGAAGCAGAATCAATTCGTTCAAGTTTATTCACTGCCATAAGCACTCCAACAGAAAGGAGATTTTCATAGTATTCAATTAAATTCCCTTTTATTTCATCAATAATCAAATTCTTCATCACCTACAATATGCTCTTTTACTGACTCTTCAATACTATTGCTTTCGCCCTATTTGCTTGAACCGTCAGACTTAACCTTATAGACCCGTTTTCTCATTAATATATTTTCTTACACGTACTGCGCACTCAAAAGGATTGGCCAATGCAGGATCCTGTTCTGCTTCAACAACCATCCAGCCTTTATAATCTGCTTCTTCCAGAATCTTAAAAATAGGCGAAAAGTCAATATCACCATCTCCTGGAATACTGAATGTACCCATCTTAACTCCTTCTAGGAAGCTTAATTTATTATCTTTCACCCTCTTGACCAATTCCATTCGTACATCTTTCAAATGAACATGTATTGTTCTGTTGATGTGCTTTTTCAACAATTCTTCAGCTGCCTGTACATTGCCTTCTGAATATACAATATGCCCAGAATCAAAGAGAAGATATACGTTATCATTAGTTTCCGCCATGAAACGATCAATCTCTTCCGTTGTTTGCACTCCAGTTCCCATATGATGATGTAAGCAAACCTTCATATTTACTTCATCAGCTAGTTTTGCCAGATGATTCATACCTTGGATTACTTTTTCCCATTCTTCTTCTGAATAAACTGGCTTTTCATCAAAAATTGGCTTGGATGCACCCTGTATTGAGTTTCCCTGCTCTGAACAGCCGATGACTTTTGCCCCCATGGCATTCAGAAAATCTCTTTGTGTGATAAAAGCATCATATGTCACTTCTGGATCACTACTTGTAAACTGGGTTGAAAACCACGCATTACAGATTTGGATTCCACGAATATCCAAATACCTGTGGAGTACTTCTGGATTCTTCGGATACTTGTTTCCAACTTCTGTACCGGCAAATCCAGCCAGTGCCATTTCACTGATGCACTGCTCGAATGTGTTTTCTTTTCCTAGTTCAGGCAAATCATCATTTGTCCAGGCAATGGGGGCAATACCTAATTTGACTTTATCTTTTGACAGCATACTCTCACCTCGTTTTGTTCTTTCGATAAATACTCATTGAACCTACGTATTAAGATAATAAACTCCATAGTTTGTTCCTGGGAAATCTTTTTCCCAGATACTAGTATCCTATACCTGTTCTCCAGTAGTCTACGGATTTTGACTTGATCATCAGTCAAATGCAATTTACTTTTTTCAAAGTCATGCCACGCATCTTTTAGAATAGCAGCATATAGATTATTCGTATTTTCAATCATGATTTCACCATCCCAATCAGGTATTAGCAACACCCACTTCGCAATACTATTGCGAACTATGTCATGCAAGTGCTCTGTTTCATTTTTTATTGTCGGACGTACACTAGAAAAGCAAGCCACCACTACCTGTAATTGCCTTAATAAAATCGAAAATAAGAAAAGCAATGACTACTGCCGTATTAAAGACAATACAACCTTCAATCAGTCTTAACGAATTAGTCTGGCGAAGTTGCAATAATAGTTCCTGTTCTTCTTTTGTTATATCGATATCTTCTCTTCTTTCATACTTCTCCATCCTGTTCAGATAAATATCATCCGGCAAAGAGCTATGTTGATCAATATAATTATTCAAATCTTGTAATTCTTTTTTTCCCAGCGTGGAAACATTAAGCAATCCTAAATTCTTTTTCAAATTAGAGATTTCTTCTTTTATTAGATTGTCCATATCAACGTACCTCCTAACGTCACAAGCACACAGGATTTATAAGCTAAATCATCTAAACCAAGAGGGGCCATCTTCTTTCTAGATGGGTAGGGTAAGAATAAGAGGAATTTTGCAATCTGTTCATGGGGTATTGTATTTACATCACTACTTCCCATCCGGAAAGAAGATGGCCCCTCTTGATTTAGAACGCTTTATTACTTTTTTTTAGTATTCTTTCTCATGTCAATAATTACAGCTATTATAATGATTGCGCCTTCAACAACTTGCTGCCAGTATGCCTGTACACCCAGAAGAGTTAACCCGTTCCTTAAGATACTTAGTATCAAGGCTCCGACTACAGCCCCCCAGATAGTTCCAATCCCTCCTGTATGACTGGTTCCTCCAATTGTCGTAGCTGCGATTGCAGTCAATTCATATCCTGTTGCGGCGCCTGGATGCACACTTCCAACTCTTCCTGCAAAAACAAGAGCTGCGACTCCACAGGTGATACCGGCAAAACCATAAATCATTATCAAATTTTTCTTGACATTGACACCGGATATTTCAGCCGCTTTTATATTCCCTCCAATAGCATATACATTTTTCCCGAATCGCGTATAGTTCAGGAGCAAGAACGTCAATGCAATCATGAAAGCATAGATTATTACAGGCACCGGAACAGGACCTAATTTGCTACCAATCAGCATGAAGTTTGGAACAAACTGGCTTACCGGCTTCCCTCCTGTATACATTAAAGTTAATCCTCTCGCTATTGTCATCATTCCTAGTGTCGCGATGAAAGCCGGTATGCCAGTATATGCAATTAGTCCTCCATTAACAGCCCCGAGCAAAGCCCCGATTACAATTGCAGCAATGATTGGTACTAAGATATTTAGCTCGCCAATATTTGGATAATATTTTGTAGTTGCTGTAGATACCTGTGCTAAACTTGCTGCCACTATCCCGGAAAAAGCAACTAAAGATCCCACAGAGAGGTCTATGCCTTTTGAAATAATAATCAGCGTCATTCCAAGCGCCATAATTCCAAAAATTGAAGTTTGAGCCAAAACGTTAAACAAATTTGTGGCTGTCATGAATTTTGGTTCAACAATAGTGATTCCAGCAACAAGAATTATCAGCGCCAGAATTATTCCATATTTCTTAAGATATTCAACATACTTTTTTCCATTCTTTTCTATGGCTCTCAAAATATTTCACTCCTATCAATCAATATGTTTATTGACCCGTTGCCAACATCATCAGTTTTTCTTGGGTCAATCCCTTGTTGTTGTCAATAATTCCTGTAACAATTCCTTCTTTCATGACTAAAATACGATCACTCATACCCATAACCTCCGGCAATTCAGATGAAATCATTATAATACTCTTTCCTTCTCCTGCTAGTTTTGTAATCAGTTTATGAATTTCCGCTTTTGCACCAACATCGATTCCTCGAGTAGGCTCATCAAGAATCAAAATGTCCGGTTCTGTTAGAAGCCATCTTGCGACAAGAACTTTCTGTTGGTTGCCACCACTTAAGTTTTCAATTTTCTGATAAATCGTAGGAGTTTTTACACTTAATAAATCTACGAACTTATTTACATCGGCTATCGCTCTCTTATGTGAGAATAATCTTTTCTTGCTCACATATTTATCAATATTTGCCATAAAAGCATTTTGAAATACGGTTAGCATTGGAAAAATCCCATCCATTCGTCTGTCCTCTGTCAGCAACGCCATTTTATTTGCTTTTGCATGAATGGGAGATTTAATTTCCACAACTTTGCCATCAATTTTGATTTGTCCAGAAGTCTTTCTTCGTATCCCAAAAATCGTTTCAATCAATTCGGTTCTGCCTGCTCCAACAAGGCCTGCTAGACCGAGTATTTCTCCTTTTCGAAGATTGAATGTTACGTTTCGAAAGCGTCCGCTATCAGAGAGATTATCAACTTCCATCTTAATATCACCTATCGGACATGATACTTTCGGAAACATCTCACCAATTTCTCGACCTACCATCATTTTAATCAGTTGCTGTGTATCAATATTCTTTGTCTCTTCAGTGCCGATGTACCCTCCATCTCTAAACACAGTTATCCGATCTGTAATTTCAAAAATTTCATCAAGGCGGTGTGAAATATAAATCAAAGCCGTCCCTTGTGATTTTAGTTTGCGCATTATTTTAAATAACTGTTCAATTTCTTTACTAGTAAGTGCAGAAGTCGGTTCGTCCATTATGACCAGTTTTGCATCGTATGAAATCGCTTTAGCAATTTCTACCATTTGCATTTTTGCTACAGTCAACTCTACCATCAGAGTCTTAGGATCCTCGTTCAAATCGACTTTTTTAAGGATTTCAACGGTCATATCGTACATCTTTTGATGGTCGATCAATCCCAGAATATTCTTTGGTTCCCTGCCCAGCCAAATATTTTCCATTATCGATCGATGCTCAATTGGGCTAAGCTCCTGATGTATCATCGAAATCCCCATTTTCAATGCTTTCGCAGTATTATAGTTCTCAATAAGCTCGCCATTGAAATAAATATCACCTGAAGTTTGAGGATGTATTCCAATAAGACATTTCATCAATGTCGATTTTCCAGCACCGTTCTCACCCATTAAAGCATGGACTTCACCGCTTTTGACTTGCAAGTTGACACCATTCAATGCTCGGACACCAGGAAAATCTTTCACGATGCTTTTCATTTCCAATATATTTATATTATCCATTTCACCACCATAGCCTTTGCTCAAATTGTCTAGAGGAATTGCAGACTCTTCCCCCAGACATATCAGTTCTCGATTGACTTTGCCTGCTAAACGTTTAGCGAAACGTTTTTCTGGAGTTTAAAATTCTTTATTTAAACTCGTCCACATTATCCGGTGTTACAAGTACAAACTCTATCCAATTGACGGCGTCCTGTGGCTGGCCGTTCAATATATTCGCCACTGCCTCGACTCCACCGACCCCTTGGCCTGCTGCATCTTGTAGAACTGTTGCATCCATTCTTCCCTCGGCAACCAAATTAATAGCATCAGGTATAGCGTCAACACCCATCAGGATGACATCATCACGGTTGGCAGCTTCCAACGCCTGTAATGCGCCTATAGCCATACCATCATTATTAGCTAGAATTGCTTTCAAGTCATCTCCATAAGCAGTAAGCCAGTTTTCTGTTAACGCCATCCCTTTGTCATATTGCCAATCTGCAGCTTCTTTTGCAAGGATCTTTATACCTGGATAATCTTTCAGTACGGATTCATTACCTTCAGTTCTCATGACGGCTCCCTGGTTCGTTAGCAAGCCCATAAGAATGGCTACGCCACCTTCTTCACCCATCAAATCAACCAGGTACTTTGCTTGTAATTCTCCTGCTACAATTTCTTGAGAGCCGACATAATATACGCCTTCAGGTGGTGAATCTTCCCCAAAAGGATTCCTGTTTACAT
Organism: Vallitaleaceae bacterium; assembly: GCA_963677915.2. Lineage (GTDB taxonomy): Bacteria > Bacillota > Clostridia > Lachnospirales > Vallitaleaceae. The sequence continues at coordinate 107,095 of CAXXGE010000038.1, read as the reverse complement.
ATACTAGAGGAATGCCCGCATCTTTTACCGCTTTGGTAATCGGTCCTACAGCGCTAGTATCTACAGGAACGACAATAATTGCATCGACACCAGCTTGGATGAAAGCATTAACTTGATCTTGTTGTTTGATGACATCTTCCTGTGCATCTTGGATATCCAGTGTGTATCCCAATTCGTCAGCTTTTGCAGATGCAGCGTCAGTAATATAGGTTTGGAATGTGTCATTCATATTGCATGTTGCGAAACCTACAACGACAGTATCATCCTGAGTTCCTTGTTCTTCTGTACTCGTATCTACCGAAGTTTCAGTTGATGACTCAGCAGAGGGCTCGGTTGTATTGTCCGATTCTCCACATGCGGTCAACATGAACATTGCCATAGATAGAATAAGAAATATTGATATAAGTTTTTTCATACATTTCCTCCCTTGAAAATATTGATTGTTATTTGTCACAACGTCTGCATGAATCAAATCTATCACGCAGAATTATTTTTGTCAATATGCATAATATATGAAGATTATGTCTTTCTCGTTTGTGCAATTAGTCTTTATATACACATTTCACATATATCTTATTGTGCATTTGTGTATTGTAACGTTTTTCTGTAAATTTGCGTCAGACTCATTGACATGTCTTCTGCACGGCTGTATAATTCATTTCAGAAAAACGTTTTTCCTGTTTTTCCATTAACTGGCTAGAGTACACAAGCGGTCAGTCACCCACTCTACATAACAACTATGAACAATCAATTTTAGGAGGTTATCTAAATGAGCAACGAAAAGAAATGGTTATTTACCGAAGATCCAAATGTCATGTTTGAGGCGGATACAGCTGTCGGCAGGCTTAAAAAGGAAATTTGGGATGCGTCGGAAGAGGAAATCGACAATATTCTAGAGGAGTATGGAATACCTTCAGCATCCGAACTCGGTGTTGCCGGGACTTATATTCAGAATACGCCTAGAGCGACTCAAATTGAGAAGAGAAGAAAAAATGACATCGTCTTTGTTCCAATCGGATGCACTGAGAACCACGGACTCCATGCCAATACGGGACTAGATACTTTCATGGTAACCCAGATCTGTGAAGGCGTCCGCAGATATACAGCCAAACAGGGTAGAGAAGTCAATCTCGCCTTCACGCCTCTGAATTATGGCGGACATCCTTACCATCACATAGGAATGCCAGGTACAGTAATCATGCCAGAAGAAGTCGTCAAAGAGTCTCTCATCTATACCATGCTTGGCCTTTGGAACGATGGTTACAGAAAGATTATTTTCATTAATAACCACGGTCACCTTTGGATGATAGAATCTGCAATTCAGGAATTCTGTAAGCGCTATCAATTGCCAGGCATCTTTCGCGTTATAGAATGGCATCGCGCAGTCAGGGAGTTCTTCTACCCTACAAACAGAAAGAACAGCTTAGAAACAAATTTCATACATGCAGATGAAGCAGAAACTGCTGTAGCACTTCTGATGTTTAAAGAGATGGTTGATATGAGTGTAGTACAAGATGCCGATGGTGAAGCTCTACTTCCTGATGGTCACATGGACAAATCTGTAGATCCATATAGAAGACCTTGTAGATGGTCGGAAGGCGAAGGCCATGCAGCTATCGAGAGATCAGCTACACCTGAAGGCATTGTTGGAACACCTTCCTTAGCCACCGCCGAGAAAGCCAAACGTCCTATAGCTGCTATCTTGAAGTACCTCACACTGCTGCACGATGAAATCTTAGACACATACCCCGCTGGCACTGTACCACCTGTAGAAAAAATCACACTTAGAAAAGCTGAAGATATGGAACCATTCTTGAAAGAGCCATTTAGCGAAGGTTGGAAATCCGTTGATGAACTGCCTAGAATTGGCATCTTCGAAAGACTGTAAACGAGAGGAGAAATTCAATTATGAAAGCGAAAATTGCATTTTTACATAAACCCCATGATCTTAGGGTTGAAGAAGTTGAAGTGCCATCACTGAAACCAAATCAGGTATTGATACAAGTTGGAGCATGTGGCATTTGTGGATCTGACGTCGAGTGCTATGAAGGTGAATCGGCCGAAGGAAGATATGACTTGGGTCCTTATACTCCAGGTCACGAATGGGGTGGAAAAATCGTCGAGGTAGGCAGTGGGGTTTCGACTCTGAAAGTCGGTATGAAAGTAACAGGAGACTGCGTCATGGCGTGTGGTGTCTGCCAAAACTGCAAAGATGGGTTGATGCCTTCTGCATGCCTTAACATGAGAGAAATCGGATTCAGACCTGACTCCCCTGGTGGCATGGGTGAATACATGGTTGTTGAAGAACAGTATGTTCATCAAATTCCTGACCACTGGTCATATGCTGACGGTGCATGGGTTGAAACATTCTCAATAGGATACTTCGGAATCTGGGGCAACGGTGGACACATCGATGCGTCTGATACGGCTGTCATTTTTGGATGCGGACCAGTTGGCATCTCCGCTACAATGGCTGCAAAAACTTCTGGAGCGAAGGTAATCGTTGTTGAACCTTTGGAGAACAGAAAAGAATTGGCTCTCAAGTATGGTGCTGATGTGGTGGTGAATCCGAAGAACGAAAACTGGAAGGAAGAAATCGCCAAGTTGACTGATGGTCGTGGTCCTTCCGTTATTGTCGAATGTTCGGGTAATGACAATGCTATTGCCTCAGTCTTCGATATAGCAGGACACAGCTGCCAAGTCAATTTCGTAGGACACTCCATTGGTCGCAAAGTGCCTGTTGAACTAGGTTGGACGATCTGGAAAACATTAAAGCTAAAAGGTTCAGGAGGCACAAAAGACTTTGGCCAGAGAACAATCCGCTTCATGAATGCCATCAAAGACAAATATGACTTTGATGCTTTGAATACACATTTCTTCCCCTTCAGTGACCTTCAGAAGGCAATGGATACAGCTATACATGAGAAAGCCAATGCTTTTAAAGTAATGCTCCAATTCGATATCGATTAAATCTCATCAAGAGCATTCATCAAGCAGATACACACGAAGAATTCATTCGTGTGTATCTGCAAGTATTTAGGGAGGAACGCAATGCTGAATTTTAAAGAAAACACAATGTGTAAGTATATGGACGCGATGTTTTATGACTATATGATTTATGAAGAGTCTCTCACACACATAAACAATATCATCCTGCAAATGGTCAAAGTAAAGGATGAAAAATTCATTGCGATATTTGGAAGTGGTGTCCCCTTTGACGATTTCGAGGGCGAACAAGTTGATGACTATTTTAAACTATGTCCGTTATCACACAAAAATAGACTAATACTGAACAAACACTTGGATTATACTCGTCCAAGAGCTTTTGGTAGAAAAACTGCTACTTTTGGAACGGGAGACAGACTCGGTTTGGCTACACCAGGGCATATTGAGGCTTTTTCAGGAAGTGTTGCGACACCCATTTTAGCTCAACAAAGCAAAAGAGAACTAAATCTTACAGGACGTACATATGCTGATGTTTTAGATGATGTTACATTCGCGGTATTCCAAAAAGGGTATAAAGGCGGATTCGGAGCAGATGGGGATCATTTGAAAGAAGAAGTCGATGTCATTGATGCGCTCGATAATGGCGTTACAATGATTACCATCGATTGCTCAGAAAAGATTGGAAAAGGCATCGAGAGACTTTCTTCATTTGAACTGAAGGAAGCATACAGCAATATTTCTGTTGGTGTGCGCAAAAATCTAGAAAAGAAATACCTAGACCGCAGTTTTGATATCAACGGTCTGAATATCAAGTTTTCCGAGAAGGAACTCATGGAAAACGCTCTCATCTATCTTGAGGCAATCCAATATATTGTCTATATCTACAACAAACACATTGCAACTTGCGCAAGACCTATTGATTACGAGATATCAATCGACGAGACAGAAGAAACGACGTCACAATATGGGCACTATTTTGTAGCAACTGAATTAATGGCTTCAAAAGTGAATTTTACAAGTCTGGCACCGAGGTTCATTGGAGAATTCCAAAAAGGTATAGACTATATAGGCGACATTCATCAGTTCGAAGAACATCTTAAAATGCATTCTACAATAGCAGATTTCTTTGGGTACAAGTTAAGCATCCATTCTGGCAGCGATAAATTCAGTGTTTTTGATCTTATTGGACGATATACGAAGGGCAGACTGCATGTAAAGACGTCGGGGACAAACTGGCTTGAAGCAATCGGCGCAATCGCTGAATGCAATCCCGACTTATATAGAGAAATCCACAAGTATGCTTTGTTGCATTTTGATGAGGCAAGACAATTCTATCATGTTTCCGCCGATCTCAATAACATACCTGATCTAGACATTATCTCTGATGATAAGCTTAAATATTATCTTACTGAAGACCATTCCAGGCAGTTGCTTCATATTACATACGGTTTCATATTGGAAAATACAAAGCTAAAAACAGCCATTTATGAAACTTTGCGAGATAATGAAACGCTCTACTCAAAAAGACTTGAACTACACATTGGACGGCATATTGACGAGATAGGTCTTTAAACTAGTTTATTGAGGTGAGAAAAATGCAAAAAAACAAATATTATAAAGAAAATATCGTTCTAACCGCAACATTGGCAAGTAGCACCTCCCCCTCGGCTCCAATCGTTTTTGGTGGCGATCCTGAAAAACAGATTCAGGAGATGGCAAAGATTGGTTATCAAGGTGTTGAACTGCATTGGGGAAATCCAGCAGAAATCGACCTAAATGTCATATCATATGCCTGCGAGAAAAACGGACTCACTGTTTCAGCATTCGGAACCGGGCGGGCATATGGTGAAGAGGGTTTGTCGTTGATAGACGATGACAGCACCATTAGGACGGCGGCTGTTCAACGGTTAAAGGATTTTGTGGATGCTGCAGCGCCATTTCATGCAACAGTAATTATAGGTTGCATGCGTGGAAATCTTCCTCCAACTACATTATCAAGAGGTCGTTATCTTGACAGACTTGCAGAATCAACAAAACTTGTGGCGTTATATGCTCAAAGCAAGGATGTGCCCATCGTATTTGAACCCATTAACCGCTATGAGAACAATTATCTGAATAATGTAGCAGAAACTATAGAATTCATAAAGAGTTATCAAATCCCGAACACTAAGATTCTTCTTGATACATTTCATATGAATATCGAAGATGAAAACCTGATAGGAGCCATTGAAACATGTAACAAAATGATCGGTTATATCCATTTTGCCGATAGTAACAGAAAATATGTCGGTAGTGGACATATTCCTTTCAGTGAGATTATCAAAACTTTAAAAAGAATCAATTATAAAGGTAATATCAGTGCAGAGTGTTTACCTCTACCCAATCCAGAAACTGCTGCCCACAAATGGATTGACGAGGTTAAGAACCTACTATAATGTAAAATGGAGGTAATATAATGGAAAAAGTGAAACTTGGTATCGTTGGATTAGGACGGCTTGGTAGAAATCATGCCTCGAATATCCATTACAAACTGCCCAATGCTGAACTCACTGCCGTTTGTAGTGCCGTTCAAGAAGAAGTGGACTCTGTCCTGAAAGAAATGAGGCCCGAGTATGGGACGACAGACTACAAAAAGCTTTTCAATGACAAATCTCTTGATGGTATTGTAATTGCTACGAATTCAGCATCACACTGTAAAATGATCTGCGAAGCCGCAGAAGCCGGCGTAAAAAACATCTATTGCGAGAAACCGCTTGGAATGACTCTGGAAGAAATCGATCAAATTAAGGAAACTGTCGAAAGAACCAGTGTAAACATTTTTCAAATCGGTTACAATAGAAGGTTTGACAAATCATTAATAGTAATGAAGGAAAAGATTGATGCAGGATATATCGGTAAACCGGTTCTGATTAAACTGGTCAATAGGGATCCTGCTTCAATGGCAGAATTCATAATCAAATTCAGCCCTACTAGCGGCGGCCTAGTCTTTGATATGTTGACACATGACTATGACTGCGCAAGATGGCTGATAGATTCGGATGCTGAAACTGTCTATGGCATGGGTGGTGTTTTTGCATATGAAGGTCTGGCAGCAGTCAACGACATTGACAACTGTACATTGGCATTAAGTTTTGAAAACGGCGTCATGGGATACATGGAAACATCAAGAAACTGCTCATACGGCTATCATGTTGAAATTGAAGTTTATGGTACAGAAGGATCAGTAAGAATGGGCACGACACCCAATAAAGACCGGGTTGTTGCCCTCAACAAAAACGGCGCTACTACAGAGTGTGTACAGTGGTTCTTCGAGTTCTGGGAGCCTACTTTTGAAGCTGAAATGCAACATTTTGCTGACTGTATACAAACGAACACTCAGCCTAAAGTCGGCTTAATGGATGGCTATAAAGCCGTTCAATGGGCATTTGCAGCAAAAGAAGCTGTCGATAAAAGAGAAAGCATAAAAGTTGTATAATACCTTCTCCAAAAAGAATGATGAGGCAGTTGAGGTTGTCTCATCATTCTTTTATTATTACTATCCATAATGACAAATTGCCTCGACAAATTACCAGCCAACAAGATTCCATTGATCACTAATATTTCTGTCTGTCGATTGCCTTATAACCAAATTGACATCCAATACAAAAACCTTCCTTCCCTTTCTAGGATTTTGAATTTTTTTACTTAGTAGTTTTACTGCTTGATATCCCATATCGAATTTTGGAAAGTTTACGCTTGATAAAGAAGGCTTGATCAATGAAGACGGGAAGTCATTATCAAGTCCAACTACCGCTACATCCTCCGGAATTCGAATGCCAGCATCCAGCAACGCTCTGATCGCTCCTATGGCCATCTGGTCATTAGCTGCAAACACACCATCAAAACGGATTTTCGCTTCCAAAAAGCTTTTCATGCATTTGTACCCACTGATTGGAGAGAAATCACCTTCACAAATCATCATTGGATCAACTGATATACCAGCACTTTCTAAGGCTTCAGAATACCCTTTAATCCTCATTTTACCAATGTTAAATTTTCGAGGTGCTGAGATATGCAGGATGTCTTTTCGCCCAAGTTCAAGTAGGTGTTCTGTAGCAATAGATGCTGCTTTCTTATTATCAACAATAACCGAATCTAGGACATCACCTAACGTACTCTCAAGTGTAACTACCGGTATCCTCTTCTTCGCAGTTTCTAGCGCTCCCAAAGATTCCACGTACTCATAGTCCTCACTGTCATCGATATCAGCGTAAGACACAAGGATAATACCATCGACCCATGAATTTTTAAGCAAATTAATATACCTTTTTTCTTCCTTAATGTTTCCATCCGTTTCATAAACTGATACTGTATAGCCTTCTTTTATCGATGCCTGGTGGATGCCTTGAAGAATCGCAGGAAAATAGACCTGGCTGAAAGACGGTACAATCACACCAATTTTATTTGTTTTATTGCTCTTTAAACCTCTTCCAACAGGGTTGGCTTCGTAGTTTAGAGCTTCAATAGCAGCCCACACCTTGCTTTCCAACTCAGCACTTACATATTTTCTTTTATTGATTACATTAGAAACTGTCGAAATTGACACGCCAGCTTTTTCCGCAACGTCCTTTATTCCTGCCATGATCCTCAATCCACCTATTAAACGATTAATGTTAATGCCAATAGTTTCTTCATACCTACTTATATGTATTATAAAAAATATTGCCAATAAAATAAAGCTTAAATTGATAATTTTTTGAATATATTTAGATGATTTCTTGTTTATTCCCTGCTCACTGAACATTTTCCTTTTGGGTTATGTGCGAATAGTAGTGGAAAAAGCAAATTCAAAAGCAATTGCTAAGTGATTATCCAAATTGGTATTATCGCCCCTAAATGAATACTCAAAATACTCAATTCAATGATGTTTGAATCCCAGCACATTCACTGATAATCGCTTTGTTAACAATTTTTATTTAGTGTCTGCTGATTAAGTCATTTTGCGACTCATACAGCCAAGAAAAGTTCATAATGCCAGCGGTTCAACCACCGACAGAGCAAACGTAAAATTATGCATGACTGAATCTTGAATAGATTCGTCACAAATACAGACAACGCAATCGTAGCCCTGGTTGTTTCTTCCAGTTTGGTTTTAATCAGGCCCATTCCATAGCATCGTATACTGAGGCTGAAAGTTCTCTCGACTTCGATGCGGTCGACATTGTCTTGGTATTCGATAGCCTTGTCATGCTCCCTATTTTTTGATGGTCGTCCCAGCTTGGGACCGAACATCCTGATGCCTTTACCTTTGCAGTAATCTCGGTTATCACGTGTTCGGTAGATTTGATCGACAAGCACTTTTTCAGGATAATATAGATCAAAAGAAAGCTTTTCAGCCTTTCCTCTTACTATGGGACGTAGATATGGCTGCTGAATGCTTACGATACGTTTCGGGGCGGAATGCGTGTGGTTACTGTACATATATTCTTGCTGCTCATATAGAAGCCTGATTGTCTTCAACAGTGTTTTTTCTTTTTCTGTTGGTGCATGACCGGCTTCGAGGAAACCATCAATATATCCAAGATTCCGCTTTGCATACCCCAGTTGCTTTCGGATGGTTTTTCTGATTTTAACTTGCTTCTTTTCTTTGTTTTTGCAAGTGCAAGGTAGTTTTTCTTCGCTTCTCTGCGGTAGGTTCTGGGTTTCTTCAGTCCATTGTCTTTGCAAAAACGATCCATGATTTCTTCGAGCTTTTCTCTTGCTTCATTCAGCAATGAAAAGTCTTGAGGGTAACTAATATTTGAAGGAGCACATGTTGCATCGATAATCAGTGTTCCCTTGCTATCAGGCTCTATTGTCATCACTTGATGCGGCGGCTTCCAGCATATGTTCATTGGCTTCCATTAGCACTTCAGCACTGATACGCTTTCGGAATGTTACCAATAGACTGGCATCAAATGGTGCTGTTTCTTGATATCCAGGGAGACCGATGAAGTACTGGTAGTATGGATTTTCGGCTATCTGATCTACAAGCTCACGGTCAGCATAACCATACTTTATTTGAATAATCAAAGAGCCTAAAGCCATCTGTAACGGTTTTGCTACATTACCGGTATCACTTTGAAACAAGTCGGCATACTTTTCTTCGAATTTGTTCCATGGGATTTGATCCGCCATGGTCACCCATCGATTTTTGGGATTCAGGAGTTGTTCAAGTGATGGCTGATAGGTAGGCTGTCTGCTATACATCCCTCACATCTGCATATCAGAGGAGGCTCGCTTTTGACAGAACCGTGCAAGAAATGCGGTCTATGCTGCATCCTTCCTTACTACTTCTTCCCATTGATTTTCTTGGAGTAAATTTCCAAATCAGAATATTTGCGACTGGCAGACCATTTTTCATCCAGCTCTATTAGCAATTTGCCCATCAGCTTTAGTGCTGATACCTGGTTTAGAATTATTCTGATGACGTGTTCTTTTATATACATTGCTAGTCACAAACAATAGAATAATACTCGCAAAAGAACCTTCAACAATAAATAACAGTGTGTAAAGCAATCTATTGTAATTATACATTATCAGCATAATCCGGTTCAAACCTAGCCCGAATAATTGGTCCGTTAGAAGAATTGCAGCCCAGAAAGTGGAAGCATTGAATAACGACAGCAATATGATGGAAACAGCTCGTGGCATCCTTCTTCTTTTTATGATCAATAAAATCTGGGCGATTCCAAAGTATAAGCATAAAAAGACGATTTGCGTTTGAAAAAAAAGCATACAGAACATAACCAAGGAAAGAAACAGAGCGAATATATCCCGCCTTTTTTTGTTCATAGAGAAAACAAATATTGCAGTCGGTACAATCAGTGCGTTCAATATGTTTATCGCGCCTCTGATCAAGAAGAAGGATACCACAATAATTGCAATAACCAGTGATCCCTGAGCTACTGATTTTATTTTCATAGTTGATTCCCCTTTGCTTTATTGTAACTGTCCTTGTCAAATACCTTCATTTTGTTTTTTCCATTCCTTTTTGCACAGTACATTGCATAATCTGCATACTCTATCAAGTTGTATATCTCCTTCGTGTGGATACCATATATCGCTATCCCTGCACTGATGGATATCGGCAGTTCCATATTCTTGACAGCAACGGGACTGGACAGTATGTGTTCTTTCATCATATCCCACAGATTATCCATGTCATCCTTCGAAATATGATCGAATCCATATATGAACAATCCGAATTCATCTCCTGATATCCTTATTCTGATCACCTCATGTACCGGTAATGCTTTCAATCTATCCGAAAACTGTATCAGGTATTCATCACCAACCGCATGTCCGAAATTGTCATTGACCGATTTGAAATCATCAATATCAATGAACATGAAAAGACCCATTTTTTCTGGAGTATTGGAAATGACCATCTCCATCTCCTGTCTGTATTGATACCTGCTGACCAAACCCGTCAGTGCATCTTTGACAAGCCGGTTGTTCAATTCCTGGTTCAAAACTTTCAATTGCGCATTGGCCTTCTCAAGCATTCTTCTTGTGTTGATCAGTTCGTTGTTCAATCTCTGGATGTTTTCGAACTGGGAACTGACAGACTCTTGATTCATCGGCTTATCATGGTGATTGCTCTTCTTGATTGTCTGCATGAACCTGAATACAATGCCATTGAATGCATTGCCCATGTCACCGGCTTTTTCATGTCCCGACAAAGCAAAAGCCAGAATACCTTCACCGGCAGACAAGAACCACATAGACATTGTTGCATGATGACCTGATAGTGTCAGTTCGCCGGCATATTGGAAACCATCCGGCAGATTCCTGCATTGGTTAATTGTTGCTTTGATGTTTACAAGGTCGTTGTCATCAAACAGGTCAAGGAAAGAATTCATGTGCTTGGATAGGAGGAATACCGGTTCACTCCAGAACACTTCACTGACCTTGAACCTGGCATTGATGCTAATCAGGAAACTGTCCATTGAAAGGATCCTTTTGTTCAATATTATTCTTTGCCCATCGAATGAATTCACTGGCATTTTCTGCATAGATATCAATATCCCAGCTTGCCCACAGATGATTGGTTGTTGAAAACGCTCTGCCTCCAACCGCAATTTTAACCTGCGGAAACTGGTTTCTTACGCTTTTAATATAGTCGCGGCAGAGCGGCAGATGTTGTGGCATTGTGACTGAAAATCCGACAAGATCAGGTTCGTTCTCTTTGATTGATGACAGAACCGCATGAATAGGTACACCTGCCCCCAAATAGATGCTGTCCCATCCGTTCAGCTCTACAAGATCGGATACCATGCGCATTCCCATTTCATGAAGTTCGCTGCCTACACAGCATGCAATCAGCTTGTATCCTTTTCTTGTCTGGCTGAAGATCATCGGATACAGCTGCGATATGGCTGTTTGGGTCGTTGACGTGCAGTAATGCTCCTTATCGATGCTGATCATGTTTTTATGCCACATCTCGCCAACTTGATGCATTACTTCCTGCAAAATATCGATGTACACTTCTTCGAGCGCTATGCCGCTTTCAACAGCATCCAGAATGACCTTGATGGCCCCTCTCGTATCTGTCTTGAGCAATTTCTCCAGATAGTTCTTTTTGATATCCAGATATTTTGAAGAGAAGACATCTGTAAAAACGCTTTGCTGATCTGCTTCTTCCCTTGTCGCTTCGATTGCGCTTTTTATGATCTGGTCTGCTGCGGAAGCTTCTGACGGCGGTAATGCCTCAGACAACGTTTCGTTCAAGATTTCATAGTGCATGATCATCTGTTCTTTGATCCGGTCGGCATCGATGTCTTTCATGAGTGAGCATAGCAGATGATAGATCCATATGGCATAATCCATGACTATCTTTCCATCGTCAAGAACTATTGCCGTCTTGATATACTCCAGGTTGATCAAAATATCATCGTACATGAGTCTTTTACGTCTGTCGTCATATTCCTGATCCAGATTCGGATCTTTTTCAAAATGCTTCAGGTAGACCTGCCTTGCCGTTTCGTATATCTTCTGGTCTGTCATTGGAAAAAGTAAGCTCATTGTTATCCTCCATTATGGATATATCATCCGTTGTCATGGGCAGATGGATTGTAAATCTGGTATATGCACCTTCTTCAGACTCAACAAGTATCTCACCCTGATGCTCCTGAATGATCCCGTAACTGATTGACAACCCAAGCCCGGTTCCTCTGTTTTTCCCTTTCGTTGTTAAAGAAAGGACTCTTCGTGGATACCTGTGGGTGAGTTTTACTGTAAATCTAGTGTTTATGCCGGTTGAGCCAGTTTAGACTTCCGATTAGGTAGTGGTATCACCAAATCAGAGCAAACCAGATAGAGCATATCCAGCATATTTTGAATATTCCTGAAGCAATATGCTTTCCGCACAATCAGCTTTATCTTGTTGTTGATAGCCTCGATTCTTGCATTGCTCATTCCGAGGCGAATCGTGTTTAATATGTGTTCTTTGTGCCGCCGGATTTTTTTGTCAGTTCAATGAATGCGGGTATACGACTGTGACTTACCCACCAAAGCCATTTTTTTAGTTCAGCCTCGGCTTCGTTAAGGTCCTTTACCTTATGCAGCAACCGAAGTTTTTCCTTCATCCGATAGGCTCTGTAAAGACGTGGATTGGTAGCTGCAATCATTTCCACCTTCAGCCGCTTTAGCAGAAATCGGATCGTCCGCTTTAGGGCATCCTGGCTTTCTGGGATGTTCTTTGGCGATGTCCTGAGCGGCTGTGTATGCGTCTCTCCAAGCATCTCGCCTGACTTCATCAAGAGCCGACATGGCCCATTCGACAACATGGAACGGATCGACACACCGCTCACATTCGGGTGTGAATTCATTGACACACTCGGTAATCCACTTGGCTCCATCACCGGTAACGACTTTGATTGAAGACAGCTGTTCCGGTGTCAGGCTGCGATAGAATTGTTCCAATACGGTTTTCCCATGACCTTTTGCAGCCCATACGACGGTGTTCGTATCGTGGTTGACAACAACGGTGATATATTTGTGTCCCTTTTTGTAGCTGGTCTCGTCGATGCCGATATTGACCAGTCCATTGAGTCTTCTGGAACGCTCCGGTTCGATATCATTCAGGGTCCTGGTGATGCATCTGCCGACGGTAGCCCAATCAATACGCATATAATCGGAGACAGTGCTTCGGGGGAGATGGGTCGCAAGCCAAGCGGCAGTGAGATCAAAGTCCTTCGTGAAGTTGCTTCCCGGGTATGCCCATGGAACATCAGCAGTAACAACACCGTGTTCGGGGCACTTGATACGGTTTGTCGGGCATTCAATCTCAACAATGATGCCGCCCCAGTCCAAACCTCTCCAAATCTTGCCGATTGTAGAAGCTTGATCGTAGCCAGGAGACTTTTGGCCACAAATTGGGCAGATGTTCTGCTTCCATTTTTTAGGGCGTGCTTTGATCCTTTGGTGTTTGACACCATCAGAGTCAGTGAAAAAATCATGGTTTACAATCACAACGTCATTGACATTTAATAAGTTTTTGCATAAAGTATTAGCTGAAGCCATCTGTGGTAATTCCTTCCTGTATGAGTTTGGACGCTAATACAATAAAGGAACACAGATGGTTTTTCAATTGTTTTTTATTTGGGGCTCTGCCCCAAACCCCGACTCGGCGGCGCCAGGTCAGCAGCTATAAACTGCTGACCAATATCTAGTGTACTGTATCGCTGATAATCAAGTAAATCTTTTCGCAGTTTCAATCAGCACCATTTGTTATATTGCTGTCATGTTACCTCTGGAAATTAAAAACTTTATCTGGTTTACCAAAATAATACCCTTGCCCGTAATCCACACCCATATCCACCATCATCTCCATAATTTCTTGTTTTTCTACAAATTCTGCAATTGTCTTGATATTGAATGCCTTCGCCAAACTAATCATTGCATTAACAAGATGATAGCTCTCCTCGCTGGTATTGATATCTTTAATGAATGACCCGTCTATTTTTACATAATTCGCTGGAATATGTTTAAGGTAGAACATGGCTGAAAATCCGGATCCAAAATCATCAATAGAAAACTCAAATCCTGCCTTCCTATACTCAGTAACTAACTGTGTCAATCCAGCAATATTTCTGATGCCCTGGGTTTCTGTTACTTCAAAGGTTATATTTGAACGCTTTATATTTAATCCATCAATCATCGCTACTATTTTTTCAATAAAGTTTCCATCATTCAAAACCTTACCCGAAATATTGATTGATAGTTTGACTGCATCACTCAGATCATTTCTTTTCTTGTATTCAAGTGCTTTTGATATGACGATAGAATCAACTTTATCTATTATGTTATACTTTTCTGCAATAGAAATATAAGGATATGGTGATAAAAACTTATCTCCCTCTTGAATTCTCATTAGGACTTCAAACTTATCTACTGTTCCGGATTTCAAATCATAAATTGGTTGGAAGAATGGAACTACCTTGTCTTCCTCAATTGCTTTTAACAATTCTTCTTTCAATTTGATTTCGACATTTTTTTCTTCCATTAATTTATCGAAATCATAGCATATTAGAGGATTATCCACCTCTGTTTGATGCAATTCAGCAAATAAAGTTTCAACAGATTCAAGTTCTTGTTCAATCTCTCTTTCATTATCTGTACGTAGTGTTGTTAGCCCCAAGAAAGACTCAATCAACAAAGTATTACCATTTATGAACAATGATACTTCATCCAATTTCTTAGCCCATTCTGAAGTTAATTTAACCGCAGCTTTCCAATCACTGTCATTGAAAATAATAACAAAATTTCTGCTCTTAGTGGTTGCTAAAACACCATATTTTCTTACTAATCTCTGGAGAATCTTACTATATTGTAACAACACATCATCCCCACCTCTTACACCTCGCCTGCCATTAATTGATGATATATTACGTTGTTCAATAAAAAGCGAGATACAGTCCCCACCTTTACTCTGGCGTTTCTTAATCACTTCTTGCATTTCTTTTGTATTAAAAGTCTTGGTAACTGGATCTCTTGAAGTCGACCAGACTAAAAGATAGTACAAAACTGCGCCAAAAATTATTAGTAATAAAAAACTCACGGAGATACCTATTAAATCATATGCGCTGATAATATTATTAATCTCACTTAAATCATACGCACTGACTACTGTCCATTCTAAATTGGGGATACGTTTATAGACTGCATGCACTTTCAAATCATCCGGATTAAAATAGTCAACAAATCCTTCTTTAGATTTTGAAAAATCATCATTCCAAATCCGCAAATAATTGTTGCCAAAAGACTCCTTTGTCACACCTAATGTCATTATCTGCTGGTTTGTAGCATTCGCAAATGTAAACCCTAGTAATTTCTTATCTGGATGCAAAACAACAGTACCCGTTGAATCGAGGACATATGTATAAGCACTGCCCCAAGTGGTTATTTCTTGGAGTTCATCGTGCAGAGTCTCTAGGAAAACATCAGCAGCCAATACCCCTTGGAGTTGAGTTCCATTACGAAGTGCATATGATATCGTTAACAATGGTTTGTCTTTTCTTGCATCAATATAAACACTTGTTATTTCTACACTTGTTGACTTAACAGCGTTCTTATACCACGGTCTTTGTCGTAAATCCATACCAATGTCTGCAACATTTATATAACCTGAAGCATTCACACCACTCCCATTCTCATCATAAAGAAAATACAAGCTACTGACCGAACTGGAGTTTTCATTAATATTCTTACATAGACTGCTTAATTTAGGTGGATTTACTAAGTTATTACTCGAAAATACTCTACCATGACTTTCAACTAATAACATAAGATCACCAATTTTATTTTCAACGAAGTTTGAATACTCAACGTTGTTTTCAGCTAAATTCCTCTCTAATTCTTCCAAATATGTCTCTTTGTAATGATCTATAATATAATAAGTCGTTAAAGCAATTATTGTTGCTATAAGAATCATAATTATGATATACGAGCGAATTCTTTTCATTTCTAGTATAACCCCACGTTTTGGTATGTCTACTAACACACTGAAAGCAGTTATTATCAAGCTATTTATTCTTATAACAATTTTAAACTTTCGCTTTCAATTTTTCAAACATTCTTTCAAATTATTTAAATAGTGCTAAATCGAGTCGATTATCCATGTTTTGAATAGGTTAAATGAAGTATTACATCAATTCAAAAGTCAGACTACCGCACCACCCCTTTTACAATTCTGACGTTCAATACAATTCCGCGAATCTAAAATCCCCCCCTGCCAAATCCCTGCATTTTGCGTAAAAGTGTCCCCCCTAGCAAAAGGCCTTTACTTTTACGCGTAAAGGCCCATTTCCATCTCTATTATTCTTACCAAAATCCCGCAAACGCCCTGATTCTGGGCTATTCCCGGACTAGCTTGACGACTGTCTCGACGTGAGGTAGTTAGGCTATTTCTTGCCTGTTGGCTTATTACGTTGAAACCCTGTATATATGCGGACTTTCGCGTATTTTTGTTATAATTGGCCTCATTGCTTGATTAGGCCATTTTGATTATTCTACATTTTGAGTTTTTCTTTGTAATTTTGTGGTCCCGGTGCTTTAACCACTATTAGTTCAAGAACTTCATCATTGCTTTTTCCAGCATTCATTTTTACATTGTATGGAATTTCAAGCAGAAATCCTTTTGGATAGATATAAGACTCCTCTGATTATACATGCCTGTAATAAGTTACTTATAGCCTCTTCCCTGATTTTTGTTCCCTATAGAATTAGCCCTGAACTATACGCCTATTGTCAGAAAAAGCAAAACGTTGTATAATTATATTGATAATGATTGTCATTAAAAGAAAGGGGTTTATTATGGTTAATTATAGTAGAGAAATCATACGTCGCTGGAGCATCATATCCGGCATATCATTACTTATTATGACGCTAGCTGCAGCTTTTGCTTATGGCTATGTCTTCAGTTCCTTCTATGTCACTGGACAACCAGAAACTACAATGAATAATATTCTGAACAATCCAACACTTTACTATTTAGGTGCCTTTGCATGGTGTCTTATTCTTATCACAGACCTATTGGTTGCCTATGGCTTTTATGTGTTCCTTACTACTGCCAAAAGGACGTTGGCTATAACCTCTGGTCTTCTGCGTCTGATATACTCTGTATCTCTTGCAGTTGGTATCTTCTATCTCTTCGCAAAAAATACGGGATTATTCCTGAAGTTTTGGTCGCTGGGTCTTTTTATCATTGGTTTTCATCTTGCTATTACTGGCATCGCTGTCTTTTTCACTGCCAACGTTCCGAAGATACTCGCTATCCTTCTATTGATTGCCGGAACAGGTTACAGTTTGATTCACGGCTTGGAAAACTTCATTCCTGAAGGACAAATGTTGGCCCAGACACTTGAAAAAATTCTTGCCGCACCCATGACTATCGGGGAACTGTCCTTTGGTTTATGGCTTCTCTTCAAAGGAGGCAAATCTACCACACTACGGCATTCAGATGACCCTATTCAACTCAGCTCTTGATTCTGCCTGGCAATCCGACTGGTCCTCTTTTCCGATATCAGTCGGATTCTTTACGCAAAATACTTGCTATTCGTTTGTAAAATTAATGCTTCTTGAGTATCCTCAGAATTCTCTTAAAAAAATCTGCGTTTTAGACCTGGAATCACCGCCACTACAATTGTTGGAGAATAACCACCGTATCTGTCGTCGGGTCGTTTCTGTCAATACTCTGATAGCCTGGTAACAGGCTCGTATGATTTTTTATACATAAATATTTTAGTAGCATGCAGCATTCATATGATCAATACTCAGTATATACTCTTACTTTCGAATAATACGAATAATACGATTATATATCGCATTCGATACCATCACCTTTGTCCCGCCCTGTGTGTCAAAAATATTGATTAGCGGTGTTCCGCCATTCGTATTCACAAACTGAACAACAACTGTATCAATATCCTTGTGATACCGCGCAATGCTGTAATATCCCAAAACCCAGCCTGTGTGTTCATACTCATAAATGGAGGTATAAATAGCCTGCTCTTCATCAGAGAATAATGAGCCATCGTTCAATGCTCGTATGAATATACCCACGTCCTCAGCTGTAGCAACCATACCAGTATCGATAGGCTTGAAATCGGTGTCTGCACCAACATAATATCCACTCATCACATCTTTAATATCCACTGCATCCAGTGAAAAGAAAGTAGATTCAAGGCCAAGAGGTACTAATATCTCTTCTTTAATATATTGATTGTGACTATAGCCCAAAACTTTATCAAGAATGTCTCTTAATAACAAGTAGTTTGTATTTGAGTAGCTATAATTCTCATCCGGTGTAAACAGAGCAGGCTTATCAAAGATCAACTCAAGGGATTCCTTGCTGGTTTTTGTCGGATCGTCCCACCGAAACCCTGGTTGGTCAGTATAATTCAAAATGCCACTACGATGCTGAAGCATCATTCTCAGTGTAATCTGATCTGCGTATTCAATTCTTCCAGAATACTCCGGGAAGTAATCTGTTAGTGTATCATCAAGGGAAAGGCGCTGTGCATGAATCAGTTTAGCGTACGCAGAGACAACATACAACTTGCTGATGCTGGCAATTTTAAAGTATGATTTTGCGTCGGCAGGGATTTGTTTGTCACGATCCTTCCATCCGGCGGTGTAAAATGCAGGGGGTTCTCCTGCCTCATCCACATACACAATAATCCCATCTAAACCAAGCCTAGTTGAGTTATTGACTTCCTCTTGAATCGTGTCAGGCAATGGTTTCATCAAAGCCCAAAGTCCGTCCCAAGGTGGTAGCCCTATGACACAGGTTATACTGAATGAAATCATTATAATTCTAAGTATAAACACTACTTTTTTCTTTTTATCCATTAATTAATCCCTTTCATGTCGCCTTGCAGAACAGAAATATAAGTTATTTCAATATCATGAACATTTATAAATAGAATAACGCATGAGAGGTTTTATATCAATGCGAGCTATAAGCAACTTATGCAAAAATATAGTTTTACACATCCCAATAACAGCAGTTTAAACAAGATATAACTATCAATAAAGTTTGTTTGTGCACAAAGTGCCCCTTTATTATCAAAGCTCAATAAACTCATCAACTATAATAGTCTATTTTCCATAATGTTGTTTAGGCTATATTAGCGTTTATTGCATATCGGCAAGCTATTTCCAACATCCTACCTATTACAATTCTGACATTTATACCATTCCGCGAATCTAAAATACCCCCCCTGCCGAATCCCTGAATTTTGCGTAAAAGTGTCCCCCCCAAGCAAAAACCTCCCACATTTTCACGTAGGAGGCTAAAATCCATCTCTATTATTTTTACCAAAATCCCGCAAACGCCCTGATTTCAGGCTATTCTCGGACTAGCCGAACGACTGTCTCGACGTGAGATAGTTAGGCTATTTCTTGCCTGTTGGCTCACAACACAAAACCCCTGTATTTATGCATCGTTTCTCGGATTTTATTATAATGCGCATCATCACTTGATTAGGCTATTTTGATTTTTCTGGCTTTTTAAGCTCTATATTGCATTTTCGAGCGGTTCTAAAATCAAATCAGTTGCTGAACTAAATTTTAATTTAGAAGTCTGTGGTTGAGATGTCACTAAATTTGTTTTGATGGATATCGCCGCCCCTTGCCATGCCTCTTAAAAATTACTGTACAATTTTTTCAAAAGCCTTAGAAGCTCCGCTTTTTCCTTAGCACTGAATCCTCTATAAGCCGTTTCCCTTACATTGTCTGAGATATCATTGAATCTGTCTTCAATACTTCTCCCCTTTTTTTGTAAGCTTTACATTGATGACGCGTCTGTCTTCTTCACTTTTCATCTTCAGCACATAGCCTTTTGCTTCAAGCTTATTGACAAGAGTCGTCATCGTCGACTTTTCTTTACCGACAATATCACCGATTTCCTTTATACTGAGTTCTCCTTCATGATTGTACAGCACTGTCAGTACATTACCGCATGTTGGCTCCAAATCACCCAACCCCCGATCTGCCAGCTGCATCTCAAGAAACCGAACCATCTTTTTTTTAGTCTTGCTTATGAAATAGATGATATACTTATCATTCATATTTATTCCTCATCATTTCCAGATTCCACTTCATTCAACTAATTATACTACACCTTGTCCAAGAAATAAATGGTTTGACACAGAACCATTATTCTAGTATAGTTAGTTCGATAAAGAACTATTCCAATTTACTATGGAGGCAGATTATGACCAACACTTTCAGAGCATTAGAAGTAACTGAATCCAATAATAATACCTATGAAAAATCCATCACTGAAAGACCTTTTGACAGTCTGCCAGAAGGGGATGTCCTGATTCGGGTAAGTTATTCATCTCTAAACTACAAAGACGCTCTTTCAGCAACAGGCAACAGAGGCGTAACCCAAAACTATCCTCATACACCCGGCATCGATGCAGCCGGTACTGTGGTTAAAAGCACGGACAGCCGTTTCAATAAAGGTGACAAGGTCATCGTTACAGGGTATGATCTTGGTATGAACACATCCGGCGGCTACAGTGAGTTCATCCGTGTGCCTGCTGACTGGGTGGTGATGTGTCCATCAAATCTATCACTTTATGAAAGCATGATTTATGGTACTGCCGGTTTTACTGCTGGTCTTTCTATATACAAAATGATAAAATCGGGTGTTCAGACAGGTCATGGGGATATATTGGTTACCGGAGCGACAGGTGGCGTCGGCAGTATCGCCATTTCCATCCTAAGCAAACTGGGCTATAATGTCATTGCTGTTACAGGCAAGTCCTCAGAGAAAGAGAAGCTCTTGGATATAGGTGCTGCAGACGTTATCTCTAGAGATGATATTGCCGATCATTCCGGAAGACCAATACTTAAAGCACGTTGGGCCGGTGCTATTGATACAGTAGGTGGCGACACGCTTGCCAACGTCATTAAGGCAATAAAATACAATGGCTGTGTGACTTGTTGTGGTAACGTAGGCGGTCAGTCATTCACTTCATCCATCTATCCGTTTATTCTTAGAGGTGTCAGCCTTATCGGTATTGACTCAGTACAATGTCCTGCAGATCTTCGTTTAGAAATATGGCGTAAGCTGGGTAATCAGTGGAAGCTGGATATGAATAACATCATCATCAACAATATTACTTTGGAAGAACTGCCAAATTCAATGGATATGATTCTTAACGGAACTCACGTAGGAAGAACCGTTGTTAGCATAAATGCTAACTGAGGAATTGGGAAGACAACATTTACTTGAGAGAACGCCTCTTGAGAGTCAGGCTTATGTCTGGCTCTTTTTGCTTCAGGCAGACATACAGCCCTACAAAATCGAAATTTATCGAGCAATCATTACAGTTCAACTTCATTACGCAAGAGCAATCCAAACTTTATTCAAACGCTTGGAACGATATTAAATCTATACTCTTTCGTCTTCTTATTCTTCTACTTCTTCTAACTGTATTTTGTAGCTTTTCTATGATTCCCATCGGCTCCCCTTGTTATATTGCTGCGAAATGCTTTCTCAATCTGTACAGCTTGAAATGTTTCCTTAGACACGATGGCAGGATTATTATTTTTAGATAGATAATGGTCTTCATACTCGCCCTTGTCTAGGAGGTGAACATCCCCTATATATTTTTCATTGCTCAGCATGACATCAACCGATCGCTTACACCATTTATCGTTCCCTTTTGGCGATTTAATTTCAAGCCGCTCCAGTTCTTTCACGATACCTATGACACTCTTCCCACTTAGATACAAATTGAAAATCAGCCGCACATTTTCCGCCGTTGCCTTGTCGATGACAAGTTTTCCATTAGCATCGTGTTTGTATCCATAGCACTTCCTATCATAGAGTTTCGAAGTGCCCTCTTCAGCGCGCTTTTTGATTCCCCATTTAATATCAGCACTGCGAGACTCATTCTCTGCCTGAGCAAGCGACTCAATAGCAGTAATCACAACTTCGTTGGCTTTATTAGCCGTATCCAACTTCTCCTCTTCGAATATCACCCGAACACCTAATGCCTTTAGTTGAGCCAATAAATCCAGCAGACCTACGGTATCTCGCCCGAACCTACTGATGCTCTTGGTAAGAATTATATCCAGTTTGTGCGAATGGCAATCCATAAGCATACGATTAAGTTCTCTTCTTGTAGATCCAGTCTTGCTTGATGAAATATCCATATAGATATCCTCAAGTAGCCATTGCGGTGTGGCAGCTACAAGCTTTGTGAGTCCAGATACTTGGTTCGTAAGACTTTTTATTTATCCGAGCCATTTGTACTAACCCTGGCATAAATGCCAACACGCTTCTCTTGTTTTGGAGGTTTAGCCGGTATGAATGAACTACTGAATTTTCTTGCATAAGACACCTCCAAGATTACCTGCGTTTTCTCGTTCTTAAGAGATATATTGATGTCAAACCTAATACAGCCGCAACACAAAGCAAGAAGTTTCTTAAAGAAGTTAAGCTTGCTGTGAAAGGTGGTATTTTTGAAATGTATTCATGTACAATCTTGAATTTCAGTATTTCCCAGCCAAAGCCTAGGTAAATTGCAGCAATAAGTATAATCATCAGAATTAGTGCAATGAGTTGTTTTTTATTCATCATCCCCAGCCCCCTTTGCAAATCATCAAAATCCCACTATTCATCCATATTTATATTATGACATAAATATGTTTCAAAACAAATTACTAGGAAAAAATGGTAGCGTTAGTTTAGTGTAGGAAAAAGAAGATCAGAGAAGTCCTTCTTAAGATACGAGAAATATCGTCGGTTTTAGTTTATCACATTTATGTGTCATATGTTAGGTGTTCTATCTCAGACTGTCGTTTGTCCTTGACAACGAGCCTCCAGGAGCACGATGTCTGCCCATCGCGGCATCACAATAAAGGGAGCTGTGCTGCCTTGCTTTAGGCTATCATGCTCCCCCTCATTGTAAAGGATTCGCTTCGCCAAACTCTTATCAGATGATTCCCCGAAGTTGCTTGGACCATTTATACAGAAGGGTTCTTTTCCCTACACTCATGGCTGCAGTCTGCTTGTCCCATACATCCGTAAATCGCCCTCTTTTTCTCTTGATTTCATTATCGACCTTGTTCCGTATTTCCTCCCGTATTACCCGTTTTTCCTCTTTGGCCTTGTACTTGATCAAGTCAATGACTTTCCCGCCATTCGCTTTATAAACGCGTAATCTGGCCATTTTGTCGGCGCCTGTTTTCGACCATCCCAACGGACGGCTGCTCAGTCTCGACGAGAAGATATGGCTGACTTGTCCCTCGGCGCTGCTTCCCATCCTGGCATCCTCGTCTTGGTTCTTGATGATAATGGCTTCCCAATGGTTCAGGATATACCCTTGCGCCATGCGCACCGCCATCTTCTTGCTTTCTTCCTCAGCTTAATCTATGGCAATATCAAAGATCCTTCTTATCTCATCTTTATCTTCAAAACTGATGGCATCGTAGATCCGGTCCCTTGCATCACAGACGGAATCACCCAGATGGCTGGTTCCCTTCTTGATATATTTGTTCAGATGGAAGGCATCCAACACAAACGGCATTTGCTTCCCAATACGTGCCTTCCGCTTTTGATCCATCCGGCGCCGTCTCCCAGTATGTAGATCTTTTCCAAGTAGTCCATGTCGTAACAGGCTTCGATATATTCATTCACTTCTTCCCACAGCTCTTCCCCTTTGCCATAGACGCCCCCAAAGTGGTATTTCCCCACAAGCCGATTCCTCTTGCTCTTCGGTCCTTCCTTTTCCATCCCCTCGAACAGAACAGCCAGTTTCGGCTCAAGGTTATTGCTTTTATAACCCTTCTCGCCGGTTTTCAGGTCTCCCTTGCTTTTGTTGAACTGCAACGACACATGGTCCTCATCCGCAGTTATGTAGAGCACCCGTTGTTTCTTTTTCTGCTCAACCTCCGGTATTCTCCAGGGTATCTCAAGCCGGTGCACCTCTTTCATCACCGTCTGTTTGCTGATGAACTCTTCCGTATGGGTTGCATTCTCTCCACTGATCCGGTAGCTGCTGTCACTGGCATGCTCCAATGCTTTGATGGTCACATCCTCACTTTTCCTCATGTTCGGCGTGATACCCATGGCACGGTCCGCCAGATGGACATACTCGCCCGTCTCTCGCTCCCTGAAGTAAGTTCGCGTATAGCTCACTTCGCCGCAGCTTGTCAGTATCGTATTCTTTTCTTCCTTCTTTTCGACGTAATACGCTTTCTTCCGTTCCTGGCTCTTTCGGTAGATTTCATTCATATCTTCCAGCATTTCCTGAATCATGTCCCTGATCAGCTTGTGAGCTGATTTCTCAAGGTCCATAACCAGTTCCCCTAGATTCTTCGACTCATCGCTGATGAAGTTGTTCATGACTTTTTCCATTACCTTGGTTTCATTTTCCGCAAAATGTAGTATACTGTTATACATAAAGAAAGCGCCTCCTATGATGTTTTGTTTTGGTCGACATTATCATATCATAAAAGGCACTTTCTTTTTTATTCATTTTTCTTTTTCCGATACTATCATTACGCTAACGGAAAAATACGGATTAGCTTAAACATCATTAAGCCTATTTTCATTGATGTTGGTTAGGCTATATGAAGCATCTCATCAATCCAACTGCCAACTCTCTACAGCATCCCGATCACAATTCTGACATTCAATACCATTCCGCGAATCTAAAATGGCCCCCTACTTTCAAGTAAGAGGCCAAAACTAATATCGATATTTTTACTAAAATTCCGCAAAGCCCAGATTTCAGGCTATTCCTTGACTAGCCGCACGACCGTCTCAATGTGTGTTGAGGTTAGATAAGTTTGACTTGATAATGATTTAGTAAATATTTGCTACAGAACCTAATTAACTATCAGCATACTTTTCCATCGAAAAGATATACTAATACTTCATAGGGATTTAAACAAATGTCAGTCTCGTACTGATCCCTGATATAATTAGAAATCAGCAGTTTCGGTTCTCCTATTAGGTCTTCATCTTCTGGTATTTTAAAATCAATTGAATTTTCACTGTAATTGCAAATTACCAAAAGTCTTTGATTATTGAGAGTCCTTATGTAGACAAAAAGTTCTTTGCTGTCTGGCAAGAGCAGCTTGAAGTCTCCATAAACGATGATTTCATTTTCCTTGCGCAGCCTAATAAGTTTCTTGTAGTACTGGAATATCGAATCCTTGTCACCCACTTGGCTTTCAGCATTTATCCACAAATGATTGGGATTGACTTCAAACCAGGGCTTGCCGGTTGTGAAACCAGCATGTTCGCTTCCATTCCATTGCATTGGGGTCCTGGCATTGTCCCTGCTTCTCTTGTGTATGCGGTTCAAACCAGCTTGTTTACTCAACCCACCTAATTCAGTGAATTCCTTATAAGCATTAATTGTTTCAATATCTTTGTAACCCTCTATGTTTTCGAGGTATACATTGGTCATCCCGATTTCTTCACCTTGGTAAATATAAGGCGTACCTTTCAGCATATGCAGACATGTACCAAGCATTTTTGCCGACTCTTTCCAATACCTGGTATCATCACCGAATCTTGATACAACACGTGGTTGATCGTGATTGTTCCAGTAAAGACTGTTCCATCCAGCATTATTCAAACCATACTGCCATTTTGATAGAATATCTTTTAGTTTAGTTAGTTCGAAGCGTTGGTCAGACCACTTTCCATTTTCATTGTTCTCGACATCCATATGTTCGAACTGAAATATCATGTTAAGCTCATTCTCATCATGTCCAGTTATTTTCACTGCCTCGTCCACAGTAATGAATGGCGTCTCCCCCACAGTCATAATATCGTATTTCGACAGTACCCTTTCATTCATTTCCTTCAAATATCTGTGCATGTTTGGTCCGCAAACAGTGAACGGTTCTTTTATAGTATAGGCTGAATTCACTGCAGTTTTACCCTCGGGCAATCCTTCTGCTTTGGAAATAAAGTTTATCACGTCCATTCGGAAGCCATCGATCCCTTTATCCAACCACCATGTCATCATCTGATATACATCATTTCTCACGCACTGATTGTCCCAGTTTAAATCCGGCTGTTCTTTTGCGAACAAATGAAGGTAGTATGAATCCGTCCTTCCATCATACTGCCAGACCGAGCCACCGAAATAAGATTCCCACTTGTTCAGGGGTTCATCCTCATCTCCTTTTCGCCATTTGTAATAATCCCTATATTTACCATCCTTGTTACTGCGGCTATCAACGAACCAAGGATGCTTGTCTGATGTGTGGTTTACAACTAAATCAAGAATCACCTTGAGCCCACGTTTATGAGCATTTTCCAGAAGATTATCGAAATCTTTCATCGCGCCGAATTCTTCCATAATTTCTTGATAATCGCTAATATCATATCCATTGTCAACATTTGGAGATTTGTATATAGGAGATAACCACAAGACATCAATGCCCAATTCCTCCAAATAATCCAACTTACTGATAATTCCTTCAAGATCGCCGATCCCATCGCCGTTGCTATCCATAAAGCTCCTGGGGTATACCTGATATACAACGCTTTCTTTCCACCATTTTTTTACCAATTGCAGTTCCTCCATATGCCAACATTAAAATTTTAACTAGGGCATCAAGTAAACATCTATATTGCTTGGGCTATATAAATGTCTACTTGATTGCGCCTGCAACCATACCTTTGATGATATGCTTCTGCGCGAACAGGAACAGGATGATGATTGGTACAGCAGCCATAAGAACAGCTGTCATCATTAGGTTCCACTGTATACGGAAAGCACCGTAGAAGAATGCAACTGCAAGAGGCAGTGTCTGCACCTGGTTACCATTTCCTAGAATCAGCAACGGCAACAGGAAGTCGTTCCATATCCAGATGACATTCAAGATAATAACCGTTACAAAAATCGGTTTCAGAATCGGCATGATAACATTAAGGAAAACCTGAGGTTTTGTGCATCCGTCGATAACGGCTGCTTCCTCCAGCTCCAATGGAATCGACTTGACGAAACCGTGGAACATGAAGATAGCAAGCGGTGCACCGAATCCGATATAACTGAATATCATACCGCCATGAGTTCTAAGCAATTGGATGCCAAGAGTCTCATTTATTGCAGCATAGAACTTGACCAGTGGAAACATAACCACTTGGAAAGGAATAATCAAACCGCTCAGAAACAGCATAAAGATGAATGTTGATGTCTTTGTTTTAGTACGAACCATCTGCCATGCTCCCATCGCCGAAAGGATGGAAATAGTTGCCAACGATCCGATGGTGATAATCAGTGATGACATCAAGCTTGCTGGGTATCTGATGATTTCATTCGTCCAGATTTCCTTGACGTTTGTAAACAAGGACGGCCAATATGTAGGCAATGCCACAGGTGTCTGTGTGATGTCCAGGTTATCTTTCGCCGAGTTGATAATAACGATGAAGAATGGATACATAATGAAAACGAACATGATTAGTGTGATTACTTCAAGAATAATCAATTCGGTTTTTTTCTTGTTTTTCATTACATTTCCACCTCCTTCTTCTTATTGTAGTAAGTTTGAGTAATAGAGATGACTGTCAGTACAATGAAGAATATGATAGCTCTTGCCTGGCCTTCAGCCAGCTTGTTGAACTTCATCGCAATGTTGTAGATATGCATAGCCAGAAGTTCTGTCGACTGGACACTCAAAAGTTTTTCCATACCATTCGCCTGCATCACCATTTGTGAATAAGCCGGACCGCCATTGGTCAGGGCACGGATGATATCGAACTGCTTGAACGATGTGACCAGTGTCATAAAGGTTGTTATAGTGAATGCCTGTGCTATCAAAGGCATTGTAATCGCTCTCAGTTTTTGCAGCGGTTTTGCACCGTCTATCTCACTGGCTTCAAGCAATTCCTGAGGAATATTCAGGATTGCGGCTACGTAAATCATCATAATGTAACCTGCATACTGCCATGTAAATGCTACAATGACTGCAAAAAGTGCAAGGTTTGGCGAGTTGAGCCACAAAGTTTCAGCAAGCCATGTGCTACCGATTGATTCGCCTATACCCGGTAATATGCTTTTAAAAATGAATTGCCAGATGTAACCAAGTACCAGACCGCCAATAAGGTTCGGTACAAAGAAACCGGCACGGTAGAAATTTTTCAGTTTCAGCTCCCTGGTGACCAGGAATGCCAACACAAGTGCCATGACGTTGATTGATATGACACTGGCAATTGTAAATACGAATGTTCTTATGAACGAGTACTTGAACGTATAATCAGAAAACATGGATTTATAGTTTTCAAGTCCTACGAAGTTGATTGTCGTCCCGACCGCCTTCCAATCCGTCATCGAGTAGTAGAATCCCATGAAGAAAGGGATTACTACAACGATAGTGAATGCAAAGAGTACCGGAGCGACAAAGACCCAGAACCAGATGGTATCTTTACGTAATCTCATCCTTTATCCTCCCACCATATTAAAAAAATATTATTATGGTTAGAGCTGCCACATCTTGAACCTCTTTGTCAATGCGTCAGCTCCATTTTGAAATTTCTACATATTAGGAATATCTTGAATTGAAGCAGCTATAGCATTCACAAACTGTTCTTTAGTAATATCTCCTTTAGCGAATGATTCATAATATGGCGCAAGAATATCCATACCAAAACCTGCTGGCAGGTCGTTTTGCCACCATGCATAGGCATTTCCGGTTGCAACTTGTTCAGCCAACGCTGCAGAAAGTGGTGATGTTGGAACAAGAGTTACATTTGTGAATGCCGGTACCATCTTGGCTTGGTTTACCATAAAGTCATGACCTTTTTCGTTCATAGCCATGTAATTGAGGAAGTCTTTAGCGGCTTGGATATTTTCAGGGCTGCTGTTTGCATTCAGCACATAGAAAGAAGGAGCGCCGATGAAGATAGCATTCATTTCGCCTTCAACTGATGCGTGAGGAGCATAACCGACTTCGAAAGGAAGTGTACCTTGGTTGGTGTCAATCCATGGATCGATCCAGTTGCCCTGGTGAATGAATACGGATTCCCCTGTAGCCCATAGACCTACTTGTGCATCATAGTCACCTGTCAAGAGAACGTCTTGATCTGAATATTTAAACAGCATTTCAACCCAGTTGCCGTATTGAGCCAGTCTGTCCATATCCGGTTGGCCGGCAAGCGTTTCATCGATAACAGTTTTGTCAGTATAATCAAGTCCAGCGGAAAGGTATCCGTTGAAGTTGTGAAGTCCAGTTACCCAAGTCATGCCAGTCGTTGTTGAAGCTGCCATGGAAACGACCGCTTTGATTCCAAGTTCGTCTTTCATAGAGTCAAGTTTGGCAAATGCATCAGCATAAGCTTCTTGAGAAGTCAGAGTTGCATGATCAATTCCAGCTTTGTTAAGAAGGTCTTTGTTATAGCCCATACCCCAACCTTCGACAGCAACAGGGTAACCATAAGTTTTTTCATCAACTTTTAATGCAAGGTTCGTGTTATCAATCCATTCTTCAGTTCCATCAAAAGGAAGAATTGTATCTTTGTAGACATTATAACTGCCCATACCCCCAATTACGAATATGTCCGGTTGTCTGTCTGTTTGAAATTCTGCCATTAGAGAGTCATCATAGGATGTTCCCCCACCCGAACTTTTGATTTCAACGTGGATGCCTGTCTCTTTTTCGTATTCTTGAGCAAAGGCTGTCAAGGCTTCAGTAATCTCAACTTTGTTTTGAAAAAGAACAACTGTAGGTTTATCAGATGAGGACATAGCAGCTGGTGATTCATCAGCTGCGGCCGATGTTTCAAAAGTGTCTGCAGCATTGTTGCTACAACCTGACAGCACTCCAAATAGCATAGTCCCTACCAATAATATTGCCAGTACCTTTTTGATTCTTTCCATTCTTTTCATACCTCCATGAAATAAGTTCTTAATTATGCATAAACAGGTTCTTTTTATAAGTTATGCACAAAACCTTTGATTGACTTCGTTATCTTAGCATGGTAAAATAAATAGCGCAATAGGTTTTATTCATAACCTATAATTTACACAACGCATATATCTTATTATTGTTTATTTAGTACACATTCCCTTCTCAACCCATTATACAATTCTACCGATAGGATGATTTAATGATTACAATCAAGGAAATCGCTGATATCGTTGGTGTCAGTACAACAACAGTCTCAAACGTCATTCACGGAAAAACAAAAAGAGTGTCAAAAGAAAACATTGAGAAAATCAAGAGAATACTCGATGAGAAAAGTTATATTCCCAGAATGGGACTCAGCACTCTAACCAATAGCAGCTCACGCATTATAGGTGTAGTTATCCATATTACAAAGCATTACGAGAACACCATTTTATCCGATCCCTTTTACGGCCAAATTGTAGGATTCTTAGAAAAAAATATAAGAGAATCTGGATATTACATGATGTTGTATGCATCCGGGGATCTTAATGATATTTTCAAAATGGCAGTTTCTTGGAATGTTGATGGCCTGGTTGCAATTTCATTTACTGATAACAACTACCAAAAAATTAAAGCACTTACCAAAAAGCCAATCGTTGCAATTGACCTATACAACGAATCCAATGATGACTACCTTAATGTCGGACTCAACGATATGGATGGCGGTTATCAAATGACAAAATATTTGATTGAAAATGGCTATAGCAAAATAATCCTTCTAGCCAACCAGGATGTCGGGGTTGATCATCAACGCTTTTTGGGATATCGACAGGCATTGGAGGAATATGATATCGTCTATAAAGAGAAATACTTCATTAAGTTGGATGACGACCCTAAAAAGAGAAGGCGAGAATTCAAAAACCTATTGAAATTCACCCGCAAGGACTATGCCATGTTTTTCTTGTCGGATTTATTGGCTAGCGAAGCAATACAGTACTTCATCGAAAACAAAATTTCAATACCAGATGATATTTCCATAGCCGGATTCGATGACAATTTATATGCAAAATTCCTTACTCCACAATTAACCAGCGTCCATCAGGATGTAGGCTTGAAAGCCAAAACAGCAGTTAATGTGTTGGTAAAAACGCTCAACCAACAACCTGTAGATTGTAAAAATATAGTTTTACCTATTCAGCTAGCCATTCGTGGTACAGTTAAAAAAATCAAATGAAGTGAATAAATGCCAAAAGGAACGAATTCCCAACTGAATGGGAACTC
This sequence comes from Vallitaleaceae bacterium, assembly GCA_963677915.2. Classification (GTDB taxonomy): domain Bacteria; phylum Bacillota; class Clostridia; order Lachnospirales; family Vallitaleaceae. The sequence goes on along the minus strand of CAXXGE010000038.1, from coordinate 75,976 downwards.
GTTCCTTTTCCTATTTAATCCTACTATGTATTCCCATTTTCTTTAATACAGTAATCCGGTTCTGTTTCAAATATGGTTATCGCAAATATTTTATGCTGTGAAATGTATTTTAAATCTCGTAAATATTTGCTCTGCCACAGAATCATAATCCAAATGACAATATTGAGAATTTGATGATGATATCTAAGCGATCTGACTTTCAATACCATTCTGCGAATCTAAAAGCCCCTGATTCTGGGCTATTCCCGGACTAGCTTGACGACTGTCTCGACGTGAGATAGTTAGGCTATTTCTTGTCTGTTGAACAATTACGCGAAATCCCAGTATTTATACAGAGTTTCGCGGATTTTTATTATAATGCAAATCAGCACTTGATTAGGCTATTTTGACTTTTCTGCCTTTTTAAGCTGTATATTGCATTTTCAAGCTACCATAAATCAAACCAGTTGCTTAACAAAATTTCAATTTGTATGATCGTCAGCTATCGTTACTCCCTACTCCATCGGATAAGCCATTAAATCATATTCATGCTCATCATCAAAGATTACAACTCTCTTAGACAGCTTATCATTCCTATTGATTTCTCTAATCTCAATTGATTTATATGTATCAATAATCACTTCACCAGAGCCAAAGTTATCCATTGTATGATCCTCTAGAAAGTATATAGTCTTTCCATTAAACCTTAACTCAGCTATAATCGGATCACCTTCAGTCGTATATTGTACAATTCTAATATTGTCTTCATTTCCCAAACTTACATTTTCAATAAAATTATTGAGTACATCAATATTACTATACTCTCCATGTAAGTTAACCACATCACCATTTGCAATAACATTATCTGGACTAAAATCTAGCGGCTCCTTGATTTCAGTTTCAATATCACTTTCTTCTTCAATTTGATTACATGATGTAATGACTAATACTAAAAACAGCAATGTAATAATTCTTCTATACATAAAAAACTCCAATTCCTAATATCAACCAATAAACAGCTCAGTATTTCATCTAACGTTCAGTGTTTACGCAATGAATTGCACGCAATGCGCATAATTTCAATTAACGAGTATCTATTTAATTTTATTTTCGAGGAATATAATAAGATGATTCCTCTCCCCATATATATTTTTTATATAGGCGTTTGCGAAACGCCACAACCCGCATAAACACGGGATTCTCACGTTGCAAAAAAATATACTCCTCACCAGATTATGGTAGAATTGAATTGAGCGAAACAAAACCAACCATAGTCCAAGAAAGGAGTTATATGCCTATTCTAGCACACAATCAGCTTTCATTGGCCGAGATTTATTCCGATTGTTCAACTATTTTTGAAACTGACAAGCACCAGTTTCTTTCTCTTCTTGAAGAGAACATCCATCTCGATGAGTATATTCCTCAAACCTTCTATAATAATTACTACGCTTCAACCGGTCGACCCCGCGAGCATCACTTGATTTCCATGCTCTGGGCACTCCTTCTGCAGCGTATATTCTCGATTCCAACCGACATGCTTCTGTTGGCATTCCTGCAGTTTTCAAAGGAACTCCGCCAATTCTGCGGGTTTGACCGCGTTCCCGACCCTTCCAGGTTTACCCGTTTCAAGCAGGACTTCAAGGAGGACTTACAATCGTTCTTTGACCATCTTGTCGACGTCACAGAACCGATTTGCCAACACATCGATCCACAAAAGGCCTCCATGACCATCTTCGATACCTCCGGCATCGAAGCCTATGTCACAGAAAACAATCCCAAATATGCCCATAAAATCGTCAAACAGCTTAAAGCCTTCAAGAAAGCCAATAACCTCAGCGATTCCTATGATCCTTATAAAGCCGCCTACGGCTCTATGCCTTCGCATGCTGCCTCCAATGAATCCGTCAAACAACTCTATATCAACGGCCATTTCTGTTACGTCTACAAGTTCGGCGTGATTACCAACGGGCTCGGCATTGTCCGGGATATCTCCTTCTTCAACCAAGACTTCCTTGATTCCCATCCGGAGATTGTCCTTGAGAAGAAAACTGATTCACCGGATGAAGACAAATCCCTCCATGACACCAAGGCTCTAGTCCCTGTATTGTCCGACTTCTTCAGGAGACATCCTTTGATTCAGCCAAAAGCCTTTCTTGGTGATGCCGCCTTCGACAGCGCCAAGCTTTATGACGCCTTGCTAAACGATTTGAAGTTCGAAAAAGCCTATATTCCCTTGAATGCCCGATCCAAAATCAGTTATCCAGATTGTCCCGTCAATGAAAACGGCATTCCTTCTTGTCCCTATGATGCCTCTCTTCCAATGAAATATGAAGGAACCTCCAAGCAAAAGAACGGCTTGGTTCGATATAAGTTTGTTTGCCCAAAAATCAAGTGGACCAGACATGACGATGGAAAATACCGACGAACGTGCTTATGCGATAACCCTTGCACGCCATCTCCTAGTGGCAGAATGTTCCATATTTATCCAGAAAAGAACCTGCGGGCCTACCCGGGCACTATCCGCGGAACCAACGAGTGGAATGAAACCTATAAAATCCGCACGACTGTCGAACGTTCCATTCAACACTTCAAAGATTCCTATAAAGTCGCCAACCGTAAAACCCAGAATGAGCATACACTCCATGCCGATTTGCTTCTTGGTGGAATCACTCAATTGCTAACCGTCATTCTTGCTGACAAGATTCATAAACCTGATTGTCTTAGAACCATGAAATCTTTGATTGCATAGTTAATCACAGGGTTGCTTGTGATTTATAAAATTATTCACAGTCAATTTTCTGTTCCTATAACCATTCTTCATGAGTGTGTTTCGCAATTACCTAATTTTTTATATAGTTGTATTTTAGAATATTAATCCTTAACAGTCTATTTAGCCATAGAAATCAAAATTTATCGGGCAATTGTAATGAGAGCAATATAGTTCGGCTTCATAACACAAGTACCAACTCAAATTGCATTTAGACACTTGGAATGATATTAATTCTATACTCTTCTGTCATCAATGTACATCTACTTCTTCGAACTATATTTTGTACCTTTTCGACGATTCCCATCAGCATCTTTTGTTACATTGCTGCGATGAGCCTTTTCAATTTGCACAGCTTGAAATGTCTCCTTAGATATGATGGCAGGATTATTGTTTTTAGATAGATAATGGTCTTCATGCTCGCCCTTATCCAGGAGATGAACATTACCAATATATTTTTCATTGCTCAGCATGACATCAACTGATCGCTTACACCATTTATCGTTCCCCTTTGGCGATTTAATTTCAAGCCGCTCCAGCTCTTTCACGATACCTATGACACTCTTCCCGCTTAGATATAAATCGAAAATCATCCGCACATTTTCTGCTGTTGCATTGTCAATGATAAGCTTCCCGTCAGCATCATGTTTGTATCCATAGCACTTCCTATCATAGAGTTTCGAAGTGCCCTCTTCAGCGCGCTTTTTAATTCCCCATTTAATATCAGCACTGCGAGACTCATTCTCTGCCTGGGCAAGCGATTCAATAGCAGTAATCACAACTTCGTTGGCTGCATAGGATGTATCCAGATTATCCTTCTCGAATATCACACGCACACCAAGCGCCTTCAGTTGAGCCAATAATTCCAAAAGACCTACGGTGTCTCGTCCAAACCTGCTGATGCTCTTAGTAAGAATAATATCCAGCTTGCGGGAATGGCAATCATCAAGCATTCGATTAAGTTCTCTTCTTATAGATCCAGTCATGCTTGATGAAATATCCATATAGATATCCTCAAGTAGCCATTGCGGCGTAGCAGCTACAAGCTTTGTGAGTCCAGATACTTGGTTAGTAAGACTTTTTAATTGATCCGAACCATTTGTACTAACCCTGGCATAAATGCCAACACGCTTTTCTTGTTTTGGAGGTTTAGCCGGTATGAACTGAACTACTGAATTTTCTTGCATAAGACACCTCCAAAGCTCGTAGGAATGCATGCACGTATATCACACTAATAATCTTATACTTTTGCTTTCAATTTTTCAAATATTTTAACTTTATTCTCAATAGCCTAATTATCATTTAGCCTGTTTTCCTTTATGTTGTTTAGGCTATAATACCGGTTTTGTCTAATAAGCAAGCTATTTTCCACATCCTACCTATTACAATTCTGACATTCATACCATTCCGCGAATCTAAAATACCCCCCCTGCCAAATCCCTGCATTTTGCGAAAAAGTGTACCCCCCAAGCAAAAAGGCCTCTACTTTTACACGTAAAGACCTATTTCCATCTCTATTATTCTTACCAAAAACCCGCAAACGCCCTGATTCCAGGCTATTCCCGGACTAGCTTCACGACTGTCTCAACGTGTGTTGAGGTGAGAATTGTAAAACTATTTGGCGTAATTGGGATTTTGCGGAAAGGTGTCCCCCCCGCGGGCTGGAATTTACCACTGGTTTAATGGCAGCTGAATTTAATACGCCATTAATTGACATCCATAAACCTCTATTTTTATACAAATTCTCACCGTAGCATACTATTTGTTATGTCTTGATAAAATCATCAATCGCAGCCTTAATGTGTTCTCTCATAGATAACTTTGCCAGCTCAACTTCTCGTCTCTTGATGTGATTCAAAATATGTCTATGATAATCGATGCCAATCTGAGGGCCGATTTTGGAATACAGTTCTTTCTGTTGATTTTTAAGTATATCCAGCAGCAAATTATAAATTGATATTAGAAATCTATTTTTACTCCCATTGGCAATCTTTTTATGATATTCAAAATCTGCTCTATAAAATTTCTCACGATCATCACGATTATTTACCATATCGTCATAGATATGAGCAAGCTCTTCAATATCATCATCCGACGCGTTTTCAACAAACATTTCCACTGCTGCAACTTCAAGGTGCTTTCTAAGCTCTAGTATTTGAACTATGTCCTCTTTAGAAATATTAACAAGCGATATGCTACTGATTGGAATGGCCTCGAAATCATTTACAAAAATTTCTGATCCTAGTGTCCTTTTAAGAACCCCCATCCCGATAAGTTTTTCTACTGCGATGTGGACAGCAATTCTGCTAACTCCAATTTCTTGAGCTAATACATCTTCGGGCAGAATTTTTTTATTGGGAGTCCATTCTTCATTCTTGAGTTTTTCAATAATAAAATCATATGCTCTATCTTTTTCATCCAAATGATATTCCATAAAAATCCCTTCCAAACTACTATATCATATTAAGTGCTTGATTTAAGTATATTATACAGCAAACACAACATTTTTAATAGCTAGGGGCAGAGGACGATTTCTTTGTAACCTTAAGCAGCAAATTAAATTCGTACCGCTACAAAAGTCCGCTTGTAATCGGCGACTAATTAACAGGTATTTTAATTGAAACTAAATAGTTCAACAGCTCGGTTTTCTTTCCAGACTTTGAAATATTAATTGTTAGTGACTCAACTTTCCCACCACGAAATCAGCAGCAAAGCCTTGTGAAGTGGCGGTAACTTAATAAAAACATGTATCTCTTGACATGAAAATGCACCCATCTGTTTGGTAAAATGAGATTGCCAGAAATCATAAACCAGACAAGAAAGGTGCATGCATATATGATACAGCACAACGACTCATCTGAACAGACTCAGGTTGCATTATTTCAAGCTTTTTCCGACCTTAACATTGCCAAGTTGCTCAGGAAATCCGGTATTCGCAAGGCTTGCGGTCATTCCGCTTATGAAGTGTTCAAGTTTTTGTTTTTCCTTGTTTTCCAAGGAAAGAACCTCTTTAGATTCCTCGATTCCAGTCGTGGTGGCGAAGCCGTTTCCAAGAACACCTATTACAGGTTTCTGAATGAGACAACCTACAACTGGAAGAGATTTCTCTTGCTGCTGGCAACGAAGGTTATAGCTTCGTTCAACCGACTTACAAGACCAGAGAGGGTCAACGTACTGATCCTTGACGATTCCATTGTTACGAGGAACCGCAGCAAGGCAGTTGAATTGCTGGCAAAGATATATGATCATGCTTCCCACAAGTATCAAAAAGGATTCATGATGTTGACCCTTGGTTGGTCTGACGGCTACAGCTTTGTTCCTACAGGATTCACAATGCTTTCATCAACCAACGAAGACAACCGTTATCAGAATATCAATGACAGTATCGACAAACGGACCAACGGGTTCAAACGCCGGAACGAAGCCTTGCTCAAAAAACCCGAAGCAGCCATACGGCTCATAAAAGAAGCATTGGCTCATGGTATTGATGCCGATTATGTCCTTATGGATACCTGGTTTACCAATGAACCAATGATCCAAGCCGTACTTGCAGAAGGTCTTGATGTGATCGGCATGGTCAAAAAAGGTAATGCAAAATATCGTTACAAAGGCAAACTCTATGATCTAAAAGCACTTCGCAAGCTGGTCAGAAAAGAATGTGGTGGTGGCATCTTCGGTTCCATTGTTGCCAGTACCAAAGAAGGTATTCCTGTAAAGATTGTTTTTGTCAGAAATCGCACCAACAAAGGAGAGTGGCTTGCTGTCTTGAGTACGGATCTGACGATTTTAGATAAGGAAATCATCCGCGTATATGGCAACCGGTGGTCAATTGAGGTTTTTTTCAAATCAGTTAAATCCTTTATGAAACTCGGCAGCGAGTTCCAAGGAAGAAGCTACGATTTGTTGATCAGCCACACAACAATCGTTTATTGCAGATATATTATCCTTGAATGGTTACGCAGGGAAGAAAAGGACACCAAAACCTTCGGCGAACTCTTCTTCAGGTACTGCGAGGACGTTCAGGATATGGATTATGTCACAGCCCTTCAAAGCTTGATGGGTTTGTTCGTAGAACACATCGGAACAGCTGTCAAAGACAGCACTGATACTATCAAAAGTCAACTACAGCATTGGATTGGTCAGCAAGCCTCATATATCAAGGCTTTGTTTGCTGATTTGGGCTGTCGAGTAAGCAAGGGGAATTACACCCCAAACTTCTCACAGAACCGTACGTGAAACTCTCGCTTCATACGGCTCTTGTTATCCAGACGTTGGTATAATTCCTAATTGCCAGTGATAGAATAGTTCACAGTTGTACTTCGCCCAGTTCACAAGTTTTCCCCATGCCTTCTTTCGACTTTTCTGAACGCTTTTGAATTTTCTTCTAATCCATCCGACTAGGGCAAAATTAATGTAATTAGCTTCCTTGTCAGCCAGACTTCTAAAGAATACACGAAAGTAATTCAACCAGCCTCTTACAATAGGATTAATAAGTGACGCTAATTGCTCGATACTCGCTGTAGCATTTTGCTTAATGATTTGCTTGATTTTAGACCTGATACGTTGACTTGCTTCTTTGCTGGCCGCAGGGGAAAAACCTTTCATGAATACACCGTTTCTTCCTTTTATCCATCTCGTTTGGAATGTATAGCCTAGGAAGTCGAACTTTTCATTCTCATGCTTTTCTCCGTCAAACCGCTCACTTCTGCAATAAACTATCTTGGTTTTCTCTGGATGCATTAGTAAACCGCATTCTTGAAATCTATTTTCTAGTTTCCGTCTAATAAATTCTGCTTGTTTCTTGCTAACACAATGCACCAGACCATCATCCGCATATCTGACCCAAGGATTTCCCGAGAAGTTTGCGCTCATCCACCTATCGAAACAATAATGCATGAATAGATTGGACCAGATTGGACTACCAACTCCGCCTTGCGGGGTTCCTTTGGTACGCTCTATTATATCTCCGTTGGGCATGCTCATTGGTGCTTTTAGGCTTCTTTCTGTATAAAGCAATATCCACTTTTCGCTTACATGCTTCTTTAGCGCTTTCATGAGCTTTTCATGATCTATGTTGTCAAACATCCCGACAATATCAAACTCTAAAACCCATGGCATCTTCCAGCATCGTTCACGTGTTGTTCCTATTGCGTCAATAGCTGACTTGTTGGGTCTGTATCCATACGAATCATTATAAAATACCGGCTCCAATACTGGTTCTATCCTGTTTTTGATAGCCATCTGGGCAATTCTGTCGTCTATGGTTGGTATTCCTAACAGACGCTTCTTACCATTTTTCTTTGGAATTTCCACACCTTTGACTGGTTTTGGAAAGTAACTCCCTGATGACATTCTGTTCCAGAGTTTATATAGATTATTTCCCAGATTTTCTTCATATTTATCAAAGTCAATATCATCAATACCGCCAGCCCCTCGATTTGCTTTCACGCTTTTGTAGGCCAGCCATATTTCTTTCTTTGTTATATCAAACGCTTTTCCTTCCTCCATAAAATCCTCCCATTTCTGGTTGTAATATTTCGAAAGTGTAGATAACGAAACCCCTTTGCTCCATTGCCATTACAGCAACTTCATCACTACTACGAGTTTCTCCGCACCTACGCAGAACATCGTTACTTTCATCCTTTACGTGTCAGGTTTGGATTTTTCACTTATCATTTCTGCCTAGGAGTCTCCTGTTCCCTGCAATAGCCTATGTCATGCTCCTGTAGCCTATACACCGGTAGCCGTCTGACCGGTAATCAGGTTTCTGTCAGACTTATCCCAGCCGTCTTCCCATCTTCTGGTTTCGACTACACTCATACTCTTATCGATGCTTCATCAGCTATTTACTTTTGTTCAGCTTCATGACATACACCTGACTGTTATAACAGCCTTTTCCATCTACGCTCAATACCATAACTTTTGGTTACAGCACCTAGTGGTGGTTTGCGGCCTGCACCTGAATACCGACCACGGAGGGCCTTCCTCCATCTAATGCAGAGCATTCTCTGATTCTGTCGTTCCTCCTTTCACTGAATCATTGATTCAGGACACACGGGAAAGTTGAGTTAGTGATCCAATTATCAATTTATCTATGAAACAGTTGGCAATCTGTTTAGGAGGGATTCATGCTCTGGAAAGAAAACCGGACTGTTGAACAGTATATTAATACCAAACACTGTGTGAAGTTATCATATTTGGGGGAATCTATTTTCGACACGATTTTTCTTGTGCTCCCAGATTTTCAACCGGAACATCAAAGTCATAATCTGGATTTTGATGTTGATACTTGATAATATTGAGCAGTTCCTCATCTGAAACATTTTCAATTTGTTGCAGCACATTTATATACACCAAAGCACCTTTAGCAATAAGCTTTTCATAATATTCAATTAAACTCTTTCTGACGATTGATACAATCATTATCATTCCTCATTTCTTGTAATCGACTTTAAGTTCATACTTTAATCTTTACGACTGCTTTTTTAATATTTGTTTCTGTATGATGAATTGATGGCTTATGCCCATCGTGTGGAAAGTATATGCCGAACATGTTTGATTTTATTAGATGCATTTCTCCCGCACCAGATAGGTTGATTTTATCCTTGTTGGAATCATAATCTCCAATCGGAATCAAATCTTTCACTGGAGCATAGCCAATATATTCTTCTCCCTTCAAAACAAGTTGAATATCAATATAGTTCCTGTGAGCTTCGAATTTGCCATCTTCTATAGCTTTCGTCGCATACTCTTGAATAATACAATATATGTTTTCGCCGTCCACATCATATTTTCCGACATCAGAATCCTCAAAATTACAATTCATCAGATAATCTATTGCGATATCCATATTCTTACTGATGCCCTTATAACAATTAATGTTCTTTAGGTTATCCAATATCATTAGCTTCTCCTTTACAAAGAAGTTTCCTTCTTTTATATAGTTTAACCACTAGAGCAAAGGCAATAACAGCGAACAACGTCACCATACCGCCGAGAAGTCCCGCGAAGGATGTGCCACCACCTATGCCCGCTTTGAAATCATAGTCTGGCAATAAAGAGGTTTTCTCCTGAACTGCGGACACAATGCCGTGGATACTTCCCTGTGCTTCCAGTTCGGCTGAACCGGTAATTTTCTCTATCGACCATTCAAGTCCATCTGGCAATTCCGAAGCATAGTTTGAGAAGAATCCACCAAGAATCAAGGCAGTGGCCAGAAATACGACCGAGACCTTTTTAAGGGATGCTTTTATAGTGGCGTTACCTCCAACCGAAGCCCCCAAAAGCTCCGGTCGCTCCTTGTAAACATAAGAGATGACCGTTGCCGTCAGGATACCCTCAAGAATACCGATTGCCAGGTGGATTGGCTGCATCAACATCAGGAATTGTGTGAAAGGCAGCTCGGTCTTGCCTGACAGGACCGTCTCCAGGACAACGCCGAGCGCTCCCATCTGCAGGCCTGCTATCGCCGAAAGAACAGAAGCTGCCATGAGCCTTTTGTTCGTAACGCCTTTTCGGATGATCGGTTTGTAGATAAACGGATAGGCGACGAAGCAAGCGAAGAACCCCATGTTGATGATGTTGCAACCAAGTGCCAGCAGGCCACCATCGGCAAACATCAGCGCCTGTATGCTCAATACCGCTGTTATTGTCAGCAAACCGGCGTAAGGCCCAAGTAAAATAGCTAGCAGGATACCCCCGCCTATATGTCCACTCGATCCAGTGAGAGGGATTGTGACATTCAGCATCTGCGCTGCGAAGACAAATGCTCCCATCACGCCCATTAAGGGGATTTTCTTCTCTTCCAAATCAAGCTTCATCTTCTTTGCTGCATATCCAATTGTTCCTGTGGATGCCCCCCACATGACACCACCGACTAGCGGTGATATCAGGGCGTCTGCCATATGCATAGTCTACTATCACCTATTTCCTTTCCAACGCATCTATTGCCGCTTCTATATGCTTTCTCATAAATAATGTTGCCAGTTCGACATCTCGCATTTTGATGTACTTCAAAATATTCTCATGATATTCAATGCCTATGCCAGGTCCGATATTTGAATATAGTACTTTTTGATGATCTTCAAATATATCCACCAACATGTTTTGAATGGAAATAAGAAATCTATTATTGCTGCCATTGGCAATTTTTTTATGGAATTCAAAATCTGCTTTGTAAAATTTCTTTTCATCTTCAGAACAACGTACCATTTCATCATAAATACGAGAAAGTTCATTTATATCATCATCCGAAGCATGAAGAATAAACATTTCAACCGCTGCAGGTTCAATATATTTCCTTAGATCCAAGATCTGAACCATATCCGCTCTAGAAATATGAACTAGTGACACATTGCTTAACGGAATAGCATCAAGTGTATTGACAAAAGTACCTGAACCTTGAAGTTTCTTTAGAATCCCCATCCCAACGAGTTTTTCAACCGCATTACGGACAGCAACTCTGCTAACCCCAATTTCTTGAACCAATACATCTTCAGTCCAAATTTTCTGATCAGGAGACCATTCTTTATTTTTAATTTTATCAATGATAAAATCATAAGCCCTATCTTTTGCATTACTGTTATAAGCCATACCGACCACCCTCGTTCAACAAAAAAATCTAGTTTGATATTATCTCTGCACCCTACCGGAGGCATCACCCTTCATCAATCTTTCTACCTCCTCAACACTTACTTGGTTGAAGTCAAATTCAATCGTGTGCTTTAGACATGATGCCGCAACAGCGAATTCTACTGCTTTCTGTGATCCGAATTCAGAGATAAGTGCGTATAGCAATCCGCCAACAAAAGAATCTCCTCCCCCTACTCGATCAACAATATGTATCTTATAGGTTTTCGAGAAAAAGCTTTCACCACCAGTATAGAGCATAGCCGCCCAAGTATTATCACTGGCTGACAGGCTTCCCCTTAAAGTGATTGCGACTTTGTCGAAACCGAATTTTTCCACAAGTTTTTCTGCAACTTCGATATATCCTTGGTGGCTGATAGCTCCCTCAGAAACATTGGTATCATCCGCTTTGATTCCGAACACTTTTTCAGCATCCTCTTCATTCGCAATGCAAATATCTACAAATTCCATAAGTTCTGTCATCGTGCTTTTGGCTTCATCAGGAGACCAAAGATTCTTCCGATAGTTCAAGTCACAGCTTACTGTAATATTTCGTCTTTTTGCTTCTTTCAACGCTTTCTTGCAGATATCGACACAGTTTTTTGATAGTGCAGCTGTTATTCCTGTAAAATGAAACCAAGTCGCACCGTCAAAAATCTCATTCCAATCAAAGTCTCCATTTTCAGCCATCGAAATAGAAGAATATTTTCTGTCATATATGACTTTTGATGCTCTCTGTGACGCACCCTTCTCAACATAGTACATGCCTAGTCGGTCTCCGCCAAATACAATATTAGATACACCTACACCATAACCCTTGAGATCTCTGATTACTGCTTTTGACAGATCATTGTCTGGCAGCTTTGTTACAAAATCCGCATCAAGTCCATAATTCGCCAAGGAAACTGCAACGTTTGCTTCTCCTCCCGCGAAAGATAATTCCAGTTTTTTTGCTTGCCCTATCCGCAAATAACCTTCAGGATTTAAGCGTCCCATTATTTCACCAAAACAAACTACTTTTCCCATCTTCTTTTCTCCTTTATATTTGCGAAGTGTATTTTTTAGCCAATAACTCGAGTTCTTCAAATTTCCCATTATTAATCAAGTTCAAGTCTACAATGTTGGATCCTATTCCCACACCACAAAGGCCTGTTTTAAAGAAATCACCGATATTGTGTTCGTTGACGCCTCCAACCGCTAGCATAGGAATATGTTTCAATGGTGCACGTACTGCTTTAATGTAATCCAGACCTAAACTTCCTGCAGGAAACATCTTGATAAAGTGCGCACCCGCTTCATAAGCAGCAGAAGCTTCAGATGGTGTCAGTGCACCCGGTATCGATACAGCATTCATTTCTATTGTCTTTTTGATGACGTCAATATTTGTATTGGGAGATATGATGTATTTAGCACCAGCTGCCACAGCCGCCTCGACTTGTTGTTCTGTCATAACTGTACCCGCACCAATACACAGCTCATCGGATAAATCACTTAGCTTCCTTATTGCTGAGCAAGTATCCTCTTCGCATGTTAAGCTGGTCTGATCGAATGTGATTTCCATCAACTTAATGCCACCTCGAAGCAACGCTCTTGCAGCTGGTATAACCTTTTCCAGATCTACCCCCCGGAAGATCGCTATGATTTTATTTTCATTGATTTTCTTTACAGTACTGTTCAACTTCTTCTCTCCTATCTGACAATTAAACGCCTCAAGACCCATGCAGGCCTACCATTCTTCAAAGAGTGAGGCATTCATTCTGATGTCTATGACATCATATTTTTCCTCATGAATCTTATCTGCAACTGCCTTCGATACCATTATTTCATCCAGATGCAATGTATCTTTTATTCTTACAAGTCTTACTTCTTTCTTGTTTTTTTTCTTACATATTTTTATTGCAACCTTTACAGCCTCTTCTTTGTTGTTTAGAATAATGGGCAATCTAGATGGTCCAAGGATGCCTGCTGTTATTGAATTGGTATACATCGCTCCTAGGTCAAGATCCTTTATGCATTCCAGGACGGTTATGTCAGCCATTCCTATCCCCGCACCGTTGCCGGCACTTTTCTTCGAAACGCTCATCGCGACTATCTGGTCGATCTTTACATGGTCAAACCCATCATTCAGATACGAACCCGGTCTTCCCGTTACATTGGGATCCATTCCCTCACCGCTTATTTCCTTGCCTATTTTATCGACTATCAGAACATCAATATCTTCAATGCCAATTTGAGCAACATTCTCTTTGGCTAGTTCAAGTAATTCTTTTTCCCTCTCCAAAATGCGGTTACGCTCAATTACCTCAACAACACTAGGTTGATCATATGCATTTTCAACGATGCCGACACCACACAACACAGGTGCATTTTTCAAAAAAACGCCCGCACCTTTTTCCAAAACATTCTTGAAGCTCTCAAAACCAAGTTTATGGAGTTCCATAGCACCCTTGTGTTTTCCAAGGCCAATGCACATCATTTTAACCAAGCCACTCTCGTATGGACCTTTAAAATCAGCATGCGGTTTGATTTTATTGATGACAATAATACCATCGCTTCCAAAAGCGTGTTTATCGCAATATATTCCAGTATGTCCTTCAATTTCTCCGAGTTTTACCACGTCCATCGAAGAAAGAATCGGGATGCCAAGCTTTTCTTCGGTGAATCCCAGCTTTTCAACCATCATCTTCTGGCCTTCCGCAGTCGCACCCGCATGGCTTCCCATCGATGGCACAATAAAAGGCTCCGCGCTCTTTTCCTTCAAAAACCCGATGACTGTTGTGATTATTTCCTCAAGCCTGTTGATCCCTCTACTGCCTATCGTTACAGCTATTCTTTTACCTTCAAGATCCATATCGCTAAAAGTATTATTGAGTTGAGGACGAAGATCAGAGATGATATCTTCAATCTTCTCATCAGGGAATTTTCTGGTAATCCTATACATTTCAGGAATATTTATATGGTCAAGCATGTCACCGAAATTGACATCTATTCTATCTTGAAAAAGCATCGCAACCTCCTATTGGCACCCCGAGGACCACTTTTGCTATATACGACCGAATTTCGCCAAGAGTTCCTCCACTGAAGCACCCTTCAGGATCTCTTCACGTGTGGCAATTTCCTTGTCCGCTTGCTCTCTTGCCAGCGTGTAGGTTTCTTCCAGTTTCTCATACGGCACTACCGTAACGCCAATTTCATCCGCAACAACCAGATCTCCAGGATTTACCATCACGCCACCGCATACAACTGGGACGTTGATTTCGATTGGATCCTTTCTTCCAGACGTTGCTGTATGAGCAGCACGCGGACAGACGACTTTCGAAAATATCGGGAATTCGAGCATCCTAGCCTCATCTGTATCCCTGCAGCTGCCGTCTATGACTGCCCCTGCTACACCGGCATTTCGAGCCAGTCCGGACATAAGCCCACCCCAGATTGAAGTATTCTCTTCGCCAAAAGCATCGATTACTATGACATCACCTGGTTTTGCTACTTCGAAAACATCCAGACAGTCGACAATGTCACCTGCAGTCAGCTTCACTGTAATGGCTGGTCCTATTATTTTCTTGTCTGCCGCTCTGGATTTAATCTGATGCCTCATGACACCTTCTCTTCCCAAAGCGTCACTCACAACACATGATAATGACAACACATCCTCCATATCTCTATAAGGTTTAATCAGGCTTTCATCTATTTCAGGCCTATCTTTAATAATCAGCTTCATCCTATACCTCCATTAGCAGTTTTTGCGAAACATTTTTTGACGGTTTTACAATATCAAGCGGCCTTTCTCCCAAGAGCGCCGCTTTCACGTTGTTAGCTGCAACATATCTACATTCATCAAGTGAATCTTTACTCACATAAGCTGTATGAGGTGTGAAGAAGCAGCTATCCAACTTGAACAACGGATTCATCTCCGGTGTCCAGTTCTTGATTTTCATAGGTTCCTCTTCTGGATCGTCAAGACCCGCACCAGCAATCCAACCTTCTGATAGAGCTTTATAGAGAGCTTTGTTATCGATGCACTTGCCCCTGGACACACCGACCAAATAAGCATCACTTCTCATCATTTTCAACCTTTCTTCGTTGATGATATGATGAGTGCTAGCATTATAAGGCGTAAGTACATTTACGATGACAGCATTTTTCATCAACATCTCCAGTTCCACTTTTTTAACACCATGGGTGTTCATATAGCTTTCTGAAATGTATGGATCATATGCCCAGACTTCGAATCCGAATGCCTTTAATTTTCTTGCCAGGTTCTGTGCAATACGGCCAAATCCCACTAGACCGTAAACAGAATTCCTGTACCTTGGAACAGGCGCCTTCCAGTCCTGCCATTTGTAACTGCCGGCATGAACCGCCTTGTCATAGAATGGTATATTTTTCATTAGCATGAATGAATATGCAATTGCTGTATCCGCCACTTCGTCAATACAGTAATCCGGCACATTCGTTACCATTATTCCATTCTCGTAACAGGCATCCACATCGAGGATGTCAACACCAATCCCATACCTTGCGATGATTTTGCAATTATTCAATTTTTCAATTGTTGTTCTGGGAATCTTCGCATATTGCTGCAAGATGGCATCTGCATCTGCAGCAAGCTCAGCTAGGTTCTCGCCTGTTTTACATTTCAATCCAATCACTTCCGCCCCAATAGGTTCCAAAACACTTTTTTCAATGCTTAAATCAGGGTAGTCATAATCGCTTACATAGACTTTATATTTCATAATTATCCTCCAGTTGGTTATCCTAGAATTATTTTTGGCAAGAGCAATGACAGTTCTGGTATGAACGTTATGATGTTCAACAATATCGCAATTGTTATAAAGTAAGGCAATATTGCTTTCGTAACCCTTTCAATCGGGAGATTGCTAACACCACTTGCTACAAAAAGGTTGACACCCAACGGCGGTGTGCAAAATCCAATCGCAAGGTTGACCGTCATGATAACTCCAAAAAGAATAGGATCCACTCCAACATTTACAACAACAGGCAACAGAATTGGTGTCAAAATAATGATTGATGCAATGGTCTCCATGAACATTCCGACAAAAATCAAAAATATATTGATTATGATCAATATGACTATCTTATTGTCCGATATGCCCAGCAGGAACGAAGCAATCGAGTTCGGTACCCTTTGTAATGTAAGTAATCGTCCAAAGGTAGAGGCAAATGCTACCAATCCGAGGGCAACTGCTGTCGTTTTTGAAGACTTGATAATGGTCTGAAAAATCAACTTTGTGGTAAGATCCTTATAAATGAATAGTCCAACGAAGATGGAATACCCTACAGCTATAGCAGCCGCCTCAGTTGGAGAAAACAAACCTCCGTAAATGCCGCCAAGTATGATGATTGGCGCAAGCAAAGCAAAGAAAGCATCCTTGAAAGTCGTAATAAAAACCTTAATATCGAATTTGTTCGAAGGTACATTGAAATTTGCCCGATTGTATAGAATTCTAGCAGTAATAATGAATCCAATGGCAAACAAAGCTCCAGGTATTACACCCGCTAGGAATAATTTACTTACGGATTGCTCCGCTGATATGCCATACATGACAAATGGGATACTCGGCGGAATCATAACGCCTATCATCCCGGATGCAGCTGTTAGGGCAGTACCATAATCCTTGGAGTATCCCCTCTCCTCCATTTCAGGAATGACGTTGGTTCCGATAGCGGCAACAGTCGCCGGTCCCGATCCCGAAATGGCAGCAAAGAAAGTCGAAGATAGTACCGTAACATATGCCAGATTCGCTTTTACCGACCCTATTATTGCCTCTGTGAATTTAATAAGTCTCTTTGATAGACCACCAACGAACATTAGATCACCAGCAAGGATGAAAAGCGGTATCGCTAGCAGTGGATATGAGCTGACCGCAGTCACTACTGACCTAGCTTGAAATAATAGCGATGATGTTTCAAACAATAAAATAGTTAAGGTTGAGGATAGACAGAGGGACATCGCTATAGGAACACCTATAATAATCATTCCCAACAACGAACCAAACAATACAATTGCTTCCATCAGTTCCCTCCCTCTTTGATAATCTTGATTTCGCCGTGCATGTTCTGGACAATTCTTATTAAACTAAGCACCAGACCGACGACTGTTGATAGATACAGCGACCACATGGGGTACTTGATCAACAGTCCGGTCTTTCCAACGACCGAACTGTCACCAAGCAGTTTGATTGCAGCATTGAGCAGGATTGCAAAACCCGCCAAAATCATGATATTTGTTGCAAACTCGATGGCTTTTTTAATCTTAAGCGGTAAAAGGTCAACTATCGCAGTCACTCTTACATGACCGTTTTCTTGAAAGCCATAGCTTATCGTAAACCAAACGAACCAGACAAATATGAATAGTACTGCATCAGATGCCCATGGAATTGCATTTCTCATGACAAATCTCATAAATATGTTGACCAGCATAATAGCGATAATAATGCTGAACAATATGCCGCACATATATTTCTCGAGATTATGGTTGAGCCACTTAAGAACTTTCAAATCTGCACCTCCTTTAGATAGTTATTGTACCGATGCTTCAACCGCTTTCTTGAATTCATCGTAAACATCTGCACCAAGCTCTTCGCGATATTTTTCAAGTGTTGGTTGTGCAGCATTAATAAATGCTTGTTTCTCAGCATCAGTCAACTCAATAATCTCACAGTCATATGTTTCATTGTTTGCTATTTCATCTAGTTGCTGTCCTTCTTCATCATCAATCAATTGAAGCTGGTAAGCATATGCTTCATCCATTGCTCCGCTGATCACTTTCTGAGCCTCTTCGCTAAGACCATTCCAGAATTCAGAAGTGACTACCGGGACGTAGGCTGTATACACATGGCCAGTCAATGTGATGTAGTTCTGTACTTCGTAGAATTTTTGTGAATATATGTGTGCAACGGGGTTTTCTTGTCCATCGAACACTTTCGTACTCAGGTTTGTATACAATTCAGCAAAGGGAGCGCCTTCCGCAGAGGAGCCCATACTGTTCCAGAAAGTCACATGAGCAGGAACCTGCATCGTACGAAGTTTCAGTCCCGTTAGATCCTCCGGTGTTCTAACCGGCTTTTTACTGTTTGTCAGATGTCTTAGTCCGTTTTCGAAATATCCAAGGCCATGAAGTCCAGCATTATCAAGTTCTGCCAGCTGTTTTTGACCCCATTCTCCTGCGAGGGTATCAATGGCCGCATCCCTGCTCGGAAATACATATGGAAGCTCTATTAACGCCAGCGCAGGTACTTCGTCAACCAGGAATGATGATGGCGGAATTGCCATAGTGAGGTCTCCGGTCTTTACCGACTCAATCATTTCAGCATCGTTACCAAACTGGGACGAAGGATAGATCTCAACCTCAAACAGTCCACTTTGTTCAACCAAATCTTTGAACTTCAGCATAGCCCTGTGCAAATGGTATGATTCACTAGCACCATGCGCAATTCTAATCACAGTCTTTTCGATCTTGCTCTCCGAGTCCGAACCACTCGCATTGCCACCATCACCGCTTGCGTTATCCCCTTGAGCACCACAACCAGCCAAAGCAAAAACTAAAACCAGCGCCAAAAACATTGTAACAATCTTCTTCATCAAACTTCCTCCATTCGTGTTATGTGAAAATGTTATTTATATCATGATCGCATTGTACTATTTTCCTTTGTTTAGCAGATACAAGGCAATCATACTATCATTAATTGATTCTACCTATCATTGCATATGACTCAAGCGCAACGCACCGAGTCGTCCAGCGCCCGATATTTTTCTATAGCTATCCTGAATTCATCTACTTGTTCGGCCAATATCTCTCCTTTGATCAACATCATTCTATATCTGCAGTTCAGCAGGCGCCATGCCACCGACGCTCTTCCTGCAGTTTCGTCAACCTCACTACAAAACACTTTCCACATTGCCTCAAGTATATCTTCATTACTTTTCATGCATATCACCACCTGCAAATCATATTCATGTTCCAATTCATACCATGATTATACTTCCGTTTTAATAAATAGTCAAGGATATATGTGTAATTCACACAATTATTTCTCACTTATCACAATATTCGTGCTATTTTTCATATATTATAATTATTTTACATAGTATCTTTATTTTTATTCATACTATCTTTCTGGGGATTGCAATAAAAAAATAGATGGTTAACTTATTAAGTCAACCATCTTCGTGTTTCATTATTAAATTGGGGTCTTTCCTAGTGCTTCTATAGTAGTTTCAATATGTTTTTTCATGAACAACATCGCTAATTCCACTTCATGTTTTTTGATATATTTCAGAATATTCTCATGGTATTCAAGGCCTATACCTGGTCCAATGCTTGTATAAAGAATTTTTTGATGGTTTTCAAGAATATCTACCAATAGATTCTGGACTGCTATAAGAAATCTATTTCCACTTCCACTAGCAATCAATTTATGAAATTCATAATCAGCTTTATAGAACACTTCCATATCAGTGTAATTCTGCTGCATATAATCATAAATATTTTCAAGCTTTTTTATATCGTCATCCTTCGCGTTTTTTATAAACATTTCAACAGCTCCTGGTTCCAGATACTTTCGAAGTTCCAATATCTGAATCATATCTCCTTTCGAAATATGAACCAACGATATATTGCTGAGAGGGATAGCATCAATTGAGTTGACATAAGTTCCAGACCCTTGAATTTTCTTTAAAATCCCCATGCCAACAAGTTTTTCAACCGCATTACGGATTGCAGCTCTACTGACATCGATTTCATCAACCAATACATCCTCTGTCCAAATCTTTTGATCTGGAATCCACTCTTTACTTTTTATTTTTTCGAGAATGAAATCATATGCCTTTTCTTTTGCATTTATTTTATATGCCATACTTATCCCCCTTCAAAATACCTAATCATATTAAGTACTTGTCTTATGAATATTATACAGCAAACACTTAATTATATATAGCCAGGGAGTGGATGTTTTCTTGAACAACAAAAGGCTGAATAGACTTCACTAGCATGTCTTATCAATAACACAAAGCACATCATGATTATCAGCAAATTCAAGCAGTTTCAGCCTCTGAAGCTCGATTTATCCGCTTTATATAATCAATTGCCATTAAGGCTCCATTAGAAAGAAGTTTTTCGTAATATCCAATTAATTGTTTTTTTATTTCCATTATCATCATATGCTATAATCACTTCCATAATATAAATTTTGCAAATCCATCGCACAATTCCCTAAGTCTTGAAGCTTAAACGTTCTTCATCTCGCTCAGAACAACTAAATACCATGTGATATAGGCTTCATTCTATCGAATGTGAATATTGCTTTGAATCCAATAGCCCTCAGCCTTTGCAATTCCATTTGATAGTTTTGACTTGTCATATGTTCTACTGTATGAGCATCGGAACCAAAAGTGATTATTTCACCACCCAGCTCATAAAATATTTTTAGAATCTTCGTTGACGGCATCCCATCATTAATATTATATCTCGTTGCCGATCCATTAATTTCTGTACCTTTCCCATCCCTAATTACTGCTTTTAATATTTCTCTAACAAATGCTTCGACTTGTTCGAAAGGATATTCACCCGAATTATCATATCGTCTAATCATGTCTAAATGCCCAATAACACAATAATCCTTGTATCTTCTGACTACTTCCAATATTTCGCCATAATATGCTTCATTGTATTCTCTTTGGGATTTTCCGTCTTGAAATTCATATGTCCAAAATTCAAGATTATCTGCCTGATGACATGATAATATTACAAAATCAAAAGGTTTAGAATAAAAGGTTTTTTTGTACTGTTCAACGGTATTTTTTTGAACACCAAACTCTATACCGAATTTGATTGATATTTTATTTGAATATTTATCATAGCAACGCAAGAATTCTTTTCTGTACAGATCAAGGTTACAGCTCGTATCTGTTTTTACGCCATAATCAATATGCTCTGTAAAACAAATCTCATCCATGGATGCATTTATAGCTGCCTGAATATAATCTTCCATCGGACACTCTGAATCACCGCTAAATGATGTATGTATATGATTATCCGCATACCATTCTGCAGCTTTCATAAGTATTTTCCTTTCGCATAAACCGCATTAGCCCTTATGTATCTATACTACTATACTGTTATATTGAAAAACCAAAGAAGAAACTTCACATTCATTGTGTCTAGGATTACATACCGGACTTCTCCAAACCAATACATTATCAGCACGAGGAAAAGTAGGGGTGAAAAACTCATCTATTAATGCGTATGTCAATTCCATATATAGTTTGTTTGGTTCTGTTGCAAACATCTTACCCAATAACCATTAAGTAAAACTTATACCTTCGAAGGATAACTTCTATGCAACATTAAAAATCGCACTGACTAATGCGATTTCACCTTTTACAGATTTTGTGTTTGCTTGACCTTTTCGAATCATGTTCATAGCTTCGATTCCTTGAACAGTAGAGCAGGCTGATTTGAAATGTTTGAATCCGTGCATAGGATTTGTTATCCTTTTGATGTGTCGATGGTCTTGTTCGATAATGTTATCCATATACTTGGATGAGCGATGTTTAGTTTTGGGGTGTAATCGTTTATTCTGTATTTCATTCTTGATTGTCTTGATTGTTGCCGCGTATTTATCGGTAGTGATGACTCTAGTATTGCTGTTATGTGGTGATTTCAAAGCTTTCCTAAAGAATTTCTTTGCTGCTTTACCGTCTCTTGATTTTGAAAGCCAGAAGTCAATTGTATCGCCATATTGATCAACAGCTCGATATAGATACATCCACTTACCGTTTAGCTTTAAGTAAGTCTCATCGACACGCCATGAATCTGAGATTTTCTTTAAATGTTTCCTCAGTTCGCGATTGAGAATTGGGGAATATTCAATTACCCAGTGATAGATGGTAGTATGCTTAAGATTCAATCCACGCTCTGCCATCATTTCTTGAAGATTACGATATGAAAGCGGATATTTTAAATACCATCGAACGCAAAGAATTATGATCTCAGACTGGTAGTGTTTTCCATTTGAACATGTTTTTCATAGTGGTACTCTCCATTCAGAAGTCAAAATTGGTATAATTATAACATATGAATGGTTGATTGAAATTTTTTGCAACAGAACCTTATTCTATACCTTCAACAGCTTCATTAGTCTCTTAGTGCCAGAATACTTTCCCAGACTGAATCGATGACAGGAATGCCTTCCGCCATATTTTTCTCACGCGTTAAATATTCCCTCTCACCTGAGTAGAATATTCTTCCACCTTCAGTTGCTGGTTCACTATCTTTTATATAATTGTACGGTGTCGTTAATGATACCGTCGTTAAACTCTACTGTATTCATTTTCGTTGGATCAATAGCTATGAAAATCTGTGACAGCTGATGCTCGTCCTCCAGTTCCCCGATCTTCTTAACTGTATTGCCTGCAGACAACATACTTGCTATCAGATCGAAGGCTATAGATAGTCCTGACCCCTTCCAAAAACCTATCGGGAGCACTCTCCACGTCTTTTCGATTTCTGCAGGATCTGTAGTGAGATTGCCTTCTGTATCATATCCTCCTTGAACCGGAAGCGGAATTCCCTTCAGCCTGCATTCTTCGATCTTTCCGTAACTGAATTGAGACATGGCCAAGTCTGCTACGACATGCTTACCGTTGCTTCTAGGAATTGCCATGATAAATGGATTGTTACCGATTCTTCTGTCTTTGCCGCCCCATGCAGGCATATTGGGCATTGTATTCGACCAGCACATGCCAATACAACCTTGATCTGCAGCCTGCCATCCATATGTTCCGCCACGCATCCAGTGATTCGTATTTCTTAGCGCAACGATCCCTATACTAGTTTCTTTTGCTAGAGCTACCGCCCTGTCCATACAGCGTTTGGCATTTAGTGGTCCAAGGCCTTCATTTCCATTCCACCTTTCGAAAGAACCGAAAGACTGTTCAAGAACCGCTTTATTGTCAGGATGAATGTATCCTTTCGTTATATACTCAACCAACTTTGGAAATCTGTTGACACCATGTGAAAAAATGCCATCAGCACTGTTATTGGCGAATATAGTGGCTGCAGCAAGGGCATCATCTTGGTCAAACCCTTTTTTTACCAATATATCTTCAAACGTTTCGAGCAAATCGGAATATTTCACTTGCATAATCATTCTCCTTTTTAGTGAATTCTTTCAACCTTCAAAGGCTATCCCGTGGGACAAACTTTGAATAAATCATTAGTATAAGTAAGCAATGCTATAAAATCCCGCAATCATTATTTTTGTCCGTAATATGCGTTTGCCCCATGCTTACGAAGATAATGCTTATCTAACAATGACTGTTCAACAGGCTGTATTACAGGATTAATTGCTCTAGTCCTAAAGGCCATTTTAGCAACTTCATCAAGAACTAGCGCATTGCGGACTGCATCAATAGGGAATTTCCCCCCATGCGAAAGGGCCATGTTTTAAAAATGATTATGCCAGGAACTTCCATTGGCTTTATATTACGTTGATCAAGTGTTTCAATAATAACATGCCCAGTATTCATTTCATATTCACCACCGATTTCATCGTCGGTCAACTGCCTTGTGCATGGTATTTCCCCATAAAAATGATCGGCATGGGTTGTACCATAGCATGGGATTGGCAATCCAGCTTGAGCCCACGATGTAGCCCACTCAGAATGCGTATGGACAACACTGCCAATCCCCTCATATTTCTTGTAAAGAACCAAATGCGTTGATAAATCTGATGAAGGCTTAAGATTTCCTTCTACCACTTGACCTTCAAGATTGACAACTACCATGTCTTCAGCTTGCATATCAGTATATTCGACACCGCTTGGTTTAATAACAACCAGCCCTGATTCTCTGTCGATTGCGCTGACATTTCCCCAGGTCAGTTTCACCAATCCTATCTCTGGCAAAGCTAAATTCGCTTTGTATACGATTTCCTTGAGTTCACTGATTCTTAGTTCCTCAGACATTATATCCTGCCTCTTTCAAAAACGGCATTAGGTAATTCTTAGCTTTTTCAATTTCCTTTTCCGGCTGTTCACTGGTCTCACTCCACATTTCGATGAGAAATGGACCATGATAATTCAAACGCTCCAATGTCTTCAAGCAGCCCAGAAAATCGACACAACCTTCACCGAATGGTACTCCCTTGAATTTCCCGCTAGAATTTTCTGTTATAGCTAGAGTATCCTTTAGATGTACTGCTGATATTTCGGCAATCCCTCGCTCCAACTCAAAGGCCACATCATTTTCCGGCCAAGCCGACAGATTGCCCAAATCCGGATAAACCTGCAAATACGGCGAAGGAATCTGTTCCTTGATTTTCAAATACTTTGAGATTGAATTAATGAACGGATCATCCATGATCTCAATTGAAAGCACAACTGCTTTGGCAGCTGCCATTGCAACTGCTTTTTTCAAATTCTCAACGAAATAAGCTCTTGAAGACACCGTTTTTTTTGTCATAGTATACATCATAGCCAGCTAGTTGAATGGTTCGAACACCTAAATCTGAAGCTAATCCAATTGCTTTTGCGCATGATTTCCAAAGCTATTTCTCTCGTCTCAGCATCACTGGAACCAAATGGATATCGACGATGTCCACTTAAACAGATTGATAATATTTTTATGCCGGTTTCATGAATCGCATCGATAACGGCTTGGCGTTCTTCTCTAGTCCAATCCAAACGTCCTAAGCGAGCATCAGTCTCATCGATAGACATTTCCACAAAGTCAAAACCTAAACTTTTAGCAATTTCCAAACGTTCAAGCCAGCTTATATTTTTAGGTAGCGCTTTTTCATAAATTCCTAAAGTAGTCATTACATCAACCTCATACATTTATTCTTCAAATTTCGGCCATACCATATCCAGAGCCTTCATAATCGCAATATATTTCTCATATTTCTTCTGGTACACTTCGACACGATTCGTGTTGGGGTATACCGTCTCCTGGATATTCACCATCGACGATGCAGCTTCTTCGTAATCCTTGTAAACGCCCGCCGAAACAAAACCAGCCATAGCACAACCAAGTGCACCTAATTCTTCTACACCGGAAACTGTCTCTATAGGTTGGTTCAGGATATCGGCAAACATCTGTACCCAAACCGAGGATCTTGTGACACCTCCGGCCAGTCTTACCGCTTTCGGCTTCGAGCGAACAGCAAGCAATTTCTCAACATGATATCGTGTGGAGTAGACCGTTCCTTCATAAACAGCACGAAGCATATGATCAACATTATGAAAACTTGTCAAACCTACAAAACTTGCCCGTCCCAAGGGATGTCCATTGGAACCATATAGAAACGGAAGATAGAAGACATCACTCTGGTCCGGTTGAATTCTTGACACAATATCATTTACTTGAGCATATATATTTTTATCTGGTGCTAGAGAGTTGCTTTCTTTAAGAATATTCAAAATCCAGTTCAAATTGCCAGCGCCAGTTGGACTACTTTCTTCGATCAGATAGTACCCTGGTATTGCAAATAATGAGTTCATAGCAATATCGGTTCCCGTTACTGGTTCTTTGGATATAAATTCATTGATTGACCAAGTTCCATTAATAGCACAAAGATAATCAGGCGACGTGATATCCATGCCGACTGCGCAGGCATCAATGTCAAACATCCCGCCTGCTACCGGTGTTCCTGCTTCCAATCCTGTAAGGGCAGATACCTTTGGAGTAATGCTCCCGCATTGATCAAAAGAGTTACGCAAAGGTGGCAATTTGCTATAAGTTTCAGCGATGCCAAAAGCTTCAAGTATTTTTTTGTCAAAACATTTATTTTTGACATCCATCAATCCTGAACCTGATATATCTGTTACTTCACTGTACATTTCCCCGGTCAATCTATATCGAATATAGTCTTTAGCCGAAAAAACCCAACGTATATTGTTATAATTCTCTTGTTCGAATTCTTTCATCCAAGCGAGCAATGATACTTGTTGCCCTGGTAAAACTTGTTGCAGCAATTGGGGATATAATTTATCCAGAGTGCCATCAGAACGCCATTTTGCGGGATAATTCCATGCACGGTTGTCGGAAGACAAAATACCGTTTCGCACAGGTCCTTCTTCTCCCCATGCATAGAGTCCTTTGCCATGGCCTGCAACAGATACTGCTGCAATTTGCTTCGCAGATATTCCTGACTTCTTAATGACCTCGCGAATGCAGATGCAATTGGCTTCCCACATTACTTCCATATCCCGTTCCACCTGGCCCGGAACCGGCGTAATTGTTTCTGTCGGAGAACTTGCTACCGCAATTTCTTTACCATTTGTATCAAATATTGCCGCTTTGATAACGGTTCCGCCATTATCTAGTCCTAAAGCATATTGCATATCATTCACCTGCATTCACATCAAAAACAACCGCTTGATCCGATTCCCTATTCGCTACCAGTAATCTGCTGTTGCCTTTATACTGAACAACAGTCAAGTTGCTTGGTCCTCCACCATGTTCAATGATTTCAGACTGAATTTTCCCATCTATCCATCTAAGTAAAAACAAATCCTTCGCTAATTGTCTATACCCTAGAATAAGGACCGGCTCCCCTCCAAGGTCACCGCCCCAGATTGCGTGCAAGAAATTCATTTTAACTGGATGTCTGTACATCTCGACAAATTCGCTGTCATTCTTACGATAAATAACAAGGTCCGTACCATGAAACGCCTCAATTACTGCCAGTTCATTTTCGCCGTCCCCATCGATATCGATATAAACAGCATCTGAAGCGGCCTTGTTAAGAATCCGTGATACTTGCCATGCTTGATCTGGATTTTCTGGTGGTATTACTTCAAATACCCCTTCATCACATGCCGTCAGAGCGCAGTCATAACCGTCTCTATTGAACTTCCAATAACCATGATTGTGATGCATTCCATCCGCAATCCGCTCGAATTTTTTAGGAGCTGTAAAAGATTGATCCAACTCTGCCGCAAGCAAATAACCAGGTGCATCCCATTCGACGGCCTGCGCTTCAGTAGATGATAAGATGCACCCTAAAAAATAATAGGACCCATTTCTTTGCAAAATATCAAAACGATGTACATATGGCATATCTACCCATGGTTCCACATGCCATTCATCAATTTTCCTTATTGCCTGAACGATTTTGGCTTCTTTGCCGGCAAATACCGGCAAAAAGTTTTGAGAAATCAGGAAATCTCCGTTGCGGTCAGGTATTGGGACAATAGACATCGTGCCTCCAGGACCTTCACTAACCAATTGCTGTTCACCGGTTTCGGCATCGAAACTATAACATGGACCCTTGTCATCTGGTGCAAAAATGTAGTATGGACGTCCATCCACCTCGACCTGACACGTTGCATAACAACATGCCAGGTTCGATAGTACTTTTTTTTTAAATTTCACTTAACACCATCTCCTATCTTGTCTCTCTCGTCCGATGCTTCCTACAATAATGACATTGCTACTTTGACAACAACTTTTCTGATCGCCATTGCCTCACCGGAAATAATTCCAGGTCTATGTACATCGCTGGGAAAGAAAATGGAATAGCATCCAGGTGTCGCTTCAATGAAACCTTCATTTTCAACACTTTTGTAGAAAATCAGATCCCTTTCTACAAAGTGCTCGGTCACTTCATATTTACCAGTATCTGGAGTAAAGCCCAATTTTTCCTTGCCCGAAGCAAGAAACTGGACATCTACATATTTTTCATGCACTTCTGGTTTTCTTGTTTCATATTCGCCTGTTGTCATATCTATCACCTGTGCAAAAATTTTATCGCCATCTATCTCATATACACCTGCAGGCATATTGACAAAATCATTTTTTCGCAAGTAATCTATTGCAGTTTGAATAGCCTGAGGGTATTGACTCTCCAAGCTGTTCTCCACATTTATTGATGAAAATATCATGAGCTAACCTCTTACCTTCATAAACTATTGTGCGGTTACCGTTACTTCGAGAATTCCACCAGTCCTTCGATGGCATAAGCACGAATAGGACATGAATCCAGACCTTTGATTGGCAGCGGCGTATATGACATGAAGAACGTGTCTGTTGTCAAATCCTCGAGATTCTTAAGCACTTCCAAAAAGACCACATTGACTTCCATCAGCACATCATGGAAAGCACATACATCATCATTGTTGCTTTCAATAGATACACCGTCGCCAAAGCCGACACATTTGACTTTTTTCTCTCTCAGCCATTCAGCAGTATCACGATCGATAAAAAGTCTTTTGTCTTCGTCCGTATTGGATGCCGTTGTGAAAGGCTTCAGCTTCATTGGAGAATCCAGGATGACAATGTCTCCTTCTTGTATTCTGTCGCCACATGCACGTTCCAGGTCTGCACCTTTGATTTTGTCATTTGGGTTCATATGTGTGATATTGACATAAATCGCACGTCCCATGAATGTTGTAATAGGAAGCTGTTGTACGTCATCCCAGTCATCATTATGGTGGTATGGGCATTCCACATGTGTTCCCAAATGGCTTGTGATGTCCATAATTGTATGGAAGTCTGGAATAGGTCCGCCTGTATTGAATCTAGTCAATCCGCATCTTCTGGATTCAGTTTTGGGATCCAGAACTTTTGTCAAATCTACTACTCTTAAATTACCTAATTGAAATACGCTCATTTGTTTTCCTCCATTGTCTATATTAATATATTGTTTTAAGCAAGACATCGGTCGTGACTGAAATGGTCAGGCCTCTTCTCTTACTTCAAGAGCATGAATTGCGTTGACGATGAATTTATGGACCGGCACGTCGATGTCCAGCTTTTCTGCAGCTCTGATTACAGAACCGCTGATCGTGTCAACTTCTGTTCTTCTTTTATTCCTTAAGTCACTGCAGATAGATGTAACGCCGTCTCTCGAATCGACAGCAATCTTGATCATCTTCTTTTTCACTTCTTCTTCATCCGTTTCAAGGCCTAAGCCTCTTGCTACTGCTACCGCTTCACGAAGCAGCTGCACGGCCATATCCCATGCATTATTATTTTCATAGACGTAGCCAATACGGCATCTAAGCAACCCGGTTATTGCACTCAAGGATGTGTTGACAAAAAGCTTATCCCAGATCAGCTGCTGGATATTTTCATGAATAACAGTTTCAAAACCACAGGAATCAAAATTGCCTTTTAGTGTTTTCATGATTACATCATTTTGGCCTTCGACCATACCAATATTGGTTCTTCCCTGCCCGCCTCTGCGAACATATCCGAAATCCAGAATTGCTCCATTGTCTTCCGTAGTACCGATAATGACTCGATCGGATGATACGAATTGACTAAGGAGATCTTCATGTCCTGATCCGTTCTGCAGTGTCATCAGATAGGTATCCGGACCGAGAAGATGCTTGTTTTCTTCAAGCGCCGCTGCAGAAAACAATGCTTTCACAAACAGGATAATCAAATCCATCTCCGGCAAATCAGTTGTATCAACAACAGCTTTTGGCCTGTAAATGACATCCTGGCCGTTTTCCTGAATTTTCAGGCCATTCTCATTGACCGTTTGAACAATTTTTTCATTTTTGTCGATCAGATAAACATCGTTGTTTATCGAAAGATGGCCTCCATATATTGAGCCCATGGCTCCCGCGCCGATAATCGCTATTCTCATATTTTATCTCACAAACCTTTCATTTTAATTCATCCGACATTTCCTCTCATTGGTATGAGATGCCGCCAAGCTCAAAGCTCTTTTTAAGAAACTCTCTGCTTATCCTCTCTTTTCTCCACAAGTCATCACCAGGATGTCCTTTGACTTCAACAGAAACATACGTATGGTCTATACCCTCGGCTATCGGAAAATCAAAAAGCGTTTTTAGAATCCAACTGCCCACCTCTGGTACAAGATAACCTTCAGTTGTAAAATCAGGCGCTTCACCAACCTCCATATGCAAATCTCCAAAGCACGGATGATTCTTATCCAATATCGCATTGCACAGATGTACCTGAGCAATATATGGCCTCGCCATGTTCAACGATTCAACCAAATCGATTTCTCCCAGTGCTTCATGGGCACTGTCCCAGTGTATATAAGCATTATGCGCATTATAACGCAATGCTTCAAACCACTCTACGGTTTCCTTCATCGGCCCAATTAATTGCTTCTTATAGGCATATCGATCCAAAGGTTCAAGAATAATATTCATCCCATAATTTTTTCCAGCTTCTGAAATTCTTATCATTGCTTCTTCCAAGGCCTTCTTAGCATCTTCACGGAGATTCTCTCCAGGATCATCCCCACTAACAACACCAAAGTTCGTGCATCCAGTTTCGCCGGCAAGATCAATCATCTCGATAACGGATTTAATTACTGCTTCCCGACGGTCCTTATTCAGCTCACAAAGACTCAGTTTGTTGCTTTTTAAATAAGGTGTTGCATATTGAGTCAAGTTCAGGTTATTCTTCTCAACAATATCTCTTATGGCCTTTCGGATATCTTTTTGGAAAAGAATACCTAGTTCAATACCTTTGTAGAAATTCATAGCTGT
Organism: Vallitaleaceae bacterium; assembly: GCA_963677915.2. Lineage (GTDB taxonomy): Bacteria > Bacillota > Clostridia > Lachnospirales > Vallitaleaceae. The sequence continues at coordinate 45,105 of CAXXGE010000038.1, read as the reverse complement.
GATATCTTCTACAACTTTTAACACCCAGTTCTCATGGTTCATATATGGATTAAATACTTCATACAAATGTGCAGATGTCAAAAGACTCTGTTTTCTCTCTTCCATATGATATCCTTTCTATAAATACTATTGGCATAATGATGTTCCAATGCCCTCTTACCGTCCGAAAAGAGCCGGATTTATCATCTGGGGTACTCCCAAAAACACGCCAGGCAAAAATGCAACTACGAACAGGATGACAACTGCTATCAGGAAATATGGCAGAACACCTTTGAAGGATTCTTCTATCGGCAGATCCGATATCGTTCCCGCTATAAGAAGACAGAGTCCATACGGCGGTGTCACAAGTCCCAAAGCAAGCGTAATGATGATGACGACACCAAGGTGCAGTGGGCTGATACCCAATGCAGTTGCTGCAGGCAAAATGACCGGTACGAAGAGAATCATTGCAGGCACAGCGTCCATGAAAGTACCGATAAACATGAAGAAGAGGATAACGATCAACATCAACATGCTTGCACCTCCAGGGATATCTTGGAAGAACTCTGCTGCCTTTAATGAAACGTTGTAGTAGCCCAGCAATTCACCAAGAGCGTTTGCAGTACAAAGGGCAAACAGAGACAATGAACTCAGCTTCAATGTGTCTTTGATGATAATCGGCATGTCTCTAAGTCGAATTGTCTTGTAATAGAACTTTCCAATCAACAAAGCATATAGACATGCAAATGCAGCTGCCTCAGTGGGTGTATATGCGCCTGATATGATTCCTCCAATAATAATTACAGGTGTGAGAAGTGCCGGTGCGCTTTCTCTGAATAGCTTAAAAGTGGTTTTAAAAGGTACCTTTTCTGATTTTTCAAATCCTCTTTTAATAGAGACGAAATATACCACCAACATCATACCCAATCCAAGGAGTACACCTGGCATCAAGCCGATAAAGAACAATCCTCCTGTCGATACATTGGCTATGCCTGCATAGACGACCATAGTGATACTCGGTGGAATGATGCTTCCCAATGTTGATGAGGCAGCAGTAACACCGACGGCTGTTCCCTTGTCATATCCGTTTTCTTCCATTTGAGGAATCAATATCTTTCCAACGCCAGCTGTATCAGCCTGAGAAGATCCTGAAACGCCTGCAAATATCATTGAAACTAGGATATTGGAATGGGCCAGTCCTCCACGGATATGGCCAACCAAAGCGTTACAAAAATCAATAAGGCGCTTTGAGATGCTGCCATGGTTCATTATGTTGGCTGCCAGAATGAACAGTGGCACTGCCAACAATACAAAGGAGTCAAGTCCAGTGAACATTTTCATGAAAACAACGATTCCGCTCAGATCAGGTATAAGCAAAACACCTATGAATGCTACCATACCTATCACAAATGATATGGGGACTCCAAGAACCATCAGAGCAATAAAAATAATAATTAATAGCAGCTGTGTCATTACTTCGTTCCCCCCTTAACAAGACTTTTAATATCAGAAACAATAAAGCTAATTGAATATAGTGATACCGATGCACCAAGAAATGGCACGCATAACCAAGTGTAGCCCATCTTCATCCACCCGAGATCGATCCATCGGTAATTCCAGAATTTCGTGGAAATCAGCATTCCAAAATAAAAAGTTGATGCTGCAAAAACCAGGATAGTCACCTGAATGAATATATGAAGGAGCAGCCTTTTTCTTAAGGGCAGCCTATTTTTGAGCATATCGAATGCAAAATGTCTGTTTTCATAAGCCATGACACCAGCGCCCATAAACACTGCCCAGATAAAGGAATATGTACTTACTTCTCCAGTCCACGTGACGGTAAATCTGAGGTATCTAGCAAAAACCTGAAGCAGTATGACTACGAAGAATATTGATATTGACAATACACCCATGGCCAGCTGTATCCTTGAAACGATTTTCGTAATTTTAATCACGTTATAGCATCCTTTCCTCACATGTTATTGACGAGTAAGTTCCAGCAAGTCTTCTAAGCCATTTTCTGCTGCAAACTTGTCTTGAATCGGAACCGCGATAGCTTTGAAAGCTTCAAGATTTACTTCATTGATTTCGCCGCCGTCTGCCAAGATTTTCTCTCTGGATTCATCAAGCATTTTGTATGTTACTTCTCTCTCTTCCTGCACGGATGCTGCTGCCGCTTCCATAATCCAGGCTTGCTGCTCTTCTGTGAAGGAATCGAATTTGTTGCCACTCATCAGCAACAGACGAGTTGTATAGTCATGTCCTGTCAGGGATGTGTACTTGCCGTTTGGTGTCTTGTGGTGTTCTTTCAGGCTCATATTTGTAAAGTCGTTCTCAGCTGCGTCCACTGTTCCAGTGTTCAGGGCCTGGTAGAGTTCCTGCCAACCTACGCTTACAGGGTTCGCCCCGCATTCCAGCCAGAACGCCTGTTGGACTGGTGATGACTGCAGTCTGATGTTAAGGCCCTTCGCATCTTGTGGCTCTACAATCGGCTTCTTGCCATAGTAGTTTCTTACACCTGATGAGTAGTATCCCATGACTTTGAATTCATTGCTTGTTTTTTCCGTGATGAGTGCCTGCATTTTGTCTCCGAACTCGCCATCGATGTCCTTTTCCCAATCATCGAAGCTGTCGAACAGGTACAGCAGTGAAAAGATATCAAACTCTTTGACACCGGTACTGGACAGGAAGGCCGGTGATGCAACCACCATGTCAACTGAATCGGTTGTTAGCTTCATTGCCAGTTCCGACTCGTTTGTACCAAGTGTACCCGGATAAACTTCTGCTTGCATCTTGCCGCCGGAAAGTCTTTCCAGTTCCTCTGCGAACTTGTTAAGTCCGAACTGGTACGGGTTGTCGAGAGATGTCTGGTTGTGCGCTACCCTCAAAACAATCGGTGCTACATCTTCTGTTTCTACCACTGTAGAATCAGCTGTTGTTTCTGTAGTCGTGTCGCTTTCTGGACTTGATTCAGGGCTGCCACATCCAACCATCATCACTGTCATAACCAACAACAAGATACCTGCTACTACTTTTCTCATAACTTAATCCTCCAATATGTTTGTTATTACTGTTTCTTAATTATGTGCTTAACTTCGTTATTGTAATCGATTACAGACTGTCTGAAAAAAAAGAGCACAAAAGGACTCTTATTTAGTAAAGCATATACAGGATCTGATATGCTGGAATTCTGTCGCATGATAAACACCATGTTCAATAACATAGTATCATTTTGTTGTCTCTTTTTCAACCAGCACAGGCTCCAAGCGGTAGACCTTATCCATATTCTCTCCATTAAGCAGTGAATACAATGTTTTAGTGCAAACTTCACCCATTTCGGTCGTTTTGTTGTCGATGCTCGACAATCTTGGATAGGTGATATCCGAATAAATCGAGTTGTTGAAACCAATAATGCTCAGATCGTCCGGTATTTTGATGTTCAAATTGTGACATGAACGTATCCCGCCAGCTGCCATAATATCCTCACTGTATATTATTGCTGTAATCTCCGGCTGCTCATTCAGCAGTTTCTCCGTTTGATCTTCTGCACTTTTCAAATCGGATTTTACATGGATAATTCTTTTCTCATTATGTTCAATACCGACGGCTATGATTCCTTCAACAAAACCCTTTTCTTTAAGCTTACTGCTTTCCGTTATATCATAGTTGTTAAAAAAAGCAATATTATGATGTCCCTTTTCGTATAATCTTATGACAGCTTCTTTTACTGCTTTCTCCTCATCAAGAACTACACTGTAGACATTAGGCAAGTCCAAGTATCCATTGGCTATTATAACGGGTTTATCATTGAAGTATTTCTTAATGCACGACTTTGTTATTTTATTCTGGAAACCCGATCCAATCAATACTTGACCGTCGACTTGCCTCTCAGCCATAACCCTAATATATTCTTCCTGTTTTTCATTTTCATGACCACAGCCACAAATTATGCATGTATATCCATATTTCGAGAATTCCTGTTCGATATGGAATGCCGTTTCAATATGGTGGATATTCCTGACATCGATCACGTTGATTCCAATTATCTTCATTGAACTGGTAACCAACCCTCTTGCAAACTTATTGGGAAGAAAATCATTTTCGTCCAATATTTTTTGTACTTTTTTTCTTGTCTCAGGTTTTACACCTTCTCTATTATTGATAACCCTAGAGACTGTTGCATATGAGACTCCCGCCAATTTTGCAATATCATAAATCGTCATATGGAACTCCAATCGCATTTTCTTATAGTCTGTAAGTTTTATATATGGCATCGCCTTTCCCAACATATACATTATACTACAAATATACACATTTTCTCAAAAAATGGTCGATGCCATATGCTTTATTCATTAGCTTCTATGCTGCCACCGTATTCATATTAATTACGAGTAAGTTCCAGCAAGTCTTCTAAGCCATTTTCTGCTGCAAACTTGTCTTGAATCGGAACCGCGATAGCTTTGAAAGCTTCAAGATTTACTTCATTGATTTCGCCGCCGTCTGCCAAGATTTTCTCTCTGGATTCATCAAGCATTTTGTATGTTACTTCTCTCTCTTCCTGCACGGATGCTGCTGCCGCTTCCATAATCCAGGCTTGCTGCTCTTCTGTGAAGGAATCGAATTTGTTGCCACTCATCAGCAACAGACGAGTTGTATAGTCATGTCCTGTCAGGGATGTGTACTTGCCGTTTGGTGTCTTGTGGTGTTCTTTCAGGCTCATATTTGTAAAGTCGTTCTCAGCTGCGTCCACTGTTCCAGTGTTCAGGGCCTGGTAGAGTTCCTGCCAACCTACGCTTACAGGGTTCGCCCCGCATTCCAGCCAGAACGCCTGTTGGACTGGTGATGACTGCAGTCTGATGTTAAGGCCCTTCGCATCTTGTGGCTCTACAATCGGCTTCTTGCCATAGTAGTTTCTTACACCTGATGAGTAGTATCCCATGACTTTGAATTCATTGCTTGTTTTTTCCGTGATGAGTGCCTGCATTTTGTCTCCGAACTCGCCATCGATGTCCTTTTCCCAATCATCGAAGCTGTCGAACAGGTACAGCAGTGAAAAGATATCAAACTCTTTGACACCGGTACTGGACAGGAAGGCCGGTGATGCAACCACCATGTCAACTGAATCGGTTGTTAGCTTCATTGCCAGTTCCGACTCGTTTGTACCAAGTGTACCCGGATAAACTTCTGCTTGCATCTTGCCGCCGGAAAGTCTTTCCAGTTCCTCTGCGAACTTGTTAAGTCCGAACTGGTACGGGTTGTCGAGAGATGTCTGGTTGTGCGCTACCCTCAAAACAATCGGTGCTACATCTTCTGTTTCTACCACTGTAGAATCAGCTGTTGTTTCTGTAGTCGTGTCGCTTTCTGGACTTGATTCAGGGCTGCCACATCCAACCATCATCACTGTCATAACCAACAACAAGATACCTGCTACTACTTTTCTCATAACTTAATCCTCCAATATGTTTGTTATTACTGTTTCTTAATCTGCAAGTCAAACGAGTATTTTGTTCGCTTTGCATGATTGACGAGTTCTTTTGTCATCCCCTTCTCAGGCGTAGCTTGTAATCGATTACAGGCTTCTGCAAAAAACAAGGCGAACTCGCCTTTTGTAATCGATTACAAGTTTTCGAAAAAAACCGAGCGGTTGAAGCCGCTATTTTTGTAATCGATTACGATTTATAGTCCTATATTATCACCCTATCAAACATCTGTCAATAGCTTTTTCTATGAATTTGTTCAAATATCATAACAAACCCGCCTCAGATTACTTTTTCTTATTGATTTATCCCCTTTCGGCTACTGCTTTCTTGCTTTTAACATAAATGCTTTGTCACTTTTATAAAGAAATAGTCATGTTTCACCCAAATCGTTTCTTATATGCTACTCCCAATTATACTTAAGTCAAACGCAGGAATAGCCGGGGCTCTTTCAAGTTTGACTGATGTATTAATCAGCGAAAGAGGTCGTAAGAATTTTTTCAAATCAGTAAAACCATATCTACGTTATCCGTATTTATCACAACCATTTTCTCAGTTACTCGAAGAAACAAATCCGCATCAAATCCCTCAAGCATTTCCCTACTCCTTCGAAAATGCTCAATCACCCTCTTACCCATCACTCTCTCCCAAACATAGTCACTTTCCCCAATCCTCTCCCACCTCTCCAAATACTCCTCCTTATTCTCCACAACTTCATTATATCTATCCACAAATGCCTGCTTTAAATCTTCCTCATCCACATGCTTACTCTCACATCCTACAACACCCTTCTCAGGATATTTGCCACTACACTGCCAGATATGTCTTGTCTCACCGGTCTTACGGTTGTACCAGGATTTTCTCCTATATGCCTTACCGCAAATCCCGCAAATCACCTTGCCGGACAACACGTTCTTATCTGAGCTGTAATCTACCTTCGTAATCCCATGCCTCTCCGCAAATTCCTTTCTTCGTATAGTTTCAAGTTGTACTGCTTCCCAGACATCAGACTCTATGATGGCTGGGTGGCTGTGTTTTACATAGTATTTCGGCACTTCACCGTCATTGACCGCCCTCTTCTTATTCAGAAAGTCTACTGTATAAGTCTTCTGTAACAATGCATCCCCTTTGTACTTCTCGTTGGTAAGGATCTGCTGAATATTGCTTGGATGCCAATTATACAAGTCATTCCATTTCGGCACCTTATCTTCTTCGAGCTCTTTGGCAATCCTTCTATACCCCTTGCCATTCAGGTATTCATCATAAATCCGCCTGACAGTCACAGCCTGCTTCTTATCAATGACCAAATTACCCTGTTCATCCTTGTCATAACCTAGGAACTTCTTGTGATTCACATGAACCTTGCCCTGTTCAAACCTTCGTCTGATTCCCCAGGTGGCGTTCTCGCTAATGGACCGGCTCTCGTCCTGTGCCAGTGAACTCAATATCGTAAGCAGCACTTCACCCTGTGAATCCAGCGTGTTGATGTTTTCCTTCTCAAACAAGACGCCAATACCTAAATCCTTGAGCGTTCTCACATAGTTCAGGCAATCAAGAGTATTCCTGGCAAACCGCGATATTGACTTGGTGATGATCATGTCGATCTTTCCTGCCTTGCAGTCTTTAATCATCCTGTTGAACTGTTCGCGCTTTTTTGTATTGGTGCCTGTAATTCCCTCATCGGCAAATATCCCTGCCATATCATAATCCGGATGACTGTTGATGAACTTGGTATAATACGTGACCTGCGCTTCATAGCTTGATAACTGATCCTCCTGATCTGTTGAAACCCTGCAATATGCTGCCATTCTTTTCTTATCAGTTTCAAGTTTGTGTGCCAGATTGGACCTGTTTGCTGGTATAAAAGTAATGTCTTTTTCCACTCTTAATGACCTCCTCGACGATTGTCTTTTCTTTGATGTTTTGCTTGGCTACGATACTATCATCTATTCTTGTGCCACTACAGGCCTGCTTGCCTCGTTTTATGTAAGTGGAACATTGCCAGACCACCTTGCTGCAGGGCTTCCCGCTGTTCCATGTTCTTCGTTTGAGTGGCGCGCCGCATTTGCTGCAGAAGAGCATGCCTGATAAAGGGTAGTTGTTCTTTGGAGCACTAGCTGATGCTTTTTCAGATCGCCTTTTGATTTCCTCTTGAACGCTATCCCAGGTGGCATGGTCGATGATTGCTTCATGGTTACCCTTGACGTAGTAGCTGTCAAGCTGACCTGTGTTTTTGCGTAATTTTTTACTGCGAAAATCAGCTATGAATGTCTTTTGCAACAGTGCGTCACCCTTGTACTTTTCATTTCTTAAGATGTACCTTATGGTGAATTCATCCCATGATGCCCCGGTTACCGTTACCAGGCCATCAGTATTTAGGTCCTTAGCAATTCTATGGCATCCTTTTCCGCTGAGATAGTCTTTATAAATCCGTTTGACGAGACCCGCTTCATCTTCGTTGACGATCAAGTTGCCATGTTCATCTGCATCATAGCCAAGAAATCGTTTGGTATTGATGTGGAAAATACCTTCTTCAAACTGCTTTCGTATTCGCCATTTCGTATTCTCACTGATGCTTCTGCTTTCTTCTTCCGCAAATGCAGAAAGGACGGCAAGCATCAGCTCACCGTCCCCAGATAATGTGTAGATATTCTCTTTTTCAAAATAGACTTCTATACCCAGAGCTTTCAGTTCCCTGACGATACTAAGCATCACTGTCGTGTTCCTTGCAAACCTTGAGATGGACTTCGTGATGATGAGGTCAATCTCTTTATTACGACAACGCTCCAGCATTTCCCTAAACTTTGGCCTGTCTTCTTTCGTCCCTGTCCTATCACGATCTGCATAGACACCGGCAAACTCATAGTCCGGATGATTTGTAATGAACTCGGTATAGTGAGCGACTTGATTCTGTAAAGACTCGAGCTGCTCAGGCGAATCTGTTGATACCCTGGCATAGGCGCAGACACGCTTCTTTTGTCTAACCTTCTTCTTTGTCGGTAACAGTGTTACATGCATGAAAAGCCTCCTTTCTGACAGCACTTTGGTTCATTACTAAATCCTCGGAATATCTCACTCAGGCTTCTTGTGCAAATGGAGTGAGGGCAGCAATCATGTTCTTCCCTATCCCTGACAAAGTGTTTATTTTCGGCTCTTCAAAGAGTATTCCCACACCTAGCGCTTCCATCTCTTCAGCAAAGCTTAGAGCCGTCTTGATGTTTCGAGAAATTCTTGATACTGATTGGGTAATAATAATGTCGATGTATCCTGATCTGGCATTTCGTATCATCATTTGAAGTGCGGGACGATCATCCATACAGCCCGAGAATCCTAGATCAGCATAAATCCCTACAAACTCATAATCCGGATTTGATTCAATCAGATTCTTATAGGCTGCCGTTTGGTTTTCCAATGAATCTTCATGCCCATGACTGTGTTTTCCTACCCGCATATAGCCACATACCCTAAGCTTCGTACCGCTCTCTTTGCTTTCTTCATTGATCCTAACATTTTTCAAATGACCACCTCTTCTTTGTCAGCACTATGGTTCATTACATCTATCACTTAAACCCTTGAGATAGTCAAGTTAATAGTCGCTGTTTCTGCGCCTAAATTCTCAGCTTTTATACTCCAGGATCCTGCTAATGACCACCGCCAGCTCCGCCCTCGTGATGTTCTGGTTTGGTTTGAAGCTGCCATCAGGATAGCCTTTCAGAATCCCGGTTTCGATAACCTTCTTAATATCTCTCTCCGCCCAATGCCCTTCGATGTCCTTTGCGCCTTGCAGTTTATTTACTCCATCAATGATCTGGTCATAGGGAAAGGCATCGCCAGGACAGTGGGGCTTTCTCACCGGATCGACATCGCAATGTCCCAAGATATGCTTCCGGTCTGCAGGGATGGTAAAGCCATATTGCTCTTTGACATACCGAATGATGTAGTCATGCAGCCAGATGGATGCTTTGAGCTGATCCATCGTCAGGTCCCCATAGGCTTCTTCGTAAAATCCCTCGTGCTCAATGGAAATGCTGTACAGATTGGGATTGACGCCCTGTTCCTTTACTAAAGGCGCTGCAGCATCTTGAATCGCTTCTTGCTTCAGTCCGTTCCCCCAGGCCATCTCTTCTATGGGGACAAATTGATAGATGGAGCCGTCTTTGGCAACCAGGAAGTGCGCCGAGGAGACTGTGTTGTTCTCTGAGGTAAACCAATTGATGCAGCTTTTCTTCGTTCCCTGAGTGATGTGGTTCACAATACAGATCGGCTTATGTCCTTTCCTCGATGACTTGTTCGTATGCTCTTTGCCTAAAAAATTAATCGTGTGGTTCATGGTTTTCTTCCTCCTTCGGTTCATTAATAATGCTTTCTGCGCGGCTGACGTAATTCACAATCACCTGCGGCAGCTTAACCCCCAACTGGACGCCGTTCTCCAGGATGGATAGCATATCAATCAAGATAAAGGCGCCGATAATGATGCTGCCAAGCGCAATCCCGATGCCCATCAGGCTCAGCGCCCGATCCAGCATTAAGAGCGCCAGAATCACAAGCGCCTCATAGGCTTTCATCAGGAGTCCTGCCTTGAATTTATGACTGTCCCATCCCAGCTTCTTGCCTTTGATGATACCGCTTATGATGTCTAGGATCATGATGATGATCCAAATAAAAATGAGCTCCCAATTGAGCCCAAACAAATAGGCGGTAAGGCCGCCCAGTCCACCGATGATACCTTCATTCAATGTCGTTTGTCTCATAGCTTTCCCCCTTACCAAGTGATTTCATAGGTGACCTTCATGGTTTGCGTATTGTCCTTGACCACAGGTGTCGCCAGGTTGTTGATGGTTGCCAGCGTGAATGGATTGAGAATGATGTTCTGATAATACCTGTGCGAAGTGGAACCTTCATGCTTTATGTATAATACCTCACCATTTTCTGTAAGTTTTGATGCCACCATGTGATCGCAGTAGTCATCATAAATAGACATGACGCAAGCCAGAGCATTATAGATATCACCATTGAACATGGCAAACGCAAGGGTATCATAAGACCCCGTATCATGCACGGTAGATATGATGCCACACTTATGGCTCATGTTTCTAAATGCTACGTATGTATTGGCAGCTAGCATTGGGACATCTACAGATTCAATCAGACTGCCTGTAGACATATTATACTTATGAATCTTGTCATTTGTTGTATCAGCGCACCAAAGATAGCCCTGGAAGACTGCCCAGTCCTTGACTCGCAGACTGATTGTCGATGTATCAAGTGCTACAGATGATATCACTGTACTAAAATCAGCTATGTCGTATATGCGTAGGTACCAGGTTGCAGCAGAGTCATCATAAAAGAGTGCATATAGCACACCACCGATGTATCCAAAGAAAATCTGATCATTGGCATCCAATTGCAGAGTATAAAGCGCACGGGATGCTGCAAAAGCCGATTCATTGTAACTGATACTGGATAGATGATTATGATCGATGACATGAATCTCGACAGTACCGGAAGAGTTTCTCTGGAAGTACAGCTTCCCGGTTACACCTCCAATAAGATAGTCATCGTTATTACCTGTCATCAGGTTATAGTCTCCGACATCACCATAGGAACCAATCCCAGCCCAATCCGTTCTGAATCCACTGATAGTCGGCCAAATATAATTTCCTGAACCATTACCCGTGCTCCAAATGATGCTTGATTTTGCAAACTTACCAAACTGAGGATTGGTCAGGCAAACACATCGAATGCTCCCATTGGCTCTATCAGTGGCAAAGTCCCATACCCAGCGATAGCCTACATTGACGATTTCACCGCTTTCTGCCTGATTGAGGGTGCCTATATAAGGACTGGTATCAGCGGTCGTGTCATAGGCGTGGCCGATGATGTCTCCATTTGACAGATAAGGTTCATCCGGGTCTTCTGGCTGCTGGCTATCAAGCAGCAAGAGCCCACCAAAGAATTCTGATATTGTATTGTTGACCAGAGGTGATACATTATTCATATAACACGAACTAAGCTGAGGCAACTTAAAGAAATCTTCCAGCATATTCTTATAGAGGTTCGTTACCAGGTTTTTATCTACTACCTGTTTTATCAGCTTGCCGCTTTTCTTGTCAAAGAGCTGGATGGTTGTTTTTCCGATCATGGCCTTATTTCCGTCCTTTCTATGTGAGTTCTATCACTACCGTATCAGTCATCGCTACTGGCGACACTGTTTCAGCAAGTGGCGTAAATATAACGATTGCTGCTGGCAGGCTTTGAGTAATGGTAAGTGGATATGGTACCTCCAGTTTCGTGAATAGAGAATCGTATAGAGGCAATAAGGTGATACTCTCTGATACTGGCGTAAACAGCACGCTGCAGGCAGCGATGTACTGGCTGATATTTACAACCGGCCATGGCTTCGCTTCCTCTGCTTCACCTCCACGGATGGTTAGCATCAAGTGGTAGCAAGATGCGGGAACCGATATTGTCCCGGTACTGGTCCTAAGCACCAGATCAATAGTATGAACGCCGGGAATGAGCCTTGGCAGCACGCCATTAAAGACCAGTTGATCATCTCCAGCCGAATAGAACCTTTTCTTGGTCGTCCTAATCACTTCGCCCGTGGACCTGAGCTCGGCTGTTACATAAAGCTCCGAGTCTGCAGTAATATCTATCTGAACATCAAAGGCGATCATCGTATTGGGATAGCAAGTCACCTCTATACCTGGCATGATAAGCTCTGAGCCACTCATCACCGATCCATTGGTCACTGTCGGAAAAAGCATAAAAGCCGGCGTGAATGAAATACCACTATCATCCATCAACAACTGCCGGAGGGACCCATCCACAGATGAAAAGTAATTAAGCTCAAGGCCGGTAGCGCCTTTTAGAATCTTGGCTTTGCCATAAAGACCCTCTCCTGTTCCGGCTCCCAGCCAGAAGATAGGCGCTTTTGTAAAGGTCCCATTGGCCAGCTCCACATCATCAAACTTGATCTGCATCTTGGTGATGTAATCATAAGGATGGGTCATGACTGGCGATAGCGGGTTACCGTAGATGTCTTCACTGTCTGTGGTAATCCCGGAGCCTTCGCCATTCGTCCAGTAAAGCAGATTACCAAAGCTGTCAGTCAGCTGCTCATCCGGCAGGGGCACGCCTTCCGGTGTATACTTCCGGTAAGCTGACTTCCACTCCTGCACCTCGTTGTGCACATGGATAAAATGGTATTCATCTTTTCCCTCTTCGATGAGCATCGTAATGACCTCATTGACGGCCATCTTGGATACTCTGGCGTTATCCGCCATGAGGTAGTAGACATCGCCGCTATCGGCTGTAAAGTTGATGATGTTAACAACACTGGCATCAAGTGTCCCACCAATAACGGCGTCACCGGTGATGTTTACATCACCTTCCTGCGTCACTTCAAAGGTGATCTCTTCAGTGGTCTCATTGACGATCTTCAGCCCCTTAAGTGTGGCGGCATTGAGCTTTCTTTTGCTAAAGGCATAATCGACGGTCTCTTTGGTTTCCTTAAGCGACGCCTGGAAATCAAAAAAGCCGTCTGAGGCATTACCCAGGACGACTGTTGTGTTCTTTCTTGTGGCAATATCTCTTTTCAGTTCAACGATTCTTACAGGAATGTTGATGCTGAAGGCTTCATGGATAATGGTCACGACATCTCCGAGCGCCACCTTTTCCAGTTCTTTGATAGCTTCATATTCTTTCGAGTAGTAGAGATCAGCAAAGTCAATCTTATATGTGACCTTCGGCTTGTCATTGAGCTCGAGGAACGCCTGGGCCGCAGCATTGGTTTCTGTCGACGTTTCCGTATCAAAGGTTTCATAATGGGTCTTTTGCTTTGCATAGAGCGAGGCATTTGGGCTAATGATTTCACTACCGAAGCTGCCGTCTTTGTTTGTGTAGATAAGTCTTGTGATGACACCAGAGATATCTTCTTGGGCATCAATCGCTTTAAGGTTCTTGCCCTTCCTGATTTCTACCTTGTTGTCCGCACCAATATGCACAGGAAGTCCAACTTCAAGTCCATTTAGCCAAAGTTCCAGCTGATAGTTGTTCATAAGCTGGTTGATAATCTCAGCTTTGGATAGATGGGTACCCGAAAAGTCCACATTTAGCTCAGCACACGCATCAACGGTAAAGATTGTTCCTGAAAATAGCGTAGTCAGCACCCCAGCAAGTGGCTGATCGGAGACAAAAAGCTCATCGACTGTCTCATCCAGCATATCGGTCATGAACAGGCTTTCCCCGTAAACCTGAAGGGTCTCCTTGTCGCTCCCCACCTTATTCAGCCTAAGGATACGGTAGAACTGACCATCTGCTTCAATAATGCGATCAGGGGTAACCTCATCTCCATAGCTGTATGGTATCTCAAAGCTTAGTGAATATAGACCATTAATCTTAAAGTTTGCCTCACCATTTAACGGCTCCACCTCGGACAGATGCGTTCCTATGAAATTCGTCTCGTCTGCATTATAGATCTTGATCAATCAGCTTCACCCCATGTCTTCTATCTTATTATTGGGCACTAATAATAGGTGTATCTGTAAATGATTTCCAGGTGAATGTTTAGATTGGTGCCCTGAACGTCGATGCTGTTACTGCCAACAGCTAAACTCATCCAATCTCCTGATAGATTGGACTTTCGGTTTGTCACCAAGCCGTCCACCAGTTCATAGCAGACCTTCTTTTCGCAATCGATGATAAGCTCACCATTTAGCAGTCCTGAATAAGCCAAGGAACCAATAGAAAAATCATCAAAGCTGCCTGTAATCTTTATAAGCGGGTTAACAGCCACCTGGCCATAATTACTTATGGTAATGGTGGCACCTTCAGTAAGGTCATAGGCTAACGGTCCATCATCTACGATGCCGAGCTTCTCATACTCCCAATCCTCTGTCATAATTTCATTGGTGTACTGCCATGCATATCTGTAAGGCGTCGTGGTTTCAAAGATCAAGCTGATTCTTTGATACTTTCCCAGTATTTCTTCCTGCTCGAAATTAGAGAGTCTGACATCATATGACAAGGGGCTATCTTCAAAGCGAATCGTTACCGGGAAGCTAAGCAGCCCATTAAGCGCAAGCACCTTCCCCACCCAGTCATCATCCTTATAGATGCCCAACTGGGCTGTGATAAGTCTTGGCTTTGGTATCTCATCATAGGTTACTTTTGTATGTGAAAAGGGCAGAAGGTCAGCTACCTCCTCTTTTTGTATTAGTTCAGGTACATCCTTGGCAAGTAGCTTAAGCCCCAGATCCAGATTCGTGTAGACAGTTCCTGCCTGATCTCTAATAAATAACTTCACGTTTACCACTTCCCCTCAAGTTCTGTAGTCTGAGCCGGTTCAGTTCCTCGGCGATACGCTTTACATCAGCTTCTTCCCTTACGACCAGCTTGGCTACGTTGATGACGAGTGATGATCCTGTGCCACCACCCGCCTTTAGAAGTGCACTGGCAATCAGCTCATCCAGTCGATCAATTGGAAGCACGGCTTCAGTTCCTGCTTCCCCAACACCGATAATGCTTGGCCTGCTGAAGATACCACCCGATGCATACCAGTCCACTGCCAGCTTCGGTACGCTTGGCGGCTTGATGCTGAACTCTCCTGTAATACTGAAGTGAGGCATCTTCAGCTTTGGAAGCTTGAACTCCGGTAGCTTCATGTCTGTGAAAAAGCCGACAATCGCATCGATGATATTCTTTACCGTTTGCTTCGCTGCTTCAAACTTGTCCGAGATGCTGGTCTTGATGCCTTCCCAGATATTTGCTGTCACCGTCTTGATACCGTTCCAGGCGCCTCCAAACAGATCAGAGAAAACAGCAAACTTCAGCGAGAATAAGCTATGCAAAAAGTCCATAGCTCCTGAAGCTATAGACTTGATGCCTTCCCAGACACCAGACAGCAGGTTCTTGATGCCTTCCCAGGCGCCTTGCCAGTCACCGGAGATAATAGCGGTGACGATCTGGATGATGTTCTTGATCAGGTTAATGCCTGTCTCTACGATTGCGACTATGACTGAAAATGCGCTGCTAACTAAGGCTGTAATCTCACTGCCATACCGGTTCCATAGCTCTAGCCCGATGGCAATGAAGGCTTCAAAAAGCTGCTTAATCGCCTCTACTACCGTACCAATGACCACCTTAATACTTTCCCAAGCCGCCTGTACCTTTGTTCTGAAATCCTCATTGTTCCGATACAAAGCGACAAACACAGCGATCAATCCGGCTATAGCAGCGACAATCAACCCCACCGGGCCTGTAAGCGCGGCAAAAGCCGCACCAAGGCTGCCACTGGCCCCGCTGGCTGCACCGAGCGCTGTTGAGATGCCACCAAAGGCTTTCGTGACTGTACCGCCGACTGAAATGACTTTGCCCAGGATCGACAGCACTGGTCCTACGGCTGCTGCCATAAGAGCAAGCTTTATGACCATCTCCTGCTGAGCCGGGGACATGCTCGTAAACTTATCAATCAGCCTTGTGATCGTCCCCAGCAGTTTTTCTATGGATGGCATTGCTTTTTCCACCGCATCCAGCAAGCTGGTACCCACTGGCTCAAGCGCTACCACCATCTTGTTTTTCAGCATGGCAAACTTTTCTGATGCACCTTCAGTATCTTTGGCTGCTTTTTCAATGGTTTCAGGACTGGCACTTAGGGACGTGAGCAGTTCATCGAGGTTGAGTCTCCCTTCACGAATGGCTGCTGCCATATCAGGTCCCGCCTTTGCACCAAACATCTCAAGCGCTAGGGTGTTGGCTTCCCCGGCGCTACCGACCTCCTTAATACGTGTGATCATCTCCTGAAGGGCTGCACTTGGATCCTCGATCCCTTCTTTGGCCATCTTACCCAGTGCGATACGAAGAGACCCAACAACAAGTTCGGTGTTGACGCCTTCTTTTTCAAACTTACCCAGCATAGCCGCTGAGGTTTGCCAATCAAAGCCCATCTGCCGAAGTGGACCGCCAAACTGAGTCATCAGCTCCTGCAATTTTCCTACGCCAATACCGGTGCTCTGGCTGACCTTGAAAGTATAGTCCAGGGCCATTCCATAATCTTCAGCAGCAATACCAGCATCCTGAAACATTCTGGATGTGGCTGGGATCAGGCTCCCTAAATCTTCACCGGTTATCTTGGAAAGCTGCAGCATCTGGATGGATAAGGACCTCAAGCCATCCCCGGATAGACCTGTTCTGGTATTAAGGTCCGCGATGGCGGTACTCACATCATCCATGCTGGCATCAACGGAAGCATAGACAGATTTGAAATCAGCTTCGAGTCCTTCCAGAACTTCGCCTGTAGCCCCGGTTCCAATACGGATTTTATCCACGGCGTTATCAAAGTCATCGCCTAATTTCAGCAGACCTGTACCAGCTGCTATAATCGGTATACTCACAGATTTTGTGAGGGTGCTACCGGCGCTACTCATACCGCTGCCAACAGTCTTAAGCTTCGATCCGACAGCATCCAGATTCTTACCCAGCTGTGTAAAGCTGCTGGACTGAATGGCGAGTTGTTTGTTGGTTTCAACAAGTTCAGTGCCCATCTTGTTCATATCGGCAGTGGCATAGTTAAGCTTGACCTTGAGGTTCTCCGTTGCTTTTGCATCGGCGCCCTTTTTCTCTATGCTCTCCTGATAGCTTTTAGTGAGCGCTGCTACTTTCGCTTTCTGAAGTTCCATCTGCTTGCTAAGGTTTTCAGACTTCAGCTTCAGTCCTTCAGTTGTCTTGCCGAAGTCGCCCAGCTTGCTGCTTGCCGCTGCAAACTCGCTCTTGACAACCTTGAGGCCTCTTTGAATACCGGCGACACCGTCCTGAAAGCCCTTGTCATCCAGGCCCACCCTGGCTATAACCGTGTTGCTGTCCCTCGCCATCTCTCTTCACCTCCCATCTAGAATGCTATGCTGTCGATTGTATCGTAGGCTTCATGCTCACTGATGCCCTTGACCTGCCTATAAACTTCAAACAGCCCCTGCAGCTTTCTAGGTGTTGACTGCCAGAACTGCTCTTCTGTCATTTGAAGCAGGTTCGTGGCCAAGTAGAACAGCCACTCCCAATCCCAATTATTAGAACCAGAGTGGCTATCTATTCCCCCACATCATCTTCATTTATTTCAGGCATCGCTTCAGACAGTGCCTTGTTAATAGCAGTACTGATTTCTTCCAGGTCATTCACGCCAAGCATGGCCCCGACTTCTTTCAATGTCACTTCCTCATTCTGCGCCTTTACCGCAGCATAGATCAGCGCACGGATGGCCTTCATCTTCATCTTCTGCAAATCATCAAAGGCCTGGTTGATATCTTCATAAACCTCTTCTAGCTCGCAGAAGGTGTTCATGTCAAATCGGATATCATATGTCTTCTCGCCCAATGTGATGGGAATGCCTTGTAGCTTAAGTTCCTTTGCTTTCATCAGTTATCGCCCCCTTAGACTGCAACTGGCTCGTCCGGTACAGCAGTAAACCACCCAGCTATGATCGCAGGATCAATACCTACTTCGTCATCATCGGCAATGAACCGGAAGTTGCCATCATAGTCTCTGGAAAAGAATGATCCTTTAAGCTTAGCACTCTTTGGCTGAGGCTTTTCTGCTTCCGTGTCATATTCATCAGCCGTGATTTCAAACTTGCCTTTGAGCAGCCACACATACCTGTAGTTGCCGTTTGATTTCTTGGACCTGAAACCAAAAGCAAGTGTGGGTGCCAGATCATTCTTGTTCTCGATAAGGACGCCATCGACTACTTTGGCTCCTTGCAGCAGCGCCCTGCTAGTCAGTGTCAGCTGATTGACCTCTATCTCTACATCCACACCTTCAAATGCCAGAATGACATCCTCCACCGAATCATCGGAATAGATGTTTTCAGAGCTTGTCTTGGGTGTCAGTTTTGCGCTGATAGCACGTTCCAGTTTTGCCGGCGTATCATAGGTCGCCCCGGTGCCATCATCCTTGGTCACCTTGGCAACATAAATATCTCTTAGTCCTATTTGTCTTGCCATCTACTCTACCTCCTGTTCTTCCAAATAATAAAAGCGTATGCCTTTGTGGTAAATGCCTGTATCTTCCTCGTACAGATCGGCTTCGTCCAGCCGTTTAAAGCCTGCAGCTTTCATCAGGCTTTTCACCTGTCCTACCCGTGATGTGTAATCAGATTTCGACCAGATATCCACTTGGATAAAGTGGCCAGTATAAGTTTCTTCATCCTCATCATGTTCCTCACCACTGGCAAGATATTCATGGAAAGTGATATAGGTCGTTTCCTTGCCCCAGTACTTCTGAAAGGCTACCGGAATGCCGACCGGACCAAGCGTCTCCAGGACAAGCTTATTGATCAATCTCATCCAGCCCCCTTTTCAGCTCTGTGCGAATGACCTGGTTGATATTCTTCTTGTTCTCTTCTAGTGATCTGGACGCCCAGTGCTGTGCTGGGATTTTACTCGTGCCCCATTCAGTGAATTTCATTATGTTATCTTATAGGCTTTTTATCCCATAATTCTATATGTCACCATATAGTTCGGCATACATCTTCACCTGCATAGTTCATGCTAAGGTGTCGGACACTCTTGGAAGGATTATAGTCTCGATATGAGTTTCACCTTCTATGCTCTACGATGCTACAGGTGCTTTACTTCCCATAGTTATCTCGGTGTTGACTTTATCAAGTTTTCCACCGATATTGCCCGATTTTTCAATGCGCATTTCTACACAAAGCAGCAAATTTTACTGTAATAGAATTCCGAGTTATCACCTTTCTTGGGGCCAATGTCTACATAATCAACGCCATCACCTTTTTCAATGTCCGATACCTTGATGTTATCTGCCATGTGGTTCTTGCTCTCAGATGATCTGGGCGCTTTCTTTTCCATAGACACTTTGACCAGCTTGCCGGCTTCATCAAGCGCCTTCTTCTTGATCCGCTCACCTTGCTGACCTAGCTTATTCACCTTGTCTATTAGTGCATCAAGTCCTTCAAGTTCCAGCTTAGCCACTTGGCTCCACCTCCAGTGCCTTTATCTCCATCGTCTTTCCTGCATATTTGATATCATCAATGAACGCGATGTCATATAGCTTGCCATCAAACCGAATCTTCATGCTCTCATCAATGTCACCCATAGCCCTGATGATAAATTTCACACTCTGTTCCTTCTGCACTGCAGCAGCTTCATAGAATTCCTTGCCATACAGGTTACTGGCCTTTGCCCATACGGTCTTCACAACTGTTTCTTCCTGCGTTTCAAAGCCATTCTCATTGATCACCGGCT
The DNA here is from genome assembly GCA_963677915.2 of Vallitaleaceae bacterium. Lineage (GTDB taxonomy): Bacteria > Bacillota > Clostridia > Lachnospirales > Vallitaleaceae. The sequence continues at coordinate 25,394 of CAXXGE010000038.1, read as the reverse complement.
GAATGCTGACAAACGATATTCTTTTGTTCAGCTCGCCAATTTTCATCACCAAGCCACCTCCCTATAGGCAAAGAGCAGGGCCGTCAGGACATCAATCACTTCGTCCATATCCAGCTCATTGCGCTCTTCATAAAACTTCGATACCGCAAAGTAGATGGCATGCTTGACGGGTTCCGGGACGCCTTCCTCAAAGTCAGCAAGCGAAAAACGAAGGATACCTTCTACGATATCCTCCGCCGCCAGGATGAAGCTTGTGATGAGCGCATCCTCGTCATTTGACTCGACTCTGATCCATTCTTTTGTGTTTTCAAGTGTGACGATCAATGCGCTCACCACCTTTCATCATTCAGTCAGCATCAGACCTGCCGCCTTAAGTTTTGCCAGCAAAGCGTTTAGGTCTGCCACAGTGCCGGCTACAGTTGAGGCAACGCTGTCTGCTTGCGTCTCAGCAGGACCAAAGGCAGTCCCGCCAACCGTCATCGTGCCTCCGGTTTCGATGGCCAGCTCGCCACCGATTACCGTCCTTATGCCGCCCTGCTCCGTGTAGTTCTTTACGTTACTCATTCTTTAGTCACCTACGCTTTCTGCTGAAGGACCTTGATTGCTTCAGGAAGGATGAGCTTGCCATCCACACGTTGGGTGGCCCTGAAGCCGACCTGACCGGTGGCCGCATAAAGCTCGTTCAGTCTTTGGAAAGACCTGCCTTGGCGATCAGCTACCCAGTAATGGGAGAAGTCCCCAAAGGCCATCGTCTTGGCACTGGCTTCAATGGTCGGCACGTAAAACGACGTCTTGATTGGCCTGTTCAGGATCGTATCCGGCTCGCCTATCTTAATAGACGGCTGCCAAATGTACGCGCCGTTACCGTCCTTGAGTTTCCTAAGCTCTTTGACCGTTGCATCATTGGTGACAAAGACTGCGTTCTTTCTGTATGGCGACCTAAGCGAGTAGTAAAGGTCGATGACCTCATCCACCTTGATGCCCGTCGCTGATGCCGTGGTCACACCAAGCTCTGCTCCGCCTGTCGCGTTAAGTATTCCTGTCGGTTTACCCGAACCATCACCAATCAGGAAGCCTTCTTCTTCCTTCCTGCCGATACGCCTTGCAAACTCTTTGGCGATATAGGACTGCAGGTTAAAGACGCTGTCATTAAGCAGTTCTTCCGACACCTTAATGATGGTGGCGAGCTTGAAGGCTCCCAAGGATACCAGACCAAAGGCATCATCCGATTCCGGGATGACCGCTTCTTCTTCCACCCAGGAGGCTGTGCCTCTTGATGCCACGACCGGGATCTTCTTGTCTCCGGATGAGGTGTTGATGATGTTGGCAAGGCCCCTGAAGATGTTCTCCTCTTCAAGCGCTGCAATCAGTGTGGCTTCAAACTCATCCGGCACAAGGTAGCCACCTTCAGAATCGGTGCCGATCTGCAGGGCGTTGTAGACATCAAAGCCGCCTTTACTTCTCATGGCATTCCAGAAGGCGCCCTTATATTCATCAGTCGCACGTCCTGTCTTGCCATTGCCTGCACTTGCTCCCGGTTTTCCTGTAATGGGATTACTTGTTGCCCTTGCCATCTCAAGATCAATGCCAGCCTGCCTTTCAAGGCGCTCGATCTCCTTGCCAAGTGCCACCACATCTGCTTCCATCCGCTCATATGTGGTCGTATCTTCTGCACATAACAGGTCATTTTCGTCTCTTTTTGCATCTAAAAAAGCCTTGGTTTCATCCCAAAGCTTCGCGCGTTTCTCACGTAATTCAAGTATTTTACTCATAAATTCCTCCTATTTGATCAGTTCTAATCGTTTATTCAGTTGGCTAACCGGTGTCTTGTCGTCCTTTTCTGCAGGTGCCTTTGGTAGTTTCTTGCGTAGAGCGTTGACTACTGTGACTCTGTCATAGATAAAGCCCTCTTCTTCAGAGATATCCTTTGCCTCATACAGGACTTCATCGGCAAAGCCAAGTTCCACCGCTTTCTTAGCGCTAAACCAGGTCTCTGCATCCATCATCTTGGCAATCTTCATCCTGCTTAGACCTGTCTTACTCTCATAGGCATTAATGATCCCTTCCTTCACCTCTGACAACATGGCAATACCGCTTTCAAAGTCCGAGGCTTCACCAAATATCATCGTCGCCGGATTATGCACCATCATCATGGCTACCGGTGCCATATATACCCTGTCTCCTGCCATGGCCACAACAGACGCCGCGCTGGCTGCTATACCGTCAATCTTAACCGTCACCTTGCCTGGATATTCCTTGAGCATTGCATATATCTGGCTAGCTCCAAAAACATCGCCTCCTGGTGAGTTAAGCCAAACCGTCACATCGCCGGTATCCGCATAAAGCTCTGACTTAAACTGCTTGGGCGATATTTCGTCGTCATACCAGCTGTCCTGAGCAATATAGCCGTCAAAATATAGACTTCTTCCATCTTCGTTCTTAATCCAATTCCAAAATTTTCTGGGCATCTAGTTCCCTCCTTCCCTTCCATCAATAGTTGTTATGTTCCGTCATTTGCATTTGGCTCAGCGTATTTCGACGCCCAGGCCCCTGCGTTTGACATATCAACAAAATTTCCGTTTACCAAATACTTGAACCCGCCATCTTCTTCCGATATCAAGTTCATCTCTTCAAGCTCTCTTATGTCATTGGCAGACATAATGCCGTTTTGCCTCATGATCTGGTAGAAGGCCGCCCTTGACGCCGAGTCTCCTCTAAGCCTGCCGTTTAGGTTAAACTTTATCGTGTAACTTTTCTTCTCAGCACCTGAGAGTAGCGCTCTTTGCAGGGACTGCTCTATCCTTGCCACCCAAGGTACGATCGTGTTGTCAATGAAGCTGATGGACTGATTTTCAATGTTGCTGAAGGTCGCTTTATCTAGATTGGCGACAAGGTGTGGTGGCACTCTGAATATTCGGCAGATTTCCTCCGTCTGAAACTTGCGCGTCTCGAGAAACTGCGCCTGATCCGGTGGAATACCAATCGTTTTGAACGACATGCCCTCTTCGATCACTGCAATCTTGTGGGCGTTGCTACTGCCTTGATAGACTGCATTCCAGCTTTCCCTGATTCTTGCCGGATCTTTAACAACACCCGGATGCTCTAGCACACCTCCAGGATTGGCCCCATTAGCAAAGAACTTGGCGCCATATTCTTCGGTCGCTATGGCCATCCCAATGGCGTTCTTGGCCATGGCTATCGGGGAGTAACCAATGAGACCATCAAAGCCGAGGCCTGGAATATGCAGCACTTCCTCCTTACGCAGATAAGCAATGCCGGTATCCTTTCTGTATTCGTAGTAGAGCTCACCACTTGAGGTCCTATCGACGGTCATCCTATCTGGCAACAGAGGGTACAGTGATATCACCCGGCCTCTACCATCACGGATGATCTGGGCATAGGCATTGCCCCACAGCAGCAGGTGACTCATCAAGGTTTCCCGAAAGACGAAGGACGTCATCTCTGGGTTCGGCTCGCTGTGGAGCAGATAGTACAGTCCATGTTGCTGAGCCTTCTCCTTGCCGTTATCTGTATACTGATAGGTATGCAGTGGCAGACTGGCTATCGTTTCTGCCAGGATCCGGACGCAGGCATAAACAGCAGTCGTCTGCATCGCAGTGCTTTCGTTGACCAGCTTGCCACTCGTCGTGCTACCAAAGAAAAAGGAATAGGCCGAGCTCCAGAATGTGTTCTTAGGACTGGCTCTGGTTTGAAACAGGCTTGATATGAAGGGTATTTTCATCGGTTTCCTCCTAAAAATGGGCAGAAAAAAACAGCTATTGCATTTTTGCAACAACTGCACCTCTTCAAAGTTCTCCCATCGGGAAATATTATTTGACTGATACTATATGGGCATGATTATCAAGACGTATCGATAATAAAGACGCCTCTCTCATCGTACACACTGCCAGGGGGCTTCTTGTTCCTAATTGCCCGATCAAGCGCCATAATCATCGCTACAGCACCGTCGATCTTCTCCGTACTCTTCTCTTTATCGGGTTTGATGTTTCCAGCCGGGTCCGTCTTAACATAGATGTTGTCCATCATCCACCGAAGAACCGGCTGGCTGCCATGAACGACCTTCTTCTCCAGTGTCAGCTTCATCAGCTCTTTGGAAGGTGGCGACATATCCTTGTAGCCTTGACCAAAAGGAATGACAGTGAATCCCATGCCCTCAAGATTCTGGACCATCTGAACCGCTCCCCACCTGTCGAAGGCAATTTCTTTGATGTTGTAGAGCGTTCCCAGCTCTTCAATGAATGTCTCAATGAAACCATAATGAACCACGTTGCCTTCTGTCGTTTTGATGTAACCTTGCTTCTCCCAGATATCATAAGGCACATGATCGCGTCGAACCCTAAGTGGCAGGTTCTCTTCCGGTATCCAGAAGTACGGAAGAACGATGTACTTCTCATCCCTGGTCCTTGGTGGGAATACTAATACGAATGCTGTTATGTCTGTGGTACTGGAAAGGTCCAGTCCTCCAAAGCACTCCCTGCCTTGAAGAATCGACAAATCGAATGTATCATCACATGCATCCCACTTGTCCATCGGCATCCACCTGGTTGACTGCTTCACCCACTGGTTGAGACGGAGCTGCCTGAACAGGTTCTCTTCAGCAGGATTCTGCTTGGCGTTTTCACAAGCGATGTGCATCTTCTCTTCCTGAACTGTGATACCAAGAGAGGGATTGGCTTTCCTCCATACTTTAGGGTCCATCCAGTCTTCATTTTCACCAGCACCATAGATGACAGGATAGAAACTTGGATCCACCTTCCTGCCTTCTAGGATGTCTACTGCTTTCTGGTGTACTTCAAATCCAATACTATATCTATCGTTTCCTGCAGTCGTAATCAAGAAGTTCAGCGGTTGGCGTCTGGCATCGGATGCACCGTGGGTCATGACGTTGAACATTTCACGGTTGGCGACATGGACTTCATCGAACAGAACGGCATGGGGATTGATACCATGCTTCGAGTACGCTTCACTTGATAGCACCTGATAGAAGGAGTTCATGGCAGGGTAGACGATCCGTTTCTGAGAAGCGATGATTTTCAGCCTTTTCCTAAGTGCCGGGGACAGACCGATCATATCCACTGCAACCTGATAGATCAAACTCGCCTGCGCCCTATCTGCCGCGCAGCTATAAACCTCTGCGCCCCATTCACCATCCGCGATAAGCATGAATAGAGCAAGCGCCGCACCGAGAGCAGTCTTGCCTTGTTTCTTTGGGATTTCTACATAAGCAGTGGTGAATTGCCGGTATCCGTCCTCCTTAACGACGCCAAAGATGTTATAGACAATCTCCTTCTGCCACGGCAAAAGGATGAATGGCTGTCCATACCATTCACCCTTTGTGTGCTTTAATGACTCTATGAACCGGATGGCATATTCCGCTTTATCTTCATCTACGCGCGAAGTAGGTAGCATATATTCCGTTGGTTTGTACTTTTCTTCCACTTGCTGTCACCTCCGCGCCGCCCTCCTTATAGAAATCTTTACTATTTCACAACCTTCAGCAGTTGCTCCAAAGGATCCTCACTTTCCATCGCTTTGTCAGCAACGATCCGGCTTCTGGAAGAAGGGGTAAGACCGAACTGCTCACAGAAACGGTTCATGATCTTCAAATACGTCTGGGCAATGGATACCTGCGGCACCTGTTGCCAATATCCGGAAGGCGTCTTGACGATGGTGCCATGTTTCGAGATAAATTCCTCAGCTTCTTTCCATCTGGCATAGGTTTGGCAGTACCCGGCAAAGGCAGCCATATCAACTTCCGTCAGAATGCCCAGCTCTTCCAGCTGCTTGGCCATGCGCCGCCATTCCTTCTTTGCTTCACTATCCAGCCATGCAGGGCACCTTGGCGCCTTTTTCTCTGGCTTAGGTTCATACTTGTTGAGTTCTCTTTTCCCTGGGTTGCCTTCGAGTTGCTTGATCGCTGTGGGTTTTGGTTTTCTTCCTCGTTGCGCCATCGGTGTCACCTCCAATCTTAGATAGCAAAAAGAGCCCACCTTGTCGGTAGACTCTAAGAAGTTGATGCTGTCAGCCCTTTAAGCCTTTGTAGTTGTAATTGCCTTTCTTGACCTCGTCAAACTCAGCTTTGACCGCTTCGTCGTAGTCATCTTCCTTTGTTTCCTTTTCCTTACAAGACATGCACAAAACTTGCGTGTTTAGCATTGAGAGGATTCTCCCGTCTTTCAAACTTCCGCCACATCTATCGCAATATTTCTGGGTGAAAAATCGATCCATCCTGCACCTCCTATTCTACTTCTACGTACTCGCTGATAATAGCAATCGCTTTGTAATAGCTCTCGGCCTCAGTGCTAATTCGTTCAGCCATTTCCATCGCCTGATCATGAAGCCCTGAATCCTTCAAAGCTCTTGATGCAATACCCATTAGGCTGAATATGTTCCCATTCTGCCCGGACAGTTTACATTTAGGCTTCATCCGCATCACCTTCCCTTGCGGCCCTTCTGAACGCGCTGTTGCCCGGTAGGTTGGCAATTAGGGCCTTCCGCGATTCCTTATAGGCTTCACCAGACATACCGAGGCGTATAAGCCAGACACGCAGCAGGAACTTTGGATTGTCTTCCTCTGAAGGTTTGGCCGATGCCCTTACCAGCGCCTTTGCATAGGTACTTATCAGCGAAGCCAGGTCCGTAAACGCTCTGACCTTTGGTGCGTCAAGCTCATCTGAAATGATCCGGAAAGCAAATGTCTTTGCTTCAAAATCCACCCGAAAACCCGGGCACCGCTCTGGTCCAGCAGCTAGATAAGCCGCTTTGAAAGCATCCATATCATCGACGTTGGCACCGCTAAGCTCTTCTGCAAAATCCGCCTCCACCAGATGCTCTTTTAGACTAAGCGACTGGATCAGTAAGTTCTGCTTACTGGCGAGCATGTTGATGATGTTTCTAAGACTTCTGCAGGTATGGTCATCCATGGGAAGTTTCACTTCCAGGCCGCCACTTTCCTTAGCCGTATCCGCGGCCCTTTCTATCAGCTCATCGAATGTGATGAACTCACCGTTACTTGTCATGATTTGACTCTCCTTATCAATGGTGTAAGTTTCATTTTCTGTCTCGACTTCATATGCAAAACTCGGTGGACCAAGGTACTTCGGTTTCTGATTAAGCTGCTCGCCTATTGCTGTGACTAATTCTTTCCTGGTCATCTTGATTCCACCTCACTCTCTGGTGCTACCTGAGTAAGGCGGCCCTGCTGGACCAGTTCCTTGATTTCTCCTTCTGAGTACAGCTCACATTCTTCGCTCTCATCAACCGGTGAAAGAACAATGTCTCGGTTCCATCTGCCTGCCACTATGTAGGTCCGGTTCGGGTAATAGCTTGCCTTGAATAGATCTCCTTTTTTGATACTCATATCTGCTACCTCCTGTGCATTTGGTACTCTATACATCACTCTAAACGCAGGAAATAGCAAGCGGATTATGTACTTTCTCACGGATTTTTTTGCACGTTTCAACTTTCCTATCTTACCAAATCGCAACTCTTGATCATTCCTTCAACACAACCTCTTTCACCAGCTCTGAGTAGGGAATCGTCTTACCTTCCCGTCCTACAAACACACCTTCATCAGACCCAACAAATTTTACGAATCTTCGAAGCGCCACACTTACGTATTTTTCATCAAGGTCCATGCCATAACAAATCCTATCCGTTTGTTCACAAGCGATCATGGTCGATCCTGATCCAAGGAATGTGTCCATGACAATGCCATTGACTTGCGAAGAGTTCTTGATAGGATAGGCCAATAAACCAACAGGTTTTTCTGTTGGATGGCTCTCATTCTTCTTAGGCTTGTCATAGTTCCATACCGTCGTCTCTGAACGTCCGGTGTACCATTTGTGTTTGCCTCCTTTGAGCCAACCAAACAGGATCGGCTCGTGAATCCAGTTATATGGACTATCTGCTCAGAACCAATGCATTTTTCTTCCATATACACACGCCGCTCAAATGAAAACCTGCATCAACAAAAGCCTTTCTGAAATTCAGACCTTCAGTATCAGCATGAAAGACATAGATCGAAGCACCGGCATCCATGTTCTCTGCCATGTTCTTGAAAGGATACGCCAAGATGAAATTGTAGAATTCGTCACCTTTCAGATCATCATTCTTGATCGTAAGCCCTGTCCCACCGGTGTATGAAACTCCATACGGCAAATCAGTAATGTACAAGGTTCACTTTCCTACCAGTCAGTAAGCTTGCTCTACATCTCTTGGATCAGTTGCATCACCACACATAAGCCGATGTCTTCCAACTGTCCAGATGTCACCGCGTTGCACGAAAGGTTGCTTCCTCAAGAGCCTTAGTCAAATCAAAGCTCGTCATCTTCACTTACATCTTTATCGTGAACCTTGCTGAAAAGCTGGTCAATTTCAGGAGGCTCAAAGCCAGTGAAGCTCACATCATAGTCCAAGCGACTGCAAGTCCTTAATCAAATCAGCCAAGAGCTCCTCGGACCATTCTCCTACGTGACCTTATTAAGAGCGATATTCAAAGCTTTCTCTTTGTGTCTTGTCAATATCGATGACAACACAATCGATATCCACAAAACCGAGGTCTTTCAAAACACTTATCCTCTGATGACCACCGATGACCGTCATATCTTTGTTGACGATGACCGGAGTCCACATAGCCAAACTCCTGGATACTGCCCTTTGATCTTTTCATATTCACTATCACCAGGCTTCAGCTTCTTTCCTAGGATTGTAGCTGGCCGGCATCAGTTCGTTAATTGCTATCTTCTTGAATTCCATCTTCGTCCTCCCAAAACCTCGGTTGAGAATGTAGCAGTCGGTGAGTACAATAGACTTCCGATGTTTATTGCCATAGACCTGTAAACTCTTTGCCACAATGCTTACAGGTGAAATGGTATATTGCTTCTAGGGCTCATGTTTCTTTTCTGTCGGATGCTCATTCCACCACTCTCCGGCGACAGAAGTCAGAGCAGAACTTGCGGCGTGCGTCCTTTGCCGTTTTGCTCGATCGGCTTGCCACAATGTAGCGCAGAGCAGCTGCCGTTTGATCTGCTCCTCGACATTGAGCGCAACGACTGTTGATGAACCTCCAAGTACCGTTGCGTTTGCAGTGCGTTCTGACGTGATCGCGTGTGAGACCCAGCGTTGCAGCAATCGCTTTGAATCCCAGACCCTGCATACGAAGCTCAAATATCTGCTGTTTTTCATACTCGGTCATGTCGTCGCCTCCTTAAAAATGCGCAAAACAAAACAAGCCCCAAAGCCGCATCTTAACTGGCTTAAGGCTTGTTCTTCATCAATTTATGGGGACCCCCCTTATCAAATTACGCGAAAATCAACGTTCGAGGATGCGGCGGTCCTAAAATTTTACGATTCCTAGCGATATCTTCCGCCCTACCCCCTAGAAGCGAGCATATGAGGTTCTCGATTGAGCTGAAAAAACAACTCCTCAAGTTTTGCTTGCCATCGCTCTTCATCTCTACTCAGCAGGACTTCCCAATCAATCTCAAAGCCGTCATCAATATCACTCTTTATTGAATTACACATCCTGTGAGCGAGTTGACAGTTACTTAGTGAATGCTTACCACCTTTTGACAAAGGGATAATGTGATCAACTGTTGCTCCCCAAATATTTGAAGAACTTGTATCAAATGGCACCTCCAAACCACATATTTGACAGACACCCTTATCTTTGCGATACACTTTTTTCACGTTGACCGGTTCAACATAAGCACGTTGGATTTGTTCTTGTCGCTTAATGTAATACATTCGGCTAAAATATGTATTCTGACATTTACTTGAGCAAAACATCCGATGCATATCACCATACTCAGCTGTAGCAGCTTTTCCGCATTCCTTACAAGTAAACCGGATTGGCTGATAGTTTTCTCGATTTCTCTTTCTTTCTGCATCCGCAAGAACCTTCTTGGTACAAGCATGACTACAATATTTTTGAATTGCGTATTTTGCAGTGAAGTGGTCTCCACAGTATGCACACACTTTCTCAAGAGATGCCCGGCGATCCTCTTCCAGCCGCAGCGCCCTTTGGTCTGCTAATTCACGTAGGGCAGTTAATTGACACTCTTTTGAACAGTAACGGCTTCGTTTTGGATGATCACTGTAATATGATTTACCACAGTAAGCACACGTTAACATTTTAAAGCTACGCATTTTTTCTGCGTTTGCGCGACTTCCACATGTACTACTGCAGAATCGCTGTCTCGGATCGAGTGTTTCAAATGGTTCCTTGCAATATTCACAATGCTTATGATGAACGGTTCTTCCAGGACTAGTTTTCGCATAGCACTTGCGTGAACAGTACTTTTGTTTTGCACTGGTAGTAGCATATACTTTCCCGCAATGTTCACACGTCTTAGTATATTTCGGCACTTTATGACGGTGACGATAACGATCAGAACAACTCCGGCAGCAAAAGCCGGTGTTCCTTCTTCCTTTTGTCTTGGGGGTGTACTATTTACCACATTCTTTACAAATCACTGTTGCACCCCCTGATTTTGGTCATAAAAAAACCTCCATCAAATGATGAAGGCCAGCCTTAGTATTTATATTCTTGATTTCTATCTTCGGTCATCGTCTTTGTATCATGACACCTCTTGCAGAGTGCCTGCCAATTGGATTCATCCCAGAACAACTTCTCATCACCACGATGCGGCACAATATGGTCAACAACGGTTGCTCTTACCATCTTGCCATCAGCTTTGCATCTTACACACAATGGATGAGCTTTGAGATATTGCTTTCGTGCTCGTTGCCACTTGGGTCCATAGCCACGCTCGGTAGAACTTCTTCTGACATGAAGTTGTTTATGTTCCTCGCAGTACTGATCATGTGTCAGATTAGGACAACCTGGATGGCTGCAGGGCTTCTTTGGTTTGGATGGCATTAGCAACAGCTCCATTAATATGACAAAGGGACCCATCAACATTTCAACTCAAGTTGTATTTAATGTCTATCGTATTGGACCTATACGATAATCCATATTCTGATAGTTTATTGATTTACTTCTTCCGACTTGTGGAACAAAATCACTGATAGTCTAATCATTTTTTCGACATCCCGCATCAATTCCTTTACTTGAGATAAAAAAATATCATCATTGGGATACTTCAGTTGCATATGATTAATCGGCATGCTATCCTCTGCATTTGAATCTGGGTACCGTAACGAATTGTATAAGTCTTTTGTCTTTTTTATATTATTCTCAGCTTTATATTCTTCAATGAATGTGACTGGTGTAAATATAAACTTATTAAACAAATCTTGCAATTCAGTCTCATCAACATAATACTTCGAAAACTCTTTACATAGTTTTTCTGCATCGTGACTACCTTTATTATTTTGCACCATATTGACAAACCCTTTTAATATTAGTTCAATGCCCTGATAAAGGCAGAATAATGCAGGTAGAATAATTTTCTGACTACTGTATTTTAAGTATTTTTCAAAATCATCATCTGTTATATCTTCATCAGAAATAATAAATTGAGGGTTGTTTTTATCAAGCATTCCCTGTATCAAATTCTTTGATGCTTGGATATACTGTTCAGCAATATAGAATCTATTTCTGTTAATTTTCTCCATTTTGTATTTATACCCTTTCTTACTATAAAATCTAATAGTATCAAAGCCTTGAACAAAAACATTATATCATATATGAATTGCTTACCTGGAATCATCATAAAACCATTTCATTTTTTATCGAGTAAATCCGATAAACACAAAGGACCTCCGAAGAGATCCTTTGCTGGGGAGATTATAAATAATTAATAAGGGTATGACACGGTTTAGGTTGTGTAAAGACACATGAGGGGATAACCATGCCACTCACGTATAGTAACATACAATAAAAATCATTACAATACTGAAATTATTCCCATTTTTAGGAGTTGCTCCCCGTACTGGAAATATCTGTAAATCCTATGGTCTGGGTATAATGAAAGCTCCGGTACATCCGGAGCTGTTTGGTTATCCCTATATTTTTACAAGTATATCATAACACGCAGGGGTAGGTGGTTGTAAGAGGCTTTAAGTGGCTTCTTGCAAATTATTACAAAGAATCAAACATCCCATATTTTTCCATTAAGAAGTTGTGCTATGTCCTTTGCACCCATAGATTTGCTATACCCATTAATTTCAGACAAATCAATGTACCTTGTACCCATAATAGCACCTTTTGTATTCTTTATAAATTCTGTCTTAGAATATCCATCAACGAAAAAGTATCTTCTCAGATCCGTTAATAGATAGCCATATTTAGCATGACTTTCTGTATAAGTATCGGCTATTGTTGTTTCAAAATCAGCCGGAGGTTGTCCTTCAATAATCTCATCAATTACGCACTTATTATTATTTATATCATAATGCGCATCTACGATACATGTAATTTCCCCAATTGCATTTACTTTTTTATTTCTATATAAACCTATATATTTAGTTGACTGATAACCTCTATCTTGAGGCTGATAGTACATACTATACTGCAAGTTCTGATCATAGGTATGACCCGTTAAGACTACTCTGATTCTCGAATCGATATTCTCAATTAATCCACTCTCATTACAAAATGCTTCATAGTCCTCAATCAAAGCATTCATTTCTACATCAAAGACTTCAATCACATCTCTAAAGTTGCTGCAAATCTCTTTGAACGTAGTAGAAGCAAAACCGATATCTTTTTTCCCACTATTATTAATTGCGTCTAGGATGTCTTGATGGTAAGCCGGTGTGATTGGGTCTTTATTAATCCATAAAAAGACCTTCTTATCTTCATTCTCAAACGCACTCAAATGTCCTTTTATTTGAGCTATTGATTGATGTCCATATAGCTTCGTTTCAATCACCACTTTAAAGCTTTCTTGCTCAATTACACCATCAGGTGTAGTACCTCCAGCTATTTTATATTGCTGCTTGAACTGGACAATAGTATCAAGCATTAAGCCACTTTCTTCAATTATCGCATTGATAAATCTTCTAAATTTATCCGTACTGTTATTATATAGTCTACTAAAGAGCAAAAGTGTACTATTTGTGACCATATTCTCTTTTTGCGAATATCTTGGAAAATAATGTATGTTTGACATATTGCCTCCATTCTTCGAATTCACGCCAAGTAGTTTTACAAGTCTGAGAGTAAGTTTCTGCACCTGTCCGGAATCAATTCTTGGTGTAATCGTATCATGGTAATCACTCCAGTACTGCTCCCTATGTATGCAAATGAGCGTTGCCATCACAGTATCCAAATCTATAGACTCCAAATGTCTTATATTATCATCGATTGCTCGTCCCGAAGTCTCAATATACTGATAACATTTGCCTGGACTGTCCCAGCCAATAATGTCTGTAGCAATGTCATTCGTAAGTTGAATGTACGTGCTTAAGTTATTATCTTTATGTTCATGCCACATTCTAGGATTTGCAATTCTAACCAGCTTATCTATCAACTTCTTTTTTGATTTGGATAATTTACTTTTCACGACAAGCACCCTCTAATACATACCCAAATTCCAAGTATGAACTCTATTTCTATATTAGCACAAAAATAAGCAAAGGGGCATCTTGTTGCATAGAAAAAGCCCCGGCTGTACCGGAGCTTCTGTGCATCATCAATATCCTTAAATTTTTACAAGTATATCATAACATACAGGAGTGGGTGGTTGTCAGTAGTTTTAAGTGGCTTCTTGCAAATTCTTCTCAAATTCTTTTAGAGCCCTTTCATGTAATCGAAACACCCATCGCTTATTCACTCTTAGTGCCTGTGCAATATCATCCCATCTTTCACCCCTGACATATCGCATCCTAAGGATAAGCTGTTGATCTGGATCATTAATTTTATCTATAGTGTCTAGGATGCTTTTCTTTAGATCAACCAACCTATCGATATCAGCATCTACTTCCCTCTCAAGATCAATGACCTTAACGAGAATACTTTCCATTCGGCTTACTTCTTCCTTACCGCCCATAATCTTATCCGGCGTGAAGTTAGCATTCATCTTCATTGCCAGATTTCTTAGCTTTCCAAGCTCAGATATCTTGCAGTCAATCAATTGGTCGAGCCTAACAGTTTGCGACAGGTATTTTTTTATGTCCATCCGCTTTCCCCCTTTCACTTAACAGCTCCATCTTACCGCCATAGTAAGTTTCGATAATGTACCTCACCACGTCATCGTCAAGTGACCTGATCCGTTTCATCACCTTCAATCGATTTTCTTCCAACTGCTCCTTCGTTTTCATGAATGGACAACTTTTTCCTTCACATTTTCTAACATTAAGCACTCTACAACCGCTTTTCATATATGCAAAACAATCCGTCATCATCCCAACTCACCTTCCTTCTCTTCACACATAATCGTGAAATACCTGATTGGAATCCTCCATAGCCGGGCTTTCTTGATTTCTGTTTCCATACCACTTGAGATCGTATCTCCAAATACCCAAAGCTCATGACATCTGGATAACAGTGCCAATCCCATTTTAAGCCCCAGGGCCCTCTCAGTAGGAATGTCTTCTGTCAGAAATTGTGGGTACATCAGATGTGGGACAATTGGTATAGCCTTCTTACAAACAGCGAATCTGCCATACCTTCTTGCCCTAGCTACATTCCTTTTGATATCTCCTGCATACGGACTGCAGATAAATACCAGCTTCTTCTTTCTCTTTTCCTCTTTCATGACCACGTTTACCGCATGAAATGCAGTTGGATCCGGATAACCTTCCGGGTTACAATATTCTCTATTCATTTCATCTTCCTCCATTCTCTTTCAGTCTTGCCTTCACCGCATCAATCAGTGCGGTTTGGCCGGTGTCTTTGTCTTCAAGTGCTCTCATGACTTTCTGGTCGATTGTATCTTTAGCCAAGATGTGGTGGATGACCACCGTGTTCTTCTGTCCTTGGCGCCACAGCCTTGCATTGGCCTGCGGATAGAGCTCAAGGCTCCAAGGCAGCCCGAACCAGATGATGGTATTGCCGCCCTCTTGCAGATTAAGACCATGTCCCGCAGAAGCCGGATGGCTAAGGGCTACCTTAATCTCGCCACTATTCCACTTGGCGATGTCCTCTGTCGTCTTGATATCTTCTGCAACAAACCTCTCCATGATTCGCTCCCTTTCATGCTTGTAAGCGTAATAAATGAGAACCGGCTTGCCATTGGCTGCCTCGATCAAGTCCTCCAGAGCATCCAGTTTCCTGTCATGAATTCTCTTCACATCGCCGAACTCGTCATAGACCGCGCCACCTGCCATCTGAAGCAGCTTGTTCGCCAAGACCGCTGCATTGGCTGCATCAATGTCACTGTTCTCAAGTGGCAAGAGAAGATCTCTTTCCAGCTTTTTGTAAAGCTGCATCTCATTCTCTGATAGATGAACCTCTATGTTGTTGTAAACAACCTCTGGCATCTTCAGATGATCCAACGCTTTCATACTAATACAAATATCTGATATCAACCCATAGATTCTCTCCTCAGCACCCTCGTTGATGCCATAGTCAGTAGGAATGCCACCATTCACATACCGCCTTGGATGAAAGTACCTGCTACGGTATCCACTGAAGGTCCTGCCAAGCCTCTCTCCACCATCCAGCAGGTAGATCTGACTCCAGATATCAAGCAGACCGTTGGGTGCAGGTGTACCAGTAAGTCCCACAATCCGTTTGATCTTGTGCCTGACTTTCTTGAGCGCCTTGAACCGTTTGGCCGATGGGGACTTGAAGCTTGACAGCTCATCAATCACCACCATGTCAAATGGCCAGTCGTTCTTATAGTGCTCCACGAGCCACGGCACGTTTTCACGGTTGATGGTGTAGATATTCACTTTAGTGAACAAAGCTGCCATTCTGGCTTTTCTATTCGCTATAATGGATGAAACCTTGAGATCCTTAAGATGCTCCCACTTAGCCACCTCATCAGGCCAGGTTGTGCTTGCCACTCGAAGTGGTGCTATGACCAGCACTTTCGACACTTCAAACCGGTTATGCATCAGTTCCTCGATAGCCGTTAAAGTGATCACGCTCTTGCCTAGTCCGCATTCCAGAAACAAACCAGCTGCCTTGTTCTCCAGAATGAACTGCGTTGAATGCTCCTGGTACTTATGTGGATGATATTTTATTCTCTCTTCTTGCAATCCCATCAATCACACCTCCAATCTTTTCCGGGTCATCTAGGATGTAAACCAAAAACCCTAGTGACTCCAACTCTCCTTTTCGCTTTACCTGATTCGGCCTTAATTTCCTTCCAGGCGCTTTGACCTCCACAAACCCGGCTATACCATCAGGGAGTAGCAGCAGTCTGTCAGGCACGCCATTTATACCAGGGGAGATAAACTTATAAGCTCTCCCACCTTGTCTTCTTACTTCCCTGACGAGCATTTGCTCTAGTTCTTTTTCTGTCATATCAGTCTCCCTTCTGCCTGTTCCTTAAACCCAAAAATCCCTATACGCGTGTATATACGCGTCTGCACCTGTGATACTATCTATATCTATATGTATTATTATTAATAGTATTTAATGGAACACTTAGAACATATTGGCTTTGCACCCTCTAAGCATCTGGACTTAGATACGTTCCTAAAATGTGTTCCTAGGTATCTTTTTGGGTTCATAGGAACAAGCATAATTGTTCCGTGTTAATGATTTGTTCCAAACGTGCCAATAAGAATTATGCTTTGAGAACGTAAATCCACTGCGGTCCATAGAGTGGGATGCGAATCCTTTTGTCCAGACTGCTCCATCCACCAATGCTCGCCATAATCGTTGCAATGGCAGCACTGTCTCGCTTATTCAAGTTGGCTCGGTCCTTTCCAAAACATTCACACCAGATCTCCATGTTAGAAACAGATTCCCGTTTATAAACACCTTCACGGTGGCTGTCACCAAACTCTGTCCCATTGATAAATGCACGCCTTTCATATAAATCCATGTCACTCCACTCTTCCGGCAGCAACATATCAAGGAAATCTCTAACCAGCCCTTCGCGTTCATCTGACTCCATGGCTTCTCTTTGTTCCTCCTTTGCCAAGTGCTCCATGACCGGATCAAGATGTAGCGTCTCTCCTGCTTTCACATAGGTTAGTGCCTCAGCCCAAATCTGCAGGATATCTTCTTGCGTGAGATCCCATGTGTGCTTGTTACCGTTACCTGGTACCTTTACAGGCCAGAAGCGCCTGTTGCCGGCTGTATCCCTCAGATAGCCCTTTTCTGCATTGGTCGTGCCAAAGAACACACATTGCCTGAGGTGAGGTGTTGCACGTCTTCCGAAACTGGCACGGTAAATATCATTTTGACGTGACAGGAAACTACGGAGCATTTCTTCTTCAGCCTTTTTAAGCCCGGCAAGTTCTCCAATCTCGAGTATCCAATAACCTTGCAGCTTTTCAGCAGCAGTCTTGTCTTTCGTATCTGAAAGATTGAGCGAATCGGAGAACCACTCCCCACCTAGCTTTGCAATGAGCGTACTTTTTCCGGCACCCTGCGGCCCGGTTAGGACCAGCATGGTATCAAACTTAATGCCCGGATTGAGTACCCGTGAAATGGCAGCGCATAGTGTCTTTCTTGTGACTGTCCTTACATATGGATTGTCCTTGGCGCCTAGATAATCAATTAGCAGCGTATCTACACGAGGTGTTTCATCCCACTTTGGCAAGTCGGCTATGAACTCTAGGATTGGGTGATAGGATCTGTCATCGGCCACTTTCATGACTGCAATGTCATAGTTTCTGGCCGAAAAAGTGCCATAGTGGGTGTCGACATAACTGATTAGCTGCGCATCATCGGCATCTCTCCAGAAGTTGGTAGGATGCTTCCAGGGCACTTCACCTTTGATCTCCAGACTGTCTGATAATTGATTGAACACGATGCTTTTAATGTTTGGGTCGTTTTCAATAATCAGTGTTAGGTTTCTTAGCGTGTTTTTAATCGAGCCATTCTTTTCCAGTTCCAGCTTGACTTGCCAGTTGTCCTGAGTAAATTCATCTTCAGCCTCCATAAGCCGCTCTTTAGCAAGCTGCTCCTTTACGCGTTCATCCTCAAGCGCTAGTTCGTTCATCGCTTTAAACGAGGGCAGCTTGCTCGGAGATGTATCCTCCGGCAGCTTGTCATCTAAATCGCTGAAGCGATGTATCCGTACCAGATCAAAAGCATTGCACAGCTTGCCGCAAGCTGGATCCGTTGCATGGTGTGAATAAGCATACTTACCATTGTGAATCACTACACCAGCAGAGGAATCTGCCGGGATATAGTCATATCGCTCCGGGACTATGCTTGGCGTATAGATATCGGATAGAAGCTTTTCTATTGCTTCCTCTATTCCATAGGACCTGCAGAAAGCGCCGATCGTGCCCTTCTTCTCCATTGGATCCGCTTGCCTTTTTAATTGGTGCTGAATGACATCATGTTGCCTTGATGAAACCGGCCATGTGGATGAATCCTTCCAGTCCTCATAGAGTCCTAAGATACTGTCCGGGCTTAATAGGTCTCCTTGTAGGGATCTAAAGAAGAACTCGCCATCGGATGACGTGCTAGGCCAGTACATCAAACGGTTTGGTTCATAGGTCGTATCGTCAAACATCTCAATGCCGATTTCCTTGGCTATCCATCTGCTGACTGCTTGGTACTCATCAGGCGTCACGGTTCTATCCAGTGGAACGATTAGCCTGAGCCTTGGCTTTTCCGGTGTATGCTTATGGGTGGAGTATATGCAGCAGGTAAAACCGTAGAGCATCTCGATGTTTTCTGTGATAGCGTCTGCATCATCTGCATAATCCAGATCCAGAGTAAGCATGGACCGATTGATGACACTTTCTTTTCTGCGCCTGCCACCCTTCAACTTGCCTGCCACAAATCCACCAATGTCTTTAATATCATCCTGCTGATACTTCTTCATCTTCTTGTATTCTTCCTGAGTCTCGCTGGTAACCGTGGTTTGCGAGAGTCTTTTGCAAAACTCGTCCCAGGTCACCTCTCGTTCTTTCCAGTATTTGTCTTTTCGGCTGTTACCAACCGATATAGTAAAGTTCATATCTCATCCTCCTAATCTTTCTGATAAAAACTACATTCGTAGCCATCTGCCGCAAGTGGCAAACCCTGCGCCCACTTCGGAACCTGGCTCATGATGCTGCAGATCTCTTCTATGCTTGACACTCCTTCTGGCACCTCGCAAATCACCTCGTCATGAACATGGCCGACAATAGCTATTCCAGCACTATCCAGCCTAAGCATGGCTTCTGCCAGCAAATCTCTAGCGACAGCCTGGGTGATGTTCTCCACAAGCCGTCCACCGAAGGTTTCCATCCGCTCCCATTTCTTCGTGGTTCCGATGCCCTCATAGGTAAGTCCCTCTCTGCCAAACCGGTTTGGCATGATCCTCGGTTTCACATAAACCAGGTTCCTGCCGGAGGGTAACGTGACAAACAGCATGCCACTTTTATAGGTGAAAACTATGCCATGAATGACTGTCCTCGTCCTTTCCTTGACCGCCGTGATAGCAGCTTTGTCTACATCCCACCAGAAGTTCACGATACGCGGATTGGAAGCACGCCAGCTGTCGATCAGTCCTTGCAGCTCATGTTCTTCCACACCCATATCCAGCGCGCCCATGGCTGTGAGTGCGCCTACACCGCCACCATAACCACAGTTATGAACTAACTTTCCCGATACGGTAAAACGGTGATGTCTTCCGGCATTTCGTATGTCATAAACTCTAGTTTTGCCTCTATTAACCGCTTGTTCTATCACAGCCTTTGGTTGATAATCCTCACCCAACCATATCTCTTTCCCACCATCTCCGGTTTGTATGAGATGTGCGCCGCTGGAGGCGGCTTCTCCAAAGTGTACTGGCTTCGGTTCCCCCGTGGTCCAGACGAGATGGTCTCTTGTTGCTTTAAGCCCTTCATATTCAATCACCTCTTTTATTCCTTTACAAATCACGCCATCATGCTTAACCCACTCGGTACCATCCCACAGCTTGTGAAATGTTGATACGTCTTCTATGGGTATTAGTCCAGAATCTGTCAGCACCAATTCTCCTTCAGCAATGCAGGCAAGCTCAGATATCTTCCCTTTCTGCCGGTATGGACTGCCTTTGTCTATATCCTCTAGCGGCACGTGAAACATCTTGCTTGCCGCAGCTTCATAAATTTTGCCATGGCTGGCAAAGACATCCAGTCGCCACTTCTCACCGGCAAGCCATGAGAGCACCCTAGCCTCAATGGCTGAAAAGTCAGCCACGATGAACCGATGACCTTCTTTGGGTACAAAAGCGGTTCTTATCAATTCTGATAAGACACCCGGCGTGTTGCCAAAGAGCAGTTCCACATCTTCAAAGCAGCCTTTCTTCACCAGGTCTCTTGCAAGCTTCAGATCCGGTAGATGGTTCTGGGGCAGGTTTTGAATTTGCACGAGCCTGCCGCTCCAGCGCCCGGTTCGATTGGCACCGTAAAACTGCAGTAACCCATGAACCCTGCCGTCAGCGCATACCGCCCTTTCTATTGCCTCGTACTTGCGCACACTGGTCTTTGCCATCTTCAGTCTCAGCTTTAAGGCTTCTTCCACTTCGCCTTCTGTCTGCCAGGCCAGCTCTTTCACATTCTTCTTGGATAGACTGTCCACTTCAACACCTCTATCAGATAGCCAGTCTTTCAGTTGTGATACTGAGTTGGGATTCTCAAGTCCTGTCAGTTCATAGGCTCTCTCAGTCGCAGCCACAGTAAACTGCCTGTCACAGGAGATGGCCTGCATAACAAAGTCCATGTCAGCCATGATGCCTCTGTCGTTGATGCGCTGATCTAGTTCATAGAGGGCTTGTTCACTATCTGGTATAGGGTAGTCCTTTAACATTTTTCTAATAGCCAGCTCTACCTCAACGTCTCTGATGTTATAAGCTTTGAACTCCTCCCACTTCTCTAGTGCATCCGATGGCATGTTTCGCGTGCGACCTCCGTTGGCTGCAGTAGGCTTGCAAGGGAGACAGAAATACCTTATAAGCGCTTTGCCTTCTGCCATCTTCTGCTCCTTTAGCTTCAGCACCTTAGCCACTCCCTCCAGGTGGAGAGGAAGTCCAAGCATTGCTGCTTGAACCTCACTGCACCGCCATGATGAGGGGTTGAGGTAGATGTCTTTACCAAGGACTCTTGACAGGTAACGCATCAAGGCTACCCGTTCGAAGTTGGCATTGAAGGCTGTCTTGATGACTGCGTCATCCTGTAGGGCTGATATCAGCTCATTGGATAGTTGCTCGCCACTAGCCAGATCAATTAGCTGGACAGGACCTTCATCGATGCTGTAGGCAAATAGAAGGATTTCAAATGCTGGACTGTACGTATACCGGTAAACACCGCACTTACTTAAATCCACATCAGAGTATGTCTCGATATCGATACTCATTACATTCATGTCTTATCGCCTCCTTTTGGCAGTGAGCCCCTTTAGGACATGAAGTCATCGTCATCTTCAATGTCAAAGTCATCCTCTGCTCTGCTGCGTCCACCTAGCGGTTCGCCATCTTTGAGTTTCTGAACGTTCCCAAGTCCTGCTGCAATACCGCGATTGCCGTTGACATTAAAGGCATACATGTTGATGCTGACCTTGCCATAGCAACCGCTGTAGACCTCGTTTCTGTCCAGGATCTGCTGGATTCTGGCATCAACAATCTGCGGCTGAGTTGCTGAATTCGCGTTGATGAAATAGCAGCCTTCATAGTTCGGATCATCCGGTCTGTCTATGTCTCCGTCTCTAAGAGGCGTCTTCAGATTGGTTGGTATCTTCCCGTTGAATTTGGCGATACCTTCCTGCTTTGCTTCTTCGATCGCTTTTGTGATTGCTGCAACAGTCTTTTTGTCGCTTTTGGGGATGATCAAGGAAATGCTGTATTTGGGCTCACTGCCATTGATGCTTTTCGGCTCCCATACGTTTACAAAGCTGAATCTTCCTGCTGCGACTACTTTTGTGTTCTTGCTCATAATTGTTCCTCCATTTCTTTCGTTTGATAGTTATGCTTCAACGCTAAATTCTGTTTCAATTGGTTCAACTGCTGGTCTCTTGTCCGTTTCCGGCACCAGCGTCAACTTGCCCACTGGCTTTTCCACAAGGCTTCCCAGGATATCCCTGAAACCTTTCTTACTCATAAGCTTTTCCATCTCAGTGATACTGATAAGGCTTTGCTTGTAGATGTCGGTATAGCCAGCAGCCTTGGCAGCTTCTGCCACCGCTTCCTCATTGATATATTTCCTTCGTGTCCGGCCTTCCACCAGCTTATAGCCGTCCCACTGCCTTCCTTCATTGATGGCAAGAGCTGCGGCGTAAGTATAGATATCGGACGCCCATCTGGACAGTTCATCGGATAAGCCTATGATTTCTGCTATCTCGTTGTCACTGAGCAGTGCCGGATCACTGAACTCATATTTCAGCAATTCAAGGTTCTTCGCCGCCCTTACGCGGCACTGATTTCTTGCCTTGCAGAACCGGCAATGATCCCCGGCGCAGAACTCTCCTTCGCCTGCATCCGCCAGTTTTGCCTTTGGCCTTAGTTCTTCTTCGGCCCAAGCTTTTAGTTCATCCACAGAAAGTCGGTAAGTAGAAAAGTTATCCACTCTTGGTTGCACAATCGTCATTGAAACTGTGTCTATGTCATACAGCACTTCAAACATTGACAGAGCTCCAAGGGCATAGAGCATCATCTGGACATTTTTCTCAGCCGAAACAACGACACCTTTCCCGTATTTCAGATCCACAACTTGGAGCGTGCCAGTTCCAACCACCACAAGGTCACCTGTTCCAAATCCGTCCGGCACATAGTCGCTGAAGTCCAGTTTCTGCTCGATCAGTATCTGAAGGTCCTGACAGTCCTCTTTAGCTTTCTCAATGAGATTGAGACAATACTCCACATAAAGGTCTGTCATCTCGTCCATCTCATCAGTGTGGTAAGGACTGGTCGGCAATTTGGACCTCATTTTCAGCACCTTCTTAAGCTTGTGCTCAGCCAGGTCATGGGCTGCTGTGCCTTCTTCGGCGAAGCTGCTTGTCTCATCTGTGAAGTGTTCTTCAAGCCTTGCAGAAGGACTGCACTTCATCCACCTATGAGCGCCTGAGGCTGACAGTAGTGCATGTGCATGGTACGATCCACTCATATCAGTTCACCCACTTCCTCAAGCACCTTGCTGTAATGCTTCGGATCCAGTTCTGTGAGCTTGTTTGCACCATATTTCTCAATGATGGCCTTAACCTTTTCACGGTGTCCGTCTCTGTTTTTATCTGCCAGGACCGCTCTGACTTCTTCTAGTGAGATTGTCGATTCAACTACATCTTCTGCTTCGCCTACCTCCACTTCAGGTTGTACATTTTCGAGTCCACAAACCAGTTCCTCAATTTGCATCGCCAAATTATGCAGTGTTTCGGCAACTATCATTGCTTTCTTCATTTGACTCATGCTTGCACCTCCAATCCTTTCATCAATAATCTGAAGGTTTCTCGCCCTTTGGGTGTTATGAGTGTCTGTACACCTACCCAACCGGTCTTTTCGTTCTTGGCTTCTTTGACCTCAAACAGGCCGTTATTCTTTTCTGCATATGGCTTCAGCTTGCCTTTGCTGTCTCGATAGACAAACCTTTTGTTCAGAAGGAACTTAATGAAAACCGTTTGCTTCACCTTCAGTTCTTTCGCCGCATCGCGAAAACTTGTCAGAAGGTTCCTGTCTACAAGCTCATCGAAATAGTCTGCCTTTGGTTGCATCTCAGCATTCGATACAAGAAGCCTTGAATTCTCAAGCTGCAGCTGATGGATCTGCTTGTCAGCCACCTTGAGGGCTCTTGAAAGAATCATCTCCGGTGTATTCCATGCCTTTTCTATCGCAAGGAAATACTGCCGGGCTTCCTTTCCTTTGTCTGTCCGTTGTATCATGCAGAGCTCTTTCGCCATAGGAATCGTAATATGATAATTGACACCAGGTCTTCCGCCGGTACTTTCGCTCAAAAATGAGCTAAAGTCGGTACCTTCTGAAAAACCATATTCACACATCCTCGGAAACCAATCCTTAAATTGCGTTTTCACTTCAAGGAAATTGTGCAGTTCTCGGGCTGATACTGTTGGTTCATCCGTTTCATAGTTGATGGGTATTAAATCATTCATTGTATGACCTCCCGATTTTGCGTAATCGTTGTTATAGTTCTTCGAGTTGGCCAACTCATGTGTACATACTAATTCAGAAAGCAACTTCGAAACAGGAAGTGGGACTTCAGGTTTTGATCCTGCATGAACATAAAATAGAGCAAAAAAATAAGGCCTCCACACACTAGCTATCACTTTGCTAATATGCGGAGACCCTATATACAAGGCTTTTCAAATTGCAGGAAGTCCCACTTCTCTATTTTCATAATTTTTTCTAAATATCTTTATGTTTATTACTCGGTAGACGTTGTGAGACACCTGCTTCTAATAACCTTTTGTTCCACTCATCAAGAGTTTCATCAGAATGAGCCGCTAATAACCATCTATATATCATATGCTCTTGAGTCTTTTTCCATTGATATCCTGCCTTAATTATCAGATCCTCAGCATAAAACTGATGTAAATTCATGCCAATGCAAAGTGCCATAACTGTTGGTAGCTCCTTTGCTAGCGCTTCGTTATTTCTGTAATCACTAATTATTCTTGAGCTTAAACCAGACCGTTCAGCAAGAATTTCATTTGTTAAACTTTTTCTTTTAATATGATAGCCTAACGTTTTTGAAAAGCTCGCAGGCATCTTCATCAATTCATCTGAGATGTCTTCTGCAAACGCCTTAACCTTTGCGGTTTCTTCTGCACGCTCTTTTACATTCTGGTTATCTTCATAATTTGGATTGTACTTAGCTTCGACAAAATTGGCCGCATTGACATCCCTACACAAAAAACACCTTCTATAGTAGGAATCATCATATAACTTGCTCACCCGGTTTGTCCGGTCGAAAATCAAACAACATTCATCCGTATGCTCTAATGCATAATCTGTTAATACGAGTGTTCCACTATCATTGCGCTCGACGTATTTTGATGAATTAATGCAAAACATGGCATTAACATACACCAACTTATCCGAGTATAGCAACTCTGATAGTTCTGGATTCATATTAGCTTCATACATTGCATTCACTTCGTCAATAATGAAAGTCTGATCTTTTTTCAGCGTTCCACTCTTAAAAGAAAAAGGAGGAAAATATCTGCCATCAACATAAACAAAGGCACCTTCTGCTTGATCGAAACCAACATCAACAGCGCGAATTTTAGCTGCTAGTTTTGAAACATCAAAAAACCGAGCAAGTTCTTCAATGGCAAGCTGCATAATTTCTCCATTACGCATTTCGGTTAATTCATTGTGTAAATTTTTTAGATTCTCTATTAATTTCTGTCTTGTCGA
>CAXXGE010000037.1:0-10787 GCA_963677915.2 Vallitaleaceae bacterium | reverse complement strand
GTATTCATGTCAGTCTATCGACAGCAACATGACGATGCCCTGTTGTCTAATGTTGATGGCTGCATTATGGTCCCTTCCGATTACCAGACCGCCTTCCGGACAGGAAAATATTCTGTCCGACAACTCAAGATGCTCATGCATGGCACCACAATCCGAACAGGTCTTGCTGGTGGACATGATAAAAGGCATAACCGGAGCGTCGTCATACTCCAGCAGAATGGAGATATCATAGTTTCCCAGAATATCCATGCTGATGGTCGCAGACTTGATCACCGAACCGGCTATCGGAGCACGATGCATGACAATATGTATCGGCGTTTTCAGTTTCGGTATCTTGATATAGGTCTTTCGGTCCTTCAGGTCACGGAAGAGCTTGACGGTGCCTTTCTGGTTGTTGGTGGTGAACGAAAAGTCGCACGGATACATTGTCTATTCTCCCGGACTCATAACCACGGGCTTCCAATTGCCGGTACAGGTCGTCCACGTAGAAGTTGTAGAGCTTCCTGGCACAGCCAAAAGCCTGATTCAAGTACTGCCTCTGCTTGGTTGTAGGCTTTAGCCGATACCGGTAACCCTTTTGTTTTACCATAGAACACACCTCCCACATTTATAGGGAACATATTTACGTATTTTTTAGGAAAAGGCGATTCATCCGCCACCTATGGAGGAGGGGGAATTCTCGCTGAATTATGTTAAAGTTGTCATGCAATTAACACACTTTCCAATAATCCTTTTCCATAGTATATTATATAGTGAACATAAGGAGGGATTTAACATTGAAGAATAGATATATTAAACTGTTTCTGGTATTATTCGTTGTTATAGTTCTGGTATATACTGTCGCAGACCATAATTATAGCTGGTACAATCAAACCATTGGAACAATTGTCGAAGTGGAAAATTCATATGTTGAGACACGGATTGGTCCAAATGACGAAGAGGAGAAATACTTCAATCAAAGGATGATTGTTGAAATTAAGAATGGTTCACAGAAAGGGCAGCAAGTACTTCTAAATAATGCCTTTTCCCAGTCCCAGATTAATACAACAGAATATCGAAAGGGCAGTGATTTGTTCCTGAAAACAACCTTAGAAAATGATAGAGTTGGAAATGCTGCCATAACAGGTGAAAAAAGAGATAAATACCTGGCTGTTGTTTTGACTGTTTTTATTTTGTTGCTCATATATATTGCAAAAGGCTTAGGCGTAATGACGCTCATTTCATTAGGGATCAATATAACAATTTTTGGGCTTGCCATTAAATCTTATGTTGATGAAGGAAATCTGATCAGGATATCCATAGCGATGCTTGTGGCTTTTGTTGTCAGTACCTTGATTATTCTCGGCGGTTTTACAACCAAATCCATAGGTGCGGTGCTTTCAACGTTGATATCTATCGCAGTCGTCATAGTAGTCTATGCAGTCTTCAACAAGTATTCCAGCAATCTGCCCTACGAAACCATTGAATATATCACAGGTGGAGATAAAGTTGAAAGTCTTGTTGTTATCGGAACTGTTATGGGATGTTTGGGGGCTGTCATGGATGTGGCTATTACCATGCATGCCTCAATTTTTGAATTGGTTGAACAGACACCGGGTATAACCGTAAAAGCACTGAGAAATTCAGCAAAAGAAATCGGTGATGACATTATGGGGACCATGATCAGTGTGTTGTTTTTTGCCTTTTTGAGTGGGAGCATTCCCAGTACTTTGATAGAAATTAAGAACGGTTTTTCAATTATTACTCTAATTAGATATTACCTTACCTTTGATATTATCAGATTCCTGATCGGTTCAATAGGTATTGTCATGACAATACCTATTGCTACATGGATAGCCATAGGACTTGAATACAGAAAGTTGGTGAAGGCACGATGATTTTTTATTTGCTGATATTGTTGGCATCTCTTATGACAATTGTTGGTGGTCATCGCGGCAGTGTATCCTTTATTGCTTTGTTTTTCAACATGTTGATTATGATTATAACCGTTGTTCTTCTTGCAAAGGGGTATCCATCATTTTTGGTGGTGTTGATGACATCCATCGCTGTAACCGGTGTGACATTGTTTTTTCAAAATGGAAAAAACCTGAAAACAATTGCAGCTGCAATCTCTGTCATCGGTGTCATCATGCTGCTAGGCATTGGAGTTGTATGGATTGTAAGAGGAAGTCTGATGTCAGGGTATAATGAATTGGATTTTTATAGCGAAGCAGCTATGTTTTATGAAAAGAATGTTCATTTGAATATGCCGAATATAATGGTCGGTGTTGTTTTTTTAAGCCTTCTGGGAGCCATTATGGATACAGCCATTGCCATTACGACGGCGGTCTTTGAAGTTCATCGCAACAATCCGGAGATGACAGAGAAACAGCTTTTTTCTTCGGGAATGATTGTGGGTAAAGATATTATGGGGACAACGGTCAACACCTTGCTTTTTGTAGCGTTGGGAGAGTCCTTTTTGATCATCTTGTGGTTTGTCAGATACGGTGGCTATGATCTGGTTGCCTTGGCGAATTCCAAAGCGTTTTTTCAGGAAATCGTAACAATTTTGATTGCCAATATCGGTTGTATGCTTATTATTCCAGTGTCAACCCTTGTAATCAGCAGTCTGCTAAAACGAGATTCATAGAATAGCCTGTTCTAGTATACATACGGATTTTCACAGGCTTCGATTTCCGTGATCATCGCATCTTTTATCATGAACACTTCCAGGGTTCCTTCTTCATACGGAGATTGGATAAAACCAACATCCACAGTGCCGGAGGCCCTGCCAGGATGTAGAAAACCAACTTCTTCCCTATTTTGCCAACCAACCATTCAGATGGAACATACACCTCTATCAAAGACGATATCAGCGTTCCAAGAAAAACAAAGGGCATCGCTTCTAAAACAATGCTGATCAATATGACGCTAAAACTTTTCCAACATAGTAATATCCTTTAATTTTTATCAAGCACCTTTTTGAAAGTCTCGGCCAAACTTTCCATATTGGGTATATAGTCTTCAGCCAACGGCGCAAAGACCTGCACTTCCCCGTCCAGTTCATCTGCAATGATTGCCGCCTGTGCGCTGTCGAATTCTTCCTGGTAAAGGACAAAGCGAATACCATTTTCCTTGCCGTAGTCGATGACTCTCTGCATATGCATGGCACTGGCGTCTTTCCCTTCCTCTTCAACGGCAACCATGTTCAAATGATAATCGTCTGCGAAGTAACCCAGTGAAGGATGCATAATGATGAAACTGGCACCTTCATTCCCTTCAAAGGTCTCTTCTAAGCTGGCATCGAGGCTTTGAAGCTCCTTGATATAGGCATCTGCATTTTGACTGTAAACCGAAGCATTATCAGGATCAGCTTCCGACAAAGCATCCCTTATAGCCTCGATCATGACAATCACCCGTTTTGGCGACATCCAGATATGAGGGTCCCGTCCTTCGTGGCTATGCCCCTCTTCATGTTCTTCTTCGTGTTCCTCTTCGTGTTCTTCATGCTCTTCTTCAAAGTATCTGGCTGGGTAAATTTCGTCAACAGCATCTGCCAGATCAATAATTACCAAGTCCTTCTCGCCCGCAATAACATTCGGCATTATATTGGCTTCCTCGGCTGGCACATCAATAGTAAAATAGATATCAGCGTCTTGAAATGCCATCATTTCCTTGGGTGTAGGCTGATAGTTAGCGGGACTTGCACCTGGCGGTATCAATGCCGTCACTGATGTCAAGTCACCGCCTACTGCCATCACAAAGGCTTTCTGGGGAACGATGGAAACAGCTATAGACAGTTTCTCGTCCACTTCAGATACTCTGCTGCAGGATGTCAAAAGCAGCATAGCAATAATGATAAGAGATATTATTTTCTTCATAGGAACATCCCCCTTGTAATGCAAGTCATTTTCAATATGATTCAGTTCATTTTACACATAGTTCATTGAAAAAGCAAGTAGATTGATGTCATCTGTGAACTCACCCACCACTTTCGCTAAAAGCTGTGAAGTGGGGGCTTCCTGAGTAGAGTTGTCTACCGACAACTAATTGATCAGGCTAACTCCGTAGTCCCAACGGTTTTGTTATATGTATTCATGTCAGTCTATCGACAGCAACATGACGATGCCCTGTTGACTAATGTTGATGGCTGCATTATGGTCCCTTCCGATTACCAGACCGCATTCCGGACAGGCAAATATTCTGTCCGACAACTCAAGATGCTCATGCATGGCACCACAATCCGAACAGGTCTTGCTGGACGGGAACCACTTGTCCAGCTTGATGAGAACCTTGCCCCTGTCCTCCAGCTTGTAGGCGAGCATGTTTCGAAACATGCCGAAGCCGTTGTCATGCAGGTTCTTACCAAGATTGAGGCACTGGGCCAGACTGCGAAGATCCAGATCTTCCACAACGACAGCATCGCAGTCTTCGGCAAGACGGTATGCCTTCTTGTGCAGCCAGTCCAAGCGCTGCCGTTTGATTTTGCTCTGTAGCCTTGATACCTTTTTCTTTTGTTTGATCCAGTTGGCAGATTTGAACTGCTTGCGTGACAGTTTACGTTGTTCCTTGACCAGCTTGTCTTCCTGCTGTCGGTAGAAATGAGGGTAATTGGCTGTCTCACCCTCTGAATCGACACAGAAGTCCTGCTGGGCATAATCAAGGCCTACAATCTTGCTGGTGGACATGATAAAAGGCATAACCGGAGCGTCGTCATACTCCAGCAGAATGGAGATATCATAGTTTCCCAGAATATCCATGCTGATGGTCGCAGACTTGATCACCGAACCGGCTATCGGAGCACGATGCATGACAATATGTATCGGCGTTTTCAGTTTCGGTATCTTGATATAGGTCTTTCGGTCCTTCAGGTCACTGAAGAGCTTGACGGTGCCTTTCTGGTTGTTGGTGGTGAACGAAAAGTCGCACGGATACATTGTCTATCCTCCCGGACTCATAACCACGGGCTTCCAATTGCCGGTACAGGTCGTCCACGTAGAAGTTGTAGAGCTTCCTGGCACAGCCAAAAGCCTGATTCAAGTTCTGCCTCTGCTTGGTTGTAGGCTTTAGCCGATACCGGTAACCCTTTTGTTTTACCATAGAACACACCTCCAACATTTATAGGGAACATATGTTCTATTATATCATATAAAGGCTTATTTTATAAGCTTTTGGGTCAAATGAAATAGTAAATTCCGTTTTGAAGGAGTAAATTCCATGGGTATGGAAGTTACTATTGCACGTGTTTCTGGTCAGCCAACTCGCACCCCGGCAGTCAAGGGCGAGCGCAGCTCGTTTATCGCGACCCTTGGCTGCCTCAAGAACCCAAAAGCCTTGATACCGGTTAGCAGTTTCAGCTGCTGACCTGGCGCCGCCGAGGCCGGGGTTTGGGGCGGAGCCCCAACATCACTTTTTTCCTGTATAATGTAGGCACAGTTGATTGCCTGCCTGTGCGGGAACCAAGCTTTACTATTGCGACCCTTACAGCTCGTGGCAAAAAGGCATGCTTGAAAGAAATCATGAATACATTCGCCTGGTCTTACCAAAAGGACGATCCTTTGATGGATTGATCCAGGAACAAGCGACATTATTACAGAATCATATCAATAGCGAAGCAAGGGACAGCCTCAATGGCTGTACGCCATATAAACTGTCCCGGCTTCTTCTGGATCAAAAGCTTCATCATCATTTACATCTAAAAGAGATAGATCCTGATGATGTATTCTTGAAACCAGAACTACTGAAATAAAATAGTATAAGCACAGGCAGATTTCACTGTATAGAATTTAGTCTTACACTAAAGGCATGTGGAATTTAGTCTCGCACACTATTTTCAGATGCCTCATTGGCATGCAAGAAAACCTATAGATGTGAGCCTGTAATGTAAGTATAGACGATATTCCGGTGCTTGTTAAGTGCCGAAAGCGGAAGTTAATCCTGCATGAATAGGCAACTTCCGGGTAACTGGACGTTAGTTTTTCATTTGAGCTTATAAGCTTTTGGGGTCAAATGGAATGGCTTTTTTACGTATTTTTTAGGAAAAGGCGATTCATCCCGCCACCTATGGAGGAGGGGGAATTCTCGCTGAATTATGTTAAAAAAGGCGATGGATTCCTCCAGCGTCTTTGCAGGCTCCAGGGTAGGCGTCGTCATTCTGTCGATAATATTCAGGTTTTCATCCCGCTACCGCACAGACGAACTTCGTTCCTCCTGCTTCGATAGCACCTATTAGTCTATCCATGTATTTCTCCTTTATTCATACTCAAACAACTATATATTGCTAATGAATGCATCAATCTGCGTAAGAGCAGCCCCCAAAGCTGATGACTCCACTTTATATACACATGCATCTATATAGGAAGCATCCGCTTCAAAGGTGTTCCTTTTCTCAGCTCTCTCTCTAAGACTGTCTATATACGGCTCTATATGGCTACCAACATAACCACCTATGATGATTCGGCAATCAAATGCCATGCGTAAGTTATTAACGGAAATAGCCAGATAATCAAGGTAGCTATCCCATTGTTTCTTAAATTCATCACCGTCTAAAGCAAGCTTTTCGAAAAAAGTTTCAAGTTTATTGTCAGTCAATGCTGCGAGTATCTTTGCGTTACAGTACGCATCCATACAACCTTTTTTACCACAGTAGCATTCATCACCATCCGGTACAAGTGTCATGTGGCCGAATTCACCCGCTCTGCCGTTTGTCCCCATATCTAGAAGATCCTTGATTCCTGCACTTCCAAAGTCATCATGGTTGGTCTTGATTATCGCGCCTCCGACACTATTACTCAGCGACAGATAAACTGTATCCTTCCTGTCTGTAAGGTGGTAGAGTTCTGCAACTGCTGCCGCATTGGCATCATTAATGAACTTGCTTTCTCCCTGCAATACGTCAGAAAATCTTGACAAACTCAGATTCCTCACATTAAGGGTATGAGAATAAATGAGCATTTTTCTATTGCTGTCGATAATGCCAGGCAGGGAAATACCAAAGCCAAGAAACTCACTGCCATCTATAGCATTCTCTTCCATAAAGGAATTAACTTTTTTTGCAAACTCCTGATAATAGTCTTCATCATTCCTATATGGAAAATGTATCCTCTTGTGCTTTAGAACATCACCAGATAGGTCCGTCAAAGCGAATCCAATGTGATTTTGTGTGATATCCACTCCCAACGCACAATATTTATCTTTAATTGATGCAATAGCGGCCGCTTTCCGCCCACCAGTTGATGCATATTCTCCGACTTCAACGACTATGCCTTCATCAATAAATTCATTGATAATCTGAAGAACTGTCGGCGTACTTAAGCCTAATGCAGCTGCAATTTCTGGTTTGCTTGCATGCTCCCTGTTGTTTACAAATCTGAATACCCGATTCCGGTTTATTTTTTTTACTTCAATGTTGCTCGCTCTTTTTCTTGTCATATCTCGCGCCTCTTTATTAAAGTATCTATTTTACTGTAAGTATAGCACGCAAGACTATCGAAAACAATATCAATCGAATGTAACTTATATACAGGTGAAAGCGCCATCAATAACAAAGTCAGATCCCGTTGTAAAATCACTGCTGTCCCCAGCAAGAATAACTGAAATTGCCGGCAACTCTTCAGGTCTACTCGTTCGCCCAAGTGGAGCCATCTCCCCCTTTTCTCTTAGTGATTTTTAAGTTTGACTACTAATTTCCCTTTGCCACTGAACTATTCATCTTCAAAGATTCTGTAGCTATCTTCAATAATTGCAACCGCCCTTGTGAACTCACCCACCACTTTCGCTAAAAGCTGTGAAGTGGGGGCTTCCTGAGTAGAGTTGTCTACCGACAACTAATTGATCAGGCTAACTCCGTAGTCCCAACGGTTTTGTTATATGTATTCATGTCAGTCTATCGACAGCAACATGACGATGCC
Organism: Vallitaleaceae bacterium; assembly: GCA_963677915.2. Lineage (GTDB taxonomy): Bacteria > Bacillota > Clostridia > Lachnospirales > Vallitaleaceae. The sequence continues at coordinate 2,898 of CAXXGE010000037.1, read as the reverse complement.
CTGTTGTCTAATGTTGATGGCTGCATTATGGTCCCTTCCGATTACCAGAGCGCATTCCGGACAGGCAAATATTCTGTCCGACAACTCAAGATGCTCATGCATGGCACCACAATCCGAACAGGTCTTGCTGGACGGGAACCACTTGTCCAGCTTGATGAGAACCTTGCCCCGGCCCTTCAGGTCACTGAATGTCAGTACATGCCCTTTGGTCTTGACCCACTTCCGAGACCGCTTCTTATAGGTGTTGCCGTGCTTGTTGTTGAATTGGCTGATGGCTTTGGTGAAGTTCTGCTTCACATTGGCAAAGGCGAGGCTGTCCACATCCTTCATGTAGGGAAACAGTTGCTTTACCGCCGAGGCTTCCTTCACGGATACATTGTCTATCCTCCCGGACTCATAAGCACGGGCTTCCAATTGCCGGTACAGGTCGTCCACGTAGAAGTTGTAGAGCTTCCTGGCACAGCCAAAAGCCTGATTCAAGTTCTGCCTCTGCTTGGTTGTAGGCTTTAGCCGATACCGGTAACCCTTTTGTTTTACCATAGAACACACCTCCCACATTTATAGGGAACATATTTACGTATTTTTTAGGAAAAGGCGATTCATCCCGCCACCTATGGAGGAGGGGGAATTCTCGCTGAATTATGTTAAAGTATAGGGATTAATAAACGAAGATGTTGTCTTAAGTTCCTTCTTGAATATAATATCCGGCTTGATTATGACCGTCTGGTCTGGACCTGTCAGACCAAACATCATTATTGTTGCACTTTTACCTGTCCACTGTATTGCGCTTTCAATGGTATGTGCATTTCCGCCGCATTCGATAACAGCACTGATATTCTGGCAATTTCCCTTTAATATCGAGTCCTCATCATCGTTCGTAGGATCGACAAAGCTGCATCATGATGAGTCCGATGGGTCCACCTCCGATGATGAGTACTTGGTCACCGGTCTTGATGTTGCATAGGTTGATACCATGTATACAACAGGAAACAGGTTCTGCCATCGCCGCATCAATCGGGTCCGTTCCATCCACGAACTTGAATACCTGTTTTTCCTTGGCTACTTTGTACTGGGCGAAACCTCCATCGATAGTTGTGCCTGTTCCAGTAATATTCTCACAGAACTGCTCCATTCCACTCCTGCAATAGTAGCACTCACCACAGAAATTGTTCGGGTCCATCGATACCAGATAATTCATGTCCTATGATCAACTTCAGTGTTACTGCAAAAGCGCCACCTTCACCGCTTTAGATATGCATGTCTGTGCCGCAGACTCCGCAGTATAGGTTCTTCACCAAGACATCATGTTCACCTACTTCTGGAATAACCTCATTTTGCACACTGACATTTTCGGGCTGTTATAGCCCAACGCTTTCATTTTCACTTTATCACACTCTTTTCATTATTATGATACTTCATGAAATTTAGGGCTAACGCTTGTGGACATCAATGAACTTACTTTTCGCTCGGTGCTACATCGACCAGTACTTTCATCGTTTTTTCGTAGTTTTCATCGATGTATTTATATGCATCGAGATAGTTCTTGAATGGAAAATGCTTGCTCATAAGCGGCTTTAGTTTCACCTTACCTTCTTCAACAAATTTTATGGCATCCACATAGTCTTCATGTCTGTACATCATCGAAGTGTATAGATCTAGTTCTGAATCATTCAGTTTCGCAAGATCAACCGTTGCCATACCCGCAAAAACAGCTACCAACATAATGATACTTCCTTTTCTGGCGTTTTCGATTGCTTGCCCCATCGTTATGTTGTTGCCGGCACAGTCATAAATGATATCAGCCTTATCCTTGCCAAAACATTCAACTAAAACTTCACCGAAGTCCCTATCCTTGGTATTGATCGCATAGTCAACACCACACTCTTTAGCCAGTTTTAGACGGTATTCGGAAACATCTGTAATCACTACTTCACTTGCTCCAAATGCTTTCAGCGTTTGTGACAACAGTATGCCGATAGGACCTGCACCCATAACCGCTACTTTCTTTCCAGTTAAATCACCAACACGCCTGCATGCATGAACGGTTACAGCCACCGGCTCAATCATGGCACCTTCATCAAAGGACATACTGTCAGGTAACGGTGTAACCTTTGAAGCATCGACAACAAAATACTCGCTGGCTGAACCGGTCGTCTGAAATCCCATAACCTTCAGGTTCTCACATAGATTGTATTTGCCATTTCTGCAAGGATGGCATTCCCCGCAATATTCCTGCGGTTCGATCGTTACTTTCTGCCCAACCGCAAGGCTGCTAACATCAGTACCGATTATAACTATTTCACCTGACACTTCATGGCCTTGGGTTATAGGGTATGTAACGTAGGGATGCTTGCCGTGAAAAACATGTATATCGCTTCCGCACACGCCAATTCTCTGCATCTTGACCATAACTTCTCCAGACTTTACCTCAGGAACAGGCACTTCTCTGAATTCTATTTCACCCGGAGCAATCATCAGCTCCTGTATCATTTTTTCTTTCATAGCAATTCTCCTATCAAGTAGTTGTTAGTTAGCTGCCCGTATTTTTTGATAGCTGTCAAAACCAACAGCAAAAGCAAGGACGATACCTTTTACAATCATCTGCATATAAGTTGAAACATTCATAAGTACCATGCCGTTTGTCAGTATACCAATAATCAAAACGCCGGCAACGACATTGGACATTTTCCCGAATCCACCCGAGATAGAAACGCCACCCAAGACAACGCATGTGATAACGTCGAATTCATATCCCAGACCCGCAGTCGGTTGAGCCGAGTTGGTACGGGACAGCATAACGATACCAGCGAGGCCAGCGAATAATCCTGAAAGTGCATAGACAAGATATTTTGTATAGCCTACTCGGATACCGGAAAGCCTTGAAGCTTCTTCATTGCC
>CAXXGE010000036.1:0-32005 GCA_963677915.2 Vallitaleaceae bacterium | reverse complement strand
TGTCGAGGAAGGTACGGAATTCGCCAAGCTTCATGAAGCGGGTGAGTTGCCGCTTCCTTCCGAGGAAGAAGAGCGGGAGATGTACTGGCTGGCCAATGAACGGCTGACACAGGCGGGATACATCCACTATGAGATTTCCAACTACGCCAGACAGGGCATGGAAAGCATGCACAATCTGGGTTACTGGTCGGACAAGCAGTATATCGGAGCTGGTCTTGGCGCATCATCCTACTGGCTGGGTGACAGGTTCGACAACACTGACGATATGGACGCTTACATTGCTGCGGACGGGAATCTGAACCAGATCAGGACGCTGGTCCAAAAGGGCACGCGTGAACTGCAGATGGAAGAGTGCCTGTTTCTTGGTCTTAGAAAAATGGAAGGCATCGATCTTGAAAAATACAACAGGCGGTTCGGCGACCCGTTTGAAAACGAATACAAGGAAAGCTTTGAAAAACTGAAAAAAGAAGGATTGCTTACTGTCGAGGGCGGTTACCTAAAACTGACGGAAAAAGGCATCGATGTAAGCAACTATGTATTTGCATATTTCATTCATTAAAGGGGGTTGACAAACCTCCTTTTTAATATTATTATGAAAGTGTGTTAGCACTCCATACTAACGAGTGCTAACAACAAACGAAAGCCGATAGGTTATGGTGGTGAGCAATATGGAACTCAATGAAAGAAAATTAAAGATACTGCAGGCAATCATCAATAGCTACCTGGATACTGCAGAACCAGTAGGATCGAGAACCATTTCAAAAAACTATGACCTTGGCGTATCTCCAGCAACAATCCGGAATGAGATGTCGGATTTGGAAGAGCTCGGCTTCATTGAACAGCCCCACACATCGGCAGGACGCATACCGTCGGACAAGGGATACCGGCTTTACGTGGATACCCTGATGAACCTTCGAGGCAGGAGCAAGCACAGGAAGGCGATGCTTGAAGACTTGGTGAAAAGGGCGGGACATATCGAAGTGCTTCTGCAGCAGATTGCATCGGTGCTTGCGAAGGCGACCAACTATGCGGCTATCGTTTCGACACCGCAATACAACAGAAGCTCCATCAAAAACATTCAGCTGATAGAAATAGAACCGAAGAAGCTCATGGCTGTCATCGTTACCGACGGCAACAACATCAAGAACTATGTAATCGACCTGGAAATGCATGTGGAGCAGAAGACGCTCAACAAGATCACCTTTGTCCTGAATCATGAACTGTATGGAAAAACGGTAGAGATGATCAACCTTCCTCTTATTGAGGAACTGAAGGAATTTGCGGGCGAGAACAAGGAAATCATCAGCAAAGTGCTCGAGGTTGTTTTCAAGACAATCAGGGAAGTGGACGATGTGGACATCTATACATCCGGAGCTATCAACATGCTGAGGTTGCCGGAATTCAGTAACATGGAAAAGGCGACAAACCTTATCGAGGCCTTCGAGAACAAGGACAAGCTGAAAGGCGTCCTTATGAAGAACATCGAAGATGTTGAGGAATGCCACGTGAAAGTCAGCATCGGCGAGGAGAACGAAATCGAGGAAATGAAGGACTGCAGTCTTGTGACTACAACCTATCATATAGGAGGCAGACCGCTTGGCGTTATCGGCATCATCGGCCCTAAACGTATGGACTACATGAATGCCATCGGTGCGCTCAGATGCCTGATCAAGGACATGGAGGAATTGATCAATGACTCATGATGAAAGGAAGAAGAAAACAGTGGAGAAAGATTTGAACGAAGTGCCTGAAACTGATATGGAGACGGAAGCAGAAGTTGAAGTTGAAGCGGATGTCACAGACGTTGAGGAAACGGCAGAAGAGGCTGACGATTATTCAGAGAGCTTCATCGCGAAAGAAGCAGAGGCGAAAGAACACCTCGACAGGCTGCAAAGGACGATGGCCGAATTCGACAACTTCCGCAAGAGAACCTTGAAGGAAAAGAGCCAGATGTACGAGAATGGAGCCAAAGACGTCCTTGAAAAACTGCTGCCGGTCATCGACAACTTTGAAAGAGCGTTGTCATGCATCAAGGATGACGAGAAAAAGCAACCCTTTGTAAAAGGCGTTGACATGATTTACAAGCAGCTGATGGCGACCTTGTCGGACATTGGCGTTGAAGAAATAGAGGCTGAAGGGCAGGAATTCGATCCGAACCTTCACCATGCCGTCAGTCATGAGGAAAACGATGAATACGGCGACAACCAAGTAGCCGAAGTCATGCAAAAAGGATATCTATACAGAGACCAGGTGCTTAGATACAGCATGGTCAAAGTAGTCAATTAGGAGGAAAACACAATGGGAAAAATTATAGGAATCGACTTGGGAACAACAAACTCGTGCGTCTCCGTCATGGAAGGCGGAAAGCCAGTTGTCATATCAAACGTTGAAGGTTCAAGGACAACACCGTCGGTCGTTGCTTTCACTAAATCCGGCGACCGCCTTGTAGGTGAGCCTGCGAAGCGTCAAGCCATCACGAACCCTGACAAGACGATTGTCTCCATTAAAAGAGAGATGGGTACAGACCATAAAGTCAGTGTCGAGGACAAAAACTTCTCGCCACAGGAAATTTCCGCGATGATTCTTCAAAAGATGAAGGCGGATGCGGAAAGCTATCTTGGCGAAACAGTGACAGAAGCTGTCATCACAGTTCCTGCATATTTCAATGACAGCCAGCGTCAAGCTACAAAAGATGCTGGAAAAATCGCCGGCCTTGAAGTGAAAAGAATCATCAACGAGCCAACAGCGGCGGCACTTTCCTACGGCCTGGACAATGAGCATGAGCAGACAATCATGGTATATGACCTTGGCGGCGGTACTTTCGACGTATCCCTGATTGAAATCGGAGACGGCGTTCTGGAAGTTCTGGCTACGAGCGGAAACAACCATCTCGGTGGTGACGACTATGACGAGAGGGTCATCAAGTACCTCATCTCCGAATTCAAGAACAACGAAGGCGTAGACCTTTCAACAGACAAAATGGCGATGCAGCGTCTCAAGGAAGCCGCAGAGAAAGCGAAAAAGGAACTGTCGACGTCGACAACTTCCAACATCAACCTGCCATTCATCACAGCAACACAGGACGGACCAAAACACTTGGATGTGACCCTTTCCAGAGCCAAGTTCGAAGAGCTGACGGATGATCTTACAAAGAGCACACTTGGGCCTGTCCGCCAGGCGCTCAAAGATGCCGGTCTTGAAGCAAGCGATCTCAGTAAAATTCTTCTGGTCGGTGGATCCACAAGGATTCCTGCAGTACAGGAGGCGGTCAAGAGCATAACCGGAAAAGATGCTTTCAAAGGCATCAATCCTGATGAATGTGTAGCAATCGGTGCAGCAATCCAAGGCGGAAAGCTTGCTGGCGATGCAGGTGCAGGCGACATCCTTCTCCTAGATGTCACGCCGCTTTCCCTGGGTATTGAAACACTCGGTGGTGTTGCAACCAAGCTGATTGATAGGAATACAACAATCCCGACAAAGAAATCCCAGGTATTCTCTACTGCGGAAGACAACCAGTCGGCTGTTGACATCCACGTCGTGCAAGGTGAAAGGGAATTCGCAAGAGACAACAAGACGCTCGGAAACTTCCGTCTGGATGGCATCCCTGCTGCAAGAAGAGGCGTGCCTCAGATCGAAGTTGAATTCGACATCGATGCGAATGGTATCGTTAAAGTCAAAGCCAAAGACCTTGGCACAGGCAAAGAGCAGCATATCACAATTACTGCTTCGACCAACCTTTCAGACGATGAAATCGACAAGGCTGTAAAAGAAGCCCAGGAATTCGAAGCTGCCGACAAGAAACGCAAGGAAGCGATCGATACGAGAAACGAAGCTGATTCCCTTGTTTTCCAGGCTGAAAAGTCAATAGAGGAAGTTGGCGATAAGCTTGAGGCTGCCGACAAGGAAAAACTTGAAGCTGAGATCAAAAAAGTCAAGGATGTCCTTGCTAAGTCGAAAGCGGAAAGCATGAGAGATGCTGACGTTTCCGAGATTGCTGAAGTGAAAGATGCCCTGATGCATGTGTTCCAGGAAGTGAGCGGAAAACTCTATCAGCAAAGCGGACCTCAGCCTGGAGCAGGCCCTGAAGGCTTTGCAGGCGGAGAAGGCGCTTCAAACGATGCCGGCGGCGACGACGATGTCATCGATGCTGATTTCAAGGAAGACTAATTATAATATAAGAATCTGCAAACAGGCTTCATGCTGAGCATGAAGTCTCGTTTGCGTATTGAAGACAAGCAAGTTTAAGGATATTCAGGTGATAATATGGCGGATAAAAGAGATTACTATGAAGTGCTTGGCGTAAGCAAAAACGCAACAGATGCGGAAATAAAAAGGGCGTACAGGAAACTGGCCAAGCAATTCCACCCTGACAGCAACCAGAATGATGATGACGCGGAACACAAGTTCAAGGAAGCAACGGAAGCCTATGAGATACTCAGCGATTCCGGCAAGCGCCAGCAATACGACCAGTTCGGCCATGCGGCCTTCAGTCAGGGCGGTGGACCAGGCGGCGGTTTCGGCGGATTTGGATTTGATGACATGGGCGACATGTTCGGCGATATTTTCGGCGACTTCTTCGGCGGCGGTTCGAGAAGAAGGGCCAATGCACCGCAAAAAGGGGCCAATATACAGGTGCACATGGAACTGGAATTCGATGAAGCCGTGTTCGGTGTGGAAAAGGATATTCAGGTGACGGTTTCTGAGCCTTGTGAATCATGTCACGGCACAGGTGCGAAAGACGGTACTGCGAAGGAAACCTGCCATCAGTGCAACGGCAGCGGACAGGTGAGGGTCAACCAGCAGACACTTTTCGGCACTGTACAGAGTGTAAGGCCCTGTCCTACCTGTCACGGCACAGGCCAGGTCATCAAGGAACGCTGCGATGCTTGCGGCGGAGCAGGCTACAAGAAAGAGCGCAAGAAAATATCTGTCTCGGTTCCTGCCGGTATCGACCACGGACAAAGCATACGCCTGAGAGGCAAAGGCGAACCAGGCATCAACGGCGGACCGCAGGGTGACATCATCATTACCGTGATGGTAAGGCCTCATGCAATTCTCGAAAGAAAAGGCAACGACATTTTCTACACGTTGCCGATCAGTTTCAGCCAGGCTGCTTTGGGCGCTGAAATAGAGGTTCCGACGGTTGACGGCAAAGTGACCTATGCTATCAAGGAAGGTACACAGACACATACGAAATTCAGGCTGCGAGGCAAAGGTGTGCCGAATGTCAATAATCCGAAGTACAGGGGAGACCAGTATGTGACGGTTGTTGTGGAGACACCAATGAACCTCTCTTCCAGGGAGAAAGAGCTTTTCAGGGAGCTGGATGAATTGAGAGGCGGACCGGGCGGCGGTTCGGAAGATAAGAAAAAGAGTTTCTTTGAAAAAGTAAAAGACGCACTGGATTGATGCGCGAAAGGAAAGCGGATGGATTGGATCAAAGCAATGGTGCACGTCTCGAAAGAGAGTGTCGATATTGTAGCTGCAAGTCTATACGAACTCAATGTCAAAGGTGTTGAAATACAGGATGATATCCTGACAGAGGAAGACCAGAAACGCATGCATGTAGACTATCTGGATCCGGTTATCGAACCTATGGATGAAGCGGTGGTCATCTGCTATTTCTCCCGGGAGGACGATGTGGATGCTTCTTTTGCGGCGCTTCACAGCATGCTGGAAGAAATTCGGCAGTTTGTCGATATCGGCAGCGGTAAAGTCGAACGGGATGTAACCCACGAAGAGGATTGGGCAAACAACTGGAAGAAATTCTACAAACCCTTCAAATTGGGTAAAAACATTTGGATAAAGCCTCAGTGGGAAACGATTGAATCAGAGGAAGACGACATTGTCATAGAAATCGACCCAGGCATGGCCTTTGGTTCAGGCACCCATGAAACCACATCCATGTGCATAGAACTTCTGCAAAAGTACAAGGACAACAGAAAGTCCCTGGTGGACGTGGGCTGTGGCAGCGGCATCCTGTCCATAGCGGGAGGGAAGCTGGGATTTGAGAACGTGGTCGGCATCGATATCGATCCGAATGCGGTCAAGGTGGCCAGGGAAAATGTCCTGCTCAACGGGCTTGAAGGCCAGGTTGAGATTTTCGAAGGGGATCTAATCGAGAAGATACAGCACAAGGCCGATATGGTCGTTGCCAACATCATTGCCGATGTCATTATCTTCCTGACTGCCGATATCAATAAAATAATGACTGAAGGCGGGCTTTTCATATCTTCGGGCATAATCCTTGCCAAGATCGATGACGTGTGCAGTGCGCTAGAATCAAATGGCTTCGATGTCGTCGAGGTCGTAAGGAAAGGCGAATGGGCTGCTGTAGCGGCCAAAAGGAAAGGGTGAAACCATGGCCCGTTTCTATATTTCACCGGAAGCGGCAAAAGGCAATGAAATAACCGTGGAAGGCTCAGATGTGAATCATATCAGCAATGTGCTCAGGTTGAAGTGCGGCGATTCCCTGTCAATAAGTAATGGACAAGGCGTTGAGTACTATTGTATAATAAAAACGATTACAAATGACCAGGTGGTCCTGGAAATCCAATACGAGACAGAAAGCGAATACGAGCTGCCCGTTGAGATAACGCTCTTTCAAGGGCTGCCCAAAGGGGACAAAATGGAGCTCATCATTCAGAAAGCTGTTGAACTTGGGGCTTCTGAAATAGTACCTGTCTCAATGGCAAGAAGCATTGCGAAACTGTCGGGGAAACAGGCTGACAAGAAAATCGAACGCTGGAACCGCATTGCGGAGGCAGCCGCCAAACAAGCCAGAAGAGGCATTGTGCCCAGGGTTGCGCCTGCATGCAGCTTCAAAGAGATGTGTAATGAACTCGAAAGCTACGATCTTGTGATTCTGCCATATGAGAATGCCGAAGGAATCTCTGCAACGAAAGCGTTGTTCGAGAGGGCTGGCAGGCTTATTCAAGCCCGGAAAGGGATTGCAGTCATAGTTGGGCCTGAAGGTGGCTTCGACCAAACCGAGATAGACCATCTGATGAAAGATAACATTGAACCTGTTAGCTTGGGACGTCGAATACTTCGAACGGAAACGGCGGGGCTAGCCGTTTTGTCCAATTTGATGATTCATTTGGAGGGAGACTAGAATGGCAGCAAAAATACTTATTGTCGATGACGCTATGTTCATGAGAACAGTATTGAAAGAAATACTTGTGGCAGAAGGGTATGAAATCGCTGGAGAGGCGTGCAACGGCCTTGAAGCAATCGACATGACGAAAGAACTTCAACCGGACATCGTAACTTTGGATATCACCATGCCTGATATGGATGGTGTAACAGCACTTCCGCAGATACTCGCAGCCTGCCCAAACACAAAAGTCATCATGTGTACGGCTATGGGACAGCAACAGTTGGTTATCGAGGCAATCAAGAACGGTGCGAAAGATTTCGTTGTGAAGCCTTTTACCAAATCACGTGTCATCCAGGCAATCGAGAACGCACTGGAAATGTAAATCACGATACGCAACACAAGGTAGACAACAGGCAGGCAAAGACCTGCCTTTTTTCATGAGATTCAAGGAAAGTTCGACTTGAGGTGAACTAATATGGAAGCATATTTGGACAACGCTGCAACGACGCCTGTCAGTCAGGATGTGGCGGATACAATGAGGGAGATCATGCTGAAAGTATACGGCAACCCCTCGTCCCTTCACAAAAAGGGTATGGAAGCGGAAAAGGTCCTTCTGCAGACAAGAATGCTCCTTGCGAGGCAGCTGGGGGTGCAGGACAAGGAAATACTATTCACCTCCGGTGGTACAGAAGCCAACAACCTGGCGGTCTCAGGCATCCTGGAAAGCCGGAAAAGGCGGGGGAAACATGTGGTCATGTCGGCCTTTGAACACCCTTCCGTATCTGCATGTGTCAGGTATTATGCGGAGCAGGGATGGGGAGTGGATGTGCTATCTGTAGGCGACAAGGGTTTCGTTGACCCGGAAGAACTGAAGCCTTTGATACGCCCTGACACAGTGCTGGTCACCGTCATGCAGGTGAACAATGAGCTTGGCACAATCCAACCGATCGAGGCGATAGGTGCAGCGGTCAAGGCATGCAATGCCCAGTGCCATTTCCATGTGGATGGGGTCCAGGGGTTCGGAAAAGTGCCAATCAACCTGAAAAAGGCAAAAGTAGACAGCTATAGCTTAAGTGCCCATAAAATCCATGGCCCAAAAGGAATTGGCGCGTTGTACCTGTCGTCAAAGACATCAATCATTCCTATGATTCATGGCGGGTCCCAACAAAAGGGGCTGAGATCGGGAACTGAGAACGTACCGGGTGTTGCAGGACTTTTCATTGCGGCCAAACAGTCTTTTGAGGACATTGATGAAAACAGAAGTAAATTGGAAGCCTTGAAACTTCGCCTTTACAGAGGTGTCGTTGACAGGCTGGAAGACGTGCACCTGAATGGTACGCTGGAGAATGCGGTGCCGAATATACTGAATATGCGCTTTGACAATGTCAGGGGTGAGGTGCTGCTTCACGCCTTGGAGTCGGCGGGCATCTACGTATCGACAGGAGCTGCCTGCTCTTCCAACAAGTCGGGGCTGAGCGAGACGCTGAAGGCCCTCGGTCTTAACGACGTTCAAGTGGACAATGCGATACGGTTCAGTTTTTCGAAATATACAACGGAAGAGGAAATCGACTACTGTATTGAAGAGCTGGGTAAAAACATACCAAAGCTGAGACGCTTCACAAGAAAATAAACAGGTTGCTGGAGGAATTATGAAACACGCGTTATTGGTCAAATATGGAGAAATTGGAATAAAGGGAAACAACCGGTATATATTCGAGAACAAACTGGTTGACCATATAAGAGATGCATTGAAACCGCATGGCGAATTCGAGGTCAGCAAGGAACAGGGCAGAATTTACTGCGACCCTGTTGAGCCGGTGGATGAGAATGCATGCATCGAAAGCCTGCAGAAGGTGTTTGGCATCCATGCCATATGCCCGGTTGTCGTCCTTGATGACGACAGCATGGAGACGATCCGCGTTGCAGCGGTAGAATTTCTGGCAGAGCAGTACAGCGGTTTCGATTTCACATTTAAAGTGGAAACGAGACGTTCAAACAAGCAGTATCCCCTTAACTCGATGGAGATTTCCATGGACCTTGGCGGCGTGCTTTTGGACGCTTATCCGGCGCTTAAGGTGGATGTGCGCAAACCGGATGTCAGGGTCAATGTGGAGCTGCGCAACAACACATATATCTATTCAAGGGTCATCCCTGGACCGGGGGGGATGCCGGTCGGCACAAACGGCAAGGCGATGCTTCTTCTTTCGGGAGGCATCGACAGTCCGGTGGCGGGCTATATGACGGCCAAGCGCGGTGTGGCTCTGGAAGCGGTTTATTACCATTCCCATCCCTATACGAGTGAAAGAGCCAAGGAAAAGGTTGTAGACCTTGCCAAAATCGTTTCCCAGTATGCAGGACCGATCAAGCTCCATGTGGTGCCGTTTACAGAAATCCAGCTGATGATTTATGACAAATGTCCCCACAATCAGCTGACCATTATCATGCGCAGAATCATGATGCAGATTGCCGAGCGGATAGCGAAGAATAACAGTTGCCTTGCCCTTGTGACAGGGGAAGCGATTGGCCAGGTGGCAAGCCAGACGATCCAAAGCCTGGCGGCGACCAATGAAGTGTGTGAATTGCCTGTATTCAGGCCACTGATCGGTTTCGACAAACAGGAAATCGTGGATATATCCCAGAAGATAGGCAGTTACGAGACGTCCATTCTGCCTTACGAAGACTGCTGTACGATATTTGTCGCAAAGCATCCGGTCACAAAGCCGAATATTGGAGCGATTAAGCGTTCTGAAAGAAAGCTTGAGAATATCGAGGAGCTGATCGAGGAGGCGATGGAGACGACGGAGACCATTTGCGTCAGAGGATTGAACGATATTGATGACGGCGGCAGTCTGCTGGATTCGCTGTAAGGACGTTTCAGCATAAAAAATAGTCGGCAGTTTCTGCTGCCGACTTTCATTCCTGTTGCTATATACAGGTTGGTTATTCCTCAATCAAGAAGTCGTTAAGGGACGCTTTTACGTCCTCGAATGCTTCGTCGTCGTGGACTTTAAGCTCAATTGGCTTGCTAAGGTCCAAACTGAAGATGCCCATGATTGATTTTGCATCTATGACATACCTGCCGGAAACAAGATCGAAATCCGAGTCGTATTTACTAAGGGCGTTGACGAAGCCCTTGACTTTGTCGATTGAGTTCAAGGATACTTTAAGTGAATTCATAGCTGTACCTCCTTTACTATACTTTAGTCTACAGGTATTCGTTTTCCAAGTCAATTTACAATTTTGTTACAGGAGTATCAAGTACTTATGAAAGTTGCATTCCATACGCTTGGCTGCAAAGTCAATCAATATGAAACACAGGGCATGGAAGCTCTGTTTCGTGAAAAAAACTATGAAGTGGTATCCTTCAGCGAGAAGGCAGACATATATATCGTCAACACGTGTACAGTGACCAACATGGCCGACAAGAAGTCGCGGCAGATGCTGTCCAAGGCCAAGCAGATGAACAGCGATGCGCTGGTGGTTGCCGTTGGGTGCTATGTCCAGGCAGCAGCAGACAAAATTGAAGACAGAGGCGGCGTCGACCTGATGGTGGGCAGTACCCGGAAAAATGAAATCGTCGATATCGTGGAGGACCATCTGGCAGGAAAAGGGCCTTCCATCCATGTGGAGGACATTTCAAAGGGTGGCATTTTCGAAGAGCTTTGGCAAGCCCAGTCACATGAGAAAACAAGAGCCTATATAAAGATTCAGGATGGATGCGACCAGTTCTGTTCCTACTGCATCATTCCCTACACAAGAGGACGGGTGCGAAGCAGGGACATGAAGGGCATTATCGATGAAATCAGAGGTTTGCTGGAAGAAGGTTACAAAGAGTTCGTCCTGACCGGGATTCATTTGGGTTCCTATGGAAAGGGCGATGATGAAACATCGCTGATCGACGTGATGGAGCGGATTGATGCTGTAGAAGGCGTTGAACTGCTAAGACTCGGTTCCCTAGAGCCCAATCTCATCACGGATGCCTTTATAAAAAGGGCTGCTGCACTTACAAGTCTTTGCCCCCATTTTCATCTGTCCCTCCAAAGCGGCTGTGACAGGACGCTTAAGGCCATGAACAGGAAGTACACGATCGATTCATACAAAGAGAAAGTGTCGATGCTTAGAAATGCCTTCGACAGGCCGGCAATTACCACGGATATCATTGTTGGCTTTCCTGGGGAAACAGAGCAGGATTTCGAAGAGACATTGGAAAATCTTGAAGAAATAGGCTTTGCAATGATCCATGTCTTCAAATATTCGAAAAGGGACGGTACGGTGGCTGCTCAGCGAAAGGACCAGATTGACGGCAGCGTCAAACAGGCCAGAAGCGAAGCGGTTCAGCAGCTCGCTGACAGAATGAAAGCGGCTTACGAAAAGACGTTTATAGGTGAAACCATAAAAGTACTGGTCGAGGATCCTTCCGGGAAACATCCTGGCTACGCTGCCGGTCATGCCCCGAATTACATCAAAGTCTACTTCGAGGCGGATGCTGAGGGACTGGACATTGTAGGGAGCAGGATAGAGGTCAAGGGGACAGGGTTCATGAAGGACGGTTTGAGTGGTGTCAAATTGTAATTTTGCAATTGTTTTTTCAGTCTTTTTATATTAAACTATAGGTAGATTTCAGATTGTAGGAAAGGAAGTGACACCATGGGGAAATTGAACCACACCCAGTTCTTCAAACGTTTTGAAAAAGAACCGGAAAATGAAGCGAAGAAAGTTCTGCTTGAAGTCTATGAAGCGTTGACGGAGAAGGGTTACAATCCGATTTATCAAATTGTTGGCTACATCATTTCCGGTGATCCTACATACATTACAAGCCATAAGAATGCCCGCACGAAAATCGGCAGGATTGAACGTGACGAGCTGCTGGAAGAACTTGTCAAAAGTTATATTGATACCAATATACGATAACATTTGCTGCAGGGATCTATTCACTGCAGTTTTTATTTGAATTTTTGGACAGCTGTATCCGGGAGTGTGCAATTATGAAGAGAGTGATGGGCCTTGATTACGGCAGCAAAACAGTCGGGGTTGCAGTCAATGATCTGCTTGGACTGACTGCGCAGGCCATCGAGACAATCAATCGTTCGGATGAGAACAACCTTAAAGGGACAATCGCAAGGCTGGCTGAGCTGATTGAATCCTATGAAGTGGAAAAAATCGTTCTCGGACTGCCAGTCAATATGAACACGACATTAGGGGAGCGGGTTGTCAAGACCGAGAAATTCAAACGCAGGCTTGAAAGGGAATTCGGTCTCGAAGTCTTATTTGAAGACGAAAGGCTTACGACTGCCGGCGCCATGCGTTTTATGGAAGATACGGCAATGTCAGGCAAGAAGAAAAAACAGGTTGTAGACAAGATGGCAGCAGCTATCATCCTGCAAAGCTATATGGACCGACAACAAAAAATTTAAAGGAGTGGGCGTAATGCTGGATAGAATTGAATTCACGATAGAAGAAACGGATGAGAAGGTTGTCTTTGCCATTTTGAGCCATGTTAATTACAAGGATACGGCATACATTCTTGTTGCGGATGAAAGAGATCTGGAGGATGAAGATATGGAGGCGTTCATTCTCAAGGCGACTGAGATGGACGATGAAGATGTAACCTATGAAATCGTGGACGACGATGATGAGCAGAATGCAGTTCTTCCGCTGCTGGAAGAAGCTCTGGAAGACTTTGAAATAGAGCTGTAACGGGTAAATTGACAATCCCGCATCCCTTGGTTATAATTAACGTAATGAAAATGATAATGATAATTAATGGAGTGATGGGATGAACATGAATTACAGCGCATTTGAAAAGATACTTAAAAGCAATGGATATAAATTAACAACACAAAGAAAGAAAGTTCTGGAAGTGTTGCAGGAGAAAGAGAGTCAACATCTAACGGCTGACGAAATCTATAAGCATGTCAAGAAAAAATGTCCGGAAATCGGTCTGGCTACAGTCTACAGGACACTGCAGCTGCTTAGCGACCTGGGTATTACCGAGACACTCAATCTGGATGACGGTTTTGTCAGGTACGAGATCGGAGAACTCAATGACAAACACCACCATCATCACTTGATTTGCGAAAAATGCAATACAGTCATAGGTATTGAAGACGACATGCTGGACAACATTGAGGACCGGTTTATGAATGACTACGGTTTCAAAGTGACGAACCATGTGGTCAAGTTCTACGGCGTTTGCAGCAACTGCCAGAAGAAAACCAAGGAGGAACATTTTTGAAGAAAGACAAATCCAAACTGAAGATTATACCGCTGGGCGGCCTCGGGCAGATCGGCATGAACATCACGGCATTCGAACAGGATGATGACATGGTGCTGATTGACTGCGGCATAGCTTTCCCGGAAGACGAGATGCTTGGCATAGATCTGGTTATACCGGATGTGACCTATGTCAGGAACAACAGGGACAAGCTCCATGCCATATTGCTCACCCATGGTCATGAGGACCATATCGGCGCCTTGCCATATATTCTAAGAGAACTGAACGTACCGGTCTATGGTACACGACTGACACTTGGCCTTGTGGAGAACAAGCTGAGGGAACACGGCATGCTGCGGGATGTCACACTGAAGACGATCAAACCGGGACAAAAGGTGAAGCTAGGAAACTTCACAGCGGAATTCATCAGAACAACCCACTCCATTCCTGATCCGGTGGCGATTGCGCTGCATACACCGGCTGGCACCGTCATCCACTCGGGAGACTTCAAGGTAGACTACAACCCGATTTGGGGTGATCCCATCGACTTGCAGAAATTCGCTGTCCTTGGGCAGAAAGGCGTGCTGGCGCTGATGTCCGATTCGACCAACTCCGAACGTTCTGGAAGCACCATGTCTGAAAGTTCTGTCGGCAAGGCTTTTGACGATCTGTTCGGCGATTTTGGGGGCAGACGTATCATCGTGGCAACCTTCGCATCGAATGTCGATCGTGTGCAGCAGATTGTCCATGCAGCGGCGAAGTACAAGAGGAAGGTTGTTGTGGAAGGGCGAAGCATGGTCAATGTCGTTACGACGGCTATTGACCTTGGCTATATTAAGATGCCGAAAAAAATGCTGATCGGTATTGATGAAATCAACAATTACAATGACGGGCAGATTGTCATCATTACGACAGGCAGCCAGGGTGAACCGATGGCTGCACTGTCAAGAATGGCGTCGTCCACCCACCGCAAGATAGAAATCAAGAATGGCGACAAAGTCATACTCAGCTCGAAGCCGATACCGGGCAATGAAAAATTGGTGTCAAGGGTTATCAACGAGCTGTTCCAGAAGGGTGCAGAGGTTATTTTCGAAGATACCCATGTATCCGGTCATGCCTATCAGGAAGAGCAGAAGTTGCTTCTTAGCCTGGTCAAACCCAAGTATTTCCTGCCTATCCATGGCGAGTACAGGCATTTGAAACGCCATGCGCAGCTGGCCGAGGAACTCGGCTGGAGACAGGACAGGATCCATATCATGCAGCCTGGCGATATCATGGAACTGGACTGGGACAGTGTCAGCAAGACCGGCAGCGTACCATGTCAAGGCATCCTTGTCGATGGTTCGGGTGTGGGCGATGTCGGCAATATCGTTTTAAGGGATAGACAGAAACTGTCCCAGGACGGTCTGCTCACTGTCGTGCTGACACTTGACAGGGAGACCAGGGCAATCAAGGCAGGACCAGACATTGTTTCGAGAGGATTTGTCTATGTAAGGGAATCCAGCGAGATGATGGTGGAAGCGAGAAATGTCGTTGTCAAAGCGATTGAAAAATGCAACAAGAAGAATATCCGCGACTGGGGCAAGGTGAAGAATGTGGTTCGGGACGAACTGAGAGAATTCTTCTGGCAAAAGACAAAAAGGAATCCTATGATACTGCCGGTGATTATGGAAGTATAAAGGAGGCGTTTCCATGTACAGCAAGATGGTTGAGGAAACAAATGAGCTGGTGGACAAGATCAAAAAGTCCCCTGTTTACATTGAGTATCTGAATTACAAGATGCTTCTCGACAACAAGGAATCCTTGCGAAGGGCTGTTGACGATTACAGAAGGAAAAGCTTCGAAATACAGGCAGCCCACAGGTATGGTTACTACAATGCCTATGAGAACCTGGTGCGTCTCAAAGAAGAGTATGAAGATGTGCTGGGGGATCCGATAGTCAATGCCTATTTGAATGCGGAAATCAATCTTTCAAAGATGATCAACACAATCTTTCACACAATAGCCGAAGGAATCGATTTTGATGTCGATTTCCTGGGCTGATCCAAAGAACGGACGGTAGGAATGTTAAGCAAACTAATTGGTCAAATAACGGCATTGGCCGTTACCATCATCATATCTATACTCGTTGTATTTACGATTATCAATGCCGGTAAATGGGCTTATACTCAAGGCTATGACCTTATGTCACGTACATCGTCAGACCAGAAGGTCATTGTCGATGTGGCTGTGAGCATACCTCAGGGAGCCACCACTGTTCAGATTGCAGAGCGGCTAAAAGAGGCGAACGTCATTCCTTCGGCTTTGTACTTCAGGATTCTAACGAGGATCAAAGGATATGACGGGCTTTTCCAGTATGGCGACTATTCGCTTAATACCGGCATGGATGAGGAAACCATCATGCAGGTTCTTCTGACAGAAGGCGCGAAACGCAGTACAACCAGCTTCACGATTCCCGAGGGCAAGACACTCAAGGAAGCGGCGGCTATTCTGGCCAACAATGGACTCTGTACGGAAACGGACTTTTTTGCGGCTGTTGACAACATAAATTATGGCTATGATTTTATTGACGGTGTGCCTGAAAGGAATGTCAGATACCAAGGGTACTTGTTCCCGAGCACCTATGATGTCTATACAGACGCATCGGCAGTCGACATCGTCAGTACGATGTTCAGGCAATTTGACAATATATGGACCGACGAGTTCCAGGCGAGAGCTGACGAACTTGGAATGACCATGGATGAAATCATTACGGTGGCTTCTATCATTGAGGCCGAAGTCCGTTACGATGCGCCTGATAAGAATGAGAGAGCGCTCGTGGCAAGTGTCCTCTACAACAGACTGAATACCGACATGCCGCTTGAGATGTGTTCGACAGTCATGTATATACTTGGTAAAGACAGGGACAGGCTCCTCTACAAGGACCTTGAAATCGTATCTCCCTACAATACATACATTAATTACGGATTACCGGAAGGACCCATCAACAGCCCCGGCCTTGCATCCATCGAGGCGGCTCTCTATCCGGCCGATTCGGACTATCTATACTTTGTTTTGATGGATCCGGTGACCGGGGAGCACTCCTTTAATGTAAACTACAACGATCATGTTAATGACAAACTGAGATTCAACCAGGAATTCTGATATGGATAGAATTACCGATGCAAGGATCAGGCATTACCTTGAGGCAATCCAGCCCGATAGGCATCCTGTCCTTCAGCAAATATGGGATGAGGCTGTCTCGAACCATGTTCCAATCATCAAATTCGAAATGGAAAGCTTCCTGAAAGTGCTTCTGCTTTCCCATAAGCCGGCTGCAATACTCGAAATCGGGACTGCTGTCGGCTACTCGGCGAGTGTGATGCATATGGCCACCGGTGGGCGAGCGAAAATTACAACGCTTGAACTTTCTGAGGAGATGTGCAGCAAAGCCAGGGAGAATTTTGGTATAATGGGCATAAAGGATGACATCGAACTCATTCCGGGTGATGCGGTAGAAACGGTCAAGACACTAACCGGAACATACGATTTCATCTTTTTGGATGCTGCAAAAGGTCAGTACCTCAGGATGCTCGAAGACCTGATGCGCCTGTTGAAGCCCGGAGGCATGCTTGTCTCAGACAATGTGCTTCAGGATGGTACGCTTGCGAAATCAAGGTTCGCTGTAGCCAGGCGCCAAAGAACAATCCATCAGAATATGAGGGAATATCTATGGGCACTTAACCATTCAGAACAACTGGCTACATCTATTCTGCCGGTGGCAGACGGTGTGGCTGTGAGTGTAAAATTAAGTGCTGCGTTTCTTTGAAATGCGGCACTTTTTATCTTAAAGGATATAATTATGGAAAAAGAATACAATGACAAAATTGAACTGCTGATTCCGGCAGGGAACCTGGAAAACCTGAAAATCGCTGTCCGATATGGGGCAGATGCTGTCTATATTGGCGGCGAGGCTTTTGGACTCCGGGCCAAGGCGAAAAACTTTACAATGGATCAGATGAAGGAAGGGGTCGAGTACGCCCATGCCCATGGGGTGAAGGTGTTCATCACGGCTAATATCATCGCCCACAACAGTGACCTTGACAGCGCCAGAACCTACTTCAGGGAACTGGTCGACATCAAGCCGGATGCAGTCATTGTTGCGGATCCGGGCATGCTGATGATTGCCAAAGAAGAGATGCCAGGTATGGAGTTCCACCTCAGCACGCAGGCCAACAATACGAATTACGCTACCATGCAGTTCTGGTACAACCAAGGCGTAAAAAGAGTTGTCGTGGCGAGAGAGCTGTCTTTCGATGAAATAGCGGAAGCGAGGAAGCGCCTTCCGGCAGAAATGGATATTGAGGCTTTCGTTCACGGTGCCATGTGTATCTCCTATTCGGGCCGGTGCCTGCTGAGCAACTACATGACAGGCCGAGACGCTAACAAAGGCGCATGCACCCATCCCTGCAGATGGACCTATCACCTTGTGGAAGAGACAAGACCCGGTGAATACATGCCCGTGGTGGAGAACGAGAGAGGGACTTATATTTACAACTCCAAAGACCTTTGCATGCTGGCGTATGTTGAAGAGCTCATTAGTAGCGGCATCAACAGTTTCAAAATAGAGGGCAGGATGAAGACAGGCCTGTATGTGGCAACGGTCACACGAACCTATAGAATGGCCATAGACGATTATCTCAAAGATCCGGAGCTTTACAGGAGCAGGATACCCTATTACCTGGATGAAATAAGGAAATGCACCCACAGGCCGTTTACGACAGGATTTTACATCGACAAGCCAGGCGGGGATGAACAGATATACGATACAAACACATATAACAAGGATTACAAGTTTATCGGCAGAATCATCGGCTATGATGAGGAGAAGAAAATGCTTAAAGTCGAGCAGCGGTACAAGTTCTCAGTCGGTGACGAAGCCGAAGTCATTAAATCGGATGGGGAGAACGTCATGTTTGCTATTACGGCCATTTTCAATGACGAGGGTGAACCTCTGGAAAATGCACCACACCCGAAACAGATAATTCATATTCCGGCAGAAGGACATTTCAACGAAAATGAAATAATCAGAATGCACATAACAGGGAAAGGATGAGAGTATTGATGAACATGGAAGAACTGCTTAGATCTGCAAAAGAAAAAGGCGCATCCGATATCCATATCACAGTCGGATTGCCACCTGTTTTCCGGATTAACGGCAGCCTTGAGCCGCAAGGTGTTGCAAAGCTAAGCCCGGCAGAAACAAAAGAACTGATCCAACCAATCATCAAGGAAGAGCATCTGGAGTATTTTGAGAGAAAAGGAGAGGTGGACTTCTCTTTTGCGTTTCCCGAGATTGGCCGCTATCGTGTCAATGCCTTCAAACAGAGGGGATCGGTAGCTGCAGCACTTAGAACGGTAGCTTCTGAGATTCCTGATCCACAGAGCCTGGGCGTGCCGGAATCGGTTGTCAGTCTGGCCAATAAGAAAAGGGGCCTGGTTCTAGTGACCGGCCCTACCGGCAGCGGAAAATCGACAACGCTTGCATCTATCATCAACGAGATCAACAAAATCAGGGATTGCCATATCATAACGTTGGAGGATCCAATAGAGTATCTTCACAGACACAATAAAAGCATTGTCAATCAAAGAGAAATAGGTCTTGATTCTGATTCCTATGCAGATGCCCTTCGTGCCGCATTGCGTCAGGATCCGGATGTCATTCTGGTCGGTGAGATGCGTGACCTTGAGACCATATCCATCGCTATAACAGCGGCAGAAACAGGCCATTTGGTCCTTTCAACCCTGCATACCATTGGTGCTCCTGCCACCATTGACAGGATTATTGATGCCTTCCCGTATCACCAGCAGCAACAGATACGTATACAGCTTTCTTCGGTGCTGCTTGCTGTTGTAACACAACAGTTGCTGCCAAGGTCGGACATTGAAGGAAGGGCGGCGGCTTTTGAAGTTATGCATATCAACCCGGCTATCAGAAATCTGATCAGGGAAAACAAGACCCACCAGATACTATCGGTTATGCAGACGAGCCAACGCATAGGCATGCAGACCATGGATGACGCTCTGATGCGGCTTGTTATGGAGCGTAAAATATCAAGGAGTACAGCAATATCAGCTGCGGTCGATCAGGCGGCTCTTGAACAAAGAATTTAGCCCGGTATATTGCGATATTACGATTGCTATGTTAGAATTTGTTCAAAATAAACTATACAAGAAGAAAAGGTTGATATCTATGAGAAAAAGGTTGAAGGTAATGAAAAATCCAGAAAGCATCATGATGAAGGCAGTTCAACTGTGCCAGGTTGTGACTAGATGATCATTGCATTACTTTACGGCTTGGTCATCGGCTCCTTCTTGAACGTCCTTATCCTTCGCCTGCCTAAGGAGGAGGACGTTGTCTTTGGAGGCTCACATTGCATGCAGTGCGGATACCGGCTCAAGTGGTACGACCTTATCCCGGTTGTCAGCTACCTGGTGCTCCGCGGCAAATGCAGAAAATGCAAAAAGAAGATATCCATTCAATATCCCATTATCGAACTGCTCAATGGGATGGTATATGTCGGCATAGCCATGATAAATGGTTGGCAGCTGTCAACCATTGTTTTTCTCCTGACATTTTCCATTCTGATTGTTGTATCAGTCATCGATTACAGGTATATGATAATCCCCGACAGCATGGTGGTATCCATATTTGTTTTGGGTGTGGCCAATACACTGCTGACAGGTGCATATATTGACCATATAATTGGATTATTTGCTGTAAGCAGCATCCTGTTCCTTATTGCAGTAATCACGAAAGGGAAGATGGGCGGCGGCGACATCAAACTTATGGCGGCGGCAGGGCTTCTGCTGGGCTGGAAAGGCATACTGATGGCTCTCATGCTGGGCTCGGTTGTCGGTTCTGTCATAGGCCTGACATTGATGGCCATGAAAAAAATCGAAAAGAAACAGATGATTCCTTTTGGTCCGTTTCTCTGTCTTGGAATAGCTGTCGCCATGCTTTTTGAAGAGATACTGCTGAACTGGTATGTTTCCATGTTCTTATGAAAGAGAGGACGGCTATGCATAAGCTATATCCAAAACAATACGTAAAATCTGTCTATGATGTGGATTTTAAAAGCCTCTACAAGAAAGGTTTCAAGGGCATCCTATTCGATGTGGACAATACACTGGTTCCATATGATGTCATGGAAGCCGATGATAAGCTGCTGGCATTCATCGAGGGATTGAGAAATACCGGCTTTGAACTGGGCCTTGTTTCAAACAACTCGGAAAAGAGGGTCTCAGCATTGAATGATGACCTTGGAATACACATGATGCCAAATGCCTTGAAACCACTCAGAAGAAACCTTTTCAAAATCCTGGTGGATATGGGCGTAGAACCAAAAAAGACAATCTTTGTAGGGGACCAGGTATTCACTGACGTATGGGTTGGCAACCGCTGCGGCATGTATACAGTGCTGGTGGAACCCATACAGACGAAAGAGCAATTCATCACATGGATCAAACGGGGAACAGAGAAACTTGTGCTGAAGCGTTTCCACAGACATAAGAAAAGAGGTCAGTCGAAATGACGCTGATCAACAAGAGAATAGGAAAAATACTGGCATCCATGGAAGATAAAGGGTTGGATGCCTTATTTATCACCAGTCCTTTGAATAGAAGATATATGAGTGGCTTTACAGGTTCGAACGGCTTTATTTACCTATCCCATAATAAAAAGCTCTTCCTGACGGATTTCAGATATATTGAACAGGCTGCGGCTGAGTGCCCCGGCTATGAGATTATCAATTACGGAAATGAAGGCTTGGTCGAGGAACTGAACAATGCCATCGAAGAAGATGGAAACAGCATTGTTGGGTTTTGAAAACAGGGACATGTCAGTCAGCGACTACACAAGGTTCAGTTCGGAACTGGCATGCCCGATGGCCGGTATGGATGATATGGTCGAGAAGCTTAGGGAAATAAAGGATGATGAGGAACTGAAAGCCATTAGAAAGGCAGCATCTATTGGTGACAGAGCTTTTGAACATATTCTGGGTTTTTTGAAGCCAGGAGTGAGTGAAAGGGATATCGCCCTCGAGATGGAGTACTTAATGAAAAGGGAAGGGGCTTCAAGACTGTCTTTCGAAACGATTGTGGCATCAGGAAAAAGGTCATCGCTGCCCCATGCCCAGCCAACCGGCAAGAAACTGGAAGTGGGTGACTTTGTTACCTTGGATTTCGGTTGTATCTATGACGGGTATTGTTCCGATATGACGAGAACGGTCGTCATAGGCAGTGCCGACAGTGAGCAGAAGAAGATATACAGTATCGTGCTTGAGGCCCAAAAGGAGGCACTGGCTGCCTTGAAAGCGGGCCTTACCGGCGTGGAAGTGGACAAAGTCGCCAGAAACATGATAGAGGATGCAGGATATGGTCAGTACTTCGGCCACGGTTTGGGACACAGCCTGGGTCTTGATATCCACGAGAATCCAAGGGTATCCTTTACCAGTGATGAGGTTTTGATGCCGGATATGGTTGTTACAATAGAACCGGGCATATACATCCCTGACTTCGGTGGCGTTAGAATCGAAGACCTTGTCCGTGTAACCGTGGAAGGCTATGAGAACTTTTGTGTTTCTACAAAGGAATTGCTTGAAATATAACGAGTTATGATTTAAACTGTTAAGGATTGATTAACATTAGGAGGAAAATCAAATGATTTCTGCAGGTGATTTTAGAAATGGCGTTACGGTTGAATATGAAGGCAATATCTTCACGATCATTGAATTTCAGCATGTAAAGCCAGGCAAAGGTGCGGCTTTTGTCAGGACAAAGCTTAAAAACATAAAAACCGGGGCGGTCATTGAGAAGACATTCAGACCGACTGAAAAACTTCCAAAAGCCCATATCGAAAGAAAAGACATGCAATATCTCTATGCTGACGGTGATCTTTTCCATTTCATGGATACAGATACATACGACCAGATTGCGCTTTCGGAAGCACAGCTAGGAGATGCGCTTAAATTTGTCAAGGAGAACGAGGTTGTCAAGGTGCTGTCCCATAACGGTTCCGTATTCGGCGTAGAACCTCCTATCAACGTCATTCTTGAAGTTACACATACTGAACCGGGAATAAAAGGTGACACAGCGACAGGAGCAACCAAGCCTGCAA
Source organism: Vallitaleaceae bacterium (assembly GCA_963677915.2). GTDB lineage: Bacteria > Bacillota > Clostridia > Lachnospirales > Vallitaleaceae. Next base: position 9,535 of record CAXXGE010000036.1, on the reverse strand, counting down.
CAGTGGAAACCGGCGCTACCGTTCTTGTTCCCCTTTTCGTTGAAATAGGCGACAAGTTGAAGATTGATACAAGAACTGGCGAGTATCTTTCAAGAGCATAACAATAATGGAACAGGGCTGCTTTGTCAGCCCTTCTTTTATGTCTTTAAGAACCCCCCATTCTTGCAAAAGACAAGGGCATTGAGTATAATGGATATACGTTGATTTTCACACAGGAGGTCATAAAAATGGATAAACAAACAAGCAATAGAGAACGTTTGGGCGATGTGCATATAGCTGACGAAGTTATCGCAATCATTGCAGGCATGGCAGCAACGGAAGTCGAAGGGGTCAAAGGCATGGTTGGAAACCTGGCCGGCGGTTTGGGAGAAATTCTTGGACGCAAGAACCTGGCTAAAGGCGTTAAAGTCGAGACTGGGGAAAGCTCCGTTTCACTTGAATTGGCCATTGTCGTTGCCTATGGGGTGAAAATAGCTGAAGTGACAGCATTGATTCAGGAAAAGGTAATAAGTGCTGTCGAGACAATGACAGGACTGTCCGTTGAAGAGGTCAACATCCGCGTCGCTGGCGTCGATGCTGATAAATAGGCGGAGGCAGCATGAATCGCAGAAAAATCAGAGAGCATATCTTCAAAATTGTATTCTCCTACGATTTCGAAGATAAACGTCCGACAGACGAACCGATAGAAAAGTATTTCGAGTATATGGAAGAAGATTCCTCCGCAGACGAAGAGACCAGGGAGTACATAACCGATAAGACAAAAGCTATTATCGACAACCAGGAGAGCATTGACAAGATTATTAGCGACTGCCTTGAACACTGGACAGGGGACAGGATCGCCAAAGTGGAAATGGCGATCCTTAGAGTTGCGGTCTATGAGTTGAAATATGACAATGATATTCCAAAGAATGTGGCTTTGAATGAAGCTGTAGAACTGGCCAAAAAATTCGGCGGTGACAGGGCCCCCTCTTTCATCAACGGCCTGCTGGCAAAAATAGTGAAAGTGATTTAGTTGACATGGAAAGAAAAGTACTGAGTGTTTCCAATGTAAATGCCTATATCAAGAGAGTCTTTGAACAGGACTATGTATTGAAAAACCTTCTTGTTCAAGGGGAAATCTCCAATTACAAAAAGCATAGTTCGGGACACCTCTACTTTACGTTGAAGGATGGCAGCAGTGCGATAGCCTGTGTTATGTTCCGCTCATATGTTGCCAGCCTGGCCATGACGCCTGCCAATGGTATGAAGGTTGTGGTCAAGGGTTCCGTTTCGGTCTACGAGCGCAGCGGGCAATACCAGATATATGTAACTGCCATGCGAGAAGAAGGCATCGGGATTCTGTATCAGAAATTTGAAGAATTGAAGAAAAAACTGGGTGAGGAAGGTCTTTTCGACCAGGACAGGAAAAAACCGCTGCCGGTTTATCCGAGAAAGGTCGGCATTGTCACTTCCGATACGGGTGCTGCCATACGTGACATTGTCAACGTTGCGAAACGGCGCAATCCGTACATCCAGCTTATTTTATACCCTTCTCTTGTTCAAGGGGAAGGGGCAAGGGAAATGATTGCCAAAGGCATACGGTACTTCAACAGCAGGGAGGATATCGATGTACTGCTGATTGGGAGGGGAGGCGGTTCCATCGAGGACCTGTGGCCCTTCAACGAGGAGCTGGTGGCCATGGCGATTGCTGAATCCAGCATTCCTGTTGTCTCTGCGGTCGGCCATGAGACGGACTTCACCATTGCCGATTTCGTATCCGACTTAAGGGCACCTACACCATCAGCGGGTGCAGAAGTGATTGTGCCTTCATATGCAGACATTATGGAAAGGCTTGACCAACGCCGCTTCAAGCTCGATCAGCTGATTCGGCGCCATCTGGCCGGTGAAAAAAGCAAGCTGGAACTGCTGACGGCCAAGCTTGAGCATATGAATCCGGTTAAGAAATATGAACGTCAGTATCAGTACATTGCTGATTTGAAGGACAGACTTGATGTACTGGTCGGTTTGCATATCAAGAGGCAGCGATACAAGCTGGATATCCTTTCTGAGCGCCTTGCAGGTATGTCGCCTTATGCAAAAATCAAAGGCGGATTTGCATATGTCACCGATAGTGAACACAAAAAAATAGAAGGTGCTGCAAACCTGTCAAAAGGCGATGCCTTGAGGCTGTTTTTTCACGATGGGGAAGCACTCGCAAAAGTCGAACACATAGATTTGGAAAAGGGGTATTCCGATGGCAACTGAAAAAAAGGAACAGGCATTTGAAGAGGCGCTGAATGACCTTGAAAAGGTTGTGGAAGCTCTCGGCAACGAGGATATTACACTGGATCAGTCCATTCAGCTGTACAAGAAGGGCATGACATTGGTGAAACAGTGCAACAGCACAATCGATAAAGTGGAAAAGGAATTGGAAGTATTAAGAGATGAACATATCACTGATGCTGAAAAATAGAGTAGAAAAAATAAATAAAATTATAGAAGACTATGTACCGGCAAGCCAGTCACCCCACAACCAGACTGTCATACAGGCCATGTCCTACAGCCTGACAGTTGGCGGCAAGCGGCTCAGGCCGATCTTTCTGTCTGAAGCCTATCAGCTTTTTAAACCTTACAGCAGCAGGATTGAGCCTTTCATGGCTGCGATTGAATTCATTCATACCTATTCTCTGATTCATGATGACCTGCCAGCCATGGATAATGATGACCTGAGGCGTGGTAAGCCAACCTGCCATATCCAGTATGGCGAGGATATGGCAATTCTTGCAGGCGACGGGCTGCTTAACGCCGCTTTCGAAGTCATGACAAAAGCGTGCATCGCAGCCCATGGCAGAGATGGCGAGCTTCAAGCGATGGCAACGATAGCGTCGGCGGCTGGCATCAACGGCATGATCGGCGGTCAGGTAGCGGATGTACTGGCTGAAAAGAAGGATGCGAGCTTGGATTCACTGACTTATATCCACCAGAAGAAAACCTCCGCTTTGATAGAAGCGTCCCTGGTTGCCGGTGCCCAACTTGCCGGTGCGACGAAAGAAGCCTGTGAAGAGCTGCGTCATATAGGCAACTGCATAGGGCTTGCTTTTCAAATCCAGGATGACATACTGGATATTGCAGGGGATGAAAATATCCTGGGAAAGCCTGTCAGGAGCGACATCAAGAACCGAAAAATGACCTATGTATCTCTCAAGGGTATCGAAGCGTCAAGGGCAACAGTCGAGAGCCTTCTTGACGAGGCGGTAGACCGTCTAAAACAGTTCGACGGGCACAAACGTGAAATGCTGGAGAATTACATCGAATTTTTGCGCAACAGAGATTATTGAACTATAATATAAGTAGGAGATAGACATGAATCAGATTAGCAGCGTCGGCGGCAATGCCGTGTTTATTGCAGCTCTGGCGGGTTGGATTTCCTCGCAGACTGTCAAGGTGATATGGACGACAATCAAACACCGTCGTTTCGATGCGGAGCGACTTATGGGGTCAGGCGGTATGCCAAGTGCCCATTCGGCTTCCGTAATGGCTGGAGCTTTTGCCTGTGGCGAACGGGCTGGATACAACTCACCGCTTTTCGGATTCGCCATGATTGTCGCGTTCATTGTCATGTACGATGCGGCCAACGTCAGGATGGCAGCAGGCAAGCAGGCTAAAGTCATCAACAAGATTATCAAGGAAATCGGACATCATAAACTGCATATGGATGAAGAACTGAAAGAGCTGCTGGGGCACACCTACCTTGAAGTGCTCGTGGGTGCGGCTTTGGGAACATTACTTGGGATTCTCGTCGGATAAGTTGCCAAATACAGCTGGTATGTTATAATGATTTCAAACTAAAGATGCAGTATTCTAGTCAACCTTGCCTATTCTGAAGACGGGCCTAAAAATCCGTTGCCGGCATATCGATGAAGTTCCTGGTGTTGGCTTGCGACGCCCAGTTGCGGGCTTATGCTGGGAGTTAAGACATTAGGGCGATCCACAAAGGCATGTGGGCGTTGACCCTTTTGTCGCGGAGACCATACATTGTGGGGACCGTTCGCGGCATCCTACGATGATGGATTAAACCTGTCATGCGGCGAAAGCTGTGGACAGTGTAGCCTGCCTTGAGTGACTTACTTGGGGATAGGGAATCAAACAGCGGGATTTAGGCCAAAATCCTTCTGCTATTGTCCCTTGAAACAGCTAGTTGCAAAAAAGACTAGGAATATGCCGAGGTTGCCGGGGAAAGCCCCTAGGCTGTTCGCAAGAGGTTCCTGCGGGATTACAGTGTGGTTTCGAGGTGATCTAGCTTTGTCAGCGGTAACGCGACAAGTTTGCCTGCAAAGAGGAATCGCTCCTTTGGCGACAAAGGAGTAGGCAATCGGGAAAACCTGCTAGACCGTATGCCGCAAACTTTACTGCAGGAGCTGTCTTTAGTTTTTATTAGATATTATGGGGGATATATGAAGATTCATCGGGAACGGGTTAAATTCAAAAGAAAGTTCATAAATAAAAAGGTGAATGTTCAGTGGATTGTCGGCATCAGCATCGTTACGTTTCTTATTGCCATTGTTTTAGGTTACTTCTCATTGGTATTCATGAAGATCGTATCATTGTTTGGTGCCGCTGTTATATTGCTCTTTATCATATTTATCGGCGTCTTCTTCGATCTGCTGGGCATTGCTGTAACGGCAGCGTCTGAGACGCCCTTCCATTCGATGGCGGCAGGCAGGGTCAAAGGAGCGGACAGGGCAATCAAACTGATACGCAACGCCAGCTCTGTTGCCAACTTCTTCAACGATGTGATCGGTGATATTTCCGGTATCATTTCCGGATCGGCAGCAGCAGCCATCGTCATAAAACTGAATGAAACTGTGACGCTGGAAACGACTATTGCCAGCATATTGATAACTGCAGGCACTGCAGCATTGACTGTCGGAGGCAAGGCAATCGGTAAGGAAATTGCACTTCGGCATGCCAATTATATTGTTTACAGCATTGCACTGCTGGTTACCTGGGTTCCGACTGGAAAGAAGAAAACCATCAAAAGAAAGTGAAATAACAATGGGGAAAATCCTGGAACGAATACATGATCCGAAAGATCTGAAAAAACTGAATGAAGATGAACTGAAACAGCTAGCTAAAGATGTGAGAAGATGCCTGGTCAAGACGGTCAGCGAAACGGGAGGGCACTTGAGTTCCAACCTTGGAGTGGTTGAGCTCAGCATTGCGCTCCATTATGTTTTCAATTCTCCTAAGGACAAGCTGGTATGGGATGTAGGGCACCAAAGCTATGTCCACAAAATGCTCACAGGGCGCAGGGAAACGCTTTGTACACTCAGGAAAAGCGGAGGTATCAGTGGATTTCCAAAGGGCGTCGAGAGTACCCACGATGCATTCGATACAGGCCACAGCTCCACCTCCATCTCCGCTGCTCTCGGTATGGCTGCTGCAAGGGACATCAGCGGTGGCGACAATTATGTCGCGGCAATCATCGGCGATGGTGCGATGACAGCAGGCATGGCCTATGAGGCGCTCAATAACGGGGCTGATATCAAATCCAACTTCATCGTTATCCTGAACGACAACCAGATGTCCATTTCGAAAAACGTAGGCGGACTGGCCTGTTATCTGGATTCCATCAGGACAGGCCATATATACAACGAATTGAAGACAGATACGAAAAAGATTTTGACCAAGGTGCCAGTCGTCGGCGGGCCTCTGATCAATATGGTCCATAGCGTGAAGAACGGCATCAAACAGCTTGTCATTCCCGGCATGATTTTCGAAGAACTGGGTTATACCTACTTGGGTCCGTTTGACGGTCATGATATCCACCAGATCATCAGAGCGCTTAATCAGGCCAAGAAAATAGAAGGTCCTGTACTTGTCCATTTGAATACAGTCAAAGGCAAAGGGTACCTTCACGCAGAGGTGGATCCGACAAGGTTCCACGGGACGAAACCATTTGAAACGTCTTCGGGAAAACCAAAACAACGCAGTGCCACGAAGACGTTTTCCGATGTGTTTGGAGATGCAATGACTGCTTTGGCTGAAAAGGATGAGAAGCTGGTTGCCATTACTGCAGCCATGCCTGAAGGGACGGGGCTGTCGGCCTTTTCCAGGAAATATCCGAAACGTTTCTTTGATGTGGGCATTGCAGAACAGCATGCGGTCACATTCGCGGCCGGTCTGGCCAAGTCGGGATTCCATCCGGTTGTTGCCGTATATTCCACATTCCTCCAGAGAGCGTACGACCAGATACTGCATGATGTATGCATTCAGAACCTGCCGGTTACGTTCTGCCTGGACAGAGCCGGCATCGTCGGTGAAGATGGAGAGACCCACCAAGGTGTTTTCGATATATCCTATCTATCCCATCTGCCGAATATGACAATCATGTCACCCAGGAACGGCAAAGAGCTGACGGCTATGCTTGACTATGCAGCGTTGGAACTGGAAGGTCCTGTGGCAATCCGCTACCCAAAAGGGGATGCCGGGATGGATGATGAAGAGACAGCGTTCCAGCCGATCCGTATGGCTGAGGCCGAATGGACCAGGGTTGGAAAAGACATTGCCGTCATTGGCGTGGGCACGATGCACGAAGTGGCTGTTGGTGTGGCAAGGGAACTTGAGGAAAAAGGCAAGGATCCAAGTGTCATCAACCTGCGTTTTATCAAGCCCATGGACAGCAGGATGATCGAGAAGCTGTTCGATGAATACAGCAGCATCATAATCATAGAGGAAAACATTTTACAGGGCGGGGCAGGCAGTGAACTGTCGCGTTTGAAATCAGTATACGGGAGCAATACGGCTATCTATGCCTTCGGTCTTAAGGACGAGTTTATTCCTCATGGCACAAGACAGGCCCTCCTTGAGGCGTACGGGCTGACGGTACAGGGCATATTAAGGAGCTTGCCATGGCAGTAAAGAAGGAAAGGCTGGATGTCTATCTGGTCGAAAATGGTCTCGTTCAGTCAAGGGAGAAAGCCAAAGCGATTATTATGACAGGCAATGTATTTGTCAATGGCCAGCGTGAAGACAAAGCAGGAACGAAAATTCCAGTCGATGCAGAAGTAGTCGTTAAAAACAACAAAAACAAATATGTGAGCCGTGGCGGGTTTAAACTGGAAAAGGCCATGGAAGTGTTTCCTATAACACCTAAAAGCAAAGTATGCATGGATGTTGGCTCATCGACTGGCGGATTTACAGACTGCATGCTTCAAAACGGCGCTGGCAAGGTTTATGCCATTGATGTAGGCAGGGGTCAGCTTGACTGGGGCCTGCGGCAGGACGAACGTGTCGTCAGTATGGAAAAAACCAATATTCGCTATGTGACGCCTGAAGATATCGGCGAAAAGGTTGATTTTGCGTCTATTGATGTTTCCTTTATCTCCCTGACAAAAGTGCTGGGACCGGTCTCGAATATTCTTGAAGACGGGGCAGACCTGGTCTGTCTTATCAAGCCTCAGTTCGAAGCGGGAAGAGAGAACGTGGGGAAAAAGGGCGTTGTCAGAGATATTGCTGTTCACAGGGAAGTCATTCAAAAGGTGACGGCTTTTTCTAAGACGGTTGGCCTTAAGCCGCTGGCGCTTTCATTCTCTCCAATCAAGGGACCGGAAGGCAACATTGAATACCTGCTTCATGTGAACAAGGATATGTCAAGGGAAGCGGAAAGTGCTATTGACAGCGAAATGATAGATTCCGTTACGGAAGAAGCGTTTGCATCGCTTAAGAACGAGGGATGATATATGAAGAACTTCTATTTAATACCCAACATGTTAAAGGACCTGGACCTTGAAATTACCAGGAGCATCATCGATTATTTGAATGAGCGGGGATGCGACGTGTTTCTGCCCAAGGACCTGGCAGAAAATGCCGGCGGTGAATGGGCGGTGCCGATCGATGACAACCGTTTTGAGAGTACGGAGTGTGCCATCGTTCTTGGGGGGGACGGTACGATTATCCATTCGGCAAGACAGCTGGCACAACACGATATTCCAATACTGGGCGTCAATCTAGGCAGTCTGGGATTTCTCGCGGCCATTGAAGAGCATGCGATTTTTGAAACGCTCGATGCTATTCTGGAAGACAGATATGTCATTGAAAACAGGATGATGCTTGAAGCGGATATATACAAAGGCGGTAAGGTTATTCAGGAAGGCTTTGCACTCAACGATATCGTTGTATCCCGAATGGCCCTTTCAAGAATGGTCCGTTTCAGCATCTATATCAATGACAGGTTTGTCAACGATTACTCGGCTGACGGTGTCATAGTGACGACGCCGACAGGATCGACAGCATATAACCTCTCAGCTGGAGGGCCTATTCTTGAGCCCCAGACTGAAATGATGGCAATTACGCCAATCTGTCCCCATTCGCTGAGTACCAGAAGTATCGTTATCTCCTGCAAGGATGAAGTGAGGATTACTTTCGAAAAGAACAGATCTGCCTGGCACAACGACCTGATTATCACCATTGACGGGCAGACCGGCATACAGATTGACAATGATATGGAGCTGGTCATAAAAAGATCGGGTCTTATAACGAGGCTGGTCAACCTGCATGGCCATAATTTTTTTACACTGCTTAGGAGAAAACTGGGCAAAAACTGATGAGGAGGAAACCGGATGAAGCTGGAAAGACAAACCAAAATCGTTCAACTGATAAGTCAGAATGACATAGAAACCCAGGAAGAGCTTGCCGAGAGGCTGACCGAGGAAGGGTTCGTTGTGACCCAGGCGACGATTTCCAGAGACATTAGGGACCTTAAGCTGTCAAAAGTCGCCACGAGCGACGGCAGGCAGAAATATGCCATCCAGACATCAAGTGCGCAGAATTTGACTGAAAAGTACATCCGCGTCTTCAAGGATGGGTACGTTGGCCTTGACAGGGCCGGTACGATGATTGTAGTAAAAACACTGACAGGACTTGCTATGGCTGTGGCAGCAGCTATTGATGCGATAAATTTTGAAGAAGTTGTCGGATCTATTGCGGGCGATGACACGATCTTCTGCGCGACGCGTTCGGAAGAGGATGCCATTGCTGTTATGGACCGGATGGACAAGATTGCCAACCGCTGATTGAGGCCGGAGGGGACTGGATGCTAAGCTACCTACATGTGAAAAACATTGCCCTGATCGATGATCTGGAAGTGGATTTCGACAGAGGCTATAATGTAATGACTGGAGAAACCGGTGCAGGAAAATCCATTATCATCGGTGCTATGAACGCAGTTCTGGGCAACAGGATGGATAAAGGATTCATACGGGAAGGTGCCGACGGCGCTCTGGTGGAATTGCTTTTCAACGGAAATCCGGAAGGATTTTCTTCTTTATGTGAAGCTTTTAATGTTGAAGGAAATGATGAAGGCGAACTGCTCGTATCAAGAAGGATTGCAGCGAACGGGAGAAGCGTCTACAAAGTCAACGGACAGACGGTCAACGGAAAGACCGTCAAGGAGATGACAGCCCGGCTGATTGACATACACAGCCAGCATGAACACCAGTCCCTGCTGCGTAAGGAAAACCATCTGTCGCTGCTGGACAAATATCTGGGAAAAGGG
>CAXXGE010000035.1:0-89569 GCA_963677915.2 Vallitaleaceae bacterium | reverse complement strand
GAAATCCATGATACGACACTATTTCGGGCAATGCCCAATAGCGATGCTTCATGATTTGGACAGCTCATTCCAGCTTGGATTCGAAAAACAACTTCTCTTTTTATTTCAAATGAAAAGTTAGCTTTTCTTCCTATAAAAATATGCTCCCTTTAAGATGACAATTTTATTATTTCAACAGTCTACCTTAAAGGGTGCATATCATCTAGCTGCTAAAGCAGTTGGAAAGCATAGTCTTTTTTAAGTTTCAGGAGTGCAATAAATCAATGATCATCGATTGGTGTTTCAAAAGGCAAAAGCACGATAGTTTTCTCGGCGGAGGTCACTCGGCATATAATCGAGAACGCCAATAGTGAACTAATGCTCGCTGAATTGCATGCGGTATTGGCTTGGCTGCAGGTCGTATTTCGCCTTGAAGATCTTGGAAAAATAGCTGACATTGCTGTAACCAACCTTCAGTGAGATTTCTTGGACCGTTTCTGTTGTTGTGCTTAATAACTGTGCGGCTGCTTCTAGTTTGTAATTCATAAGATAGGTGCTGGCTGGGATTCCGATTTCCTTCTTGAATAGCCGTGAGAAGTAGTCCGTATTCAGATGGACATGATTCGCAATCTGTGCAATGGATTCTATGGCGTTATACCGGGTGTGTATATAATTTATCGACTCCAATACGTATGAAGAACAATTCTTGGGGAAGGTACGTTGTACAGGATCCAGAAAATAGAAGTATTCATCCGTATAGGATTTTATATCGCTGAAATGCTGGCTGTTCTCCATTCGTGATTTGAGTTCATCGAGATTTGGAATGACGCGCTGGTTGCTCTTTGACAAGTATATAAGGAGAGCACTTAAGATATTGTAATTGACATTCTTGACATAATCCACAGCTACTGGTTTCAACTGGGTGATCATATGATGGACGATAGAAAGATGATCTCGCGCTTTATCCAAATCGCCGGATTTGATGTTGTTGATTATGCATTCACACTGCGCCTCAATATCCTTCATGTCATCATTAATCTCTGTAGCATCATCAATATAATAGTTGGAATCCAGATAGAAGAGCTTTTGCTTTGCTGAGAATGCTCTTTTTAATGCCAACGGCAGATCTTTCAGCCCGGTGTATGGCCGGCTGCAGCCAATCGTGACATCATAGTCTGTGGTGAATGCGTTCAGAACAGATGCGATGTCTTCCGGTGCGATGTCACTGGCAACTTCATAGGCAAAAAAGGTCAGTGCATGATGATTTCCGATGAAAATACGGCGGTAACCGTTGAAAAGTGTGTGAAGTTTCGAATCCGGCAGCAATGCCTGATCGTACGTGATGACCATGTATGGTGTATTGGTGAGCTTGGGAAACAGGTTGTTCAGGGAGAAATTCAACTTTGAAGTATTGTCTGAAAGAACAGCGTCAAGGAATGCTGAGCGATGGTAGGCAAGATCCATATCAATCCGTTTCTTTTTAATGAGAGACTGACATTTATTGATCAGGTCCAACAATTTTTCTTTTGAACATTCACTCTTCAGAATATATTCATAAGCATTGAGATGAAGTGCTTCCCTTGCGTAATCAAACTGGTCATGACTTGTCAAAACGACAATCAGAGGTATTGTTGGCAGGTTGTTCAGTTTCTTTATCAAATCCATACCGTTCATTCTAGGCATTTTCACATCGACAAAAACCAAGTCATATACGGTGGACTTGAACCTTTCAAGTGCATCTAATCCGTCATTGGCAGTATCGATCTGTTGAATATCCACTGGTAGACCTTCTATTGTACGTTCCATCCATTCGCGGATCATGGCTTCGTCATCGACAATTAGAATTTTCATGGGATACCTCACATTTTATCTGGATTTGATTCGTGGATTTTAGGGACCAGGATCGTGACAACAGTACCTTTGCCCAATGTACTTTCAATTTTCATATCTGCAGTAGTGTCATAATGGAGCTTAATTCTCTTATAGACATTATGCAGTCCGATATGATTGTAGTCGCTTGGTTCGATGAAAACGGTATCGATAGTATTCTGTTCCATACCGCAGCCATTGTCTTGAACGGAGATAGAGATTTGCTCAACGAGATTTTTAGCTGTGATCAGGATATGACCGCCGCTCTTCATATTGGCAAAGCCGTGAAAGATTGCGTTCTCGAGAATAGGCTGTATAAGAAAATGAAGAATGTATAAATCATCAATGGCCTTGTCTATGTCAAAAGATATCGTGAATAATCCTTTATATCTTTTTAATAGTATATAACCGTACTGTTCGAGCAGAGTCATCTCCGACCGGATGGTGGTGTACTGGCCGCTTGAACCCAATGTTGCCTTTAGTATTCCGGTCAGCGAGTCGATCATGGTACAGGCTTCCTGATTGTAATTCATATCTACCATGCATTTTATTGTGAATAAAGTGTTGTACAAGAAATGAGGATTGATCTGAGCCTGCAGGAAATCGAACTCAAGTTTATGTTTGTCTTCTTCATTTATACGCAAGTTCTCATGCAGTTCCACAATTTTTCTAACAAATCCTTCACATGCTTCCGCGATTCCCCTTGCTTCCATAAACCCGCTCCTTGGGAAGGGAGTATCAAATTGACCCTGCTGAGCTCTTCTCATGGATGCATATACGTTCGTCAGAGGTGTTGAAACACTGCTGGCAATCAATATTGAAAGCAAGATGCAGACAGCACCGACAATGATTGCTATAAATAGGATTACGGTAGTAATCTGCTGGATAGGTTTTAATATCGTAACGAGAGGAATTTCCTCGATTGTGATCCACTCATTCTCAGGATCGTTATATCTTGAGAAAAGATAATCAGAACCGAGTTTCTTGATGAAGGTATTGTCCGCATCTCCAAACATGCTGTTCAGTTTTTGCATGTCATAGAAAACCCGACCAATCATCGTGCCGACTGGATGCGATACGATCCTTCCTTGCCGGTCGATCAGATATATGGAACTCTCATCGGTAATTTGTTCTTTGTAGGCGTTGTATATGACGCGTTCATCAACGCTGATGATAAGAATGGCAGAAGTATCTTCATGACTGGTTTCTATCTTCCTGATCAGGGAGAAGTAGTCGTTATCGGCGGGGGCGGTGCCGTTGATGGTAAGACTTGACAGCCAGAACAGATCCGCATCGGATGACATCAGGTCAACATACCATAACTGTCTGCTGTAAGAGTCGAGTGTATCAGAAGCCATGCCAATCGTATCATAGGTGAAGCCATTGGTGCAGATGAGCTGGATATCATAAGTGAAGTTATAGTTGGATAATGTATCTGCAACATATGAATCAAGGGATCTCATGTGCATTCTATAGGTTTCGGTGATATCATTGCTGACTGAACTTAAGGCCGTGATGTCTGACACGTGCTTATCATGATAGTAAAGATCGGATATGGTGATGATTTCATCCTGTATGTTCTTGATGTTATTGCTGATTTGTGCCATCAAGTCCAGTCTCGAATCGGAGAGCTGGGAGATCATGGACTGTTTATACATTGAATATGAAGAGATTGTGATGCTGATAATGGTGACGGATATGATGGCGATAAAGGAAAGAATCAATGTGCTTCGCAGACGAAGATAATTAGATGAAAAAAAGCGGTTTATCATAAAGCAATCCTTTTCTAGAAGTGTTTTGCCCAGTAACGTTTGAATATCCATATAAATATAGTACTTCAGCGTTTAAAAAATGTAAATGTATGATTATGACACATAGTAACACAAATTGGTATATGGATTAGCACTTCTCTGTCATCGATGGCAAATGATAAACAAGGATTTGGCAATAATCAGGCAGCTTGGAATCCGAGCAGCTACAGATAAGTGACAGGTTTGGTCGTCTTAGAGGCTTCAACAGATGGTTGATGACAGGTATACTAAGAGTATCACTTAGTGTTGCGGTTTGTTACTTCGATCGAAGTCCGGAAATGTAAAACAGGAGAAGGAGAACATATTATGAAAAGAATCTTAGCGATACTGTTAATGATTGCATTACTGATTTCAATGACTGCCTGCGGCAGTTCACCCGCTTCGGAAAGTGCTTCTGAAGAAAACCAAACAACCAGCGACAAGGCATCTGAAGAAACAGCAGAACAAAAACAAATGGAAAAACTGACAGTACAAACGATGGCTACCTTCAATGGCGTTCTTTGTATGTATGTACGCGACCAAGGCTGGCCGGAAGAAGCCGGTCTGGATATCGAGTACCAGACCTATGCTTCAGGGGCTCCGGCCAATGAAGCGTTGGCTGCAGGAATTTGGGATGTGGGTTTCCAAGGAGCAGCATATGTATTCGGAGTCATCAATAACGATGCGAAGATTATCGGCAACTACGAGGATACCGGTGGTGATACACTCTTTGTCCGCCCGGACAGTTCGATTCTTGGCGTGCAAGGATTCAATCCAACATATCCTGAGGTTTATGGAGATCCGGACACAGTTAAAGGCACGACCATTCTCTATGCAGCCGGTACATCTTTGCATCAGATGGTATTGGAATATCTTGAAAAAATCGGGTTGAGCACTGACGATGTCAACCTGGTGCCGATGGACTATCAATCAGGATTGCAGACATTCCTGCTTGGAGAAGCTGATATCCTTGCATTGCCTACACCTTGGTCATTGACTGTCGGTGAAGAGCATGGCTGGAAAGAAATTGCAAATCTGCGCAACTTCACCAGTTCGATGGGAGATGTCATCGCGTCAAAGGATGCGTATGAAAACAAACGGGAAGCATTGGTTAAATACATGGAACTGGTTTATCGTGCAGCAGATGAACTTGAGGCTGACCATGACCTGAAGGTGCAGCAGATCTTGAAATGGTATGAAGAATGCGGCAAGGAAACGACTGAAGAAACAGCTCGACAGGAAGCTGAAATGCGCATTCTCATCACATCCGAAGCTCAGAAAGCCTTGGATTACGGCAGCAGTGAAGGGAAAATTGCGGACTTCTTTGCTATGACCGGAAAGGTGGAACCATCACAGCTTGATATGTTCAAAGCCAATATCAAAGATGATATCTGGAAAGAGGCATTAAGCGAATAGTACTATCGATTGGAACAACATGCATTTGATGACGAGGTGCCAATTCATAAATTGGCACCTCGCTTCATAGGCATAGCAAATGGAGAATAGTAAAATATCATAACAATCAAATGAAATGTGGTGAGAATAATGAGAGAAAAAACGAAATATTCAGTGATATCAATTGTATCGCTAATCATCTTTTTTATATTGTGGCAGCTTCTGACGGGAACCTTTCATCTGATACCGGAGAAGAAACTGCCGAGTCCGATTGTTCTGTTGGACACATTCATCTACAAGTTGGCCAATAAGAATCCTGACGGCGCACTCTTGCATCAGCATATACTAATCAGCCTCAAGGAGGCTCTTCTTGGTTTCCTTATGGGGCTAGGGATAGGAACACCCATCGGCATATGTATGGCGTGGTTCAAGAAAGTGGACCTTTTCTTCAAACCGTTGTTTGACTTGATCAAACCCATACCTCCGGTTGGATGGGTGCCTGTCATGCTCGCGCTATTCGGGCTTGGCATCATGTCAAAAGTA
The DNA here is from genome assembly GCA_963677915.2 of Vallitaleaceae bacterium. Lineage (GTDB taxonomy): Bacteria > Bacillota > Clostridia > Lachnospirales > Vallitaleaceae. The sequence goes on along the minus strand of CAXXGE010000035.1, from coordinate 83,993 downwards.
TCCGTCATATTCATTGCATCCGTCATGCCGGCTATCATCAATTCGTATAGTGGCATCAAACAAACAAACCCTGTTCACCTCTGGGTGTCACAGACTTTTGGCGCCAAGCGTCGGCAAATGCTGTTCACTGTTGCCATCCCAACGGCAGGTCCCATGATATTCACTGGATTCAGAGTGGCGCTCAATGGATCATGGGTCTCATTGGTGGCAGCAGAGCTGATTGCTTCAACAAAAGGACTGGGTTATATGATACAGACTGCCAGACTTGTCGGCCGTATAGATGTGGTATTCGTCGGAGTGCTGGTAATTGGAGTCTTCGGTGCCATGCTATCATCAATCCTTGGATATGCTGAAAAGAAATTGGTAAAAGGGGGACGATGATATGAACAACATTTTAAGCAAGGAATTACGAAACAGTATCGTTTATGGTGCGGCAGGAATATTGGCATTCACTTTCATCTGGTATGTCGCCTCCACTTTCACCAAGTTTGGCATTGTGTTTCCTTCACCAGATGTATCGCTGCCTAAGTTTATCCAAGCATTTTATATTCCGATTGGTAAATATGCATTGCCCGGACATATTGGTATCAGCCTGGTGCGTGTGGCAGTCGGGTATATCCTATCTTCAATTGCCGGCACTATCGTAGGATTGACGATGGGGTATTCCAAGATGGCAAATGCAATCATAAGGCCGTTGTTTGCCATCATCCGACCGATACCTGGAATCGCATGGATACCTATCGCAATCATGTGGCTGGGCATAGGGAATTCGACAATCTACTTCATTATCTTCGTAGGCGGTTTCTCGCAGATGGTGATGAATTCATATGCAGGCGCTCAGCAGGTGCGTCAGGAGCTGATTGGCGTGGCGAAGGTGCTTGGCGCCAAAGATAATCAGATCTTCATGAAGATCATACTGCCTGCAGCAGTGCCGTATATATTCGCAGGCTTGCAGACATCTCTTGCGACCAGCTGGATGGCTGTACTGGCAGCAGAAATGATTACTGCGACTGAAGGCGCAGGCTGGCTTATTTTGTCGGGAATGCAGACGGGAAAGATGGTCAACAATGTCATCGGAATGATATCCATTGGCCTGGTCGGCTTATTTTTGGCAACATTCATTCGTGAAGTTGAAAGGAGACTTTGCTCATGGGCGGTACACGGCAGTTAAAGGAAGTGCCTGAAATCAGGTTTGAGAATATCAAGAAAACATTTTTTGGAGAGAAAACAGATAATGAAGTGATCGAGCAGATTAATCTGGATGTTTATAAGAATGAGTTCATCGTTATCTTCGGAGCCGGTCAGTGTGGTAAGACAACGTTGTTGAAATTGTTGGCAGGCCTTGAAAAAGTGACAGAAGGCAAGATCTATATCGATGGAAAAGAGAGCAGGGGTTTCAATCCCAAAGTGGGAATGGTATATCAGACAACAGAACTGTTCCCGTGGCTCACAACTATGGGAAATGTAGAGTTCGGACCAAAAGCAAGAGGCGTATCGAAAGCGGAAAGAAGAAAAAAGGCACAATATTACATTGACCTGGTCGGATTAAAGGGATTCGAGAAACACCATCCAATCAAATTGTCCGGAGGCATGCGTCAACGTGTTGGTATCGCAAGAGCCTACTGCAATGATCCTGAGATCATCCTGATGGATGAGCCATTTGGACACCTTGATGCACAGACACGTTACATGATGGAAGAAGAAGTCGAACGTATCTGGGATAAGGAAAAGCGGACCGTGCTGTTTGTGACGAATAACGTGGAAGAAGCCATTTATCTGGCAGACCGCATCATCATCTTGACAGAATGTCCGGCAGTCGTACTGAAGGAATACAAGATTGATCTTCCCCGCCCAAGAAACATGATGGATGAAGAGTTTTTGGCACTCCGTGAGGAGATAAGCGCGCTTGTTGATGTTCGGATGAAAGTGTAGGTGGATTGTGTTGAATAGCGATAAAGTTGTTGTAGAGAATTTGACGAAAAAATATGGTGACCTGCTGGTGCTTGATGACATCTCCTTTTCTGTCAAAAAAGGAGAATTCCTTGTTATCGTAGGGCCTACAGGCTGTGGGAAAACAACATTTCTGAACAGCATGACAAAAATAATCGGGACCAACAGCGGTCAGATACTGATTGATGGAGAAACGGTGGATCCTACAAAGCATCATCTTGCATATATCCTTCAGGAGTATTCTACCATGCCGTGGCTGACAGTTGAGCAGAATATTGCATATGGATTGAAGATCAAAGGTGCAGACAAGAATACCATTAAACGTCAAGTGGATGAGGTCATTGACATTGTCAGCCTCGGTGAATTCAGGAATTACTACCCTAGTGAACTTTCAGCCAGCATGCTGCAGCGTGTGGTCATCGCTCGAGCGTTTGCCACAGAACCTGAACTGCTGCTTATGGATGAACCGTATGGACAGCTGGACTTGAACCTTAAATATAAACTGGAAGATGAACTGATTAAATTATGGGAAAAAACAGGAACGACCATCATATTCATCACACATAATATTGAAGAAGCGGTTTATCTCAGTGATAGGATTCTGGTTTTGACCAACAAACCGACTTCGGTGAAGGCGGAGATTCAGAACGAATTGCCAAGACCGCGTAAAGTTGCAGATGCTGATTTTGTAGACCTTAGGAATAAAGTGACGGATTTGATTAAATGGTGGTAAAGAATGGATTGTATAAGGGATTTTCATAGCACTGCTATATGAAAACGATATTGATACTTAAGGGGTTGTTTCGGAAATCATATGATATTCTGAAATAACCCCTGACTTCTATGCGGATCTATTTGTTTATTATATTACACATATTGCCAGTGACAATCATAGATGGAAATTGCCCGCCAATGTTCTCGCATTTAGCATTAAATCATATGGTAAATATGACTATGATTTTAGTCAATATCGTTAGAATGGTTGGGTATAAATACATGTTATGATATAGATGAATCAAAACGATTGAACTTTGAAAGGAGTCCATATGAAGAAGGTTAGAACAAACTTAGGGGTATTATTACTTGTGTTGACTATGGTTGTTTCGATAGTCGGCTGTGGCAATGAAACTGAACAGGGGGGCGCGGACAAGACCGAAAGTACTGACTCAGTAAACACTGGAGAAGGGAAAGAAACTACAGAAACAAAAGAAGTCATTGAAATCGAATTTTGGAACATCGCTTCCCAAGGGGATGATAAACTTAGTGCCGCAATTGAAAATGCGATTAAGACCATCGAGTCTGAACGTCCGGATATAAAGATCAACTTGAGCTCAGCTGCCGGTGATGCATATAAGACAAAAATCAAGACAGCTGTCGCAGCTAATGAAATGCCGGATATCTTCTATACTTGGCTGCCGGGTTATTCCCAAGGCTTTGTTGATTCAGGCAGTGTGCTGAAGCTGGATGACTACCTGAGTCAAGATGCAATGGATAATATGAATATGGGCGCTATTCAGTCTGGCAATGGTGCATATGATGGCATTTATGCATTGCCTGTTGAAGTCAAGATGGGTGTATTCTATTGCAATGGAGCCATGTTTGATGAATACGGCATCAAGATTCCTGATACATATGAGGAATTGCTGGTTGCGGTTGATGCGTTCAATGCAGCAGGAATCAGGCCGATTGTGGCACCTGGTAAACGTATCTGGCCGGTAATGTGGATATACGATATGCTTGCGATTCAAACGGCAGGTGCAGAGGCTTCAATCAGTGCGCTTAAAAAGGAAGCATCCTTTGACCAGCAAGTATTCATGGATGCGGCTCTGAAGTTAAAAGAACTGGTTGATGCCGATGCCTTTGTTGAAGGTGCGGTCGGACTGGACAATCCTGAGGCGGATGCTGAATTCATGAATGGCAATGTCCCAATGTATTTCATGGGTAGTTGGTTAGCGTCGGCATTTGCGGATCCGGAGAAACCGTCAGGAGAAAATCTTGTGGTCAAGAGATTCCCGGGTGTTGGGTATGGCCATGATAAGGATATACTCGGTGGAACCGGTGACGGATACATGGTATCCAGTACAACTAAGTATAAGGAAGAATCGGTATGGGTGGTTGAGCGATTCACCAAGCTGCTATGTGAAAGTGATACGACAATATTCCCTGTTTGGAATGTAGAGAAAGACTATTCGAAGATGGCACCTGTATTTGGTGATTTGTATGAATTGTATGCCGATTCAGAGGGCTTTGTCATTTGGTGGGATACCTATATGAATGGTGACGATGCACAAACGCATAAAAACCTGGCGCTTGAGTTGTTTGCAGGCGCGAAGTCACCTGAAGAATACATTGAAGGTATGAAAGCAATAAGCAGTAATAAGTAGTTCATTTTATCACCTAGACTGAAATCGGTCTAGGTGATATTTGGAAGGCGGTTTAGATGAAAAAAACATTTTCGAACAAAGTGGCAATTATGATATTCGTAGTGCCATCTTTTATCATATTTTCTGTCGTTGTTGTCATACCTGTTGTCATGTCCTTTTACTATAGCTTGTTTTCATGGGATGGCATTGGTCAGCCTGTGTTTAACGGCTTCAAGAATTATGTTGAACTGTTTGGCAAGGCGGATATAGGATTTGTACTGGCGATATTCAATGCTGTCAAGATTGCATTGGCATCGTTGTTTGTCCAGATACCGTTGGGACTGATACTTGCACTTTTGTTGGCTGAGGGTGTAAAAGGTGAAAAATTCTTCAGAACCGTTTATTTTATACCATTTATTCTGTCTGCAGTTGTTATCGGTCAGTTGTGGATGAAATTGTATCATCCCAAGTATGGAATGCTGAATCAGTTTTTAGAACTGATAGGATTGGGAGCATATAGGAGTTCGTGGTTGGCTGAGCCGGATAAGGCCATGTTGGCAGTGATTGTTCCAATAATATTTCAGTTTTCAGGCTATTACATGCTATTGCTTTATGCCGGAATCAAGAACATACCTGACAGTATTGTTGAATCGGCTAAGATCGATGGAGCGACAGGCTGGAAACTGAATTTGCTGATTAGAATCCCTTTGCTGACACCGATACTGAAAATCTGCAGTACATTTGCGGTTGTCGGATCCATGAAGGTGTTCGATATTATTTATGTAATGACTAATGGGGGACCGTTGCATGCAACGGAAGTACCAAGTACTTTGCTTATTGATATATTGTTCATGAGAGGACGGTATTCGCTGGGCAGTACCATTGGATTTTTCATCTTCATTGAATGTATGGTTCTAACATTGTGTATTCAATGGATATTCAGAAAATCAGAAGAATATGTAGGCAATTAATTAAGTGGAACATATCTCAATGAGGTGGTGTAAGAAAATGATGAAAAATATGAAAGCTATAATCAAATATCTTTTTTTGGTGGTTATTGCATTTATCCAGATTATCCCTCTGGTATGGTTGCTGTTGTTTTCGCTAAAAGACAACAGTCAGATTTTTAGTGACAACAGTTTTGCATTGCCGTCACCATTCATGTGGGAGAACTATACGTTTGCCTTTACAAGAGGTGGCGTGGGTCGATACTTTTTCAATAGTGTCGTTTTATCAGGTCTAACGGTAGCACTGGTATTGATTATGGCTTCAATGGTCACTTATGCACTTATAAGGATGAATTGGCGATTCAAAAGGGCGGCGTATGTATATTTTCTGATGGGGCTGATGATACCCATCCATTCAGGGCTGTTGCCACTATTCATTGTTATCAAGCGTCTGGGTATTCTAAATACGAGAATGGCCCTTTTGCTTCCGTATACGGCCTTTGGCCTATCCATGGCCATCATGATCATATCCGGTTTTATTGTTGCGATTCCACGGGAATTGGAAGAAGCGGCAGCAATAGATGGTGCCAGTATCTACAGAATATTTCAGGTCATCGTATTGCCGCTGATCAAACCGGCACTGGCAGCCATTACCATCATAACATTCAAGAATTCCTGGAATGAAATGATGATGGCAACTGTTTTTATCAATAAACCTGAACTGAAAACACTGACGGTGGGAATCAACTCTCTGACGGGAGAATATATCACTGAGTGGGGTGTTATCGGTGCGGGGCTGATGATTGCATCAGTTCCAATAATTGTTGTATACTTGATATCAAGCGAAAGAATTCAAAAAGGCTTGATAGCGGGAGCGGTAAAAGGATAATTATGAAGGAGCTGAAAGTCATTGCGCACGTTCAGAGATGCATCACCAAAAAAAATGAATGGCTGGATATTAATTTGTTCTATGGTCATATTATTGATTTCGATCATAGGCAGCAGTTTGGTTTACAGATGGATCAACAACCGGTTGGTTTTCGATTCAATAAGTAAAGCCAATAAGCAGACTAGCATTTATGTGAAATCCAATATTGAAAATGTTATCGACAGTATAAATGCTTACTCTAAGCTGATTATAAGCAATGACAGCGTGCAGAAGACATTGGATGATAATATGGGTAATCTTTTGGATCAGCAGGCTTTATTGTTGCATTTGAATACTTTGATGGAGTCTACGCCGTTTATCAGTGAGATTTATCTGTCGGACATGGAGGGCGCTCTTTTTAGTGTCTATAAGGATAAGAGTAAGGAGATCAATCCTGATTATATGGACTCATCTGTTTTCAAGAAAGCTGTTCAAGACAAAGGAAGTTACTCCATTCATCTGAGTAACAATGATTATTTCAGTAGTAATAGTGGAACTGCGTTCATATCATTTGTAAGAGCTATAAGGGATTTGAACAGTCATGACATTATCGGTGTTCTTGTTATCAATATACCAGTCGATTATTTGGTCAGTGAGCAGGAAGATATTACGGATAACCAAATACGTGATTTATATATCATCTCGGATAATGAAGTGGTTGTCCATTCGGGGATATTGGATGAGAATCCGGTATCCTATCAGTCTGTTGTGGGGAAGGCGGGCTATGTGTCTGAGAAAGTCCATATAGGAGAGGATACATTTCTTGTATCGTCTTACTGGATGGAGGCATTGGATTGGTATCTGATCAGCGTCATCTCAATGAATCAGACAAGTGGTGAAATCGATGATTATAACGCGGCAACGGTTATTCTTTATATTTTCAATTTAGTCTTCATATTTTTGGGTGTTGCCATATTTTCCAGATTTTTTGTCAGGCCAATCAATAGAATGATCTGCAAGATGCGGGCCAATGGAGAGAATTTGGAAGCCATCCGTCTGAATTCGAGTATCTTTGAGTTGAAGCAACTCGAGATGGAATATAATGTGATGATTGACAAAATCAAGGCGTTGATAAGACATAGAGTGAATGAGCAGAAGAGTTTGAGGAATAAGGAACTTGAGTTGCTGCAGTCTCAGATTAAGCCGCATTTCTTGTATAATACCTTGGATACTGTTAAGTCGCTGACGAAAAAAGGCGAAAACGAGATGGCTTTTGAAGCGGTCAAGGCTTTGGGGAAGTTTTACCGAAGCAGTTTGAGCAAAGGTGAAGAGGCCATACCAATTGCTGAAGAAATGGCCATAGTGTCCAATTATCTAAAAATCCAAAATTTCAGATATAAGGACATTTTCGAATTGCAAATGTATCTTGATCCATGTCTGAAGGAGCTGAAGGTTCCGAGGCTCATACTTCAGCCATTGGTTGAGAACGCCCTTTATCATGGTATAAGACCGAAAGGTGAAATGGGTGTCATATCTGTGAAGGCATATAAAGATGGCGATGTGATAAAATTCATCGTTGAAGATGACGGTGTTGGATTTGATACAAATATCTTATCCGATGACCATGCTAAAAAAAGCATACTGAACGGATTTGGTCTTAATAACACAATTGAACGCTTGAATATATATTATGGCAGTAGAGTCGACGTGAACATTGAGAGTACAAGAGGTATCGGTACTAAGATATGCATTATCATTCCGGAGCAAGTGATTGTCAACCCGGTCGATAACGATGAAAGTATTGGTGGTGATCTGAATGCCTGAGAAACTGAAAGTGCTGATAGTGGATGATGAAGAAAGCTCAAGAGCTTTGATAAGGATGAGCATCGACTGGGAATCCAAGGGTTTTGAAGTCATAGGAGAGGCCTGCAACGCAGAAGAAGCATTGGTCATGATTGAAGATGATTTGCCGGATATTGTACTGACAGACATCTATATGCCGTATATGGATGGACTTGAATTGAGCGAACGCATTCTGGTTAATTATCCTGAAGTCAAAGTGATTGTCATTACAGGGCATGATGACTTCGACTATGCGCAGAGAGGCATAAAAGCGGGAGTGTTCGACTTCATCGTCAAACCGATTGACGATGAAGAAATCGAAGCAACTTTGCAAAAGGCATATGACCATATTATGAGTGATCGTGAGATGAAAGCAGATTATGGACGGTTGAAGGAACAGCTGACAATAGAACTGCCATACTTGAAAGAAAAGTTCTTAAATGATCTCCTTTACAGCCATATCGAAGAAGAAGACTATGAGAGAAGAAAGGCATTCACAGGTGTCCGCTTCATATCTGACAGTTTTCAGCTCAGTATCATTGAGATAACAGGAGACAAGACTCAAGTGCGTGATTCGGATCAACAGGATTCATATTTAAGCTATATGTTCATTCACTACATTCGGGAAGTCGTGGACGACATGCCCGGCGTTGAGGTCTATATGGACAACAAGAGTAACATTATCTTATTGAACAGCGATGACCGAAATCTTAGGGAGATGAATAGGAGGCTTGAGTTGATCAAGCGCCGCATTTTGAGCCAGGCGGGCGTTTGCCTGACAATTGGTATCGGAGGTTGGTACAAGGATTACAATAGGATTAAAACATCGTATAAGGAAGCTGAAGAATCGGTGGCTTATAAGATTGTCAGCGGCATCAATCAGGTTATTGCCTATGAAGAGCTGACGGTGTCGACCAGAAGCGAAGATCAGCAGGACCAGACCTGGAGAGAGAAGCTTTCCCTTTATATTAAAGGGGGGTTAACTGCTGAAGCGTTGAATACCGTGGATGAAGCCTTTAAGGGTGTTATCCATCAAGGTGACATACAATTGAAATCCATTCGACTGACGGCGGTTCAAATCATCATGCTGATGTACAAAGCCATGTCGGAAATCGGTATCAACGTAGATGATAAGAAAACTGTCGGTCAGGAAATCTTTGAAGGGATTTTCAGAGTTGACTCATTGCCGGAAATGAAAGCAGTGGTTGGTTCATTTGTAGAAGACATATGCAAATCAATCAACTTCGAGCATGCCAATAAACAGAAAACGATTATTGACCAAATCCAGCAGTATGTGAAAGAAAACATTCAGGAGCAACTGTCACTGAATTCTATCTCTGAAAGATTTCACCTTAATAAGAGCTACCTTAGCCGCATTTATAAGGCACGTACGGGAATGACTTTAGGTGACTATATCTTGAGTTCCAGGATGGAACGAAGCATCGTATTGCTTCGTAGTACGGATAAGAAGGCTTTTGAAATTGCAGAAGAAGTAGGGTATTTGGATCCGAATTACTTTGGCAATTCGTTCAAGAAATACACCGGTAAGTCTATTAGTGAATTCAGAAAAATGAATACTGAATAAGTGTTATAGGAGACCAATGATGAAATATAAGAATCCGAAACTGTCTGTGGCCGAACGGATAGAGGACCTGTTAAGCCGTATGACACTGGAAGAAAAAGTCGCGCAGACCATGTCTGTAGATACGACCACATTACTGATTGACGATAAAGATAGTGAAGCGTTGTTTAGAACAGGGCAGCTTCAGGATGAGAAGCTAATATCTTTATTGAAGAACGGCATCGGGGCTTTCCAACTGCCGGGTAGAAGGCTGGATCCCAGGAAAAGTGCCATCTACAGGAACATTCTACAGAAACATATTCAGGAACACACAAGATTGCAGATTCCAGTCCTGTCTCAGGAAGAATGCCTGATGGGGCAGTTATCCAAAGACTCAACCATGTTTCCGAGGCCAATTGGGCTTGCAGGAACCTTTGATACCGATCTTGTGGAAGCAATTTATGATGCGGTAGGAAAAGAGACAAGAGCAAGAGGCGGACATCAGGCTTTCACACCTGTTCTTGATATCGGAAGAGATCCCAGATGGGGTCGAATTGAAGAAACCTTTGGTGAAGACACATACCTGGTTTCAAGAATGGCTATTTCTGTTGTGAGAGGTTTACAAGGCGGATCTGGCGGAGTGGAAAGCAATCATATCGTTTCTTCGCCGAAACACTTTGCTGGTTATGGCCAATGTGCCGGTGGGCGCAACTTCGCACCTACAGACATACCAATGCGTATGTTGAAAGATGAGATACTTCCGCCTTTCAGAGTGGCGGTGATGGAAGCTAGGGCGAAAGGGATCATGCCATCCCATTCAGAGATAGACGGAGTGCCATGTCATGGCAACAAATGGCTTTTGACGACCGTCTTAAGAGATGAATGGGGGTTCGATGGTATCGTCATCAGTGATTATAACGATGCTTTGCGTCTGGACATTCTACACCATATCGCCGACAGCAGTGAAGAAGCTGCTGCATCTGCTCTCGAAGCCGGACTGGATATGGACATCCCCTCAGGATCTGCTTATGAAAGTCTTTTGAATGCTGCAGAGAATTCTGATAGAGTTCACAGGTTATTGGATAGGGCTGTGTCAAGAATTTTAAAACTAAAATTTGAACTGGGACTTTTTGAACATGTGTATGTAGATCCTGATATTGCTAAGGGTATTGTAAACTGTGAGAAACATGTAGCCTTGGCAAAAAAGGCCGCGGATAAGACCATCATACTCCTGAAGAATGAAGCTGACCTGTTGCCTCTCGACCGGAAGAATATAAAATCGATAGCGGTGATCGGTCCTAATGCAGATCCGGTAGAATTCAGTTACTACAGTACAAGACCCAATATCGGCGTTAGCATCTTAGAAGGTATCACTGATAAGGTGGGCAGCGAATGTGAAATTCATTATGAGAAAGGCTGTCATATCACCAAGGAAGTTGAGGTCATTGAAACAGAGACGGAAGACGTAACCCTGAATCCTGGTTTATACACTTTGAATGAAGAAATCGATATGATGAAAAAGGCAGCATGGATTGCAGCACAAGCAGATGTGGCTGTTGTATGTTTGGGCGGATCGCCGAGTTCCAGCCGGGAAGCGGTGACCCTGCAAAAGAACTTTGGAGACAACGCATCTTTGGATTTGGTGGGACAGCAGAATGAGCTGCTCAGAATGGTTCTGGATACTGGTACACCAACAATCGTCATATTAATCAACGGAAAACCAATGTCGTGTTCGTATGTCTATGAGAATGCGCCTGCGGTGATAGAAGGGTGGTATCTGGGACAGGAAACCGGTCGTTCAGTAGCGGATGTATTGTTTGGTGACGTGAATCCTGGAGCCAAACTGCCGGTTACCATAGCAAGGTCTGCTGGACACCTGCCTGCATACTACAGCCAGAAGCCTACAGGGATACTGAAAGACTATCTTTTTGAAAAAGAAGGTCCGCTGTTTTGTTTCGGGCATGGTTTGAGTTATACGACTTTTGAATATCAGGGATTATCCCTGTCAAAGCCTGTCATTAAACTTGGGGAATGTGCGGAGGTCAGTATTGATGTAACAAATTCAGGTAATCGGTTTGGCGATGAAATTGTGCAGATGTATATCAGGGACTGCGTGGCATCGGTGACAAGACCGAACAAACTACTGAAAGGCTTCTGTCGGATTCAGCTCAATGCCGGTGAAACGAAAAAAGTGACATTTTCAATCACTCCAAAAGATTTGGAATTTACTGGTATAGATTATCAGCCGATTGTTGAGCCTGGAGAATTTGAGATTATGGTTGGGCGCAGCAGTGAGAATTATGATATGGTCATCCTGACGGTTGAAGAATAGTGATGGAAGTGTAAACCCATTGATACAAAGGTGCCATTTCAGATAGTATTCTGAAATGGCACCTTTGTTACTTAGAACATTCGCTTGAAGTCGTGAGTTGAATAACCTGGAATTTCATTCGTAACCCAAGGCAGTTTCGTATCTTGAACCAGAAGTCCTGTATCCGGATCGTCTGTAATATCCGTGATATCGAAGGATATCCAATCATCATTATCGATACCGGCTGTTTCGCCACCTGATTTCAAAAATTCGATTGTCTTTTGGCGTAATGAGACAAGTTCTTCAGAATTAAAGACGATACCGGCTCTGTTCCTGGTTTCCCGAGGATCTGTTGTTTTGTCGAAGATGAATTCCTTATCATCAGGAGCACTGTAGAAGTATTTCCAATCTTTTGTGACTGCCATATAGGAAGACGTGCTTGCACGCCATTTGTCAACGTCATGTTTGAGTTTGGCCTTATCTCTACCTGAATTTCGGACAACATCACTGTTCTCAAAATAAGCTAACTGGCCGAACACCGTGTCTCTTGTGGAGGTGCCGGTATAGATATCATGGAGATCTTCACCATCTAATCTGTGGGAAGAGATGTTTCCTCCGGCGAGATTGAGGAAAGTAGGAGCGAGGTCAATAAGGCTGACAGGGGTGTCGCATTGTTGTCCGCCTTCAAATTTATCCTTCATATAGACTAACATCGGGATCTTGGCAGAAGTATCATGAAAACTTCTTTTGCCAAAACAATTGTAATCACCTAAATGTTCTCCGTGGTCGGCTGTGAAAACAATCATTGTATTATCGGATTGACCGGTTTTTTCCAATGTTTCCAGTATCTGACCAACTTGATAATCAATAAAAGAAATACAAGCATAGTAGTATGCCTTGATAGAACGCATAAGATTCTTATCAATGCCTTGGTCTTTGTACTTGTATCGGTTTTGACATTTGTTTACGTACGTGTGAAGAGCTTCAACATTGTCCGGTACCAATGGCAAAGGCATCAAAGCGCTTCGATAGAGTTTATGCCATGGATTTGGTGGTGTGAAAGGCGGATGAGGATGAATGATACTGGAAAACAGATACCAAGGCCTATCGGAGTTTGCCTGTTTCTCCAAGAATCTCTCTGTCCTTTCTCGAATCCAGTTTGTTGGATGAAGGTGTTCCGGGAGCTGAGATGGCTGAGGTGTATAGTACATTTCTCCTCTAATGCCATGAGGTTCACATACATAATCATAGCCTTCATTTTTCAATTTTTTCAGATATGGCTCTTGGTCCAGGTCAAGGTCAGTAAGTTCTTCCTGCCGTTCTCTTTCATCGAAACCAAGTAAAGCTGTAGAATCAGGAGAAAAGTGACATTTCCCGATTCCATAAGTATGATAACCGGAGTTCTTGAGGCCTTCCATGAATGATTCCCTGCCATCCTGAGGCATGGGTGTGTTTTCGTATGTGCCGGTATTCATTGGGTATTGACCATAAATCATGGAACAGCGAGCAGCAATACACACTGGTGATGGTGTATAAGCGTTGGTAAAGGTAACGCCCTTCTTGACAAGTTTGTCCAAGTTCGGTGTCTTAATGACTGGATTGCCAAGTGCTCCAATCGTATCAAAACGCATTTGGTCTACAAAGATATGCAGGATGTTGGGACGTGGATGTGTTTGCATAATACAACTTCCTTTCTGTATCCGAATATGTGGTGTTTACTTGATTATACTTGATTTTAGGTATAAAGTATTTATAAAATACAAAGCTTAATTTGCATAAAACAAAGAAATGTGAGGTTGAGAAATCCATGGTGCACAATCCATTGAGCGGGAACAAGAAGCAACTTAGGTTAAACCAGATCAATCCATATATACGAAGGGCCTCGAAACATAATATAGAAGGAGGTTTCAAAACTGGAACAAGAATCAATAGACACTACCAGCTGCATTATATATGCAGTGGAAAGGGAAGGTTTACTTTTGAAGGGAGATTATTTGATGCTCGGGAAGGGGATTTTTTCATATGGGGGCCAGAAGTTGTTCACTCTATTGAGTCGGATACAGCTTGTCCCCTTAAGGTTATAGGGATTCAGTTTGATATGACCTGGAATTTTTGTCACTTAGAGTACCCTTGTATCCATTATAATAAAGATACATTTGATAAGAGTACAGTACATGAACTGATAACCATTGAGGGGATTGAAGTCATCCCATATAAAATCCATACATACCATACATATAAAATTCGGGATTATCTGGAAGATGTCATTGATTTGTATAAAACAAAAAGCCCTTATCATCTGGAAATCATGAGCGCTCTCTTGCATACTGTCATCATATTGAGTCTTGAAAGTAAAGAAAATCATCATATGCATAAAGGATGTGAAAAAGCAACCATTCAGGATATTGTTCAGTATTTTGGCCGTCATTATAATGAAAGGATGACCAATGCTGAACTTGGTCATATGTTTAATTACCATCCTAATCATCTGAACCAAATGGTATTGGAATATACGGGAAAAACGATACAACAATATTTAATGGGTTTGCGAATTAACAGGGCCATGGATCTGCTTCAAAATACGAATAGAAGTATAAGTGATATCGCAGATGAAGTGGGTGGTTATACAATCCATTGCTTTTCTAGAATCTTTAAACAAAAAATCGGTGTGAGTCCAAGTCGGTTCAGACAGTAAAGATTACGATAACATATTGCCAAAATGGACAAAAGGTGTTACAATGACAACATGATTAGACCATAATGGTTAGAAGTAGCGGCCGGGGCCCTAGGAGGGCCAAATATTTTGCGGACATATAACCAAAATGGATAAAAGAATCAAATGCAAACATCACTGCACAAAAAGGAGAAGAAAAATGAGTACTATCTATTTTATCGTTAGCTTCCTGTCATCAATCATCGGGTCGATCTGTGGTATCGGTGGTGGGGTCATTATTAAACCCGTGCTGGACGCCGCCAGCAGTATGCCGCTTGACAGTATCGGATTTTTATCGGGAACAACGGTACTGTCTATGTCAATTGTATCTGTATTTCGTACAATGAGGAGCAAGAGCGGTCCGCAGATCAATATCATGCAGAGCACTTATCTGGCGCTGGGTGGTGCAACTGGTGGATTGCTTGGTAAAAAGATATTCGACTATGCTTTCAACTTTTTTGCAAATAAAAACCTGGTTGGAGCCATTCAAGCAACATGTCTGATTCTTGTCACGGTTGGCGCACTTGCCTATCAACTGAACAAGCACAAGATTACGACAAAACGTGTCGACAGGATATGGCTTTATATCACAATAGGCATCCTTCTTGGAATCATGTCGTCTTTCCTGGGCATTGGGGGCGGACCAATCAATCTGGTCGTGCTGGCATTCTTTTTCTCCCATGATACTAAGACAGCAGCTATTAATTCGCTCTACATCATTATGTTCTCTCAGTTCATCAGTTTCATCACGACACTTACCAATACTTCCATGACTTATCCGCCTTATATCCTGCTTGCGCTTATGATTCTGGGGGGCATCGCTGGAAGCCTGGTTGGAGGGAAAATCAACAAGGGCATATCCTCTGCAGTCGTCGACAAGCTGTTCGTCGGACTGATAGTCGTCACTATCAACCTCAACGTATATAATTTGGTGGGCTTCCTGAGATAAAACCGTTAGCGTAATGATAGTATCGGAAAAAGAAAAATGAATAAAAAAAGAAAGTGCCTTTTATGATATGATAATGTCGACCAAAACAAAACATCATAGGAGGCGCTTTCTTTATGTATAACAGTATACTACATTTTGCGGAAAATGAAACCAAGGTAATGGAAAAAGTCATGAACAACTTCATCAGCGATGAGTCGAAGAATCTAGGGGAACTGGTTATGGACCTTGAGAAATCAGCTCACAAGCTGATCAGGGACATGATTCAGGAAATGCTGGAAGATATGAATGAAATCTACCGAAAGAGCCAGGAACGGAAGAAAGCGTATTACGTCGAAAAGAAGGAAGAAAAGAATACGATACTGACAAGCTGCGGCGAAGTGAGCTATACGCGAACTTACTTCAGGGAGCGAGAGACGGGCGAGTATGTCCATCTGGCGGACCGTGCCATGGGTATCACGCCGAACATGAGGAAAAGTGAGGATGTGACCATCAAAGCATTGGAGCATGCCAGTGACAGCAGCTACCGGATCAGTGGAGAGAATGCAACCCATACGGAAGAGTTCATCAGCAAACAGACGGTGATGAAAGAGGTGCACCGGCTTGAGATACCCTGGAGAATACCGGAGGTTGAGCAGAAAAAGAAACAACGGGTGCTCTACATAACTGCGGATGAGGACCATGTGTCGTTGCAGTTCAACAAAAGCAAGGGAGACCTGAAAACCGGCGAGAAGGGTTATAAAAGCAATAACCTTGAGCCGAAACTGGCTGTTCTGTTTGTTGTCCGTCAAATTAGAAGCACCACAACCAATCACTTTATTTTAAACAGAATAGATAATGTTGATGATTATTCAGGCACATTTTTAACACTTAATTCAGCAAGCTAAATGATCTACGGCATTATCGGCTCAAATTCAATGATCTAAAGCTAAAAGCAGGTTTCCCTGCTTTTAGCTAAATGGATAGATACGCGCTGATTGCTTTTAAGCCATAGATAATACTAATGGCGTCTGTTTCTGATAAATCCGGATTGTTCATGGTAAGTCGTTCCAGATTCCAGAATGTGTCGTTTAACCCAGAGAGCTCGGTACTAACACCAAGGTTTGGTATGCATAAATAGTTACCGTGGGCATAGCTGCCGCAAATGATATGAAAACAACTTTGACGAGCCGTTACCGTCATCTCATAGGGATTAACAGTTGTCATCAAACGAACCTTCCCCTTCCAGGAACCGGCATTGGAATTATCTTTGGAACAACGATAATCAAAAGTCATGATTCTCCTCCTAGAGTTCTGTATCGTTAATGGCTTGCATAACAATGTCAGTATCGATGGTGGAAGCTTTGTTGCTTTCGCCAATGAGAAGGCTGGCATTGCAAAACTTATTGATTACCCGAGGGGTACCATCGGCTGCGTTGAGTATGGCTTCCAGAGCATTTTCTTCAAAAACCTGTTGACTGCATCCGGCGCCTTTAAGTTTATCAATTACGTAGGTTCGCCCTTCCTCCTTGGTTAAGCCACCCAGATCATAATTCATGACGATACGTTGGCGAAGTGGTTCGTGGATACCCAGGCGAAGGGTTGAATTAAGAGAAGGAAGTCCGGCAAGAAGTATGGCAGCCCGGTCTCTTGAATCCATCTCGAAGTTAAAGAGAATCTTCAGATCATTAAGGATGGCGCCATTGATATAGTTGGCTTCATCGATGATGATGAGCGGAGTTTTGCGTTTTTCAAGAGCAAGACGTGAGATTTCTTCCTGGATGATTCGGAAATTATCCGGCTTTCTGTATGAGGGCTGAGCACCGAATTCTGTAACAAGATTACGATAGAAATCATTGGCGGTAAGGGTAGAAAAACTGGAGTAAACAACCTTATATAAAGAGGGGTTGAGACCGGCGGCCCAGTTGCGTATAGCTGTTGTCTTACCACGTCCGGGACTGCCGGTCAGAAGGCCGAAGCCTTTTGTTTTGACCAGATAATCCAGACGGAAAAGTGTTTCACGATACTCCTTCGTATCGACAAGTATCTCTTTTGAATTTTTCAGAAAAGGGTTGAATTCCAAACCGTAGCGTGCTGTATAGTTCATTATTCTTCACCTCGACATAAATGTACTTTTTTCCGTTTGACAAAAGCATTCTCCTGTTTGTTTAGAAGGCGAATGGGCGTAAAAGTACCATCCTGTTCAACAATGAAGATTTCTTCCATATCAGGAGAATAGCGTAGACGAACCCGTTGTTTGGCAAAACGACAGTCGACTTCGTACTCCACCTGATCTATGGTGATGACGCTGTCGATGGAAACACGGCGTTCTATCTCTAAAAGGAAATGTTTCTGTATTTCTTCTTCAGAAAGGCGTTTGATGCGCTCCGGTTCGGAGAAGAAACGGTCTTGGGGAGAAGTACCTTTGAGTGACGAATGAGGTGTCTGGTTATAATGCTGAACATAAGCCATAAGGTTACCATGCAACTCGTCCAGGGAAGCAAAATCCCTGATATCCAGGCAAGCCAGCCATTGATCTTTTAGGGTTCTGAACCACCGTTCGATTTTTGCCTTCTGAGTAGGAGTGTATGGCTGATCATAATGAAGGACTGAACCGGTACGTGCCGCCAGCAGTTCCATCTGTTTGTTCTTAAAAGAACTGCCATTGTCGAAATTGTACATTTGTGGGCGACCATACTTAGCGACAGCAGATTTCATGACGGACATGAGATTCACAAAATTATCATTGAAAAAGACATCGATACCGACAATAAAACGGCTGGCGTCATCAATCAAAGCAATGATGAAAACCTTGTGTTTCTTCCCGTCTTCCGTCTTAAGATAGGGACCGACACTGGTATCACCGCACCATACCTCATTGATATGAGGGCGTTCATAGCGTCGCATGTCATGATTGGTGGTGATCTTCATCTCGAGGGCAAGAAGGTTAATGAAACGATTGACCGTAGATTCAGACAACTCACCGGGTTTAATGCTGCCGTTCTCACGAAGCTGGCGAAAAATGGCGGCAGCAGACATTCTTGGATAGTTGGATTTCAGATACTTGATCTGTTCCTGAAGATCTTCATCCAACTTGCGTGGTTTACCTGTATCGGATCTGGATGAAGGTATCAGAGCATCAAAGCCGTCTCGAATATAATTGTTGTACCAATGCTTAATGGTAGGCGGTGCAAAGTGCTTGGTTGATCCGTCGGGAGCTAGAACACCTTTAAGGGAAGCATCACGAAAGAAAGCCTCGTTGGATGAATACTGATCGGAAAGGCCTGAAATGAGTGGAGAGATGACGGAATAGCGCATAAGAGCTGTTGCATGGGCTGTATCTTGGTTCATGGTGGAAACCTCCTTGTTTTTTCTTGATTATAAGAGGAAAAACCGTAGAGGTCGTGTCAGGTTATGTGGGTCCTGGAAATAAAACGTTAGGCGTTCTTTTAATCTGCATGAACTGGCGATTGAAGGACGAAAAACACTTGCCGATGAAGTGGCAAGATGTGGAAAGCGCTAGGGAAATGGCAAGAAGTCGTTGAAGCCAGTGGCGAAGATACTGGCGAATCACATGACGAATGTTGCTTTCATCAATGGAAGGATGATGGTTCATAATAGATGAGAAGTCCTTAGAGCATTCATAACAGGAAATGATACTGACTTGCTCGGAAAGAGAAATTTGAGAATAAGGGACGATAGATGATAGTAGAAGTGCGTGGGTCTTATTGCAAACCTCACATTTCACACGACAGATGCGCAAGGACACTAAGGAATCTTCTACCTTAATCCCGCGGGTATAGTAACCATGAACGGAAAGGCTGGCAGAACGACCGCAGCTGCATACCAGTTGGTGGAACTGAAGTTCGTTTAACGTATTATCATATAAAACTTGCGATATAGGATTGCAATTATCCGTAAAAATAGTTATCATATGAACTGTTATCAGTGAGGTTACAACCTTACTGTGATGTCATGTGTGGCAGAAATCAAACTTTGGTAGGGGAGGTTTCTGCCACTTAAGTGAAAAGTAACGATTCATGATAACATAAGAAGGTACCGGATAAAACAATCTGACGCGTAATGCAGCAGAATATTTTATCCGGTACCTTCTTTTATTTTGACTGATAAGGATTAAAAGCAAAGCATATAATGTGCCGAATAACATCTGTTCGAGGGGATGGAAAAGGAAGGACCGAAGAGCAAGAGGAATCGGCTTGTGGGGAAATACCACTTTGGGGGCGTCTATGGCAAAGGGGAAGAGCTGTGGGAAGAAGTGAATGAATATATCGAAGCCTGTTACGACATGGACTACTTGGAAAAGATCTACATACTGGGAGACGGCGCCGGATGGATCAAAAGCGGAAGGCACGTATTGGGAAGCAAATGCCGGTTTGTGTTGGATGCCTTCCATCTGAACAAATATATCAAGAAGGGAACCAGCCATCTGGGTGATTCCGTCTGTGATGCAAGGGACCGGATCTACGATGCCATCAGTTTTGAAGATAAAGATGAGATAAGAAGGATCTTTGATATTGCCATAGATCAAGCTGAGGAAGAAAGCAAGAAGATGGCGGTGCGCATGGCGCAAGGGTATATCCTGAACCATTGGGAAGCCATTATCATCAAGAACCAAGACGAGGATGCCAGGATGGGAAGCAGCGCCGAGGGACAAGTCAGCCATATCTTCTCGTCGAGACTGAGCAGCCGTCCGTTGGGATGGTCGAAAACAGGCGCCGACAAAATGGCCAGATTACGCGTTTATAAAGCGAATGGCGGGAAAGTCATTGACTTGATCAAGTACAAGGCCAAAGAGGAAAAACGGGTAATACGGGAGGAAATACGGAACAAGGTCGATAATGAAATCAAGAGAAAAAGAGGGCGATTTACGGATGTATGGGACAAGCAGACTGCAGCCATGAGTGTAGGGAAACGAACCCTTCTGTATAAATGGTCCAAGCAACTTCGGGGAATCATCTGATAAGAGTTTGGCGAAGCGAATCCTTTACAATGAGGGGGAGCATGATAGCCTAAAGCAAGGCAGCACAGCTCCCTTTATTGTGATGCCGCGATGGGCAGACATCGTGCTCCTGGAGGCTCGTTGTCAAGGACAAACGACAGTCTGAGATAGAACACCTAACATATGACACATAAATGTGATAAACTAAAACCGACGATATTTCTCGTATCTTAAGAAGGACTTCTCTGATCTTCTTTTTCCTACACTAAACTAACGCTACCGATAAAACCTGTGAGATTTGTCTTTTCAAATCATTGGTTGTATACTGTATAAAACAGATGTCTGAGAGGAGCGGTCGTGTAATGAATCCGTTTTTGGATTTGACCAATCAAGAGAAAAATGTTTTTACTTTTATCCTTAGGCAAGGTGAAACAACGAAGGATGAAATCGTGAGGGCAATGGGAATAAAACTAACAACATTGAACCGAGTCATGAAGCGACTTTTGGATTCAATGCTGATTGAAGAAACAGGCATAGCCGAATCTTCCGGCGGAAGAAAACCGGTCATTTACGGTGTGGATTCGCGCAACTACCGCCTGATTGGTGTCGACATCTCAAGAAGCGATACGATTGTCACCATGACGGACTTCAAACTGGAGATACTCGCACGTGTCCGGTTTCCGATGAACAGCAAGGCGACACCAGACTATGTATTGGAGCAGATCGAAGAGGTTTGCCATCAAATGCTTTCATCCAACAATATAAACAAGGATATGTTGCTGGCTGTTGGTGTTGGTACGGTAGGACCGCTCGACAGGGAGAAGGGTGTTATACTCAATCCTTCAAACTTCACTGCTGAAGGCTGGCAGGATGTAGCCATCAAGGAGCGTCTGGGAAAAAGTCTGGACAAACGTGTCTTCATCGACAACGGTGCCAATTCAGCCCTTTGGGGCGAGATACAAAAAGGGAAGCTGCATAATAAAAAAATTGCCTATTTCAACCTTGGTAAAGGCATCAGAAGTTCTTTCTATTCAGGAAACAACATCCTTCGGGCGACAGAGAACCTTGAGGACGCCTTCGCCCATATGACGGTGGACATCAATGGCCGCATGTGTCAATGTGGCAATAGAGGCTGTTTGGAGTGCTATTGTACCGTTGAAAGTATCGAATCCATATACGAAGAGCAATCCGGCGAGAAAAAAACCATTAAGGATATATGCGAAGTATCCGATAAAGGAGATGAGCAAGCTGGCGCAACTGTTAACATGGCAGCGGAATATTTTGGTACTGGCTTGGCTAATTTTATCAACATATTGGGTCCCTTCGAAGTTGTCATAAGCGGGCCGATTATCAGATCATGCAGTTCTTTCTTTGAAAAAGCTATAGCTGTAGCGAAAGGGAAGATCATAACTAAAAGCGACCGCATCATTTTCACCGACAAACCAGCATTTGGAGAAGATGCCATCGCAGTCGGCGCTGCAATGATGTGCCTGCAGGAATTGTTGGAAGAGAAGTAAGGAGAACAGCAATGAGAGGAATTTCCATACTGATAAAACCCGCATCAGGCAGATGCAACCTGGCGTGCAGGTATTGCTTTTACCATGATGTGACTGAAAAAAGGATTGTGCCGGACTTTGGCATGATGAGTCCAGAGACTTTGGAGGTATTGGTTAAGAAAGCGCTGGCCATGGATTTGGACATGGTGAATTTTGCATTCCAGGGCGGTGAACCGAGCCTTGTGGGCTTGCCCTTCTACCGGAAGCTGATTGAGTTTGTCGCAAGATACAATACGAAAGGCATCAAGGTCAACTACGCCATGCAGACGAATGGCATGCTGATGGATGAGGAATGGGCCAAGTTTCTTGGCGAAAACAAGTTCCTGGTCGGCATCTCCATCGATGGGACGAAGGACATCCACGATCTGAACCGGGTAGATCCAAAAAACAAGGGAACCTACAACAGGGTTATTCAAGCCGCCAAACTGATGGACAAGCACAACGTGGATTACAATGTGCTGACTGTTGTGACAAAGAATGTAGCTAAGCACGTCACCAAGGTCTACAACAACCTGAAGAAACAGGGTTTTAGGTACCTTCAGTTCATTCCGTGCCTTGATGAACTGGGAAGCGCACCTGAGAGCCATGTCTACTCGCTGACACCGGAAGACTACGGGATGTTTCTCGATACACTGTTCAACGCTTGGTACAATGACTTGAAAACTGGAAAGCAAATCAGCATCCGCATGTTCGACAACCTTGTCGGCATGGCTATGGGATATCCTGCAGAAAGCTGCGACATGCGTGAGGGGTGCAGTGTGAACCTTATCGTGGAAGCGGACGGATCGGCCTATCCCTGCGATTTCTATGTGCTGGATGAATGGAAGCTAGGTAATATTGTCGATGATGACTTGCAAGCAATGCTGATAAGTGATGTTGGCAAAAAGTTCGTTCTGGAATCCTTTGAACTCATTGAGGATTGCCGTAACTGCGAATATTTCTGGCTTTGCCAAGGTGGATGCAGAAGACACAGTGACGGCAAGAATCTATATTTCTGTGAAGCCTATAAGCATTTCTATGGGAAGAATACTGGTAAGATTCATGAACTGGCACAGTTTTATAGAAGATCAAGATCTGCATATTAGAGCAGTAAAACTGACCAGCAAACTATACATGATTTGCTGGTCTGTTTTATGAATAATATACTTCTTTGTTGACTTCCTTTTTTACGCATTTGTTCTGCTATAGAAAAGTTCGAGTTCAGCAAAAACGGGTAGAGCATCCGTATTTTGCATAAGAGCCAACAAGAAAACTTTCTATACCTGCTTCCTTCAGTTTGACAAGCGCAGGAGCTGTTGCAGAAATGCAACAGCCTTTTGAATGTCCGGAAATTTGGGATTCATTAATACTTTATGGTTGAATATCGATTTTATCTGTGTCTCAGTCAGATAATAATTCGTTAACGGAAGGCCGAATATGTGTGACAAATCATTAATGAAATCAGAGGAAGTTGTCGTGTTGATATATTTGCTCTCGGCTTTAGTGGCCTTGAAAATTCTGATGAAACTGAACATTTCTGAAGTGGAGTATTGGTTGTCCAGCACCTTGAACTGCAGGATTCTTTCCAGAAGGACAGTGAGATAGCATATAAGGAAATGTCCCTTGATGGTTTCTTTTTTTGAAGGAAGACAGGACGTGCATCAAGGTCGGTCATTTCAACTTCAGAGGTGACAAGAAGGTTATAACCTGCGAACATCAAATCCTTGTCAATGAAATCCTGATTGATGCTTACAGCAGCCTTGTTCCTTTTGTCATCAGTGAAATTCACGTATTTTCCGGTTTTCCCATAGTCTTTTCTCTTTGCCTGGGATGCGGTTAAGGTTTTGGTCTTTTCAAGCATTCTGTTGATTTCGTATCTTTTTTTGCAGCCAGCGTTGGAATATGGGTGAGTAGTCTTTTTTCTGTCAGGTGAACAGTGACTTTTTTTCCATCATGTTCCACGATATAGGGGAACTTGTCGACGCAGGATTTGTAACGATACAGAACCTTGCCATTCGTGTCTTTCCTCTCGTTGAAATCCTGATCGAGTAGGACCCACATCTTTTCTTTTTCAGAGATCCCCTTAACAGTTTTTGAAACAGATAGCCATCGCCATTGCTTTTGGAAAAGACGATATTCTGGGCGCAGTTGAGTCCCTTGTCTGCCACATGTATCGTCTTTCCGGTAATGTTGTTTGGATTTTTTAACATAATTCAGCGAGAATTCCCCCTCCTCCATAGGTGGCGGGATGAATCCATCAGCCAATTCAACAACAAGCACGGCAGCACCTATAAGAAGCGGTCTCGGAAGTGGGTCAAGACCAAAGGGCATGTACTGACATTCAGTGACCTGAAGGACCGAAAGGCCTATATCAAGATACCGAAACTGAAAACGCCGATACATATTGTCATGCATCGTGCTCCGATAGCCGGTTCGGTGATCAAGTCTGCAACCATCAGCATGGATATTCTGGGAAACTATGATATCTCCATTCTGCTGGAGTATGACGACGCTCCGGTTATGCCTTTTATCATGTCCACCAGCAAGATTGTAGGCCTTGATTATGCCCAGCAGGACTTCTATGTCGATTCAGAGGGTGAGACAGCCAATTACCCTCATTTCTACCGACAGCAGGAAGACAAGCTGGTCAAGGAACAACGTAAACTGTCACGCAAGCAGTTCAAATCTGCCAACTGGATCAAACAAAAGAAAAAGGTATCAAGGCTACAGAGCAAAATCAAACGGCAGCGCTTGGACTGGCTGCACAAGAAGGCATACCGTCTTGCCGAAGACTGCGATGCTGTCGTTGTGGAAGATCTGGATCTTCGCAGTCTGGCCCAGTGCCTCAATCTTGGTAAGAACCTGCATGACAACGGCTTCGGCATGTTTCGAAACATGCTCGCCTACAAGCTGGAGGACCGGGGCAAGGTTCTCATCAAGCTGGACAAGTGGTTCCCGTCCAGCAAGACCTGTCCGGAATGCGGTCTGGTAATCGGAAGGGACCATAATGCAGCCATCAACATTAGACAACAGGGCATCGTCATGTTGCTGTCGATAGACTGACATGAATACATATAACAAAACCGTTGGGACTACGGAGTTAGCCTGATCAATTAGTTGTCGGCAGACAACTCTACTCAGGAAGCCCCCACTTCACAGCTTTTAGCGAAAGTGGTGGGTGAGTTCACTGAAATAAGCCATAGACACCTCCATCGAAAACAAGCACCACTAACCAGAACTTCAAGGATCTTGCCCCTGATTTTACATTAGGGGCAATTAATTTAAAAACATATTAAAATGGGTTGCAAAAGATGCGAGACGGGTGTATAATAACCTCAGATGAACATATTAAAACGACTTTCAAAAGAAAAAACGTGGAGGTTTTACAAATGAAAGAGTATTTCGAAAACATTGGCAAAATTAATTTTGAAGGAAGCGAATCAACGAATCCGCTGGCTTTCAAATACTATGACGCAGACAAGGTAGTCGCTGGAAAACCGATGAAGGATCATCTTCGTTTTGCAATGAGCTACTGGCACACGATGACTGGTGGAGGCAACGATCCATTCGGTAATGCAACTATGGAACGTCCCTACAATGCACTTGAAGGCATGGAACTTGCCAAAGCACGTGTGGACGCAGCTTTCGAATTGATGCAAAAGCTTGGTATCGAGCTCTTCTGCTTCCATGACCTTGATATCGCTCCGGAAGGAAATTCCCTGGCAGAAAAAGAAGCTAATCTTGATATCATCGTCGACCGCATCGAAGAAAAGATGAAAGAGACAGGCATCAAGTGCCTCTGGGGCACAACCAATGCTTTCAGCCATCCGAGATTCATGCACGGTGCGTCCACTTCACCGAATGCAGATGTTTTTGCATTTGCAGCGGCTCAAGTCAAAAAAGCTCTTGAAATCACCAAGCGTTTAGGCGGTGAGAACTATGTTTTCTGGGGCGGACGTGAAGGATACGAAACGCTGCTGAACACAGATGTTGCCCTGGAAAACGACAACCTGGCACGATTCCTTCGTATGGCTAAGGACTATGCTAGAAAAATCGGTTTCGACGGCCAGTTCCTTATCGAGCCAAAACCCAAGGAGCCTACAAAACACCAATACGATTTCGATACTATGACAGTACTCGGTTTCCTCAGAAAATATGATCTTATCGATGATTTCAAAATGAACATCGAAGCCAACCACGCAACACTGGCAGGCCACACTTTCCAGCATGAGCTTCTGATGTCCAGAATCAACGGCGTTCTCGGCAGCATCGATGCCAATCAGGGCGACATGCTTCTGGGTTGGGATACGGACCAGTTCCCGACAAATATCTACGATGCCACCATGTGCATGTATGAAGTTCTCAAAAACGGCGGTATCGCACCGGGCGGCCTCAACTTCGACGCCAAGGTCAGAAGGGGATCCTTCGAGCCAGATGATATCTTCATTAGTTATATTGTAGGTATGGATACTTTTGCAAAAGGCTTGCTTGTAGCTGAAAAACTTCTTGTCGACGGCGTTCTTGAAGACTTCGTTGCAAAAAGATACAGCTCCTATACAACAGGTATCGGCAAAGAGATTGTTGAAGGCACAACGGATTTCGAGAAGCTTGCTGCCTATGCCAACGAACATGATCAAATCAAAAACGTTTCTGGCCGCCAGGAAATGCTAGAGGACATTGTCAACAGGTATATCTATCAGGCATAATAGAGTCATCAACAGTGTTGCATTCCGCATGCAGCATTAGAAAGGGATGGTACTATGGCACTGCCTATCGGCTTGACACAGGAACAAATCAAGGAAATCAACAGGGTGAATGTAATCAACACCATTAAAGATAAAGGGGAAACGACCAAGCTTGAGATTGCCAAGCTGCTGGGTATCAGTCTTCCTACTGTGACTACCAATGTCAATAGTCTGATGGAAGAGGGAATCATTGAGCCGGCAGGTACTGCTGAATCGACAGGAGGACGAAAGCCGCTTGTGCTCAAGTTCGTACCTGAAGCCCGTTTCTCATTCGGGGTGGAGATTACGCCCGAGAAAATCAAGATTGCCCTGTTGAACCTCGATGCCGAAGTGATAGATAGAATTTCATTTCATTATGCTGTTTCAGATACCGTTTCCGACAGCTTCAAAGGATTGCTTTCTTCGGTGCGGGACAGAATCGTGGAATTGACAGAAAAGCACAACATACAGAGTGACAAGGTGCTTGGTGTAGGGATTGCACTTCCTGGACTTGTGGACGAGGAAAACAAAGTACTTGAGAATGCGCCTAATATCGGCATAAGGGATTTTGCTTTCGACAGCTTTGAAAAAGAGCTTGGGTGGCCGGTCTTTATCGAGAACGAAGCCAATGTAGGTGCATTTGCAGAAATCGTTGCCGGTTATGCCAAAGGAAATGACAACGTTGTCTACATATCCGTAACTGAAGGTATCGGTACGGGTATCATGATCAACGGCCGCATCTACAAAAGCCATCATAAAAAAGCAGGTGAGTTCGGTCATATGCGGGTTTCCAACGAAGCTCTCACATGTAACTGCGGAAGGACGGGGTGTTGGGAGCTTTATGCATCCAAGAAAGCCATGCTGCGTTATGTCAAGGAAGCGACCGGTTTATCCATGTCCTCCTTTGAAGAAGTCTTTTCGGCTCTTGGTGAAGAGATTCCCCATATTGATGAAGCCATAGAAAAATACATGGTTCATCTCTTTATAGGAATTGAAAACATCATATTGGGCCTTAATCCGGAGTGCGTCATTATCGGCGGTGAGCTGGGCGCATATGAAAAGGAACTCCTGGCATATGCAGGAAGCACAGGCAGGATGAAGAGTTCCTTTATGGCTTATGAAGGAACCCGGATATCCTTCTCTTCCCTAAAAGGTGACGGTCCGCTAGTAGGCGCAGCTTTGCTGCCCCTTGAGACAATTTTCAACTATACAGGCAATACTATATAGAGGAGCAAAATATGCATTATCTGGGCATCGACCTGGGCACTTCATCTGTAAAGGTGCTCGCAATCGACGACAAGAACAATATCATTGGTGATGCGTCGCAGGAATATCCAGTATACTTCCCTCAAGACAAGTGGGCTGAGCAAGACCCCCATGACTGGTGGAAGGGAACTGTCGCTGCGGTACATGAGCTGATGGAGAAATACAATCTACCCAAGGACAGCATCGGAGGTATAAGCTTCAGCGGCCAGATGCACGGCCTTGTGGCACTTGATGAGAACAATGACGTTCTTCTTCCATCCATCCTTTGGTGTGACAACAGGACCGAAGCAGAATGTAACGACATAACCGGATTCTTCGGACAGGAAAAGCTGACAGAGCTGACAGGAAACAAAGCGCTGACGGGCTTCACGGCACCGAAGATCCTGTGGGTCAAAAAGAATAGGCCTGAAATATTCGCAAAAATCAAACATATCATGCTGCCAAAGGATTATATCAGCTTCAAGCTGACAGGCAATTACTCGACTGATGTTTCCGATGCTTCTGGTATGCTGCTGCTTGATGTCGAGAAACGCAAGTGGTCGGTAGAGATGCTTGACTATCTGGGCATTGAATCATCCATGCTGCCAAAACTGCATGAATCCTATGAAAGCTGCGGCAATGTATCGGGTGAAGCGCTCGAAGAACTCGGCCTGAGCGGAGAAATTGTTGTGGCAGCAGGTGCCGGCGACCAAGCGGCAGGCGCTGTTGGAACAGGTACGGTTCGTGAGGGGATCGTTTCAGTAACCCTTGGGACCTCTGGTGTTGTATTTGCGGCCCATGAAAATTACGCTGTCGACAAGGAAGAAAACAGACTGCACGCATTTTGCCACGCCAACGGCAAATATCATTCCATGGGTGTTATGCTTTCTGCTGCCAACTGCCTGAAGTGGTGGGTGGAATCGGTGAATGCAGGTGTCGGCTTCGATAAGCTTCTGGAGGAGGCGGCAGAGGTGCCTGCAGGCTCTGGCGGTCTGTATTTTCTGCCATATCTGATGGGCGAGAGAACACCCTACGCCGATCCAGATGCAAAAGGCGCTTTCATCGGCATGACGATGAACACTTCCAGAGGTCATATGACCCGTGCGGTTTTGGAAGGAGTATCCTATGGACTCAATGATTCACTTGAAATCCTCAAGGACCTTGGAGTACCCGCTCATGAAATAAGAGTCATCGGAGGCGGTGCGAAAAGCGCCCTGTGGAAGCAGATCCTGGCTGACATATTCGGCAGCACCATACAGGAAATAAACACGAACCAAGGCGGTGCTCTTGGAGCAGCTATTCTTGCGGCAACCGCAGCAGGCCACTTCACTTCTGTGGAGGAAGGTTGCGACGCAATGATTCGCATCGTCAACCATATCGATCCTATAATTGAGAATGTGGATATGTACAAGAAAAGCTACCCTGGCTACCAGGCGCTTTACGGTTCCTTGGCCGGATGGTTCAAGGAAAACGGAGCAGCTGCAATTTAATGAAGCAACAATAATTTCACCCATATCTTTTCAACCAAGGGGTTTGGCAATTCAGCATCGACGAGTCGCTGCTGTCAGGTCAAACCCTTTTGTTATGGTTAATATTGAATCAGAATACCGTCTATGATATGATAAAAACCAAGTATTGAATATATCATATAGACAAAGAGGTAGCATTATGAAGCTTACAAAAATAGCGGTTGACGCCATGGGTGGAGACCACGCGCCAGAAGCCATAGTAGATGGCTGTATCCAGGCGCTTGAAATAGACAAGAATATCTCCCTTATGCTGGTGGGGGACAAGCGAAGGATCAAGAATGAACTGAAAAAGTTCGACTATGACGCATCTAGGGTCGAAATCGTACCGACGACACAGATCATTACCAACCATGAAACGCCTGTTACGGCGATCAGGCGCAAAAAGGACTCATCGCTTGTCAAGGCGTTTACCCTCGTGAAGGAGGGAAAGGCCGAGGCAATCATCTCGGCTGGATCGACAGGCGCCATACTGGCTGGAGGTACACTCATACTGGGCAGGATCAAGGGCATCGCAAGGCCGGCTCTTGGGACAGTGATTCCGGGGAAGAAGGGTGTATCACTCCTTATCGACTGTGGTGCGAATGTGGACAGCAAGCCGCAGTTCCTCCTGCAGTTCGCCCAGATGGGATCCATATACTATGAAAGCCTTCTTGGCGTTGAAAAGCCAAGAGTAGGACTGGTCAATATCGGCGAGGAAAAGGGGAAAGGCAACGCTCTTGTGAAGGATACTTACCCGCTGCTGGAAAAAGACGACCACATCAATTTCATCGGCAATATCGAGGCGAGGGAAATTCCAAACAATGACTGCCATGTGGTCGTATGTGACGGATTTGTCGGCAATGTCATCCTTAAATATACGGAGGGACTGGCTACGACATTGATCGGGATGATCAAGGATGCCATCATGTCGACGCCAATATCCAAAATCGGTGGACTGCTGATAAAAGGTTCCTTCAAGAACATGATGAAGAAGTTCGATTACACCGAATATGGCGGGGCGCCTCTGCTGGGTCTGGAAGGGCTGGTCGTGAAAAGCCATGGAAGCTCCAATGCCAAGGCAATCAAGAATGCAGTGCTTCAATGCAAGAAGTTTTCTGATAAGAAAGTCAACGAAAAGATAAAAGTCAAAATTCTGGAATGATCTGAAAGGGGTAATACTATGAATGATCGAGTCGCTGTACAGAAACTGCTGTCAATTATAGCTGACTTTACACCTTATGCTGCCGAGGATTTGAAGGAGGGTATGACCTTTGTCGACGACCTTGGCATCGATTCCCTCGACTTGGCGCAGATCCTCATGGCTATCGAAGATGCTTTCGATGTCGAGATTGATGAAGATATTTCTGAAAACGTGGAGACAATCGGTGACGCAGAGAAACTGTTAATTGAGTACCTGGAAGATTTGGATGACAAGGATGATTGAATCGCCGGCCCACCGGCGATTTTTTTGAAAGGAGGACATCAATTGGAGGAAAATTCTAGAAATGATTTTTTGCAGATCATCGGTTACGAATTCCGCGACATGTCTTTGCTGGGACAGGCGCTGACACACAGCTCCTATGCCAACGAACACAAGATGTCAAAGCTGGAAAACAACGAGCGGCTTGAATTCCTGGGCGATGCTGTGCTAGAAATTATCACGTCTGAGTTTTTGTACAACAAATATGATGAAATGCTGGAAGGTGAACTGACAAAACTCAGAGCAAGTATCGTCTGCGAGCCAACGCTTGCTTCATTCGCCAAAGGGATCGGACTGGGCGATTACCTTTTGCTCGGGAAAGGCGAGGACGCGTCAGGCGGCAGGAGAAGGGCATCGGTCCTGTCGGATGCCATGGAGGCGCTGATTGGCGCTGTCTATATCGACGGCGGGTTCAAGGCGGCCCGGGAATTCGTTGTTGGCAAGCTCCTTGTCAATCTCGACGGCAGGAAACTGTTTGTCGACAGCAAAACCCATTTGCAGGAGATCATACAAAGGGGCAGCGACAAGTCTGTGGAGTACATTGTTACAGCAGAAAAAGGCCCTGACCATGCGAAATTCTTTGAAGTCGATGTGAGACATGAGGGGGTAACGATTGGTCAGGGTGTAGGACGCAGCAAGAAAGCGGCTGAACAGGAAGCTGCCTTGAATGCGATTGACAATCTGGAATAGGGGAGCACATGTATTTAAAGAGTATAGAACTGATCGGATTCAAATCCTTTGCCAGTAAAATGGCTTTTAAATTTGAAGAAGGCATGACAGCCATTGTGGGACCCAACGGCAGTGGCAAAAGCAATGTCGCAGACGCCGTGAGATGGGTGCTCGGCGAGCAAAGCGCCAAGCAGCTCAGGGGCAGCAAGATGGAGGATGTGATCTTTTCCGGCACTGAAACAAGGAAACCGCATGGTTACTGCCAGGTTGACCTGACAATTGACAACCAGGACATGAAAATGCCTATCGAATACTCGGAAGTGACGGTATCAAGAAGGGTCTATCGTTCCGGCGAGGGTGAGTATTTTATCAACGGTACGAGCTGCAGACTGCGTGACGTCCATGAGCTGTTTATGGATACCGGTGTCGGTAAAGAAGGCTATTCCATTATCGGACAGGGACAGATCGACAAGATCCTTTCCACGAAACCTGACGACAGACGGGCGCTTTTCGACGAAGCGGCAGGCATTGTCAAATTCAAGAACCGTAAGACATCGGCTGAAAAGAGCCTGGACAAGGAAAGGCAGAACCTGCTTCGCATCAATGACATTATTGTTGAGCTTGAGGGGCAGAAGGAAATCCTTAAGGAACAGTCTGCGACAGCCAAACAATATCTGGAGAAAAAGGAATCGCTGAAAAAATTCGAACTGAACATTTTTGTCCAGGAGACCCAGAGGATTACCGAACAGATAGAACAGATAGAGCACAAAGAGAAGCATGTCGAAGGCCATATCAAAGAAGCTTCTGAAAGTCATGAGGAAAACAAAAGGAAGCATCTCGAACTGAACAAAGAGCTTGAGACGATGGAAACCGCGATAGAAAGTTCCAGAGTCGTGATTTCGGATCTTAAAAGCGAAAAGGAACGCAAGGAATCGGCTATCGCCCTTGTCAAAGAGCAGATGGCCCATTTGTCGTCCAATCATATGCGTGCCCTTGACCGCATCAAGACAATCAAGGATAAGAAAGAGAGTGCTTCAGCCGAACTGGAAGCGCTGGAAGGTCAACTGGCAAGTCTTGCGGAAGAGGCCTTGAAGGACAGCGAGGCTTTGACTCTCGGTAACGGTAAGCTGGAAGCGGTCAATACAACCATGTCTGATCTTGAGTGCGCAATGAATACGCTTCAATCTGATATGATTGAACAATTGAACAGCATGTCCAACGATAAAAGCCGGATCAACCGTCTGGAAGCTGACCTCGAACATAAATCATCCCGCAAGGAAGCAATCGTGCGGCAGGTGACCAGATTGAACCAGCAGATGGATGAAGAAAAGGATACAGTCGAACGTCTTGCTGCTGCGCTTGAGCAGAAGAAAGCATCCCTGGATGCCCTTGGAGAAAAGGAAAGCAAGGCAAAGGAAAAGACAGGTGAATTAACGCTTCTAATCGGTGAATTCGAGGAAAAGATCAAGGACTGCAATTACAGGAAGCACAGCGAAGAGTCCAAGGCATCAGCGATCGCAACGGTCGAAGAGGAGTATGAAGGCTATCAATACAGTATCAAGCAGGTCATGCTGCTTCGCAAGAAGGAAGGCAGTCTAAGCGAAGGCATCCACGGCGTTGTCGCTGACGTCATAAGAACAGACAAACAGTATGAGAAGGCAATTGAAACAGCCCTTGGAAGTGCCCATCAGAACATTATCACCGACAATGAAACCACGGCCAAGGAACTGATAGGATATCTGAAAAAGAACAGATTCGGAAGGGCGACGTTCCTGCCTCTTACAACTATAAAAGGAAGGACACCCAGGAAACGTGTGGATGCCGGCTATAAAGGATTTATCGGTTATGCCAACGAGCTGGTTGAAACGGAAAGCCGCTATGAAGCCATCATGTCCCATCTGCTTGGGAACATCGTCATAGCGGACAATCTGGACAACGGTATGGCGATCGCCAGCAAAGAACAGTTCGGCGTCAGAATTGTAACGCTGGACGGTGATGTCATCAATCCTGGCGGTGCAATGACAGGCGGTGCCTACAAGAATGACAGGAACCAGTTCCTCTCACGTAAGAGGGAGCTTGAGGAGCATCTCGCGAAGGCTTCTGAACTGGCCCGGGAAATCGGCAGTCTGGAACAAAAGCTTGCTGCAAGCAAGAATGAGCTGGCTCAACTCTCAGCTGAAATGAAATCCGTCGCAGAAGAGCTGCAGATTAAGAAAGAGGATTTCCACAAGGAATCCATGAGGCTGGAACAGCTTGCAGCCAATCTTGTCAAACTGCAGGGCGAGAAAACAGACCAGGAAGAAGAGCTGGCGTTGATCGATTCAGCGCTTGTAGGCCATCAAAGTGAACTGGATGAGACGAAAGGCAAGCTGAACCACTACGACCACAATAAAGAATCGTCTGAAAAACGAATCGAAGAAATAAGCCTTAAGCTGCTCGAGCTGAAGGAAGAAAAGGAACAGCTGCTTGAAGAGCTGACAGGGCTTAGGGTCCGTTCTTCGGCTTCAAATGAAAAGAAACGTCATGCTGAAGCCCTTATTGACAGAATGAAGGAAGAAGCCAACGGCATTGCCGATGAAATGGCAACCTTGAAGCGTGAGCTGACCGACGGCGAATCCAGTTACGAAGAAAAGGAAAAGAGGATCGAGGAGATTACGCAGGAGATTTCCGATTTGACCGGGAAGATTGAATCACTTGAAACAAAGCAGAGTGAAAGCATCAGCGCGCGGCAGCAAAAACAGAAGATCCAGGAGTCCCTCTATGAGCAAAGGGAAGAGGAGTCGGCCAGGATCAGCCAGCTGGAGAAGGACCTTTCCAGGCTGGAAAACCAGAAGGTCAAGCTGGATGTACAGAAGGAGAACCTTCTGGATTATATGTGGAACGAGTATGAGATGACATACAACCAGGCCCACAAATACCTGGATGAATCCCTTGGTACCCTATCGGCGGTGAAACAGAAGATAAGCACGCTGAAAAGCGAAATCAAGGAGCTGGGGGATGTCAATGTCAATGCCATCGAGGATTACAAACAGGTCAGCGAACGCTATGATTTCCTGACAACACAAAGGGACGATGTGGTAAAAGCAGAAGAGAAGCTGATGCAGATCATCGGGGACCTTGATGTCAGCATGCAGGAACAGTTCAGAGAGCGTTTCAGGGAAATCAACAGGGAGTTCGGATTCATGTTCAAGGAACTCTTTGGCGGCGGGAAAGCCATGCTGGAACTGACGGACACAGACAATGTGCTGGAATCCGGCGTGCAGATCATCGCACAGCCGCCTGGAAAAAAGCTGCAGAACATGATGCTTCTGTCTGGTGGCGAAAGGGCCTTTACTGCCATTGCACTGCTCTTTGCCATACAGAGTCTGAAACCGTCGCCGTTCTGTGTGCTTGACGAGATCGATGCGGCACTGGATGATGCCAACGTAGAGAGGTTTGCCAAGTATCTTCTGAAGCTGGCAGGGAATACCCAGTTCATCATCATTACCCATAAGCAAGGCACGATGGCAGCTGCACACGCGCTATACGGCATCACGATGCAGGAAAAAGGCGTATCGACACAAGTCAGCGTCAAACTGATCGAAGACGAATTAGAAAGGTAGAATTATGGCAGATAAATCAGGATTTTTCAATAAACTGGTCAGCGGGCTGACCAAGACCAGAAACAATATCATGGGGGGCATCGACCAGGTGCTCCAAAGCTTCACGGCAATCGATGATGAATTCTATGAAGAGCTGGAAGAGGCGCTTATTATTGCCGACATAGGCGTCAATACGGCAATCAAGATCATCGAGGACTTGAGAATAAAGGTGAAGGAAAAGGGTGTCAAGGATCCTTCGGAAGTCAAGACGCTTCTCAAGGACGAATTGAAAACCCTTCTGGCCCTGCCGGAAGATGCATACAGTTTCACAGAAAAGAAATCTGTTGTCCTTGTCATCGGCGTCAACGGTGTTGGGAAGACGACAACGATAGGCAAGCTGGCCATGCGTTTTAAAAGAGACGGCAAGAAAGTGCTTTTGGCGGCAGCCGATACCTTCAGGGCGGCGGCTATTGACCAGCTTATCGAATGGGCAAACAGGGCCAGTGTCGAAATCATATCCCAGCAGGAAAACTCGGATCCGGGTGCGGTTGTTTTCGATGCGGTCCAGGCTGCCAAATCCAGAAAGACGGATCTTCTTATCTGTGACACGGCAGGCAGGCTCCACAACAAAAAGAACCTTATGGAAGAGCTTCGCAAGATTTTCAAGATCATCGACAGGGAATACGGTGATGCCCATCCGGAAGTGCTACTGGTCCTTGATGCAACGACCGGGCAGAACGCACTTAGCCAGGCGAAGCAGTTCAAGGAAATCGCCCCGATTACAGGCATCGTGCTGACCAAACTCGACGGAACGGCCAAAGGCGGCAGCGCTATAGCGATTTCATATGAAATCGGCCTGCCTGTGAAATATATCGGTGTGGGCGAGGGTATTGATGACCTTCATCCTTTTGATTCGGATGAGTTTGTCGAAGCGCTGTTCGAAGAAGGGAACTGATTAAGCATGTCGAAACAGTATGCAATTCTCATGAAGCCCCAATACAATATTGCCTTTGAAGAGGAATACCACAGGCTTTGCGTGGCGGAGCTGACATTGGTTCTGAAAGGGATCGGTGTCCAGGCGACGGAAATAAATATCGTACAGGCTCACAAAGGCCATATGATGACATTCAGCTGTGAATGCATATTGAGTGATGAAGCGAAGGAAACCGTCTTCAAACTGTCTTTCTTTTATATGCTCCTCGAGAACAACGGCCCGAACACAAATATCGTGCCTATAGGGTATGAACCGGTGTTTCCGGAAGACCTTAGCACGAGGCTGAAATACAGTGGCAAGACAAACGAAACAATCACAAGGCTGATGCTGAACATCGGACTCTCTGTCATGGACCGTTTGGACGGCAGGGAACAGGTCAGCATCCTGGATCCCATGTGCGGCAAGGGTACGACGCTCTTTGAGGCGATGACCGACGGATACGATGCCTATGGCATCGACGAGAACAAAGGCGCCATCCATGATATGAGCGTTTATTTTTCCAGGTATCTGAAGGAAGGGCATTACAAGCACCAGATGGAAAAAGGCAAGGCGATTGTCGGAGGCAAAAATGTTGGTGAGACGCTGTCCTTCAAAGTGGCCAAAGACAAGGAAGCTGCCAAACGCAAGGAATTCATCGAAATGAAATGCATTGCAGCCGATGCTGCCAAAGGCTGCGTCGTCTTCAAGAAAAACAGCATCGATGTCATTGCATGCGACCTGCCCTATGGCATCGCGCATATAGGCAAAAAAGGCAAGCAGTCCACGAGAAGCATTGTCGGCATTCTGGATGGGGCGCTGGATTCATGGGACAGACTTCTTAAAAAAGGCGGATCCATCGCATTGGCATGGAATACCTTCACCGACAGCAAACAGGAGATTGTCGACTGCCTCGGCAGACATGGATTTGTGGAGTGTCCGGAAACTGAACACGTTGATTTCAGCCACAGGGTGTCCCAGGCGATCAATAGGGACCTTGTTTTTGCCCTGAAAAAATGAAAAACCTATTGACAATCAGAGGTTGTGACACTATAATTGCTCTGTAAAGCAAAAGTGCTTGACAGAGGTGGTACGAATGGATATTATATTAGAGCGGACGATGCTCTTCGATTTTTATGGAGAGCTGCTGACTGAGAAACAGAAGCAGGCATATGAGCTGCATTTCAACGAAGACCTGTCTTTGGCAGAAATTGCAGACATCATGAATATCAGCCGTCAAGCCGTCCACGACAACCTCAAAAAATGCGACAGACAGCTTCAAAAGTACGAGGATAAATTGTCGCTTGTCAGGAAGTTCATGGAAAACAAACACTTGATTGAAGCCATAAGTGAGAAATCAATGATAGAATCAAAGGATGCAGATGAACTTTACAGCTGTATCATGGAAATCCGGAAACTGTCCGGGAAAATGCTGTCCAATCTTTAGGAGGCAATTATGGCATTTGAAAGCTTATCAGAAAAGTTTCAGAATATATTCAGCAACCTTAAAAAGAAAGGCAAGCTCTCGGAAGCGGACGTAAAAGCTGCAATGAGGGAAGTCAAAATGGCTCTGCTTGAGGCAGACGTCAACTTCAAGGTTGTTAAGGATTTTGTTAAAGGTGTACAGGAAAGAAGTGTGGGCCAGGAAGTCATGGAAAGCCTGACGCCAGGCCAGCACGTCATTAAAATCGTTAATGAGGAAATGGTCAGGCTGATGGGCGAAACAAGCACAGGCCTGACATTCAACAGCAAGGGAGAAAAGACCGTTTATATGATGGTCGGTCTTCAGGGTGCGGGTAAAACAACGACCTGTGCTAAACTTGCGGGCATGTTGAAAAAACAAGGAAAAAAACCGCTGCTGGTTGCCTGCGACATCTACAGACCTGCCGCTGTCAAGCAGCTTCAGGTAGTCGGTGGCCAGCTGGACATACCGGTTTTTGCCATGGGTGACAAGAACGACCCGGTCGATATATCCAAGGCGGCGATGGAACATGCAGACAAGAACAACAACGATGTTGTAATCGTGGATACTGCAGGACGCCTCCATATAGATGACGCAATGATGAATGAGCTGGTGAATGTCAAGGAAGTCATCCAGCCGAAAGAGATCCTTTTGGTCGTTGACTCGATGACGGGTCAGGATGCTGTCAATGTGGCCGAGAGCTTCAACAATATCATCGGTATCGACGGCGTCATTCTTACTAAGCTTGACGGCGACACAAGAGGCGGCGCGGCGCTGTCTGTAAGGGCTGTAACTGAAAAGCCCATCAAGTTCGCCTGCGTCGGTGAGAAGCTGACAGACATAGAGACCTTCCATCCCGACAGGATGGCTTCCCGGATTCTGGGTATGGGTGATGTGCTCTCGCTGATCGAGAAGGCGCAAAGCACGCTGGATGAGAAAAAAGCAGCCGAGATGGAAAGGAAGTTCAGGAAAGCCGAATTCACTTTTGATGATTTCCTGGAGCAGATGCAGCAGATCAAGTCGATGGGATCGCTGAGTGATTTGATGGCGATGATTCCCGGAATGAGTCAGCAGCTTAAGGGCGCCCAGATCGACGACAAGGAAATGGCTCGATTCGAGTCGATGATCTATTCCATGACACCGGAGGAGAGAAACAATCCGGACATCATGAATCCTTCAAGGAAACAAAGAATTGCCAAGGGCTGCGGCATGGATATCGGACAGGTGAACAGATTCATCAAGCAGTTCGAGCAGTCGAAAAAAATGATGAAGCAAATGGGCGGCATGATGGGCAAAAAAGGAAAAGGCAAAAAAGGCATGTTCAACTTGCCCTTTTAAATAAAACCAATATTTCAAGGAGGTGAAACACATGGCAGTAAGAATGAGATTGAAAAGAATGGGACAAAAGAAAGCTCCTTTCTATAGAATCGTTGTTGCGGATTCCAGATCCCCAAGGGATGGTAAATTCATCGAGCAAGTAGGTTACTACGATCCGACGAAGGAACCAATCGACCTTAAGGTGGATGCTGAAATCGCCAAGAAATGGCTTGATACTGGCGCTCAACCATCTGATACAGTCAAAAGACTTTTGAAAATATCAGGTATCATCGACTAATGGAGGTATCGCCATGAAGGAACTGGTCGAGGTAATCGCGAAAGCGCTTGTCGATCATCCTGAACAAGTTGTGGTCAATGAAGTCGTCAAAGAAAAATCTACGGTCATTGAACTTAAAGTGGCTGATGACGACATGGGCAAGGTTATTGGAAAGCAAGGCCGTATAGCCAAAGCGATCCGTGCCGTTGTCAAGGCAGCTGCGACAAAGGATGACAAACGCGTAACCGTGGAAATCCTTTAACAGTAATATCAATCAAGGTTAGAGCCTGGCTCTAACCTTTTTATTTCTAGTTTAACAGGAAAGGGGAATGTCAGATGGATGAAGTTTATATTGGGCGCATTGCCAATACCCATGGCATCAGAGGCATGGTCAAGGTGTTGCCTACAACAGATGACATGACACGGTTCGAGCTTCTTAAAGAGGTAACGGTTGAAACAGCCAAAGGTGAGAACAGGGTGCTGAAGATCGCTTCGGTCAAATACCAGAAGAATCTTGTGCTGATTCAATTTGAAGAGATAAATACAATGGATGAAGCGCTGCTTCTGAAACAGGGCATTGTGAAGATTCCGCGTGATAAAGCGCTGCCTTTAGGCATGGATGAATATTACATTCAGGATCTGGAGGGTATTGACGTTTTTGACGACAAGGGTGAAAGGCTCGGGAAAATAGCGGATGTCATCTTCACCGGCAGCAACGATGTCTATGTCGTCGATGACGGCAGCAGACATGGCCTGCTTCTGCCTGCAATCAAGGAATGCATATTGAAGGTGGATCTTGCGGAGCGTCGCATGACGGTGCATATGATGGAAGGACTGGGTCAATGAAATTCCATGTCATGACGCTTTTTCCTGAAATGATAGAAACCGGCTTGAGCCATAGCATTATCGGGAAGGCGATGAACCAGGAGAGCATTGAACTCCATACGATCAACTTCAGGGATTTCAGTGCCAGCAAGCATATGAAGGTGGATGACTATCCCTTCGGCGGCGGTGCCGGCATGGTGCTTCAGGTGCAGCCGATACTGGATGCCTACAGACATCACTTTGCGGACAGGGAAAAGAAACCTCGTGTCATTTACCTGACACCTCAGGGAAAGCCCTTCAACCAGGAAATGGTGAAGGAACTGGCACAGGAGGAGGAACTGGTCTTTCTTTGCGGCCACTATGAAGGCGTCGACGAGAGGATCATAGACACTATCATCACGGATGAAGTGTCAATCGGCGATTATGTGCTGACGGGCGGCGAACTGGCGGTCATGGTCATGATCGATGCGATATCCAGACTGGTGCCGGGCGTGCTCAGCAACAAGATGTCCGCCGAGACGGAAACCTTTGATGACGGTCTCCTTGAATACCCTCAATATACAAGGCCGTCGTCCTACGAAGGCATGGACGTGCCGGAGGTGCTGCTGTCAGGAAACCACCAGAATATTGACAGGTGGAGAAGGGAGCAATCCCTCCTTAGAACCTGGCAGAAAAGGCCTGATTTACTGGATAAAGCCAACCTGACGGAAGAGGATTTGCGTTTCCTAAAAAAACATTGCAATTATTTACGCAATATGTTATAGTTCTGTATTGTGAGTACGGCATTCCTCTGGTATGGAAGAATATTTATGAATGTCTGAACGGAAGGAGGTTACTCATGAACGATATTATTAGAGAAATCGAACAAGCTCAACTTAAAAGCGAAGTTGCATCTTTTAATGTAGGTGACACTGTACGTGTCTATGCTAAAGTAAAAGAGGGCAATCGCGAAAGGTTACAGATGTTTGAAGGGACTGTCATCAAGAGACAAAATGGCGGCGCTCGTGAAACATTCACAGTCAGAAGAATTTCCTACGGCGTAGGCGTTGAGAAAATCTGGCCGTTGCATTCACCGAACATCGAGAAGATTGAAGTGATTAGACGTGGTAAGGTCCGCAGAGCAAGATTGCACTATCTCAGAGAGAGAGTCGGCAAGAAGGCGAAAGTCAAAGAGCTTATCAGATAATCATCGTCGACGATCGACACGAAGGGACTGCGGTTACGCAAGTCCCTTTATTTTCTTGCTAGAAGGAGGGTCGGAATGGAAAGAGGCACTTTGAAATGGGAAATCTTCACATGGGTTAGAGATATAGCAATTGCGCTGCTGGCAGTATGGATTATTATCACTTTCATCGGGCAGATGACAAATGTCATTGGCGAATCCATGATGCCGACATTAAAAGACGGAGACAGGGTGGTCATCGACAAGCTGACGTATCATTTTAGCAATCCTGAACGTTTTGACATTGTTGTATTTCCATACAAGAAGAACCCTTCGCTGAATTACATAAAAAGAGTCATCGGCCTGCCAGGTGATACTGTGAACATTGAAGAGGGAAAAGTTTTCGTCAACGGCGAACAGGTGGACGCAGATATGGGATTCGACCTCATTGAAGATTACGGAGACAACCTGCCGCTTACGGTCCCTGATGGTGAATACTTCGTCATG
Source organism: Vallitaleaceae bacterium (assembly GCA_963677915.2). GTDB lineage: Bacteria > Bacillota > Clostridia > Lachnospirales > Vallitaleaceae. Next base: position 42,291 of record CAXXGE010000035.1, on the reverse strand, counting down.
GGAGACAACAGGAACAACAGTTCAGACAGCAGATACACCGATGTCGGTACGATAAAGAAAAGCGATATCATCGGCAGGGCTTTATGGCGCATATGGCCTTTAAGCTCAATCGGTACATTTAAATAGAAGACTATCAGGAGGGAGCGCGGATATATTTGCGTTTCCTTTTTGCGAATATAGAGAAGAAAAAGTTGAATTAACGACAGGAGGTTGATTGTCTTGAATATTCAATGGTATCCGGGCCACATGACGAAGGCCAAACGGATGATGAAGGAAAATATCAAATTGGTGGATGTAGTGGTTGAACTGGTGGATGCCAGGGTGCCTGTCAGCAGCATGAATCCCGATATGGGGGAAATTGCCGGTGGAAAACCTAAAATCATGCTCCTTAACAAAATAGACCTGGCAGATCCGAAACGGACTGAATTCTACCAAAGCTATTTCGAGAAGGACGGATGGGCTGTCCTTGGTATCAACAGCCGGACGGGCAACAGTGTCAAGCAAGTGCCTGCTCTGGTCAAGGATGTACTGAAGGAGAAGATCGAGCGAAACAGAAAGCGGGGACTGATCAACCGTCCGCTGCGTTGCATGGTTGTTGGTATACCGAACGTCGGTAAAAGCACATTCATCAATCAACTGGTCGGAAAGGCCAGTGCCAAGACAGGAAACAAACCTGGTGTTACCAAAGGGAAACAGTGGATCAAGCTGAAGAACAATATCGAATTGCTGGATACCCCGGGAATACTCTGGCCCAAGTTTGAAGACAAAAGTGTGGGCATCCGACTGGCGATGATAGGATCCATCAAAGAAGAGATTCTGGATGTCGAAGCGCTGGCGATCCATGTGCTCGATTTTATGAAGGAAAGCTATCCTGAACTTCTGGCGGCAAAATATCCGGTGGAAGGCATGGATCAGATGGAAGGTCATGAGCTCCTGACGGCAATCGCCAGACAGAGGAACATGGTCAAAACCGGCAATGAACCGGACACGATGCGGATGTCAACCATGCTGATGGAAGAGTTCAAAAATGGCAAGCTTGGAAGGGTGACCCTTGAATAATGAAAACGATCAAGGATATTAAAGCGGAATTTGATGCATGCTCTGTCGATATGCTGGATGGTTTCATCGCTGCCTGCCAGGATGACGGAAGAAGCGGCGTCGAAAAGATTGTCGCTCAGGCAGGGAAAAAGATCAAAGACCATGAAAAGGAGCTCGAACGGCTCGATGGCATGCTTGTGTATGAAGACAGACATTCGGATGCTGTCTATATTGCTGGTATCGACGAGGTGGGAAGAGGACCTTTGGCGGGACCGGTTGTCTCAGCGGCTGTGGTGATGCCCAAAGGCTTGAAGATTCCCTATGTTAATGATTCTAAAAAATGTTCGGAAAAGTTAAGGGAGCGCCTGTATGATGAAATTATGGAGAAGGCTGTATCGGTTGGAATCGGCATCGTCTCTCCGGGCACCATCGACAGAATCAACATACTCCAGGCGACTATAGAGAGCATGAAGACGGCCATTTCCGAACTTGATGTCAAAGCGGATGTGCTGCTTGTCGATGCGGTCAATATCCCTGGTGTCGACGCCAAGCAGGTTTCCATCATAAAAGGCGATGAGAAGAGCCAATCGATTGCGGCTGCAAGTATCATTGCCAAAGTGACACGGGACAGAATGATGAAGGACTACGATGAACTCTATCCAGGCTATGGATTTGCATCAAACAAGGGATACGGTTCGAAGGAGCACATAGAAGGTATAAAAAGCCTTGGACCGACACCGATCCACCGCATCAGCTTCATCGGCAACTTTCTGTAGGCGGGTACGGGTATGGACCGTCTTGAGACAGGGCACGAGAAGGAACGCTATGCAGCCGACTATCTGACGTGCCTTGGATATAAAGTGATTGAAATGAATTACAGGAAAAGAACCGGTGAAATCGATATCATTGCCCGTGACGGTGATGCGACGGTTTTCGTCGAGGTCAAATACAGAAAAAGCGACGGCCATGGACAGCCTTTCGAGGCAGTGGATTACAGGAAGCGCCAGCGGCTTTCCAGAACGGCCATGTACTATATAAAGGAAAAGGGCTTGTACGGACGGAGTCTGCGGTTCGATATCGTAGGCATAACGGGTGACAGAATCGTTCATTACAAAAATGCCTTCAGTCCTACGGAAAGGTTCGGTGTCTAGCATGTTGGACCAGGAGAAAAAGATTGTCAGATTTACATCATTTGAAAACAGCGGGTTGGTACACCATGGCGTTTCAACGAGACGCGGTGGTGTCAGCCAGGGACCATTCAGCAGCATGAACCTGAGTTTCACAAGAGGGGACGATCCGGTGGCCGTGAAGGAGAATTTTGCAAGATTCTGCAGGACGGTCGGCGTGGATGAAAACTCTCTTGTTTTCTCGGACCAGGTCCATGAAGATAGGGTCGTTTTTGTCGGGAAAGAGGATGTGGGCAAAGGATTCATTCGGGAATCGGATATCCGAGGCGTTGATGGCCTGACGACGAATGTACCGGGTGTCACCCTGGTGACATTCTATGCAGACTGTGTGCCCCTGTTTTTCCTCGACCCGGTACATAAGGCCATTGCGTTATCTCATGCGGGATGGAAAGGGACACTGAAGAAAATGGGGCTGAAGACCCTTGAGGAAATGAACAGCTTGTACGGCACCCGCCCTGAAGATGTGCTTGTAGGCATAGGACCGTCCATCGGTCCCTGCTGTTATGAAGTATCTGAAGAAATCATCAAGGCGTTCGAGAGTGCTATGAGTGCCAGGGGGTCAGACCTTTTGGCACCCGGCTCCGGTCAGCGTGCCAAAAGGTCTGACCCCCTGGCGCTGGGACGCATGCTGAACCTCCAGGCGGCGAATGAGATGCCGCTGATCGAGGCTGGCGTCCCCGAGGATAACATAGAGATATCCGGTCTTTGCACGAGATGCAACAACGACCTGTTCCATTCGCACAGGGCGCAAGGTGCCACAAGGGGCAGTCTGGCTGCCATGCTTTCACTGAAGGAAGTGACTATAGATGGACAAGAATGAATTGAAAAAACATCCGATTCTGGCGGTAGAAGGGGACAGCATAGCAGAGGAGCTTGGTATAGAACCGGGCGACATGCTGCTGGCGATTAACGGGAAAACAGTCCAGGATGCCCTTGATTACCATTTGATGGTTCAGGAAGAGGAGCTTGTCCTAGAGATCGAAAAGAAGGACACCGCCGAGATTTGGGAGCTGGAGATCGAAAAGGACGAGGAAGAGGACCTGGGTCTTGAGTTCGACACGAATCTCATGGATGACTATAAATCCTGCAGAAACAAATGCGTCTTTTGCTTCATCGACCAGCTGCCTGAAGGCATGAGGGAAACCCTGTATTTCAAGGATGATGATGCAAGGCTGTCATTCCTTCAGGGCAATTATATAACGCTGACCAATATGAGCGACAGGGACGTTGACAGGATTATCAAGTACCATCTATCGCCAATCAATCTGTCTATCCATACGATGAACATGGCACTCAGGAAGGAAATGCTCAATAACCGGTTCGCCGACCGTCTCGCAGGCTATATGGACCGTCTGAATGATGCAGGCATAACGATGAACGGCCAGATTGTGCTGTGCAAAGGTTTGAACGACGGCAGGGAACTGGCTGACAGCATACAGAAGATGATGGCCTACAGGCCGCATCTGCAGAGCGTTTCCGTTGTGCCTGTCGGGTTGTCGAAACACAGGGATGGCCTCTATCCTTTGGAACCTTTCACAAAAGCGGATGCGGAGACCGTGCTTGAAACCATCGAATCGTTTCAGAAGGCCGCAATGAAGGACGGGGACAGCCATTTCATCCATGCAGGAGACGAATTCTATTTCCTTGCAGAAAGGGCGGTTCCTGAAGAAGAAAGATACGACGGTTATCTGCAGCTTGAAAACGGTGTTGGAAGCACAAGGCTGTTCATCAACACGGTTGAAGACGCATACGCGAATACCGGTGGCCACGGAAAACACAGGAAATGCACGCTGGTTACGGGAAAGCTGATGGAACAGGCACTGAAGCAAGTTGTTCATATAATGAACGATAAATTCCCTGGCGTTGAGGCAGCGGTTGAAGGTGTGGAAAACAGCTTCTTCGGCCCTATGATCACGGTATCGGGGCTGCTGACAGGAAAAGACATTATAAGGCAACTCGAAAACAAGGATCTCGGAGACTGCGTCTTTGTACCGGATAGCTTGCTGAAAAGCGGGGAAACCGTGCTGCTTGACGATATTACACTGGAAGATATGGAATCGGCTCTCGGTGTGACAGTCGTGCCCGTAGACCAGTACGGCGCTGATTTCGTTGACAGAATTTTCAATTTCAGCTAGTCATTTATGAGATAATTGCTATAATAGATTAAAGAAACACGAAGGAGAATGACATGGGCAAACCAATCGTTGCCATCGTCGGAAGGCCGAACGTAGGGAAATCAACACTGTTCAACATGATGGCAGGTCAAAAGATTTCCATCGTTCAGGACACGCCCGGAGTTACACGGGATCGGATATATGCCGACGTAGAATGGCTCAACTACAATTTCACTATCATAGATACAGGCGGTATCGAACCCGATTCGTCTGATATCATCCTGTCTCAAATGAGAATGCAGGCGGAAATCGCCATCGATACGGCAGATGTCATTCTTTTTGTCGTAGACATCCAGTCGGGACTTGTCGATTCAGACTTTAAGGTGGCGGATATGCTAAGGCGTTCCAGGAAGCCGGTAGTCCTGTGTGTCAACAAAGTGGACAACATGGACAAGCTGGAGATGGACGTTTATGAATTCTACAACCTTGGACTGGGAGACCCCAATGCAGTGTCATCGGCCAACAAGCTTGGTTTCGGCGATTTGCTGGATGAGGTTGTCGCCCATTTCTATGAGCCCACCGAAGAAGAGGAAGAAGACGAAAATCCCAAGGTGGCTATCATCGGCAAACCGAATGTCGGCAAATCCTCCCTTATCAACAAAATCCTGGGGGAAGAGAGGCACATTGTCAGCCATATTGCGGGAACGACACGCGATGCGGTCAACTCGGAAGTTGTTTACGACGGCAAGGTTTACGAATTTGTCGATACGGCCGGCCTGAGAAAGAAGAAAAAGATAAAAGAAGAAATCGAGCGCTACAGTATCATTCGGACGGTGGCTGCGATAGAGAAATCCGATATCGCCGTCCTGCTGATCGACGCTGAAGAGGGCATTACCGAGCAGGAAGCCAAGATAGCCGGCATCGCCCATGAGCGTGGGAAAGGCATCATCGTTGCAGTCAACAAATGGGATGCAATCGAAAAAGACGACAAGACGATGTACCGTTTCCTAGACGACATACAGAAGATTCTGAGCTTCATGTCCTATGCGCCGATTGTTTTCATATCTGCAAAAACCGGACAAAGGCTCAACAAGCTGTTTGAGACTATCGACATGGTCATACAGAACCAGAACCTGCGTGTCGCAACCGGCGTTCTCAATGATATCCTATACGATGCGATGGCCATGAACCAGCCGCCGTCGGACAAAGGCAAGAGGCTCAAGATTTTCTACATGACACAAGTGGCTGTCAAACCGCCGACATTCGTCATGTTCATCAACGACAAGGAACTGATGCACTTTTCCTACACGAGGTATATCGAGAACCAGCTTAGGGAAGCTTTCGGATTCAAGGGTACATCGCTCAAGATGCTTTCCAGGGAAAAGAGCAACGACAAATAAAAGGGGACAGAAAAATGATATTATTCAGAGTCATCAGCTTGCTTGCAGGCTATCTGCTCGGATGCTTCCAGACGTCTTACATTATTGGAAAGCGGAAGCATATCGATATCCGGCAACACGGCAGCGGCAACGCAGGAACGACCAATGCAATCAGGGTCCTGGGATGGAAGTTCGGATTGCTGACTTTTCTTGGAGACGTAGCCAAAGCGGTACTGGCTGTCGTGGTCATGTGGCAAGTGTTCGACAGTCAGACAGCAGGCCTTTATGCGGGCCTTGGTGTTGTCCTTGGGCACAACTGGCTTGTATTCATGAAATTCAGAGGCGGCAAGGGAATCGCTTCAAGCATAGGCATTTTGTGGAGCATTGACTGGAGAATAGGTGCCATCGCAACAATCGTACTCGCGGTGGTCATCCTGATTACCAAATACGTTTCGGCAGGATCGATCCTTATGGTCATCACCATGCCTGTCGGGTTTATGGTGTTCTATCCTGGAAACAAGGAGTTTCTTGCTATCGGTGTTCTTATGGCGGTAATGGCCATAGTCAAGCACAGGGCCAACATTGGCAGACTGCTTAAAGGCGAAGAGAACAAGCTGAAACTGAAGAAATCGAAGACTAGCTAGGAGGCAGGACATGAAGATAGGCATATTGGGCGCAGGAAGCTGGGGTACGGCTCTGGCACTGGTACTTAAGAAAAATGGACATGACGTTTCTTTGTGGTCGATCATGAAAGAGGAAGTGGATATGCTTCTCGAAAAACGGGAACATGTCAGAAACCTTCCGGGTGTACCAATCGATCAGGACATCGTCATCACATGGAATCAGGAACTGTGCATTAGAGACAAGGATATCATCGTTTTCGCAGTCCCTTCCAAGTTCGTCCGATCGACGGCTAAAATGATGAAGGATTTCATCACGGAGAACCAGATTCTTGTGAATGTAGCCAAGGGTCTAGAAGACGGGACTTTGAATACGCTGGTGGACATACTTGAACAGGAATACCCGAAGAATGATGTGGTTGTACTTTCGGGGCCGAGCCATGCTGAAGAAGTAGCCAAAGGCGTGCCTACCACGGTTGTTGTGGCCTCCCATCACAAGGAAGTGGTCAAAACAGTTCAAAATGCGTTCATGAACGAACGTTTTCGCGTCTATGGCAGCCAGGATGTGATGGGAATCGAAATTGGCGGCGCACTGAAAAACGTCATAGCGCTGGCAGCAGGTATTTCCGACGGATTGGGCCACGGTGACAATACGAAAGCGGCGTTAATGACGCGGGGCATGGCAGAAATCAGCAGGCTGGGCGTGGCTATGGGAGCCGACATGGCGACCTTCAACGGTCTGACGGGGATCGGCGACCTTATCGTCACCTGTACGAGCATGCACAGCCGAAACAGAAGAGCCGGCATACTGATTGGACAGGGTAAACCTGCAGAAGAAGCCATCAAGGAAGTGGGTATGGTTGTTGAAGGCTATTATGCAGCGCATGCAGCGTTGGCGCTTGCGCAAAAGTATAATGTCGAAATGCCCATCATCGAGCAGGTGAACCATATACTTTTCGATGGCAAAGCACCAGGCGAGGCTGTCATGGAGCTGATGTCAAGAGACAAGAAATTCGAATGGGATTAATCTTGCCATCTATAGACATACGTGTTATACTTATCAAGAATTACATAGCATCTTAAACTAGAGTGGACTTTCGGTCCACTCTTATTATTTGCTTTCGTAAAAGACCGACTGTCGAAAGGATGTGAAACAGTGTCTAAAAAACTGGACATCGAAACCTATGTAGAAGGACTGGTGCAGCCCATCGTTGACGAACATGGCTTTGAACTTGTCGATGTGGAATATCTCAAGGAAATGGGACAATGGTATTTGCGTGTATACGTAGACAAGGAAGGCGGCATTTTCATCAATGACTGCGAGACGGTGAGCCGTGCCCTTGACGCAAAGATGGAAGAAAACAATCCAATCAAGGACGGTTATATACTGGAGGTCAGCTCTCCTGGTCTTGACAGGCCGCTTAAAAAGGAGAAAGACTTCAAGCGCAGTATAGGCAGGAAAGTGGAAGTCAAGCTATACAAGCCGCTTAACGGTTCCAAGCTTTACGAAGGAATACTTGAAGGATTCACAGATGATACCGTCGAAATTCGTGTCGACAGTGAGTTGGTAACAATTGAACGTTCCGCCATCGCATTAATCCGCCTGGCGTTCGAATTCTAAATTGGATTAGGAGGATAAGAGAAATGAATGCTGAATTTATTCAGGCATTGGACCAGATCGAAAAGGAAAAGGGCATCGATAAAGACGTGTTGCTCGAAGCTATAGAAAATTCGCTGATTACCGCATGTAAAAACAATTACGGCGCTTCCATGAATGTCAAAGTCGATATCGACAGGGAAAACGGCGATATGAGCGTTTACGCTGAAAAAGAAATTGTTGTGGAAGTAGAAGATGACGAACTTGAAATCACGTTGGAAAAAGCGCTGGAAATTGACCCGACTTACAAAGTGGGAGATATTTGCCAGATTCCGATCAAGCCAAAGAATTTCGGCAGAATAGCAGCCCAGAAAGCCAAGCAGGTTGTCGTGCAGAAAATAAGGGAAGCTGAAAGAGAAGTGCTTTTCGGCCAGTACATCTCCAAGGAAAAGGAAGTTGTGACAGGCATCGTGCAGCGTTATGTCAAGAACAACGTCGTTGTAAACCTTGGAAAAGTGGATGCGATGATGACTGAGAAGGAGCAGGTTCCTGGCGAAACATACGCTACCAATGAACGTGTTAAGGTTTATGTGGTTGAAGTTAAAGATTCTACTAAAGGGCCAAAAATCTACGTTTCCAGAACCCATCCTGAGTTGATCAAGCGCCTTTTTGAACAGGAAGTGCCGGAAGTACACGACGGGACTGTAGAAATCAAGTCCATATCACGTGAAGCCGGATCCAGAACAAAGATGGCTGTATTCTCGAACAATGAAGATGTGGATCCTGTAGGTGCCTGCGTCGGTCACAACGGTTCCAGGGTAAGCATCATCGTCCATGAGCTGAAAGGTGAAAAAATCGATATCATACCTTGGAACGAAGATTCGGCATCGTTCATATCGGCGGCCCTCAGCCCATCCAAGGTTGTTAAGGTTGTCGTGGATGAGGATGAAAAGAGTGCACGGGTTGTCGTTCCGGATTATCAGCTGTCGCTGGCAATCGGTAAGGAAGGACAGAATGCGCGTCTTGCAGCCAAACTGACAGGCTATAGAATCGATATCAAGAGCGAAACACAGGCCAAGGAAACGGATTTCCTAGCTCCGAAACCCGCGGTCGAAACTGAAGTTCTTTTTGAAGATGCCGATGAAAGCGCGGAATCAGAGGAATAGATGATGGCAAAGAAAACGCCGTTCAGAAAATGTCTGGGTTGTCAGGAAATGAAGGAAAAAAAGGAATTGATCCGTGTCGTGAAGGATCAGGATGGAAACTTCTCCATCGATCCGACAGGCAAGAAAAACGGACGGGGCGCCTACATATGCAAAAATATGGAATGCCTTGATAAAGCCATCAGGAACAAGGGATTGGAAAGATCTTTCAAAATGTCTGTTCCTGAAGAAGTGGCGCAGCTGCTGCGTAAGGAGCTGGAAGAAATTGGATAAAGCATTAGCTATGATCGGCCTATGTATGAAAGCCGGAAAACTGGTTTCCGGTGAATTTCCAGTAGAAACGGGATTGAAGCAAGGAACTGTCAAACTTGTTATCGTCGCGGGGGATGCCTCCGAGAATACCAAGAAGAAGTTCAGAAACATGACCGACTACAGGAACATACCCTATGTCGAGTACAAGGACAAGATTGCCCTGGGGAGCTGTATTGGAAAAGAATACAGGGCCTCAATCGGAATATGTGACGATAGTTTTGCAAAATCCATCTTGGAGAAACTAATGAAATAGTACGAAAGACGGAGGTGCAACAATGTCAAAATACAGAGTTTACGACATTGCCAAGCATGTTGGCATCAGCAACAAGGATTTGATTAAAACGCTGGAAGAGTTCGAAATTGAAGTCAAAAATCATATGAGTACATTGAGCGACGAAGAGACGGAGACGATACTGGAATACTACGATCTTACAATCGACGCCATGGAAGCAGATCCGACAGAAGTCGCAGAACCAGCGAAAACGGAAAAAATAAAGAGTCAGGTCGTTAAGAAAAAAGAGGCGGTTCAGGCCAAGCCAAAACCAGCGCAGGAACAGAAACCAGAGAAAAAGAGCAAGATTGAAGTTGGGGCTGACGGCAAGAAGTATGAAAAACGTGGTAAAAAACGTTACGAAGTGAAGGAAAAAGTACTTACGGCTGCAGAAGAAGGCATCATTCAAGTAGGAGATTCCGTGCTTGTCAGTGTGCTGGCAGACAAGCTGGAAGTGCAGGTTTCCGAGATTGTCAAGAAGCTTATGCTGAGAGGTATCATGGCTTCAGCCAATCAGGAAATCAATTACGCGCTTGCAACAGAAGTGGCAGAAGAATTCGGCATACTTGTCGAGAAAGAGAAGGAGAAAGACCTTCTTGAGGAATATTTCGAAGAGCCGGAAGTGGAAGAAGGCGAGCTTGAACCGCGTTCGCCGGTCGTTGTTGTCATGGGCCACGTTGACCATGGTAAGACTTCCCTCCTTGATGCAATCAGACAATCCCATGTAACAGCCGGCGAGCACGGCGGCATCACACAGCATATCGGTGCATCCGTCATCGACTGGAATGGAAACAAGATTACTTTCCTGGATACGCCTGGACACGAAGCCTTCACAGCAATGAGGCTCAGAGGTGCGATGGCAACAGATATCGCAATCCTTGTCGTTGCAGCTGACGACGGCGTTATGCCACAGACTGTCGAGGCGATCAACCATGCTAAGGCAGCAGGCGTGCAAATCATTGTTGCCGTCAACAAAATCGACAAACCGGGCGCAAATCCTGACAGGGTGCTCCAGGAGCTTGCAGAGCACGGCTTGCTAGCAGAAGCATGGGGCGGAGAGACTATTTGCGTTAACGTGTCTGCAATAGAGAAAACAAATCTTGACCAGCTGCTGGATATGATTCTTCTCGTAGCTGAGATGGAAGAATACAAGGCAAGTCCTTACAATAGCGCAAAAGGTGTGATCATCGAAGCACAGCTTGACAAAGGAAGAGGGCCTGTAGCAACCGTACTTGTCCAGCAGGGAACGCTTACTGTCGGCACGCCGGTTGTGTGCGGAACGGCATTCGGTAAAATCCGTGCCATGATTGATGACAAGGGCCATAGGGTCAAAAGCGCCGGTCCATCCACACCGGTAGAGATTCTGGGGCTCTCGGAAGTGCCGGTGGCAGGTGATGCGATCTATGAAGCTAAAAATGAAAGAGAAGCGCGTCATATCGCAGAAAAAGTGAAGGCGACTGACAGGGAAAAACTCCTTCAGGTAACACAGCATAAAGTCACGCTGGATGATCTGTTCCATCAGATCCAGGCCGGTGAGATGAAAGAGCTCAACCTGGTTGTCAAGGCCGATGTACAGGGGTCTGTGGAAGCGGTCAAGCAAAGCCTTGTCAAGCTGTCCAATGAAGAGGTCGTCATCAAGATCATTCACGGGGCCGTCGGTGCCATCAACGAGTCCGATGTCATGCTGGCTTCGGCTTCCAACGCAATCATCATCGGCTTTAACGTAAGGCCGGAGAACTCCGCGAAACAAAAGGCGGAAGATGAGGAAATCGACATCCGTCTCTACAGAGTCATCTACAATGCGATTGAAGATATCGAAGCTGCAATGAAAGGCATGCTGGATCCGATCTACAAGGAGAAAGTAATCGGACATGTTGAAATACGTCAAATCTACAAGGTATCCGGCGTAGGAAGCATCGGTGGTGCCTATGTTCTGGACGGCTATATCCAGAGAGGCTCACAGGTACGACTGGTCAGAGACGGCATCGTCCTGTTCGAAGGCGACCTGGCTTCCCTGAAGCGTTTCAAGGATGACGTCAAGGAAGTAAGAGCAGGCTACGAGTGCGGTATCATGCTGGAAAAATACAACGACATCAAGGAAGGCGATATAGTAGAAGCCTTCATCATGGAAGAGATACCAAGATAATAGAGGTGATTGACAATGAAAAAAAACAGCCATAGAATCATTCGGATCAACGAAGAGATTAAACATGAGCTGAGCAATATCATTCGCTCCGGCCTCAAAGATCCAAGGGTTGATTCAATGACTTCTGTCGTCAAAGTAGACACAACACCGGATTTGAAGTTCTGCAAGGTGTATATCAGTGTCATCGGCGATGAAGAAAAACAAAACGATACGCTGGAGGGAATTAAACATTCCTCCGGCTTCATAAGAAAAGAGATTGCCAGAACGTGCAACTTGAGAAACACGCCGGAACTCCATTTTGTTCTGGACCATTCCATAGAGTATGGCGTTCACCTGTCAACGTTGATCAACGATGTGGCAGCCCACGATGAGGAGGTTGCCAAGCATCGAATTGAAGAAGCGGATGAAGATGAAACTGTCTGATATCCTTGCTTTGTGCGAAGGTAAACATGATATATGGATTACAGGCCATGTCTATCCGGACGGCGACTGCATCGGTGCTGCTCTTGGTCTTGCCATGGTGCTTGAAAAGGCTGGCGTCCCGGTCAAAGTGACCCTGAGGGACATCCCGGACAACATGCGTTATCTTCCTGTTGACAAATACGTGTTGGAAGATGTGCCTGCAAAGCCGGAACTGCTGATCATCGTCGACAGCGGCGATGAGAAGCGTCTGGGGCATATGAATGAAAGCTTCGAAACTGCAGCTGTTACAGTCAACATCGACCATCACACGAGCAACAGCTGCTATGGCGACTATTCGCATGTAGCAGCGGATGCCAGTTCGACAAGCGAAATCATCTATGAAATGATTGATGACGGCCATAGCCACCTGATTGACAAAGAGGTTGCCGAGGCGCTTTATACAGGTATCATCTACGATACGGGGTGCTTCAAGCATGACAATACATCGGCAAAAACGATGGCCATCGCAGGCCGGCTGATGGGACATGGCATCCCATTCTCCTGGATGATCGACAACATGTATTTCTCGAAGAGTTTCAAAGACGCACAAGCATTTGGCAGGGCTTTCAACAGCCTTGAAAACGCGATTGACGGCAGAGTGGCAATTACGGTCATTACTGCCGAAGACAGCGACGAACTCGGCATCACCAAAGGCAATGGCGAGGGAATTGTTCAGAAAATGAACGAGATAAAAGAGTGCGATGCAAGCCTTTTTCTTTATGAAACGGAGAAAGGCGTCTTCAAGGCGAGCATGCGGTCAAAAGGTTCAATCGATGTCTGCAGGGTAGCCATGGCTTTTGGCGGCGGAGGGCATATCAAGGCCGCAGGCTGCACCGTAGAAGGCGACCTTGACACCGTCAAGACATCCATTCTTGAAGAGATGGGGAAGCAATTTGTATAATGGAATCATCAACATATATAAGGAAAAAGGATATACCAGCCACGATGTCGTTGCAGTCCTGAGAGGAATTCTGAAGATGAAGCGCATCGGACATACCGGTACCCTGGATCCTGAGGCGACAGGTGTCCTGCCGGTCTGTCTGGGCAAGGCAACGAAACTAGCGGAATACCTTGTTGATAAAGAGAAAACCTATCTGGCCAAATTTTGTCTGGGAATCGAAACGGATACCCAGGACCATACCGGTGAAGTCGTTCAGACAAAAGATGCATCGGGTATTGGACTCGATGACCTGGTGTCGGCTGCAGCAGGCTTTACAGGGGAATTGATGCAGGTGCCGCCAATGTTCTCAGCTGTCAAGGTCAATGGGAAAAGGCTGTATGAACTGGCAAGGCAGGGGAAAACAGTGGAACGCAAGGCGAGACCTGTCATGGTCCACGTGATTGACCAGCTGGCACTTGACGGGAACATTGCAAGCATGAGGGTTGTCTGCTCGAAGGGCACTTATATAAGGACCCTGTGCCATGATATTGGGAATGCATTGGGATGCGGTGCACACATGACAGAGCTGGAGCGAACTCAATCAGGCCCTTTTTCAGTGGATGACAGCCTTACACTTGACGAGGTCCGGGCGCTGTCAGAATCAGGGGGACTGGCTGCGGCTATCCGTCCTATCGACAGCATGTTCCCTGATTTTCTGAAACTGCATGTGATCGATGCGTTCGGGAAGGCGCTTATAAATGGTAACAAGCTTCCGCCGGAGGCTGTCGAAGAAAAGTTGCCATTCGATGATAATGTCAGATACAATATTTATGACGGCGAGGAACGATATATCGGCTTGTATGTTTTCAAATCAGAAGAGAGCCGATTCAAACCGGTAAAACTGTTCATATAGAGGTATCGATATGATTAAAAAAGTCATAAGAACCAAGAAATTTGAAATACCTGAGAGTGTTGTCGTACTTGGAAATTTCGACGGCATTCATAAAGGGCATATGCTGCTGATAGAAAAGGCGCTTGGTATCGAAAAGGAAACGGGGCTTTCTACCGCTTTTTTCACTTTCGAACCCCATCCATCTTACGTATTGGGGAAAAAGCTGCCGGTTGACCTGATTTATATGCCCCTTGAAAAGATAAAGGTCGTAGAGGAACTGGGCATTGATTACTATATCGAGTTTCCCTTCAACATGGAAACGGCGGCTATGGATGCCCATGATTTTGTTGAAGACATCATCTGCAGTCAGCTGAATGCGAAAGTGGTTGTCGTTGGAACGGACTACAGGTTTGGTACCAGACGCGCAGGAGATGTTGAATTGCTGCAGGAACTCGGAGAGCAACATGGCTTTGATGTCATTGCCATCAAGAAACTCGAGATGGATGACAGGGAAGTGAGCAGCACCTGGCTTCGCGAGGAAGTTCGGGAAGGCAACATGCAGAAGGCGATGGCTTTGGCCGGTCGGCCCTTCTTCATCGACGGTACGGTTGAACACGGGCAGGCGCTTGGGCGTACAATCGGCTTTCCGACTGCCAACGTCCCGACACCGCAGGGCAAGATTCTGCCGCCGAATGGGGTCTATGCCTCCAACACAATCGTTGATGGCATCAGCTACCGTTCAATCACCAATGTCGGGTACAAACCTACGGTTGGAAGTAGGGAGAAGATTGTTGAATCCTATATTCTTGATTTTGACAGAATGATCTACGATGAGCTGATTGAAATCCAGTTTTTGAAATTCTTGAGGAAAGAGAAGAAGTTTGAATCCATGGATGAACTCAAACGCATGATAGAACTGGATATGGAGAACCTATATTCCTATTTTTCCCTTGCTACCGACAGCCAATTATGATACTATATCTAGTGGAAGTTTAGCCGATGCTCAGCTCTTGGACACTCCAGCCAGAACTTGGCATCAGGCGGTCTTACTATATTTACACAGGAGGAATAACATGGATAAGCAAACAAAAATCGACATTATTGCCAAATTCGGCAGAAATGAACAGGACACAGGGTCACCGGAGGTACAGATTGCACTCCTTACTTGGAGAATCAACCACCTGACTGAGCATCTGAAGATGCACAAGAAAGACCACCACTCAAGAAGAGGGCTTCTGAAAATGGTTGGTCAAAGAAGAGGTCTGCTTAAGTATCTCAGTGAAAAGGATATCGAGTCATATCGTAGCCTGATCGCAGAACTTGGACTAAGAAGATAACATCGGATTTCGAATCCGTCAGCAAATGAAGTTACCATCACAGGTAACTTCATTTGTTATCAAACATTTATTTTAATTGCCACCTGGCAGGATTCCTTTTGTCTCTAGTCCAAGGGCTCAACCCGTGTGTTGAGCCTTTGGACTAAAGGCTAAAGGCGCCAAGGTGGACAGGAAAGGAGACATTTATGTCTAGAATCTATTCAACTGACCTATTCGGCCGCACACTTAAAGTGGAAATCGGCAAAATGGCCGGTCTTGCCAATGGTGCTGCACTCGTAAGCTACGGTGATACAGTTGTGCTTTCAACTGCAACCGCTTCAGAGAAGCCACGTCCAGGTATCGACTTTTTTCCTCTCAGTGTTGACTACGAAGAGAAAACCTACGCGATCGGTAAAATCCCAGGAGGTTTCATCAAACGTGAGGGAAGACCTTCAGAGAACTCCATCCTTACTTCGCGCGTCATCGACCGCCCGATCAGGCCTTTGTTCCCAAAAGACTACAGGAATGACTGCGGCATCGTGAACACTGTGCTCAGTGTCGAGCAGGACAACCAGCCGGAAGTGACGGCTATGATTGGTACGTCCATCGCACTTTCCATCTCGGATATCCCATTCATGGGACCTACAGGCGCTACCATTGTCGGACTTGTCGACGGCGAATATGTATTCAATCCGACAGTATCCCAGCGTGAGCGTTCTGAGATGTACGTCACAGTGGTTTCCACTGAAGAGAAAATCACCATGATCGAGGCTGAAGCCAATGAAGTGCCTGAAGATGTTATGATCCAGGGTATTTTCAAAGGCCATGAGATGAATGTTGAGCTGATCAAATTCATCAATACAATTGTTGAAAAAGAAGGAAAGCCAAAACAGTCATACGAAGATGTGAGCATTCCTGCAGAAGTGTTTGCTTCAATGAAAGAAATCATCGGAGACAAGCGCATGGAAGAAGCAGTGTTCTCGGATGAAAAGGCAGTACGTTTCGAAAGGATTTCCAAAGTCAAGGAAGAACTTGAAGAAGCATGGGCCGACAACGAGGCGTGGCTGGAACTTCTTGAAGAAGCAGTCTACAACTACCAGAAGAAAACCGTCCGCCGCATGATACTGAAGGACCACAAACGTCCGGATGGCCGTGCCCTTGACGAAATAAGAAAGCTTTCTGCGGAAGTCGATATCATTCCAAGAACCCACGGTTCGGGTCTGTTCACACGCGGTGAGACACAGGTGCTTACCCTGACGACGCTGGGTGCGCTTAGTGAAGTGCAGAGAATCGACGGACTGGATGACATGGTTACTTCCAAGCGTTATATGCACCACTACAATTTCCCATCCTACTCGGTAGGTGAGACAAGACCTTCAAGAGGACCTGGAAGAAGGGAAATCGGACACGGCGCGTTGGCAGAAAAGGCGATCATCCCTGTACTGCCTTCTGAAGAAGAATTCCCATACTCAATCAGGACAGTCTCCGAGGTTGTGAGCTCCAACGGTTCCACATCACAGGGAAGCATATGCGCAAGCTCGCTGTCACTGATGGCGGCAGGCGTGCCTCTCAAGAAGCCGGTTGCCGGCATATCCTGCGGACTTGTTACCGGTGAGACAGATGATGACTTCATTCTGCTGACCGATATCCAGGGTCTTGAAGATTTCTTCGGTGATATGGACTTCAAGGTAGCCGGCACAAAAGACGGTATCACAGCTATCCAGCTGGACATGAAAGTCCAGGGTATCAGCAATGCCGTCGTCGAGCAGGCAATCTACAATACGAAGAAAGCCCGCATGCACATCCTTGATGATGCTATGAACGTATGCATCAGCGAAGCGAGAGAGAACCTCTCACCATATGCGCCAAAGATCATCCAGACTCAAATCGATCCTGAGAAAATCGGTGAAGTGGTTGGTCCTAAGGGTAAAGTCATCAATAAGATCATTGATGAGACAGGTGTACAAATCGATATTGAAGATGATGGACGTGTCTTCATTCTTGGCAAAGATGATGAAATGTCACAGAAAGCGCTCAAGATTGTTGAAACAATTGCAAACGGTGTTCAGGTAGGCGATATCTATACTGGAAAAGTCGTTCGCATCACCAAATTTGGCGCCTTCGTAGAACTTGTTCCTGGAAAAGACGGCTTGGTTCATATTTCCAAGCTTGCCAAGGAACGTGTGGCACGTGTTGAAGATGTTGTCAGCATGGGAGACGAAGTCAAAGTCAAAGTTGTTGAGATAGACGACCAAGGTCGTGTCAACCTTTCACGCAGGGCTTTGTTGGAAGACTAGAAATTATTATGACCAATGAATCCTATAGGCCTGCGGGCTTATAGGATTTCTTACTTTTGTACGGGTAGGTACCTATGGAGGACATGCATGATTCATGCAGAAGAACTAAGCAACGGCATTCGCGTTGTCTATGAGCAGATAGAAAATTTCCGGAGTGTCTCAATCGGCATTTGGATTAAGAACGGGTCGATTGATGAAGGACCTGATGATGCAGGTGTTTCCCACTTTTTGGAACATATGCTCTTCAAGGGAACTGATACAAGAAGTGCCCGTGACATAGCAGATAAAATGGCAGAAGTAGGCGGAAGGATCAATGCTTTCACTGCCAAGGAATATACATGCTATTACGCACACACCTTGGATGAGGATTTTGTTGCTGCTGTGGATATTCTGGCGGACATGCTTCAAAACAGTACGTTCAAACAGGAAGAAATAGAAAAAGAAAAAGGCGTTGTCGCCGAAGAAATCGCAATGAGTGAAGATGCCCCGGAAGACATTGTACACGACCAGCTCGAGGACCTTATTTTCGAAGGGAGCAGGCTCTCCAATACCATTCTTGGATCGAAAGAGCAGATACTCGAGTTCAGCCAGGAAAAGCTGAAAAGCTATATCGGTGCCCATTATGTCGCTGGGAATATGCTGGTGGCAGTTGTAGGAAACGTTGACCGTGTAATGCTGATCGATACACTCGAAAGGCTATTCAATAAGATTCCGACGACCAAACCGATGCCGAGGGAATCCGTGGAAATCGTTTACAACAGGGTTTTCAAGTATAGGGAGAAGGATATTGAACAGGTTCACCTGGTCCTTAGCTTTCCGGCGATTTCATACGCATCTGATGAAAGACAACTCCTTAATGTACTTAATACGATCATAGGCGGCGGTATCAATTCCAGGCTTTTCCTTGGCATCAGGGAAGACAAAGGACTGACCTATTCCATCTATTCTTATACCGAGCTGTTTCTGGAAGCCGGCATATTCAACGTTTATGCTGCTGCGAATCCATCTCAGGTGGAGGAAGTCCTTGTCAATTCAATCAAGGAACTTGAGGACTTCCTGGAAAAAGGGGTTTCTGAAAAGGAACTTTTTCAGGTCAAGCAGCAGATAAAAAGCAACTTGATAATCGGTTTTGAAAATATGAACAACAGGATGTCGAGCTACGGAAAAACGGCACTGATGCTTGGAAAGATCGACACACAAGACGATCTTATTGACCAGCTTGACGCTGTCACAGCCGTCAACCTGATGGCGTTTGCCAAAAGGATCATTGACTTTGATAAAATGAGCTTGTCACTCGTCGGCAGGCTTTCACAATTAAACATAGGAAGGATTGAATCATTATGCAAAAAATAGTCGTCCATGTAGAACAAACAGAAGAAGGAAAAGACCTGCCACTGCCTAAGTATATGAGCGAGCAGGCTGCAGGTATGGACCTTTATGCCTGTGTGGAGGAAAGCGTGCTCCTTAAAAAGGGAGAAATACAATTGATTCCAACTGGTATTAAGATTGCATTGCCACCGTCATATGAAGCGCAGATCCGTCCCAGAAGCGGACTTGCGTTCAAACACGGCATCAGCCTTGTGAACTCGCCGGGGACAATCGATGCCGATTACAGAGGTGAGATCAAGATCATTATGATCAACCACGGACCTGAAGATTTTCTTATTAAGCGTGGAGAGCGCATTGCCCAGATGGTCATCAACGAAGTCAGGCAGGCTATATGGGAAACAAATGTTGAACTGTCGGAAAGTACCAGAGGCAGCGGCGGGTTCGGCCACACAGGCAAGTAGAAAGGTGCGTTCATGAAAAAGGATATAGAAAAAGGCTGGCCGGGTTATGTGACCGGCGTTAAGAAGAAAAATATCAGATACAGCATTATCGGCGCTGTTGCTTTCGTGGGTTTCTACCTGATTGGCTACGCGGCTGCGGGTACCAGCGCGAATTACCTTACAATCGTAGCAATGCTTGCTATCCTGCCAACTGCCCAGTTCATGACTAGGGCCTTCGCATATGGAAGGTATCATTCCGTAGACAATAGTTTCGCAAATGAAGTGGAGAAGATGACTGACAGGGTAACTGTGTTGTCGGAAATCATCCTGATAAGGAAGAAGAACACGTGCTTTTTTGAAAACGTGCTGATTACGCAGGACCATGTTCTGGTTGTCTCAGATAAGAAAAAGCCCAAGGTCGGAAAGTCCAAGGCTGCCAGAGATACCCTGGGTGAAAAGACGCTAGACGCCTTGCTGCGCCAACACGGTATTTCAGTCAGTGTCAAGGCGTTTGACGATGAGCAGCAATTGTATGCCTATTTCAAAAGCGATATAAAACCAACCCTGCAAACCAAGGATGAAGAGAAGCAGCTGGCTATAGCCGAGCTGATTCTCAGGAATGCGATGTAGTATGATTGAAATCAAAATTACAAAAATAGACGCAGGGCAGCGGTCCGACAAGTATCTGCAGAAGATGCTGCCGAAAATGCCCAAGAGCCTTCTGTACAAAATGTTCAGGAAGAAGAATATCAAGCTGAATGGCGGCAAGGTGGTTGGCAATGAAATATTGGAGGCGGGAGACCGACTGGCACTGTATTTCGCTGATGAAGCCCTTGATAATTTCGGCTATTTCCAGGAACAGTCTGATGTAGCCGCTTCAATCAACCTGGACATCATCTATGAGGACAGCAAGCTGCTGCTAGTCAACAAGCCTGCAGGTGTTCCGGCGCAGCCGGGCAGCAAGGAAACAAGTATCGTCGAGGCCATTGACGGTTATCTGGCAGAGAAGCTGGGGGACAAGAAGGGCGGATTCCGCGCAGGCATATGCAACAGACTGGACATGAATACTTCCGGCCTGGTTATGAGCGGAAAGACGGTCACAGTCCTTCAGGACCTGAATGAGATGGTTGCCGAACACAAAGTGAACAAAATATACCACTGCATCCTTGCAGGTGAACTTAAAGAGAATCTCGACCTTAAAGGGGGTACTGGTAAAAGACGCTAAAAGCAACAAGGCGGTGATTTCCGACAAGGGTACGGGAAGTCCTGTTGAAACAAGGGTGCGTCCACTTGCTGTAGTGAAAGGCTATACCTTCTGTGAGGTTGAATTGGTGACAGGGAAAACGCACCAGATCAGGGCCCATTTGTCCCATATTGGCTATCCAATCATTGGCGATGTCAAGTATGGAGATGAGAAAATAAACAAGGCGCTCAGGCAAAGATACGGCATCAAACGCCAAATGCTGCATGCGTATGCGGTTACTTTCATGGCAGATAAAGGATCGCTTTCCGTCTACTATGGACAGACTTTCAAAGCGCCGTATCCAAGGGATTTCGACAGGATCAAGAAAAAGCTTTTCGATTGACGATATTATGAAAGCAAGGCGATAGTATGAATAGGGAAAAGGTGAAAAATGAAATAAGGCAGTATGCGGAAAGCCTTGCTGTTTGCGACACAGGCTTCTGTCATGCAGGGCCTTTTCCTTTTGTGGAAGGCATCTATCGGCACAGAGCGGTTGAAGGATACGCCTGCGATTTCGAACAGATGGAAAATCCACTCGACAAAACAGAGCCTGCAAGGCATCTGGCAGGTGCCAAGAGCTTTATCGTGCTGGCAGTGCCATACAGAATGGTGCAAAGCAGCAAGCCAAAGGGAACGGTCGCTGTCAAGATGGCTTACGGCACCAACATGCTGGATTATCACCAGATGGTTATGCCGCTACTTAAAGAAATCGGTTCTTATATTGAAGATGCCCATGGCGCCTCATGGAAGGCCTATTGCGATATCAGCCCTTTTTCTGACAGATCGATAGCCCGAAGGGCCGGTCTTGGACAGATAGGGAAAAACAGCTATCTTATACATCCGAGGTTCGGACTGTCGTTTTTTATCGGCTATCTGCTGACGGATCTTGAGCTAACAGAAGATGCAGGGGATATGGAACAGGCCTTTGCTGATCTTGATACGTTGTGTGGTACCTGCACCATATGCCGGAAGTCATGTCCCAACGGAGCGATTCTAGGAGACGGACAGATCAATGCCAACAGGTGCATTTCCTATCTGACACAGGCGAAGGAGCTTGATGACAGTCAGAAAACGATGCTGAACGGTCATCTGTATGGCTGCGATATCTGCCATCTTGCATGTCCTTATCATAGGAAATCGGAACTTGTCTTAAATGCTTTGGAGGCTTCCGAATCGCTGGTGCCTGACTACATAGAAGCTGAAAAACTCCTAGACCTTAGCAGCAAAGGGGTGAAAGACTTATTAGGCAGGACGGCAGCCGGTTGGCGTGGAAGAAAGATTCTCCAAAGGAATGCGGAAATAGAACACAATAAATGGAACTAATGAAAACCTCTCTGCGTCATATATATAAAAGACAGGGAGGTGTTTTATTATGTTATTGAAAACAAGAAAATACGGGGCTTTGCTGCTGGTAATTGTCGTTCTGGCAACAGGGTGTTCGGCCGGCCAAAAAACGGGCACCAATTTGATGGAAGGTGTACAGGCGAAAACTGAAGCCAAGCCTGAAGCACCTGGAAAAGATACCGCCGATATCATTGCAGGATTCTCCTCGAGGCTGTTCGAAGCTTCGTTAAGGAATGAAGGTAGTGTGATGGTATCACCGGTTTCGGTATTCTTCGCCTTGGCTATGGCACTTAATGGTGCCGACGGTGATACAAAAGAAGCCATGCTTGACGTGCTTGCCAAGCACAATCTCACCATGGAAGAGATTAACGAAGCCTGTGGCGGCCTGCTCGCCATGCTTCAAGAAACTGAGGGCATGCTTGCAATCGCCAATGCCATATGGTTTGACGAAAACTTTCAGCCATATATGCCATTCTTGCAGGTGAATGCTGATTTCTATGATGCTGCAGCCAGAAAGCTGGATTTCAGCAGTGCGGATGCACCGGATGCAATCAATGGCTGGGTGAACGAGGCCACTAACGGAACAATCGAAAAAATCATCGACCAGATCGGTCCCGATGTCGTCATGTACCTGATTAACGCCGTTTACTTTAAAGCCGACTGGGAAGACCAGTTTGAAGCGAATGATACCGCTGACAGGCTGTTTGAAAGACCGGAAGGAAAGAAAATGACACCGTTCATGAACCGGACGGATGACATGTCCTATCTGGAACTTGACGGTGCGACAGGTGTTCTTCTTCCTTATGAAGGCGGGCGATACGGATTTGCTGCGGTTCTGCCGCCTGAAGGTATGACGCCGAGGGATTGGCTGGCTAGCCAGAATGGATCATCTGTTATTAATCTTATGAATATGGTGGATGAAAGCGAAATCAAACATGTGAAGCTGGCCTTGCCAAAATTCGAATCACGCTACGAAGACAGTTTGATGGACGAACTCGACGCTTTGGGCATGGGCATCGCATTCAGGCCTGGAGAAGCCGATTTTTCGATGATGAATGAAAGCCATGCCAAGGACCTGTTTATCAGCGAAGTGAAGCACAAGACCTTTGTGAAGGTCGATGAAGAAGGCACAGAAGCCAGCGCGGTTACCTCTGTAGAAGTGTCGCTGACTGCCATGCCGATGCCGGTTGAAACAATAGAACTGACTTTTGACAGGCCGTTTGTCTACTGTATTATAGATATGGAAACATTATTGCCGATATTTACGGGTATAATGGAAGACCCGACCGATGACTAATAAGGAGGACTGAAGATGGCAGATAAAAACAAAGTGGTACTGGAAAAAACACCCGATATGCAGATTGCATCGATCCGGTTCAAGGGTTCATACAGTAAAGTCAAGGATGGCAAAGCCTTGTTGAGGTCGGTGGCCGGAGAAAGAGCTGTAGGTCCGGTATTCGCTCTATATTACGACAAGGCGTACGTAGAAGATGGTGCCGATATTGAAGCCTGCATAGAGGTTACAGAACCGGTTGAAGGGGATGGTGTAAAAACGCGTATGCTGGAGGCGGCATTATGCGCATCAATGGTGCACTACGGTCCTTACAGCAACATGCATGAGACATATGAAGCAATTGAGTCATATATAGAAAAGAATGGTTTGAAACGTGTCATCCCAAGTCGAGAAGTCTATATAGCGAAACAGGAAACACTTGTCATGCTTCCTGTTGAGTAGATTATTTGCGACAGGGGCTATAGGATTTCAAAATCATAGAGCTTGTCTTCATAACCATCGACAAAATATCTTTTTCCTTTTTGGATAATCACATGGCCTTCCTTTTCTAGGATGGCCTTTTGTTTGTCTATACCACCCGGATATTTCGGGTTCAGTTCACCTTTGGTCCTGAGCGTTCGCCAGTAGGGAATCTTGTCTTCGCTGCGTTCCTCAGATGCCGCAGCAACAATGTTGATGAAGATGCCTGCAGTGAGGGGACAGGTCCAGTCGGCACCGTGTTGGACGGCAAGGAACCTGCGCATGTTGTCCGCGGTTCCCAGTCTTCCTTCCGGTATAATCTTCATAAGTGCATTATAGGCAAGGGGTGGTGCAATAAGCATCTTGGTACCGCCATACCGTTCAATCTGTTTCGGGTCTGTCACTTCAACAACCTTGGGCATGTCCTTGCTGTCGTTCAGTTTTTCATTGGCTGTTTTTCTGGCCATGTTATCGCCTCCTACATATTATATACTCTACTGTTATTGTAACACGATACTTGACTGTAAAACCAGTTAAAGGCATACTTGGATTAAACAATAGTATGGAGGCATCATCATGGCATATTGGGGTTCGCGCGGTCTTCGGGGCAGCACATTAGAAGAACTGGTCAATGTAACCAATGACCGCTACAGAGAGCATGGTCTGGCGCTTATAGAGAAAATACCGACACCAATCAAACCGGTTAAACTGGATAGTGAAAAAGGGACAATCAAGCTGGCCTATTTTGAAAAGAAGGGTTCTGTTGACTATATCGGGGCTGTTCAGGGCATACCCGTCTGTTTTGATGCAAAAGAAACTTCGAGGGATTATTTTCCCCTAAAAAACATCCATGCCCATCAAATAGACTATATGTCTGATTTCAAGAAACAGAAGGGTGTGGCTTTTCTCCTGGTGAGTTTTACAAAAACAGGGAAATTCTTCTTCCTTCCTTTTGATGTCCTGTTTCGATTCTGGAGAGATGCCCAGGAAGGCGGTAGGAAATCCATCCCGTTGAAATATTTCGAGGACAAATATGAGCTGAAAAGCAAGGATGGCTATATGATCCATTATCTCGAAGGACTCAGCACCTATCTTTCAGACGAAACGGAAGATGAAAAGAAATAGCTTGCTTTTATGTGCCAATCCCTGTATAATAAATCCTTGTGCACATAATAAAAAGTTAAATACAAAGAAAGTTGGACTAAATGAATATCAACGATTTAAACGTCTCCAATGCGATTATTCGCGCGGTTTCGGACATGGGATTTGAAGCGTTTACACAAATACAGGATGAAGCAATTCCTTTGTGTATCGATGGCTTCGATATGATTGGGCAATCTCAAACCGGGACTGGAAAGACAGCGGCATTTGCCATACCGATCCTTGAAAAGATCGACCCGGAAAACAGAAAACCCCAAGCACTGATCCTTTGCCCGACAAGGGAGTTGGCCGTTCAGGTGGCTGACGAGTTTAAACGTATCGCAAAATATATGCACGGTGTACGCGCTGTGGCAATCTACGGCGGTGAACCAATCCACAGGCAGATATCTGCCTTGTCAAGAGGTGCTCAGGTTGTCATCGGTACACCAGGCAGAACCATCGACCATATCACCAAGCGTAAAACCCTTAAGACCAGTGAAATCACCACGATTGTCCTTGATGAAGCGGATGAGATGCTGAAAATGGGCTTCAGGGAAGACATTGAGCTTGTACTGAGCACACTACCCGAAGAAAGACAGACGATACTATTTTCTGCGACAATGCCCAAGGAAATCCTGGATATCACCCACAAGTATCAGAAGGATCCGAAACTTGTCAAGGTGACACAGAATGTGGTGACTGCGGAAACGGTTAAACAGGACTACTGCGAGATGAGGCCGGGACACAAGTTCGAAGCGCTCTCAAGACTGCTTGAAGTCATCAAACCGAACCGCTGCATCATATTCTGCAATACAAAGAACCAAGTCAACGTGGTGGCGGAGGAGCTTTTGAAAAAAGGTTTCAACAGCGAAATGATCCACGGCGACCTAAAGCAGGAAATGCGTCTTGCGGTCCTCAAGAAATTCAACAACTCCATTGTCAACATCATCGTTGCAACGGACGTCGCCGCCCGTGGACTGGATATAAAGGAAGTGGACCTGGTCATCAACTACGATGTGCCGGACAAGGAAGACTACTATGTCCATAGAATCGGAAGAAGCGGACGTGCAGGCATGGAGGGCAGGGCCATATCCCTGGTGAGCGGCTATGAGAAACGCAGACTGATGGCTATCATGCATTATACGAAGCAGAATATCGAAAAAATCAAGATACCTACTGTCAGCCAAGTCCAGTCTTCAAAAATCCAGGATTTCATCGATGGGATTGCCGAAACGATCCAGAACGAAAACCTGGACGATTACAAAGCTATCTTTGACCAGATTGATACGATCTATCCGGTTGAGGATATCTGCGCCGCGCTGATCAAGAACAACCTGGAGCTGTCAGACAGCGCCCATCCGGATAACGACATCAACTATATGCAAACAGGCGGAAGGCGTGAGGGTGCAAGGAAAGAGAGAACGTCCAAGCGCTCGGATAGAAAAGGGGAAAGACCGAAGGAAAAGGACATGACCCGTATCTTCTTCAATGTCGGCAGGATGGACAAGGTATCGCCTAAACATCTCGTCGGTGCCATTGCAAACGAGGCAGGCATATCAGGTAAACTGGTTGGCGCCATTGACGTACTGGAGAGATTCTCCTTTGTGGATGTCCACAAGGATGTGGCGAAGAAAGTCGTCATGAAGCTCGCCGGCAAACGGATCAATGAAAAGCAAGTCAGCCCTGAAGTGGCAGACAAGAAAAAAAGAAAGAAATAAGATTTAATGGGCCTTTGTGTCAGTATCTAAGTTATACTGGTACAAAGGCTTTTCTAGTCTTATATAACTTGACATAGCTGAGTTCATGCCATATAATCGTATTTAACGAATTATCAATCTACCACTTTACCATGATAAATTATTCATTTAACAGGAGGCGCAAATGAACGAACGATTACTGCATACGCCGGAAGGCATTAGAGACATCCACAGTGAAGAGGCTATGAAGAAGAACGAGCTTCAGCGGAAAGTGACATCTGTTTTCCATCGCTATGGATTTAAGGATGTACAGACGCCTACAATAGAGTTCCTTGAAATCTTCAACACCGAAAGGGGAACAATAGATACCAAGTTGATGTATAAATTCTTTGACAGGGATGGCAACATCCTGGCGTTGAGGCCGGATATAACACCATCGATTGCAAGGTTTACAGCAACTTTCTACAAGCATGAGGATACTCCGAAAAGATTCTGTTATGCGGGCAACACTTTCAGGAACAATGAAAGCTATCAGTTGAAGCTGAAAGAGTTTACGCAAGCAGGATGTGAGCTGATCGGCATCGACAATGCGGATGCAGATGCTGAAATCATCGCTCTGACCATCAACAGTCTTCTCGTGGCTGGCATAAAGGATTTTCAAATCGATATCGGACAGGCGGGCTTCTTTAAAGGTATCGTCGAAGAAGCGGGCCTTGATGATTCAGTCGAGGAAGAGCTTCGCAAACTGATTGACGAGAAGAACTACATCGCGGTAGAAGAGCTGCTTGACAGTGTTTCCATGGACGAAACCCACAAGAAAGTTTTCCTTGACCTGCCTAAACTGTTCGGCGGTCAGACCGTCATCGACAGGGCCCGTGAAATCGTGAAAAACGAGAAATCCCTGGCGTCTTTGGACCGTCTAAGCACCATCTACGAAATTCTGAAAGACTACAGCCTGGAGAAGTATATCTCCTTCGACCTTGGCATGGTCAGCCAGATCAATTACTATACCGGTATTGTGTTCAGAGGTTATACCTATGGCACCGGCGTTTCAATTGTAGACGGCGGACGATATGATACGCTGCTTAACGAGTTCGGCAAGAATGAACCGGCAGTCGGGTTTGCCATTGTCATCGACGAGGTGATGAATGCGCTTGAAAGACAGCAGATTGACTGGGAGATAGACAGAATTGATACACTGCTTGTCTACAATGAAGGTTCAAGAAGCCAGGCAATCAAGGTAGCCGAAAAAATGAGAATGGATGGCATGAACATTGAAACAGGCATGCTGGACAAGGACATCGATGCCAATATCGCCTATGGCGCATCCAAAAACATCGGCGGCATCATGTACTTTAAAAGCGACGAACAGGTTTCCTTGATCAACTGTGCAACGAAAGAAGTTCAGGATGTGTCGGTTGCCGAACTTCTCAAGAACTAATGAGGTGATAAAATGAGATATTTAACGTTTGCCCTTGCTAAGGGAAGACTTGCAAAAAAAGCCATGAACTATCTTGAACAGTCGGGAATCACATGCGACGAGATGAAATCCGATACCAGAAAGCTGATATTTACAAACGAAGAACTCAAACTAAAGTTCTTTCTTGCGAAAGCAAGTGATGTGCCTACCTATGTAGAGTACGGTGCAGCTGATGTTGGTGTAGTAGGAAAAGACACAATTCTCGAGGAAAGAAAGAATCTTTATGAAGTGCTTGATCTCAAGTTCGGGGCGTGCAACATGGTGGTCGCAGGTCCTGAATCCATGCGTGAGAAACTCAAGTACAACACATCCATCCGTGTTGCGACGAAATACCCGAACATCGCCAAGGATTATTTCTACAACAAAAAGAACCAGAAGGTGGAAATCATCAAGCTGAACGGTTCCATCGAACTGGCCCCGCTTGTTGGCCTTTCCGAAGTGATTGTGGATATTGTGGAAACCGGTTCTACACTCAGGGAGAACGGACTGGTCGTTCTCGAGAACATTGTGCCTCTTTCGGCCCGCGTCGTTGTCAACAGAGTGAGTATGAAAATGGAAAATGAGCGTATCAACGGTATCATCGACGGCTTAAGAGCCATCCTGGAGGAAAAATGAAAATATTTGATTTTGCAGGTGGAGAAAGAATAGATATCAAGAAAATGCTTGAAGAGAGGGAACCGGCTTCCTACGGCAAGTATGAGGAAGTCGTTGCCGATATCCTTGAAGCAGTCAAAAGCAAAGGTGATGAAGCTGTATTCGGCTACACGAAGCAATTTGACGGTGCCGATCTTGATGCGGACACAATCAAGGTGACAGAAGATGAGTTCCGAAACGCTTATGGAAAGAGCGATCCGGGGCTTATTGAGATTATAAAGAAAGCCAAAATACGAATCTATGATTACCACATGAAGCAAAAGCAGTTCAGCTGGTTTGATACGGATGATGATGGTACGATTCTGGGCCAGAAGGTGACACCGATGCAAAGAGTAGGCGTCTACGTGCCTGGCGGGAAAGCTGTATATACATCGTCAGTCTTGATGGATGTGCTTCCGGCAGTTGTAGCTGGCGTGCCTGAAATCTATATCGTTACGCCGCCGGGACCGGATGGTACAATCAATCCGGACGTACTGGTGGCAGCGGACATCTGTGGCGTGAAGGATGTATTCAAGGTTGGCGGTGCGCAGGCTGTCGCGGCCCTTGCCTTTGGCACTGAGTCGATCCCGAAAGTCGACAAGATTGTCGGTCCGGGCAACATATTCGTCGCTCTGGCGAAAAAGTCGGTCTACGGACATGTCAGCATCGATGCGATTGCTGGCCCTTCGGAAGTGCTTGTGGTCGCTGACGAGACAGCCAATCCCGTCTTTGTGGCTGCTGACATGCTGTCGCAGGCTGAGCACGACGAGCTGGCATCTGCTGTGCTTGTCTCTACGGACAAGGCACTGGCACAAAAAGTTGAAGAGGAACTGTACAGACAGACAGCCCTTTTGCCGAGAAAAGATATTGCCGAAAAATCCCTTGAGAGTTTTGGCGCAATCATTATCGTAGACAAAATGGAGGATGCACTCCGTATAGTGAATGACATTGCACCGGAGCATCTTGAAGTCTGCACGAAAAGCCCATTTGAATTGTTGCCTTTCATCAAGAATGCCGGGGCGATTTTCATGGGTGATTATACCCCGGAACCAATTGGTGATTATATGGCGGGGCCGAACCATGTGCTGCCGACTAACGGGACAGCCAAATTTTTCTCGCCGCTTTCGGTTGACGATTTTGTAAAAAAATCAAGCATCCTTTCATTCAATAGGCAATCTATGTTAAAATTGGCTAAAGATGTTGTCGCTTTCGCAGAAGCGGAAAACCTGACAGCCCATGCCAATTCTGTTCGGGTCAGAATGGAAGAAGAGAAGGAGAGCTGACAATGAGAAAAGCAACGATCGATCGAAAGACAAAAGAAACCGACATTAAGCTGTCCCTGGATATAGACGGATCCGGAACTTCCAGTATTGACACTGGTGTAGGTTTTCTGGATCACATGCTGACCCATATCTCCAAACACGGATTTATGGATTTGGATGTCAGCTGCAAGGGTGACCTAGAGGTGGACAGCCACCATACAGTAGAAGACATCGGCATCGTACTTGGAAAAGCCATAAAAGAAGCTGCAGGCGATAAAGCCGGAATCAAGAGGTATGGCTCTTGCATTATCCCAATGGATGAGACACTAGTACTTTGTGCGCTGGACCTGTCCGGAAGACCGTATCTGAATTTCGATGCGGAGCTGACAGTCCATCGGCTCGGTGACCTGGATACTGAGATGGTGAAGGAGTTTTTCATGGCTGTTGCAGTTAATGCAGGTATGAATCTTCACATCAAGCAATTGGATGGCAGCAACAACCATCATATCGTCGAAGCGATGTTCAAGGCTTTTGGAAATGCCCTGGATGTTGCCCTGACGTTTGATGAACGAATCAAGGGTACACGTTCGACAAAAGGCATGCTGGAGTAGGTGGAATATGAGAATAGGCATTATAGACTATGGTTTTGGCAATCTTCAAAGTGTGACCAATGCCTTGGATTTTTTAGGCGTAGCATCCTTCATATCGACAGATGTGGATGAGCTTAAGCAGGCAGATAAGCTGATCCTCCCTGGCGTTGGCGCATTTAAAGATGCAATCGACAAATTGAGAGAAACAGGCATCGACAAGATGCTGGAGGAATACACAAAGGCCGGCAAGCCGCTCCTTGGCATTTGCCTCGGCATGCAGCTGCTTTTTGATTCATCCAGTGAGTTTGGTGATCATAAAGGGCTTGGGCTGCTGCCTGGCAACGTCGTGAAGTTCGATGTGGATCTGAAGATCCCCCATATGGGATGGAATGCGCTTGATATCAAGAAAAGAGAGCCGCTGTTTGCAGGTTTGGATGACGAGGCATATGTCTATTTCGTCCACAGCTACCATCTTGTAACGGAAGCGGATGTTGTCTCGGCTACGACTTACTACGGCAAGGAAGTCCAGGTGGCTGCCCAGAAGGGGAATGTGTTCGGACTTCAATTCCATCCGGAAAAGAGCGGTGACACAGGTTTGCGTATCCTTAAAAATTTTGCATCTTTGGAAGGTTGAAATCAGATATGAGAATTTATCCAGCTATAGACATTATTAAAGGACAGGCTGTTAGGCTTGTTCAAGGAAGATATGACAAGGAAACAGTCTATGACGCGGATCCCGTTGCCGTAGCCAAGCGCTGGGAAGCGGCAGGGGCATCCTTCATACACGTCGTCGACCTTGACGGCGCGTTGGATGGCGTCTGGTCCAACAAAAAAACCATTGCAGACATTGTTTCTGCGGTCAGCATTCCTGTCCAAACGGGTGGCGGTGTGCGAAGCATTTCCGATGTGAAGGAAAGGCTTGACATAGGCGTCTCCAGGGTTATTCTGGGAACGGTCGCAATCAAGCAACCGGAACTCGTTCGGGAGGCTGTCCAGCTTTTCGGTCCGGATGCCGTTGTTGTGGGCATCGATGCGAAAGGCGGTATGGTGGCCATTCACGGGTGGGAAGAGGTCAGTAAAAAGAGTGCTTTGGACCTCTGCCTCCAGGTTAAGGAAATGGGTGTCAAGACCATTGTGTACACAGATATAGCGAAGGATGGCATGATGCAGGGCCCCAATACAGAGCAGACAAAACTGCTGATTGATGAGACAGGACTTGATATCATTGCTTCGGGAGGCGTGTCAAGTTATGACGACCTCGAAAAGGTAGCTAAAATCAATGCGGAAGGCGCAATTATAGGGAAAGCGCTCTATACGAACGCCATCGATCTCTCCGAAGCAGTTTCCAGGTTTGAAAGGGTGTGACATATGCTTTCCAAAAGAATAATACCCTGCCTTGACGTAGACAAAGGAAGAGTCGTAAAGGGCGTTCAGTTTGTGAACATCATCGATGCAGGCGATCCGGTCGAGGTGGCAAAGGCTTACAATAAAAGCATGGCTGATGAAATCGTATTTCTGGACATTACAGCTTCACACGAAGGCCGGGATACGATTGTGGATGTCGTCGAAAAGACCGCAAAGGAAATCTTCATTCCCCTTACAGTCGGTGGCGGCATCAGGAGCGTCGAGGATTTCAGGGTGATGCTGCTTGCGGGTGCAGACAAGGTCGCTGTCAATTCCGCCGCCGTACACAGGCCCGAATTGATCAGGGAAGCCGCATTGAGATTCGGCAGCCAATGCGTCGTGCTTGCAATCGATGCGAAGTGGAATGACGACAGGGGCAGTTGGGACGTTTATATCAACGGCGGAAGAATCAATATGAACATCGATGCGGTAGAATGGGCCAAAAAAGCTGAAATGCTGGGCGCCGGCGAAATACTGCTGACCAGTATGGACTGCGACGGCACCAAAGCAGGCTATGATGTGGCGCTGACCAAAGCGGTAAGTGAATCGGTCAATATCCCCGTTATCGCCTCCGGTGGAGCGGGCACGATGGCACATTTCAAGGAAGTGCTGACAGAGGGCAAGGCCGACGCGGCACTGGCGGCGTCCCTTTTTCATTTTAAGGAAATAGATATGCATGACCTTAAAGATTATTTGTATGACAATGACATTCCGGTTAGAAGATAGGAGAAAAAATGGATTTCAAACAACTTAAACTGAATGAGCAGGGCTTGATTCCTGTTGTAACACAAGACTACATTTCGAATAGGGTTCTCATGGTTGCGTATATGAATGAGGAAGCTTTCAAAAAGACATTGGAGACCAAGAAAGCACATTATTACAGCAGGAGCCGCAGCAGTCTGTGGCTGAAAGGGGAGACAAGCGGCCATTTTCAAAATGTGAAGCATCTTTTCCTTGACTGTGACAACGATACAATCCTGCTCAAGGTAGAACAAATAGGGAATGCCTGCCATACTGGTGCCTACAGCTGCTTCTTCCACGAGTATGATTTCGAAACTGGTGAATTCAGGGATGCTTCTGAAGAACAGCAAAAAGATGTCTTCCAAGGTGTTTATGATGTCATTGTCGACAGACGCGAGAATCCAAAAGAAGGATCCTACACAAACTATCTGTTCGACAAAGGCATAGACAAGATCCTAAAGAAAGTCGGTGAAGAGACGACTGAGGTCGTTATCGGAGCGAAAAACGAAGGCAAGGATGAAATTGTCTATGAAATTTCTGATCTTTTGTACCATTTGATGGTTCTTATGGTTGAAAAGGGCGCAACGTGGTCAGATATTTATCGAGAGCTGGACAAAAGAAGATAAAAAGTGATCAACATTTAGCAATCCCCCTTGACTTTTACTGTTAAAATGTTAAAATAAAGGCTGGGTATTGTTAAAACAATAACAAATTGGTGGAGGGATCGATTTGAAGCTTCAAGCCATCGGAAACATTTTGGAAGCTAAGTGGCTGACCGGGTACGAAAATGCCGAAGAAGAAATTGACTTCGGCTATGGCTGCGACCTAATGAGCGATGTTTTAGCATATGTAAAAAATAATGTCATACTCATCACGGGATTGGTCCATCCACAGGTCGTAAGGACCGCCGAGATGCTGGATATAAGAGCGATTGTTTTTGTAAGAGGGAAACAGCCTTCACAGGACATTGTTGATTTGGCGGAAAGCAGGGAGATTGCGCTGCTTTCGACAAACCATTCCCTGTTTACCGCATCAGGCATCTTGTATTCCAATGGCTTGCTGGGAGAGGAGATTACCCACGATGATATTACATTATGATGTGATAGATGGAGAGTATATCAGTGCCGGAACAGCATCCGGAAAATTGAAGAAGGCTTTGAAGCAACTCGGCATTAATTCCGGCGTTATCAGAAAAATTGCAGTTGCTATGTATGAAGCGGAAATCAATATGGTCATTCATGCCAATGGTGGAACGATTGATGCAGAAGTCACACCTGAATTCATTCAAGTTGTTTTGGACGATAACGGGCCTGGAATCCCTGATATCGAGCAGGCGATGACAGCCGGCTATTCGACGGCTTCCAGAGAAGCGAGAGATATGGGATTCGGTGCCGGTATGGGACTTCCCAATATCAAACGCTACAGCGACCATCTTCATATTGAGTCGGAAGTTGGCAAAGGTACAAAAGTAACCATTAGAGTGAACCTTGCGTAGGAGGCGTTTATGGCACAACTACACTCCATTACCCTCGATCTCGACAGATGTATCGGATGTACCGACTGCATTAAGCGGTGCCCTACCGAAGCAATACGTGTCCGTAATTCCAAAGCGGTCATCATGGATGAGCTTTGCATAGATTGCGGCATGTGTATTCGTGTGTGCAATTATAGGGCCAAGATGGCTACAACCGATCCGATCAACAGGATCCATAAATTCAAATACCGTGTGGCACTTGTCGAGCCATCACTGTTTACACAATTCAAAAAAATACGCAATCCCAATATTGTCCTGACAGCGCTGAAAAAGCTGGGTTTCAGCGACGCGTTCGATATTTCGCCGGCTGTCAGACAGACAACGGCACTTGGTGTCAAAATGCTGAAAGACGGCACTGCGAAGAAACCGGCAATAAGCACCACATGCCCTGCGATTATCAATTTGGTACAGATGCGTTTTCCTACCCTGATGGAAAACTTCATACCAATCATTCCTGCAAAAGAACTTATGGCGAGATATGTGAAGAGCCATTTGCTCAAGCAGGGAATACCTGAAAGCCATATAGGCATTTTTTATATAAGCCCGTGCGGCGCCAAAGTTACAGATACCAGATACCCGCAAGTGATTTCGGAATCCCTGATCAATGGCGTCGTACCAATGAAGGAAGTCTTCCACAGACTGCTGCCTATCATCAACTCGTTAAAGCCCGATGAAATCGAGACGCTTATGTCCGGAGATGCCAACTTCATCTCACTGGCTGAAACAGCAGGGGAAGGCATCAGGCAAAGCATATACAACCAGATCTATGTCGACGGGATTGAGGAAGTCATAGAAATCCTGGAAAGGCTGGATAATGACAAGCTTGACGTAGATTTCATCGGATGCATGTCGTGTGTCAACGGATGCCTGGGCGGTGCACTGACAGTTGAGAATTCTTTTGTGTCGACGACAAGAAAACAAAAGATAGCCAATTATGTCAAGAACAGGGGAGAAGTGCGGGAACTGGATATTGTCGATCCATCCATAGATTTTCTGTGGGAGAAGACTTTGGAAAGCAGAGCTGTTACGAAGCTGGACGAAGACCTATCCGAGGCTCTGAAAAAAATGGAAAGAATGGAAAGAATCTATGATGTACTGCCTCATATCGACTGCGGATCGTGCGGCGCTCCGACGTGCCGTGCTTTGGCAGAAGATATTGTTAAAGAACAGGGCAACATTGAAGACTGCATATTCATGCTGAGAAACAAGGTTAGAATGATGGCTGAGCAAATGGTAACCCTGGCGGAAAAAATGCCGCCTTCTATCAAGAAACTGGAGGATATGGATGATGACAGTAGGTAAACTTGCAGAAGAGCTGGGATTCCAGGTTCTTACGGGAAAGAACAACCTGGATACACCGGTTGAAAACGGCTTTGTAGGAGATTTGTTAAGTGTTGTCATGGGCGAAGCTAAAGAGGGATGTGCATGGGTCACTGTGCAAAGCCACCTGAACATCATAGCTGTCGCTCTCCTAATCAATGCAGCTTGTATTATTGTATCCGAAGGTTCAACTGTGGAACCTGCTGCCCTTAAAAAGGCGGAGGAAGAAGGGATCGTCGTCCTTGGAACACCGTTGTCGTCCTATGCTGCAGTGGCTGCAATGGTTGGAATGGGTATCAAGTAATGAAAGAACTTTCAATGCATATCCTTGATATTGCACAGAACAGTATAAGAGGTAAGGCGGCGAATATTCAGATAGAGGTCAATGAGGATATCATCGGGAACATCTTTTCTTTCAGAATAACCGATGACGGAACGGGCATCCCGGATGAGATCTTCAATGAAATCAAGAATCCCTTTACGACATCC
Organism: Vallitaleaceae bacterium; assembly: GCA_963677915.2. Classification (GTDB taxonomy): domain Bacteria; phylum Bacillota; class Clostridia; order Lachnospirales; family Vallitaleaceae. The sequence goes on along the minus strand of CAXXGE010000035.1, from coordinate 6,218 downwards.
AGAACAATGCGGAAGGTCGGCCTTGGCATCCCGATGCTTGACCTTACATGCACCCATTGCGACGGTAAACTGGACATATCAACAGAAAAGGGGAAAGGCACGCATGTGACTGCGGTCATGAAATACGACCACATTGACAGGCCGCCGTTGGGTGATATGGCGTCAACGATTGCCGGATTCATGGTATCATATGATGATGTCGAGATTCAGTATATCCACAAAGTGAATGATGCTGAGTTTGATGTGAAGACATCCGAGCTGATAGAGGTGCTGGGAGAAGATGTGCCCTTGGCATCGGTAGAAGTCAGCAATTGGCTGAAAAACTACATAGAAGAAGAGCTCGCAAACCTGAGCGTACAGTAAAGTGAAAGAATTAACGAAATTGTCGATAATATGCAAAACCTAGGTTTGGAATTGCACTTTTAAGATACACAAAATGGTGTATACAATGTGCAAGAGCGTACAAAACAAGCATAAACCCTTGAAAATCAAGGGTTTAATGATTGTCTAATATATATCAATCATTGATAGAAGTCACTTTCTATACTATTCTATTATGGAAAGTGCTGAAATAAAAATGAAGAATGGGGGTTGCCTATGGCAGCGTTGACTTTCAAACGGGGTATTCACCCGCATGACCACAAGGACGAATCCAAAGACAAACCAATCAAGGTGCTTATGCCGAAAGGTGATTTGGTCTATCCAATGATCCAGCATATCGGTGCGCCCTGTGAACCTTTGGTAAAAAAAGGTGACAGAGTATTGGTAGGTCAGAAAATCGGACAATCAGAGGCTTTTGTCTCGTCGCCGATTTTTTCAAGTGTATCAGGTACAGTAAGCAAGATTGATGATGTTATCAATCCTACAGGCATGAAGGTAAAGGCGGTTTTTGTTGAAAACGATGGTCTTTATGAAGAAGTTGAAGGGCTTAATGTACCGCATGATTACATGAACATGAAAAACGAGGAGATTATCGAAGTAATCAAAGAAGCTGGTATTGTAGGGATGGGCGGCGCAGGTTTCCCGACTCACATCAAGCTTTCCCCTCCACCTGACAAAAACATTGACAGAATTATTGTGAATGGTGCCGAATGCGAACCGTATTTGACATCAGACTACAGAATCATGCTTGAGGAGACCGACCGTATTGTAGAAGGCCTTAAAGTGATCCTGAAGCTGTTTCCAAAAGCTGAAGGTATTATCGGTGTCGAAACAAACAAGCCGGATTGCATCGCCAAGCTTGAGGAAATTGTCAAAAATGAACCGCGTATCTCCATCGCACCACTCAAGACCAAATATCCTCAGGGTGCTGAAAAGCAGCTCATTTACAGCGTGACAAAACGCGAAGTGCCATCGGGAGGATTGCCTGCTGACGTTGGCTGTATCGTTCAGAACATCGATACTGTCGTTGCGATTCACCGTGCCATCTTCAGAGGAAGACCGTTGATGAGAAGAATTGTCACAGTTTCAGGCGGTGCAATTGCAGAACCACAGAACTTCAAGGTCAGAATCGGTACAAACTATCAGGAACTGATAGAAGCAGCCGGCGGTTTCGTGGAAGAACCTGCCAAGGTTATCTCTGGCGGACCGATGATGGGCTTTGCCATGTTCAATCTTGATACACCTGTCGTTAAGGGATCATCATCCATCTTGTGCCTGACTAAAGATGAAGTGGAGACACCGGAAGAGCAGAACTGCATGCGCTGCGGCAAATGCGTCAATATTTGCCCGATGGGATTGCTTCCTCTTGAGTTGAACAAATATGCATTGGCTCAAAACGAGGAAATGTTCCAGAAATATCACGGCATGGATTGTATCGAGTGTGGTGCATGTTCCTATACATGTCCGGCAAAACGCCATCTGCTGCAGTCTATTAGAACGAGCAAGAAAAATATTCTTGCAAAACGTCGGAGAGGATAGGAGATAAAATATGTCTAATATGTACGTTGTCTCATCATCGCCTCATATCCGTTCCAACGATACGGTAACAGGCACGATGAGGGATGTTATAATCGCACTGTTACCGGCGACCGCGGTCGGTATCTGGAATTTCGGATTCAGGGCCTTTATGATAACGCTCGTCACAATCGTATCATGTGTTCTTTTTGAATACCTGTACAATAAAGCAGCCGGCATGAAATCCACTATTGGTGATTTGAGTGCAGTTGTAACTGGTTTGCTGCTGGCACTCAACCTGCCAAGCACGGTGCCATACTGGCTGCCCGTCATTGGAAGTGTCGTCGCAATCATCATCGTCAAGCAGCTTTTTGGCGGGCTTGGACAGAACTTCATGAACCCGGCGCTTGCAGCGAGGGCTTTCCTTCTCGTATCATTTGCCGGACTCATGACACAATGGGTAACTCCGGATGCCGTATCCACCGCAACGCCTCTTGGAATAATGAAAGAGGGCGGAGGAGAACTACCGTCGCTTATATCTACTTTCAGCGGCAATATCGCTGGCTGCATAGGTGAAACTTCCGTTATTGCTTTGTTGATCGGCGGTATCTATCTGCTGGCAAGAAAAGTCATCACTTGGAGGATTCCGGTTACTTACATTGTAACAGTCGGTGTTATGGTACTGTTGATTGGTGGCCATGGGTTTGATATGACATTCCTGGGCTATCACATATTTACTGGTGGCTTGATGATTGGCGCATTTTTCATGGCTACAGATTATTCGTCATCACCTACGACGCCAAAAGGCCAGATCATAATGGGGATCGGTTGTGGTGTCCTTACGGCTCTTATCAGAGTTTTCGGCGGTTACCCTGAGGGTGTTTCCTTTGCCATTCTGATCATGAACCTGGCTGTACCGCTTATCGACAGATTCACAGTACCCACAATTTTCGGGGAGGTGAAGCAATGAGCCAGACTAAAGACAATATCATCAAGAACGCAATCATCCTGTTTTTGATCACAGTCATAGCGGGCGGATTGCTTGGCATCACATACGAAGTGACAAAGGAACCAATCAAAGTTCAACAAAAAATCAAAAAAGAAGAGGCGCTTCAATCGGTCATTCCGAAGGCTTCTTTTGAAGAAATGTCTGTAGATTTAGCGGATTATCCCAATATCTCAAGCGTTTATGAGGCGACCATCGATGGCCAAATTGCCGGCTATGCTTTCGAGCTTATTGCACCGGAAGGCTATGGCGGTGATATTCAGCTTATGGCAGCTATCGGTGCCGATGGGCTTGTTAAAGGCATAGATGTCATTAAACATGCCGAGACGCCCGGTCTTGGCGCCAAGGCTGATGAACCTGAATTCAAGAGCAACTTTGTCGACAAACCGGCAGCTCAGCTGAATGTCGTCAAGGGAGATGCAGCCAATGACAATGATATCGTCTCCATCAGTGGTGCTACAATCACTTCAAGAGCGGTGACGAACGTTGTTAATGATGCGATTGCATTTTATCAAGATGAGATAGGACAGGTGAACTAGATGAATGAAATAGCTAAAAGACTTAAAAACGGCATCATCGGTGAAAACCCTGTATTCGTCCAGGTCCTGGGTATGTGTCCTACGCTTGCGGTAACGACATCCGCTACAAACGGCATGGGCATGGGCCTTGCTACAACAGCCGTATTGACAATGTCCAACCTGGTAATATCACTGCTGAGAAATATCATACCTGGAAAAGTAAGGATACCGGCGTTCATCGTCGTCATTGCCTCCTTCGTTACAGTTGTCGAATTGCTTCTTCAAGGCTTTGTATCATCGCTTTATGACTCACTGGGATTGTTCATTCCACTGATTGTCGTCAACTGTGTTATCCTTGGAAGAGCTGAAGCATACGCATCCAAGAATGGATTCGTATCATCCCTTTTTGACGGACTTGGAATGGGATTGGGTTTCACTGTATCCTTGACAGTCCTTGGTGCGGTAAGGGAGGTTTTGGGTGCTGGATCCATATTCGGACGCCAAGTCATGCCATCTTTCTACGAACCGATTACTATTTTCATCCTTGCTCCGGGTGCTTTCATCGCTCTCGGTTTGCTTATGGCAACTTTCAACCACTTCAAAGCTAAGTCAGCAGAATAAAGGAGGCGCGAATGGAATTATTACTTTTATTCATCAGTACGGTTCTTGTAAATAACATCGTTTTGTCGCGTTTCCTGGGTATTTGTCCTTTCCTGGGCGTATCCAAAAAGGTGGAAACGGCATTGGGCATGGGCTTGGCGGTAACATTCGTCATGACATTGGCATCGATGATTTCATATATCGTATTCAACTTCATACTTGTACCGTTGAATGTGACATATCTGTATACGATTGCCTTCATCCTGGTTATCGCATCATTGGTTCAGCTGGTTGAGATGATTATCCAAAAAAGCAGCCCTGCACTCTATCAGGCGCTTGGTGTATACCTGCCGCTTATTACAACAAACTGTGCAGTACTTGGTATCGCAGTCATCAATATGCAAAACGAATATTCGCTTTTTGCCAGTATCGTGAGCGGTTTGGGTACGGCTATAGGCTTTACACTTGCCATCGTCCTCATGGCTGGCATCCGCGAAAGAATAGAATACAATCCAATACCGAAACCTTTCCGAGGTTATCCGATCGTGCTTGTAACGGCTGGTCTGATGGCCATCGCATTCCTTGGTTTCACAGGTCTGATTTAACGAAAGGATAGAGGTGCAAACATGGAAATATCAAGTATTGTCTTTTCAGCTGCCAGTATCGGCGGACTCGGTCTTCTTTTCGGACTCGGTCTAGGTGTGGCAGCCAAGAAATTTGCAGTAAAAATTGACCCATTGATTCCTTTGGTAAGGGACGCACTGCCAAGTGCCAACTGCGGTGCCTGCGGTTTTGCAGGATGCGATGCCTTTGCCAAGGCTGTTGTTGAAGGTCATGCACCTACCAACGGATGTCCTGTTGGTGGAAAAGAGTGTGCAGAAAGAGTTGCAGCCATCATGGGTGTCGATGCAGTAACAAAAGAGCGTACAACCGCTTTTGTCAAATGCAACGGCAGCTGTGACAACGCAAAACAGAAATATGAGTATTACGGCGTGGTAGATTGCCGGGATGAAGCCTACCTGCAAGGTGGCGGATCCAAGACTTGTTCCTATGGCTGCCTGGGCGGTGGCAGCTGTGTCAAGGCATGTATGTTTGATGCGATCAACATCGTCGACGGCATAGCTGTTATAGATGAGGAGAAGTGTACCTCCTGCGGCATGTGTGTCGCAACCTGTCCAAAAAACCTTATCGAGATTATACCCGCAGCCAAGACGACGCGTGTTGTCTGCAACTCCCAGGACAAGGGTAAAGATGTCAAAGCAGCATGCAGCGTTGGTTGTATCGGTTGCCGCATGTGCTTTAAGGCCTGCGAATATGATGCCATCATTATCGATGGTACACTTGCTAAAGTAGACTACGAAAAATGTGTCCTCTGCAACGCATGCAGGGACAAATGTCCTACCAAAGCCATCGTCGGCTGATCACGTATAGCGTTCTCCAAATAATCTGTCCCAGGCATCCCGTCTGGGACTTTTTTTCTCATGGCCAAGTAATCTGGATAATACTCTAGGAAAGTGTTTGGCAGTATGTTAGAATGTTTATGAAAAACTACACCGGAGGGATTAGGGTAATGGCTTATACAAGAAATGAGACCCATAACAAATGGGTCCTGGTACTGTTCATACTGTCAGGTATCGTCATAGGGGGATTTCTGGGTAGTTTGGCTTCGGAATTCAGCTTTTTGAAATGGCTTGATTTCGGGTATGGGTTCGGTCAGGAAACGCCTTTGATTCTGGATTTCCATTTACTGCGACTGACGTTTCAAATCTACTTCAATATAACGATTGCAAGCATCATCGGCATATTGCTGTCCATTTTGCTGTATAGGAAGTTGTAATATGATAATTACATTGGCATCTGCATCTCCCAGGCGTCGTGAAATCCTGGAGATGCTCGAAATTCCATACGTCTGCCAGCCGTCCGATATTGAAGAGGTGCATCTGGATGCGTGGCTGCCCCAGGATCTGGTAGCCAATCTGGCAAGACAGAAATGCGAAACCGTAGCCGGGAGCTGCCCTGAAGGCCGACTGGTGCTAAGTGCAGATACAGTCGTTGCACAAGGCAGCTTGATATACGGCAAGCCGGAGAACAGACAGGAAGCTTTTGAGTTCCTGAAAGGACTGTCAGGCTGCACACATATTGTCCATACAGGCATCTGCATGATGAAGGCGGGTACAGGTGAGATGTTTGAAAAATCC
>CAXXGE010000034.1:0-24117 GCA_963677915.2 Vallitaleaceae bacterium | reverse complement strand
TCGTCGTTTAGCCCCGCTTCCGCAGCGGCCTCCGTGGTAACTGCCACGACAGATTCGATAGCAGCTTCTTTGTTCTGAGTTGTCCCTGGATCCGAATCCATATCCGGTTCCTGTTCAAATTCCTGTTCAGATTCAAGTTCGGTTTCTGGTTTAGATGTCATTTCCGGCTTCTGCTCCGGTTCCGGTTCCAGTTTCAGCACAAGCTCTTTCTCTGATGTGGCAGGTTCGCTTTGTTTTGCTTCCACCGCGGCCACCTCGATTGTAACGCCTTTGTCCCGGGACACCAGCGGAACCAACACGCTGATGCCCAGGACAAGGACCAAGCCCAGTACGGGTATTAAAATATGGATCTTACTCTTCATCATTGGCTTTGTAGAGTTCACCCAGCATCTTAGCCACTTCAGCACGGGTCGCATTGCCAAGCGGATCGAACATCGCTCCCGGCTTGCCGTTAATGATGCCTTCTCTATAGGCCGTTGCCACCGCATTCGCAGCCCAACCAGCAATCACACCGAAATCGTTGAAACGCGTCGCTGATCAGCGTGCTGTCTTCTTCAACAACGATATCCTGAAGCGCCAATGCATTGGCCACGATGACCGCAGCCTCCTGGCGTGTGATCTTGGCCATCGGTGCGAACGTCGTCGCGCTGGTGCCGTTGATGATGCCCGCCTCATAGGCCGCAGCTACTGCTTCGGCATACCAGACGTCCGCAGGTACATCCTCGAAAGGCGACGCGTCCACATCACCCATCAGCTTGTACATCCTGGTGACGATGGCCACGAACTCGGCCCTTGTAATATCTGTCGACGGCAGAAACATGTCGTTACCCACGCCGTTGATGAATCCTTTTCCCGCAAAGCTGCTGACATATTCGTATGCCCAATGGGTTTCCGGCACATCGCCGAAAGTCTTGGTACCGGCTGCTGCGTAGTACATGCTGAAGTGGTTGGTCCAGAAATCCACCATACCTGTAGCAGGATTGTAGTGGCCGCCCACTGGGACGATTTCCCCATCAGCACTTACATAGTAGACAGTAACGAAATTCGTGTTCTCACCTTCAGCAGGTGTATAGGGTACGCCAACCTTGATCGGTTTTGCAAAGGATGTGATTTCTGTCTCAATGCCCTCTGCATCCGTCAGTATGAAACCGAAGTCCACAACAACCGCGCCTTCAGGCACGCCTGTCAGCGTCGACGTATCGACGGTTTTCATGGCCACCTTGACAGTCGTTCCTTCCGGAACCTCATTGGTAGCACCCGCTGCATCCGTACCCATAATGGATTTGACATCAAAGGTAACCGAACCGATAGCAGACTTGACTTCTATCTTGCGCAGCGCATCATTGGAATCTTTCTCATAGCCCTGAAGTGCATCCAGAGGCAGGGTCAGTTCCTTCACATCCGCCGATTCGCTTATTTCAAAGACGGCAGTCCCTTTAACCGCCTGGCTCACTGCCGCAATCACTTCGTCTGACGATACCACTGTCGGCGCTTCGGGTTCCGGCACGATCAGTCCGCCGCCGCCACCGCCGCCGCCAGATGTAGTCTCGACCGTCACAAGCTCCAAGCCCGTCAGGTATGTCTCGAGCACTGCCTGATCACCGCTGCCTGCATTGTTGTAGAAAGCTGCAAAGTCACCCAGTCCGGCAATCAGCTCTGTGGTGGACTCGATGTCATTGTTAAGTAACGTGTTGGCAAGCGCCACAGCATCGGACACGTCATCCTCATTCACAGCCATCTCTCCTGTTGTCGAAATAGTGCACAGCGTATAACCCATTGTCGCAAAGGCACTCTGGTAGGCGAAAACTTCGTCAAGGCGATCAAATCCAAGATCCAGTTCATCTAAATCGTATGGCGCCATCAGTGTTCTGAACGTCTCTTCTTTTGTCATGATCATATCGTACAGTGCCGTATCATCGCCACCGTCGATATGGGCTGCCACAGTCTCTGCCGTGGAGGACGGATCCGCCAAAGACAGGTCCTCGATGAATCCCGCAAAATCACTGACGGAATCCAGCATGATGTTCATGTCGGCAAGTCTATCCTGCTGACTTGCCGCAAGTCCCGAGAACGCCGCTTCATAGGCATCGGTTAATCCGGACACGTCATCAATTTCCGAGTACAGGCTAACCAGATCCGCAAACTCTCCATCATAGTCCATATCGAAGATGTTGGCAACGAACCGGGTTACCAGGTCAGGATCCGTATTTGTCGCTGCATTTACGGAAACAGAACCGAAGATCATTGTTAATGCTAAAATTAATGCTAGTGTTTTCTTCATCTTGACTCTCCTTTAGGCTCTTTTTAATGTTTGTATAATAAATGAATATTTCATGTTCATGCTTTTATTTCGCACCGATCCTGAACAGCACCACCTGCACCGTCTTGAGCAGCAGCTTGATATCCTTGGCCAGGGACCAGTTGTCGATGTATTGCAGGTCCAGCCGGACGACATCCTCAAAGTCGTCGATGTCGCTTCGCCCGCTCACCTGCCAGAGACCCGTGATGCCCGGCCTCAGCGTCAGCCTGCGCTTGTGCCTGCCCTCGTACTGGAGGAACTCGTCCTCCGTCGGAGGCCTTGTACCCACGAGGCTCATGTCGCCCTTCAGCACATTCAGGAACTGGGGCAGCTCGTCGATGCTCGTCTTCCTGATGAAGCCGCCCACCTTCGTCACCCGCGGGTCGTTCTCCATCTTGAACATCAGGCCCTGCATCTCGTTCTTCTCCATCAGGGCCGCCTTCCTCGCCTCAGCATCCCTGTACATGGACCTGAACTTGTAGATCTTGAAGCGCCTGCCGTTTTTGCCCACCCTGGTCTGTGAGAAGAACAGCGGACCCGGCGACTCGATCAGAATGGCCGGCGCGATGAAGCATGTAATGACTGCCGTCATCGCCAGTCCGACCAGCGCCCCTGCGATATCGATCAGCCTTTTCATAAACAGCGATCCCCTGTCGAAAACCTTCATCGAGAAGGTGAGGACATTGAAGCCGTGGAAATTCCTGACCGTCTTCTCCCGTATATTGAAATAGAACCTTGAAATGCTCAGATTCACCGTCATGCCCATGTTCTCGAAATCCATGATCGCCTTGTCCAGCTGAAGGTCGCTGTCGTAGGGAAGGCTGATGAACACCTCGTCCACGATCGCCTTCGCCGCCGCATCGAACAGGTCCTCCCTGCCCGCAATCACCGGCACGCCGCCCACCTCCGAGCCCGTCATATCCTTATCCAGGATCGCGATGCCCGTCACATGGAACTCCCACTCCAACTCCTTTTTCATACGGGAGATGATGCCCTCGGCCCGGTCCTCAGTCGTAATGACCATGATCTTGCTGCTCGAACCGCTCTTCCTGTAGTACGCCAGCAGCAGCACCTTGAAGTACTGCCGGGCGATATAGTCCACCCAGACGTTGAAGAAGAAGAAAGCCGCGATGAACACCCTCGAGTAGGCCGAACCGGTCTTGAAGTAGAAGAAGACCGTGCTGATCATCAGGATCAGAATCAGGTTCATCTTCAGCACATTCGAAAACTCGATGAAAAAGCCCCGTTTGAAAAAATCGCTAGTAAAATCAACGATATTGAAAATCAGTGCATGACTGAGCACCAGCAGCATGAGCGCCAGCACATAGGCCCTCGACTGGAACACCCCGACCGGATCGCCGAACCTGATCCAGCCCGCGATGAAAAAGGAAACCAGGATGCAAATGCCGTCAAGCAGTTGTATATTCAGTTTGTCCTGTTCCCTGCTTTTACCTGCCATCGCCCAGTCCCCGCTATCTCCTTGCCGCTCTTGTCCGCCTGTGTATTCGTTTCCGTGAAGCCGTGCTTTCTTGCGATAGCCACGAGGACTGCAAGCGCGAACGCCAACAGCGCAGCTCCTTCAAGCAGCTTTGCCAGAGATATCTGGATCTCCGCAGCCGTATCCGGTCCATGCTGCAGCGCAAGCCCTGTTTCAAAGAACAGATCCAGCGCCTTCGTGTCCATAAGGACCCCTTCGGTACCGATCATCATACCAAGTCCCGCAGCCATGGCAGCACCGACAACTACCAAAAGGCCGGCCTTCATCCAATCTTGTTTCTTCATTCGCGTTACCTCCCTTATCAAATATCAAGCATATTGATCATCATACCTCGGCGCTTCCCGCTCAGGACGTCCTCATCATACGTCCAGCCTACATAGCGCACACCAGGCCTTGGTTGTTCAATGATGTCGTACCGCCGCCCCTGTTCCTCCAGCAGCTCGATCAGCATATCCATCACCTCATCCCGTGTCGCCAGGATCGGAATGGTATCGCCTTCATCGAAATATCTGTCAATCAAGGCCGCCATGCCCGACTTGAGCTTGAGTACCTCGTGATAGCTCCGTGAAGCCCTGTCGATCGTCAGCCTTGACAGATACTGCCTGCCGGCAACCGTCAGCAGATACCGGATCTTCCTGCCGTCGACCTGCTCCGCCTTCAGAAATCCCATTTTCAGGAACCTCTTGAGCAGCTGGTTTACCATGCCAAGGGACAGCTCTGCCTTCTCTGACATTTCACGTTGTGATAAATAGTCGTGTTTTTGAATCATCTCAAGGATGTTCATCTCATGCAAGTCCATACAACGCTCCATTTTTGTTCATAGATTGAACATTATTTGTAAAAAAAAGGAGTTGTGTTCCTATTCAATTAGATATATTGGGGAATTTGAAAGACATTCCCTTAATAACTAAATCGTTACTCCCCAGTAACATTTAATATGAGGCCATAGTACCACAAAGAAAACGGCAAGTCTAGCGACTTGCCGAAATTCCATGTTCTTTTGTTGTACTTTTAACAATCTGCTTACTTGTTCCTGATATAGTAATGGGTAATCCTCGGATTGTTTGTTTTCTGCGACTGGACATCGAATACCTTAAGCAGCCTGACCAACTGGGTCAGCTTGGAAACCCCGAAGTTCCGCACGTCGAAATCGGGATAGCGCTTGTTCAGCCGCGTACCCACTTCGCCAAGGTGCGCCCAGCCCTCTTCGTCGGACGCATCCTCCACGATCTGCCGTATCGCCTTGATGATCTCTTTCTTCTCCTTCTCCTCTTCCTTCTCCTTGTTCGAAGATGCTTTCTTGACGATTGCCGCTGCCGGTTCAGGCAGCTGCGCCAGCACCTCCAGGTACTTGAACGTCTCGCAGGCCGAGATGAAGGGCTTCGGCGTCTTCCGCTCGCCCATGCCCACTACGTACATGGCCGACTCCCTCAGCCTCGCCGCCAGCCTCGTGAAATCGCTGTCGCTCGAAACGATGCAGAAGCCGTCCACCGTCCCCGAATAGAGGATGTCCATGGCATCGATGATCAGCGCCGAATCCGTCGCGTTTTTCCCCGTCGTGTAGCCGTACTGCTGGATCGGCGTAATGGAATACTCGAGCAGCACGTTCTTCCAGGATCCCAGGTTAGGCTTCGTCCAGTCCCCGTAGATCCGCTTCACCGTCGGCATGCCGTGGTTCGATAATTCATCCAGTATGAATTTGATGTACTTCTCCGAAACGTTGTCCGCATCGATGAGTACTGCTATTTTCATGTCGTTTTTCATCATAAATTCTCCTCAAATCTCCAGGAATCCCTGCACATGTCTTCGATGCCCCTTGTCGCCTTCCATCCCAGCTCTTCTTCCGCCTTGGATGGATCTGCGAAGCAGGTGGCGATGTCCCCGGGCCTGCGCGGTGCAATCTCATAGGGCACGCTGATGTCGTTGATGTCGGCGAAAGCATGGACGAGCTGCAGGACCGACGTCCCCTGCCCCGTGCCGAGGTTGTAGATCTCCACCCCTTCGGTCAGATGCCCCAGCGCGGCCACGTGGCCCTCAGCCAGGTCCATGACATGGATGTAGTCCCTTACGCCAGTGCCGTCCACCGTATCGTAATCGTCGCCGAAGACGGACAGCTTCTCCCTGATCCCTTTGGCCACCTGGGTCACAAAGGGCATCAGGTTGTTCGGTATGCCGCTCGGCAGCTCCCCGATCAGGCCGCTCTCGTGGGCTCCCACCGGGTTGAAGTAGCGGAGCAGCGATACGGCAAAGCCTCCATTGGCCTTGGAGGCATCCGTCAGAATCCGCTCGCACATGGCCTTCGTCTCCCCGTAGGGATTGGTCGTCGGCAGCAGCGGCATATCCTCCTTGAGCGGTGATGTCCCGTCCCCGTAGACCGTCGCCGATGAACTGAAGACGAACTTGCCCACATTGTGTTTGATGCAGGCTCTTGACAGCTCGATGGTGCTGACCAGGTTGTTGTAGTAGTAGTCGAGCGGCATGGATACCGATTCCCCGACTGCTTTGAGGCCCGCGAAATGGATGACCCCGTCGAAATCGTGTTCGGCGAAGAGTTTTTCCACTGCTTCCGCCTGTGTGACGTCTATTTTGTGGAAGGCGGGTCTTGTGCCTGTGATGGTTGCAATTTTATCGATTGTGCTTTCACTGCTGTTGCACAGGTTGTCGGCGATGACGACGCTGTGGCCCTGTTCGATCAGTGTGACGCATGTATGGGAACCGATGTAACCGGCTCCGCCTGTGACTAGGATGTTCATAGTGGAATCCTCTCTTTCAAAATCTGTTCTATTACGCTAACTCTACTATAAAAAAATGAGGCAAGTCAAGCACTTGCCTCATTTCCAGAAGATTGATCATATTGTTTAGTGTATCTTTGCTCTTTCCGTTCAATATCATGAATCCGATATTGGCATCTCCGACAAGAATCTCATAACTCTGCTCTATTTACTATCCAATCTATTTATGACTTGTTCGCTTAAATCTCAACCTTTGCACTAGTGTACTGGGCCTCACTATGTTAGAATACTTCATAAAGAATTATTAAGGAGTCCATTTATGTATACCATCGGCATATGCGACGACATCCCTTCGATCTGCACCCAGATAGAAGAAACCATTCTGCATTATGGCCACTCAGAAGGGGAACTATTCAAGATAGACATCTTCCATTCTGGCGAAGAGGTCCTCGAACATTTCGAATCCGGCCGAGAACTCGACCTGCTTTTTCTCGATATAGAACTGAAGGAGCTGAACGGCGTCGAACTCGGCAGAAAGATCCGCTCGGAATTCATGAACGAGACGACCCAGATTGTCTACATCTCAGCAAAAGAGAGCTACGCTATGGACCTCTTCCAGGTACGTCCCATGAATTTTCTGGTCAAGCCCATCAAACAGAATGCCATCGTCTCCATGGTCAAGCAGGCGATGGCCCTCAATGCAGGCAGCGACTACTTTTGCTACAAAACGGGACGGGACTTCCATAGGCAGAACATCCGGGATATCCTATACTTCGAGAGCCATGGACGCCAGATCAGAATGGTCACAAGAAGCGGTGAAGTCATTTTCTACGACAAGATGAATGATGTACAGAAACGCCTGAAGGAAAACCTTTTTATACCGATCCACAAGTCCATCACCATCAATTACAGGCATATCCGAGACTTCTATTACGACCGGATTGTCATCAGCAACGGTGAGACACTGTCCATCAGCCAGAGCCGGAGGAAGAAGGTACGGGCGCTGCAGCTTGAATACGAAAGGAAGTACGGGAAGTGACACTAACCAATTACCAGATTATCTATATGCTTACAAGCCTCTTCGGTGTCTACACCATCTACAAGTTCATGCGGCTGTTCTTCGACAAACGCAGGACCGGAGAATGGGTGGAATTCGCCAGCTACATGCTCTACAACGTGCTGATAGCCATCATCTACTTCTACATCGAGATCCCTTTGATCCTGCTTTTTGTGAACATAGGCTCCTTCATCGCCTTGTCCTTCAACTACGAGGCCACCCTTCGACACAGAATCCTGGGTTCCATCTACGTATTTCTGATTCTCATGATTGTAGAGGTCATCGTCGGCGTGGCATCGGGATTCTTCGGCACGTCGGCTCTTGAAAAAAGCGGCTTCGACAACAGTGCACTGCTGATCCTGGTCAGGCTGCTTTCCTACATGCTCGTCCTGCTGCTCGGAAGGATCAAGCGGGCAAGGGCAGGTCAGGACATCTCCTCGGGGAGCTGGCTTTCCGTCATAGGTATCCCGGCAGCCTCCATGTACCTAGTGGTCGTCCTGTTCCAGGCCGAAGGGCTTCAGGCGGCAAACGTGGTCTCTTCCATCGCCGCTCTTCTGATCATCAACGTACTCGTTTTCCACCTATACGACAGGCTCCAGATAAAGGCGGAGGAAGCTCTGGAAAGGGAACTTCTGGTGCAGCAGAACAAGTACTACGACAACCAGTTCCAGCTGATGAAAACCTCCGAAGAGTCCCTACGGGCCATACGCCACGACTTCAAGAACCACCTCTCCGCCCTTTCTTCACTGGCGGACAAGGAGACAGGCAGCGAGGTCAGAAAATACATCAGCGAGCTGATCGACACAAGCGACAACACCGAAAGGTATATCAATACAGGAAACGTGGAAATCGACAGCATCTTAAACGCCAAGATCCAGGAAGCTGCAGCCAAAGGCGTGACGGTAAATGCAATCGTCGCCGTACCGGAACATCTGACTCTGATGACCTTCGATCTGACCGTGCTGCTCGGCAACCTGATCGACAATGCAATCGAAGGCACCCTGAACGCAAGGAATGGCGGCAGCATCGACCTCGACCTGCGCTACTCAAAAAACCGCCTGTTGCTGGAAATCAGCAATCCTTTCACCGGAGAAATCGAACTGAAAGACGGATTGCCTGTTACGAAGAAGAGAGACAAACAGAACCACGGCATCGGTCTAAAGCAGGTCGTCAAGACGCTCAAAAAGTACGATGGCGACTTGGATATCTCGGTTGAGGAAGGCAGATTCAAAGCATCGGCAATTATATTTCTTTATTAATATAGACCAGTTTCTATTAATTTTTGGCAATAATACTGGCAGTTTTTTCCAATTGCCTCCAAAACAATCAGTGCGGTGCTACAATGCATCCATACTAATTTTGGAGGTATTGCCATGAAAACTATGATCATGAAACTGGCTGGCTGCGTAGCAAGTCTTGCACTGGTCGTCACTGCACTCAACGTCAACACCACCTGCATGTTCATCATGCACCAGCCCGAACTGCCCGAAGGCGCATCCAGGCTGAGAAGGCACAATGCTTGAGAAACTCTCCATAAGCATTGTCAGGAAGATGGTGACAGGCGGTGTTGTTCCGTCCGGTGATGAGAAGCTGTATGCCTACGGCATACAGCAGTCTCTTGTCCTTCTGATCAATACGTTCTCCGTTGTGATCCTGGGGATCCTCACCGGTATGCTGCCTGAAGCCATACTCTTCTATCTGGCATACGCCGGACTCAGAACTTATGCGGGTGGTTACCATGCAGAAGGACCGATACGATGCTATATCTATTCAATGGCTCTTATAGCGGCAGTTTTGTTTCTGATTAATGCGGTCACCCTGACAGCGCCAGTTCTCATCTGCGTTGCTTTGGCATCAAGCTTTCTAATCGTACGCCTGGCGCCTGTGGAATCGAAAAACAAACCCCTTTCGGATCCTGAAAGGGCTCACCATAAAAGTATCGTCCGGAACATTGTGGCTATTGAGCTGATAACCGCAGCTTTTTTGGCAGCCCTAGGGTTTGCCGTCTTTGCTGCCTGCATTGTCCTGGCGTTCATCTCAGTCCTGCTTTTGATGCTTAAAGAGAGGTACTCCTTTGATCACAACAACAACCACCGCATTCATTAACAACACCGCATTTCTATTGATTCTCTTCGTCATATACGAAGTCAGTTTTTTCATCCCCGACAGATACAGACAGATCAGACCCTTTTTCAATGGACTCCTGATTGCAGCTATCTGTATCATCGTCATGTCGATGCCCTTCGAAATCAGGCCAGGTATCATTTTCGATACCCGGTCTATTCTGCTGAGTATCACCGCATTCGTATTCGGTCTCGTACCCGCAGCCACGGCTGTTGTCTTCGCCGCCGTCTACAGGATAATGCAGGGTGGCAGCGGTGCCGGTGTCGGTGTCATGGTTATCGTGTTAAGTACATTGATCGGGCTTGTTTGGCGGCAATGGTCGTACAAACTATCGGGCTTGCGTCGCTGGCTTAACGTACTTGCCATGAGTGTGTCAGTCCACGGCGCTATGCTGGGCTTGATGCTCTTTCTGCCCTCTCCAGAAAACCTGGATATCATAAACCGGATTGCGCTGCCGGTCATGGTCGTCTATCCTGCCGCAAGTCTCATGCTGGGACTCCTTCTACTGAGCCAGCAGGACCATAAGGTAAGTGTTACGAAGCACAGAAGCTATATTGATAATGCCCCTAATGGCGTTTTTGTTATAGATGAAAAAGGCCGGTACATCGAGGTCAATCGTGCCGCAACAGAAATGACAGGCTACAGCAATGAAACGCTGCTTAACATGTCAATTAAGGACATCACAGCGCCCGAGTCGATGCCGTCAAGCTTTCGGATACCCGTTACCTCGGTTTTTCAATGGATATCACCAGCAAGAAGGCGGCTGTTGAGAACCTTCTTCACCTTATCTACCACGACCCCCTCACCAATGTCTACAACCGCCGCTTTTTCGATACTGAAGTGAAAAGGCACCGGTCCGAGGGGAATTTCCCGCTGTCGGTCATCGTCGGCGACATCAATGGCATCAAGTTCATCAACAACACCTTCGGGAAGCCCTGCGGCCCGGCGATATACTGGCCCGGACCGGAGGCGCTGAATTCAGCCTCCTGCTTCCAGGAACCTCTAGCTCAGAAGCGAACGCAATGCTGGAACAGATACAGACAGCCTTCAAAACAGCCGAAGACTACATGTACAGAAGAAAGCTGCTAGACGGCCAGAGCTCCCACAGTGTCCTTTTATCCGCCATCAAGGCGACCATGCTTGAAAAAAGCCACGAGACCAAGGAACATGCGGAACGCCTTGCCGCCCTGTCCAAGGAAGTAGGCAAACGCATGGGCATCCACCCACTGGAGCTCGACGAATGGACCGAGATGAGAAAGCATCCTGAAATCGGCTACCGCATTGCCATGTCATCGAGCGCACTGGAACCGATAGCCCCCTACATCATCAGCCATCACACAAACCAGGGCTTATCGAGAGGCCGCCTCCAAAGAAGCAGCGCTCAAGGAAATAAAGCAGCATTCCGGCACTCAGTTCGATCCCGAAGTTGTTGAGGCTTTCCTTGAGTGCATGGATGAATGTTAGTTTATGACAATAATCTTGTAGTTGATGACAACCACGACACAGGCTTCTCGGATTATGCTAGAATATAGACATATCGAGGGGATATATCACGTATATATGAACAGGCCCATGAATCAGTTGATTCATGGGCCTGTTTGTGTTCTTTGGCATTATTTGTTCTTGATTCTTATAATCTCCCTGATGAGGATGCTTGTTAATATGACACCGATGAGCGCTCCGGCGCTGTCTATGGCGACGTCCCTGAGCTGGGGCCCTCTCCCGTCACTGAACATCTGATGGCATTCGTCAGTAGCCGCATACAGGGTGGCCGTTATGTATGCATAACGTTGTGACTTCGGCGGTCTTACTTTCGAGGCATGAAGGGCATTCAAAAGCAGCGATCCCAGAATGAAGTAGGCCGTGAAATGGGCCAGTTTTCTGACGACATGGTTGAAGGTTTCCAGATCGAATTCCGAGTTGCCGGTGATTCTTTCGATGATATTCATGATGAATGTTGTGACAATTGCGCTGAGGCGACCTGAGTCTTCTCCCGACTGGGACGACAGGTAAAAGATAAGGCCCATGCAGACAAGGACTGCGAGCCAGGATAGGACGGTGTAGTGTTTTCTGATGGTGGCTCTCATGTTGGACCTCCTACGGGTAATCTGATTATTCATAAACACTAGTGTACTGTATCATTGATGATTAAGTAAAGATTCCAGATAGTCCACATCAGTGCTAGGCAGAATTTCGAAGGCAATGCGGTGTATTGTCAAGGAATTCTAACGACGCAATGATGCGGAATAGATGAGAAGATTTACTTGATTATCAGCGATACAGTACACTAGTATACCATAAGGCGTCTGGATATTGTACCCAAAAAAAAGCTCCGGTTAGGGTGCCTAAACATGATGATCGAACCGGCTTCCAGTATGGTTGCCTAATTATATAGATGGGCGATCAGATCTGCTGCATTGCCATAGGCTTTAAGCTTCTCCGCTGTGTAGCCGGTCTTTCCGACTGGAACAATCACCACAGTTTTCTTCATTTTTACCTGCCAACCCTTCTCGTCACATATGACTTGATTTTATCATACATCCATCGATATATCTGTGTTATACGTTTTTGAAGAGTCTAGAATTCAGAGTTACTTTTTATAAATTTTCAGTAAAAAATTATGCAATCTCGGGTCTATTCTAAACAGCAGGAATCTAAGTTTAAAAATGGGATTGATACACTTATGCAGATATACTTCTACATTATAGACTGGGACTATAATACTTATTAGCGTTTCCATAATTTCCTCCATCGATTATCTTTTTTTAATACTATGCCTGCCAAATACTTGAATTCTTTTCTTTTGTAATTCATAAGAGCCATTATTACCGGAGTAGCTATACCAATAAGCAGGATTTTCACGAGTATCAGCATCCAATTCATTTCCAAAGGAATTGAATCAGCAACAAATTTTAGGAGTGTGCAAATTATTGCCAATTGCAGAAGATATTGGATATTTTTTTTGTAGTATTCCCATACACTTTTATAGCTCTTGAAGCCATACATGTAAATGATTCTTGGATCATATACCATGAATGTTAGCCAATCTGCTGCCAGTGTTCCAATGATTACGCCAAATATTCCAATTCTGCTTACAAGAAATATAGAAACCCCTAAATTCACAACAATTCCAGCCAAAGGTCTCCACTTTGCCTGTCGGAACAGCCCCATAACACTCCTGACTTGATCCAGGTTGTTTTTTAGCCCTAAGGTATACAGCTCTATCCCTATAAGCAGGCTAAACGGTTTGCTTATGACATAAGACGATCCGATCCATATTTGTATCAGTTCGTCTGCAACTAGAATCACACCGATGCCAGCAGTACCATACACTACTACTGTCAGAAGATTTAGAGCTTTGAAGAAATCATACTTTTCCTTATTTGAAGAATTTGCGTATAGGTTCCCTATACTTGCTTTGGCTGACCTGAATACTCTATACAATATTGTTCTGATCGTTGCATATATCAACAAGTAATTGGAATAGAGACCCACAATGCCAATTCCAATAAATGCTGACAGGACAATATTGTCTGTAGCCTTAAGGACAACGCCATTGATTTTATAAATGAAAAGCGATCCACAGTCCTTAAGAATATCCAGTTGCTCCTCTTTGGGCAGCTTATGGTCTGGAGCCTCATTTATATAGCTATACAGTCTATTTGCAATTTTGGCATATAACAAATTTTGCAGAATATTAAACAGTACAATAACACCTACGTAGAGCAAGAAGTTCTGATAGTAAATCAGTATAAAAATCTGAGCGCCATAGGTTAATATGGATGTTCCGTATGCAGCAACATTCAGATAGTATTCTTTTTGGTCAGCAATAACTATTGCGCTTTTGTATGCAAAAAACCAGTAAGATGTAACGCTTTGCAATAGAAACAGCAAAAATACGATGGTGATATTGATTCCTAACTCTGTCAGTGACTGAAGATCTTTTATCAGGTATTTCAGCATTGGAATCATTGCTACTCCCAAGAAGAGTATGACACTCCCAATGATGACATACGCCTTTTTGTAGAACTGCATTAACATAGTAACTCTTTTGGTATCACCATGTACCAAGGGTTTATACAAGCGATAGGCAAGCGCTTGCCCTACTCCAAGTTCTGCTAAAGAAAGCAAATCGAGAATATTCCCAAACAGCCCGTTTATACCCAAGTAGGATTTACCCAGTGTATGGATGAATACTGTCCTTGTGATGAATTTCATGAAATAAATCAAAAAGACACCCACGCTGCCAGTCGTCAAATTCAGTATGGTATTTCTTGTTCTTGAATTTTTATGATTCCTTTTCACTTGCATGATTCTTTTGCTTCTTCCTTTGCTATTCAACTTCTTCAACAATCGATGTCTTGGTTGTACATCTTCAGATATTCATAGATTCTTGCATTTAATGTGTTTTCGTCCTCTGTACTCCTGTTGAATGACGCCAAGGCGTCATTCAATGTTAATTTCTTTTGTTTTTCTACGATATTCTGTACAAATATGTCTTTATCAGGAAGTCTGTATCTAAATGCATTGTAAATATACGGCAACTCAAATCCCGGCGCATTGTAGGGATAACCGTAAATGTTGATTGTATTGTTCTTGACTTTCAACATAGAATTCACGTCCAGATTGATGCTTTTTTCTTCTAACCAGGCAAATAGTTCATTACTAAAACAATACAACAATGCTTTTTCAAATTTCTTTGAATGAAAAAAATCCAGCTCAACACCTGCATGCTCTAATGTCGCAAACGCATAAATATTGAAAAGGTGGTAACCATTCTCCTTGTACCTCATCGTTTTTCTGTGAATCAAGAAATTTTTGAGGCTTTTACATTTAATCAAAGCAGTTCTTAAATAATCCTTAATGGTAATAGAATTAAACATATGGTGTTTTACCAATCCATTGCGGTAGATTGAGAAGGAGTTTTGCAGATTGTTTAAGAACATGTAGCATCTCTTTTTGATTTCGTGATTCTCAATAACCTTCAGCAGTTGTATTCCAGCCATAGAAAACCATAACTGATGGTTGAATGTCATGTCAAACTTCCTAACAGTACCGTCAGTATCAATCACCTTCCATAGTTTATATCTCTCATCAAAGGGGAATTGAAGAAATGCATCTGAAGCAACATCAATGTACTTTTTGTCTTTGACGATTTTATATGCTGCAACAAGTCCCTCGATTGCCCATGCTGTTCCGATGGTGCCATTTGCGTGATCCTTCTTTGTATTGTGCCGGCAAAAAAAACTTGCTTTCATTGGCCTTGCTTCATTGGATATCAGATAGTCTCCGCATGTTTTTACTGCATCAAAATATTTCTTTTCTTTTGTCCTGTTGAAATAGTGTCCAAAAACGGTTATCCAATGTGCAGTATTCCTTACAGGCGTTTCGTCATCATAGTAGGGCCCATTATGACCGCCAAGTATATACCCGTATCTATGCAGTTCTGCTAATTTTCTTTCAACCAGGTCGTCTATCGGAAACTGTGGCGTCACGGGCATCCCCCTATCAACTCAAATCATTGTCAATTATTTGGTCACTATAAAGTTTCTTTGATAATACTTTCAAGATCTGTCATTCTGTCTTCATATCGAAAATGATTCTCAATTGTAATTCTCGCTTTTTCTCCTACTGTTTTCCTTATGTTTTCATCAGAATATAAGAGCTGCATCAACTTTTCGAGACCGTCACTATCACCAACTTGAAATAGAAATCCACTATTATTGGGATCAATAATCTCCGAAGGACCGGTTTGACAGTCAGAGGCGATTGCCGGCAATCCCATCCCCATTGCTTCTATCAGTACATTGGGAAAGCCTTCTGCTCTCGATGGCAATACAAATACAGAGGCTCTTCGATAGAAAGGATATGGATTTAGTTGTTCGCCTGCAAAAACGACTTTATTGTGTATATTAAGGCTATCAACCATATCTTTCAGCTTATTCTCATCTTTGCCGCTCCCCACCAAGGTGAGTTGACAATCTGAAACTGTTTTGGTTAGCTTTGCAAAAGCCTCCAACAGAATGTCTATGCCTTTTCGATTAATATCGAAACTGCCGACAAATAGGAATTCAAATTCTTTTTTTTGTTTCATATCTATCTCTTCATTAGAAAGTAATAGGGCTTGTTCAATATTAAGTCCGTTCTGGACATATTTTATTTTATCTTTGTATAGAGGCAGCCTTTTTGTTAATCTTTCCGAACCTACCCTTGATACGCACACAATACGGGATACAAAAATATATCCAAGATATTCTCTTAGTCGACGATAGTATCTAATGATAAACGGAATGCTAAATGTCTCCTCTTTTACTGCCCCGCTGATAAAGACAACACTGGAAATATTAGCTAACAATCCTGCCATGATTGTTGTAGTATTGCTCCATTTGGCCCTGCTTACTATGACATCAAACTTTTCTCTTTTCAGGTAGCTAACCATCCGTAACAAATCAAAAAGCGGAAGCTTTCCAGGTTTTTTAAGTATTTTGCTGCTGGCAATATGAACGTCGATATCCTGTTCACCAAAGGCCGAATGATAGTTGCCTTTATTTTCAAGAGCAATTACAGTAACATCCCAACCCCGGTTTTTCAGACTCTTCGCTATCCCTAATCCCTGACGCTCAGTACCCCTGGATTTTAAATATGGAAGTACTATGGCAATCTTATTTTGCTTCGTCAAATATTTCACCCCCTACTTCGAATAATATCTATCATTCTTTTTCTTGTCATAATAGTGAAAAAGGATTTTTCTGAATATAAAAATCGGATTCAAAATATCCAAATCAAAAACCGGAATATTGTTTCTTCTGAATGTTTTGTATACATGTATCGTTTCTCTAATACCAATCTTGTTCTTGATGGCAATCGGAAGAAACTCTCTCCCACTTAGCTTGATGAATCTGAGTGCCTCAGGCTTCAGATGTTCATTCAAAAAATGACAGTATTTGATTCGCACTGCAACCCTTGCATTGAAAACTTCGATGCTGGTATTCATTGTAAGGGTTCCCTTGCTGCGTGTAACGCAATATATTCTGCTGTCAGCAACTTCGAATTTATTCATATGATAGCCCACTTTTACCGAAAACATGACATCGTTAGAGGCGATCGTATGATCGAACCTGATGTTGTTCCTGTCGACCAATTCTTTCCTTATCAGTTTTGACCACGGAACGAACATCCTGTACCGCAATTTGGTTTCTGATTCAATATCGCGATTATGCAAATATGCCTTCGTTATTCTTTCATTCGGAACATGCCTATGGGAAACCCTGCCCGTATCAAGCTCGATGCTTGTAGGAATAAAAAAAACAACATCATTGTCTGAAGTGAAGTAGCTTTTTACAACATCATAAAATCCTTTGATGAAATAATCATCTGCATCTGCAAAGAGTAGCCAGTCGCCTTCAGCCATGGAAAGACCAAGATTTCTACAGGCTCCGGCACCCTTATATCCCGTGGTATTCTGTGCGAATCGAACATTTCTATACTTCGCTTCAGACTGCAACAGCCTATACTGATCCAATTGCCTGTCACTGTTGTCATCTACAACGATTGTCTGGATTTCCGGGATATTGGGTATGGAATCCAACAGTTTCCCAAGCAGCATCGGAGAATTGTAATGGGGTATTATTATTGATAAAATCATTGTCTGATATCCCTTATGTATTATGTTTAACAGATTTCTTGCGAAACCATAAAAGAACTGAATAGTCAAAATATGACAATATATAAAAAACCACAAGCTTAATTGTTATCTTGTCTTTCATTGCTTTCTTAATATATTTTTGCGCCCGTCCTCTATCTTCATTGCGTAACGATTTGTTTATCAGTAACAAGTATTTATGATATGTCCGGATTCGTTTTTCATCAGATGATAATTTCGAGAGTGGCTTCTCGTATTTTCGATCCATGATATCGAAGGCTTCTTCATACCTATCAGTATATTGGGATACTTGCCCGGCATTGCGATAGTTGTAGTAATTGACCAAAGGTTTTGTAATGACACCAACTTCTGCTTCATTGGCCGCTCTTATCCATAAATCATAATCCTGTAATGCACCCAGGGTTTCATCGAATATCCCCGTCTTCTCGAGCACTTTCTTCTTGATAATCACTGTCGAAGTAGTCCCAATGCAATTGCCAATCAATATTCTTTTTGACAGGTCTCCTTCGTTTGCAGGTAGACTACAATAGGTAATCCCTTCGTTTGCATATATGATATTCACGCCCGTATAGACTAAACCCACACGCTTGTTTTGCTCAAATACATCCATTTGAAGTGCTAATTTTTCGTCCAGCCATTCATCGTCATCGTCCAAAAAGGCTATGTATTCACCTCTGCTTTTGTTAATACCATAATTCCTGGCATGATTTCCTCCTTTTGCCGGGAAATACTCGTAGAAGTGAAGATTGCCTATGTCTTTGTATTTATTTTGGATTATCTTGCGGGTTCCATCAGTTGATCCATCAGACACAATAACGATTTCATAATCTTTATACGTTTGTTTCAATACACTATCAACTGATTTTATTAATAATTCGCTCCTGTTATGCGTTGGAATTACAATACTGACCATATTCAATTAACTCCTATAAGTCATTTTAAATTGCATATTCATAATATTATTTAATACTTGCCATGAAGTAAGTTTCATATGGTTTGGTGTCAGACAAGTATTCATTTATTTTCTGATCAAAGTTTCTTAGACTAAAATTATCATCATAATAATTAAATATGCTCTCTATACTTACAACATTTTGCTCTTCATGAGATAAGGCGTCTCTTACTTTATCATTCAGCTCAGTTAACGATTTAAATACAATGCAGTTCTTGTTATCTGCCATATTCGGATAGAACTGCGGAAACTCCGTTATCGGTATGCATCCACAAGCGATGCTTTCAATGTGATTGTGACAAAAGGGAATGATCACACCCGTTGTATAAAGATAATATTTTGCCATACTTAATAGCTCAAAATATTTATTATAGCCTGTGCTTTCATCAATGCCACTAATGGAAAATTTGTCTATAAGGACTATTTTATGTTTTAATTGCCCCTTTTTCAGCAGTGTGTTGAACTGTTCTTCAGATTCAGGTTCGACAACTAAGTCACTGCATTCTTTCCTTAAGTAATCCAATAGCTCAAATCTTGAGTGTATGCCATAACAATCATGGAACAATTTATTGTTTTTGGCATAGTTGATATTGGAATTTCCAGCAAACAATACACCGATTTTCTTTTCATTCAATCTCAGTGTTTGTGTTTCCGCTTCTATGTGCTCATTGAAGTACTTGGGATGGAAATGTATCGGGTAATAGAATTTATTGCCTGCTATAGCTTCAATTCCATCTATGAACATATCATCCACTTCCAGAACCTTTTTGGTATCTGTTCTAAATCCCTTTGCCGGTTTTTTTGTAACGAGCAGTTCATATTGTTTTGGCATATGGTCAATCACACTGCCGATATTGAATACAATTTCTGAATACCTGAGGTTCCGGAGGAAGCTTGTTTTTAAGTAACTCAAATAATTTCGGTATAATAACAGACAATCGAAACCAGCAAAGTCAAGTTGAACAAGAAGATCCACCAGCCTTCTGCTCGGCACAAGAGTAGACATGTCGAACACAGCCTTTTTTCTGCCGGTAACAGTAACTCTCTGCAAATTTCCATATATATTATGTTTATAATACTTATATGTGCACTTATCGATGGTTGACCTTAACTTATATGGCATGCGCATAGTCTACCTCCACAACATACAGTCCTCGTTTCCCTTCAAACACCGCATCGAAACACACCCTATCGCCTGCACGATTCCACCTCGGGTGCAGATCGCACCGTAGCTCATTGTCGTATTTAAATGGAGCAAAAACCTTTGCCACTGTTTCAATATTGTTGTTCTTTATGACATGTATTGAAGCTACTCTAGACCGGTTAGGATAGGTGTCTGTCACAACCAGTTGGCTATCGGCTGAATAACTTGGATGTCCATCCGAAACCAGCTTAGGCCACAAACGAGTGAATTCTTTTGTTCTGTCTTTCATCAAGTAATATCCGTTTCCAGTGCCATTTTTTTTCGCATAAGCCAGTATTTCAGTGTCAGATTTCCAATAACAGTGTGATACCATATCATCATCGCTTAGATTGAACAAATCACTTCCGTCAATATTTGCTGTTACCAGTCTTGTGAATTTCTGTAAGCCGTTAAACCATCTGTGGAGAACCATAAAACGCTCTCCAGATGGATTCAGCATAATATGGTTGACTTTGTGTTCAGCCCCCGCCATCTCAGGTCTGGTTTCAAATCCAGCGAAATCCATGTACTTCAATATCGGCTTCGTTTCATTGGTTTCAAGATCAATAAACCATATGCAAGGTTTATCAGGCAGCTTTTCATTGGCCGTTTCTTCAGCAATATTTGAATAACCATAACCTTTCCTCAGCCTGTGCAACCGAGAAAAGTCGAGTGTTAGAGCGAATTTACCATTGCCAGCAACACTATAGACCGGCATATCCAAGATTTTCTTTTCTTTTGTTGCTATATTAAGTATTACAGAACAGTACTTCCCTTCATGCAAATCATTGTATATGATCTTATCGCAATAGTCCGGTCCCAACCACTGCAGCATGCATCCTTGCTGTACATTCCATGTTCTTGTTGTGCCGATTACCTCAATCTTATTATCCTTATGGGTATCAATCAAAATTAAATCCGCAGGTTCCTTTGGTGCTGATGATTTGGTTGTATCTTTCACTCTTAGACAAAGCATGTATCGGTCAGATGCATCCCACGGAGATTTATCATAATATCCGAAGAAATACTCGAAGCCATCTTTTGGTGTAATCCTCTTAATGTCCCCTTCTGACTTTAATTTTGGAGATATCGTATACATCATAACTTGATAAACCCGCTTAATCACTTTTTTTATTGCGGGCACTTTATTCAGCAGCGAATTGATTTTTTGTTCAACGTCCATGCTCTAAAACCTCATCAATATGTTTTTCTCAGATATTTACTTGATAACCATTCAAGCACCCATGACGGTGAAATGAATACTATGATTTGACTTGCCGCAACAACAGCAAAATCTATCAAACTTGAGTATCCTCTTCTCCAAAAGCTATAGAGTATGGAAATGTTGCTCCCGCATTTTTCCCAGCTTTTTCTTCGCTTGAAATTATCTTTGTTGGCACGGAACAGCACCAATGATTGGTTGATGTTCTTCGATTTGCTGCCGTTGTTCAGCATTCTCACAAAAAGATCCAGGTCTTGATTCCGTCTGTAATCGCCATAGCCACCATTGCTTAAAACCACTGATTTCCTATACATGACTGTCGGATGATTGAACGGATTCCTTCTTTTGGAAAACTTGACTATAGCCTCGTGATCCGAAGGTACTATTCTGGAAGAAACTATTTCATCTGGTTTTTCATAGAATTCGTCAATGTTCGATCCCAGTATGTCCAGATGATTGTCCCTAATGAATTCATTCACTTGCAGTTCACATCTATTCTTAAGAGAAATATCATCCGTATCCATTCTGGCAACCAGTTCGTTACGGCATCTTCTCAGCCCCTCATTCAGAGCCTTTCCAAGACCAACGTTCTGTTCAAGTGCAATGACACTAAATAGCCTTGGATATTCTTTTGCATATGTATTTATAATTTCCTCCAGGCTTTCAGATATTGGCCCGTCTTTTACTATGACAATCTCATCCGGTGTCAATGACTGGTTTACCATGCTCGATAGACTTGCATTAAAATACTCTGGAAATTCATTTTTATATACAGACATCAAGACACTGTATTTCTTCTCAGCCATCAGTCATCCCGCCTTCTCATTTTGAAATCTTGATATACTCATCTTCTCTGCCAACCGAGTACCCGAAGACCTTGGCGACCTCATCGAAGCCATGGCTGTCGTCCACGCCACTGGCCTTCACTTTCGTCACTACAGTCAGTATAGTCTGGAATACAAGAATAAGGTCGCTCCAAAAGGTGTAGCTATGAATATACATTAGATCCAGCCTCAGCTTATCTACGACGTTTGTGCTGTACTTTCCATGCACCTGCGCATATCCCGTAATGCCAGCCTTGACATTGTGCCTTAAACTGTATTCGGGTATCTGTTTTTCAAACTGGTCAACAAACTCCGGTCTTTCCGGGCGTGGTCCAACAAGGCTCATATCACCCTTCAGCACATTGTAGAGCTGAGGCAGCTCGTCAATTCTGACATGACGTATGAATTTGCCGAATGGCGTGATCCTGTCATCATGCATCTTAGCAAGAACCGGACCGGATTTCTTCTCTGCATTGACAACCATGGAGCGGAATTTATAGATATTAAAAACACGCCCTCCCTGTGTCACCCGCTTCTGAATAAAAAGAGCCGGACCAGGCGACGTAAGTTTGATTCCGATATAAGCTACAAGGAAAAACGGCGAAAAAACGATCAACAGCAGCATTGATAACACAATATCTGACAATCTTTTCATAACACGCTGGTCCAGGGACATCTTGAAATCACTTAACCCAAATAAAGTCAGATCGTCCATTATGACCGTCTCGGAATTGGATTGAAGGATATCGGAGGCGTTCGGCATCAGCAGACACCTGACGCCCTGCTCATGGCAAGCCTTGATTATCCCTTCTCTGGCTTCGGACGAAGTGCTTGAGCATATGACAGCCAGGTCAGCATGTTGAATCAAATCCTCTTTTTTGTCAAGATATTCTGGATCTGCAAGGAATAGCTCCGACATCCAAGTGCCGTTTTTCAGAATTAATTTCTTTGCAACACTGAATGCTTGAGTTTCGCTGCCAAAGACAATACCCTTCTGTCTTGGCCCTTGTTTTAAGTCAATATGAACGAGCAGACTGTATAGTGCAGACATAAGTACTGCTTGCAGAATGACAGCTATAGCGAATACTGTCCTCGGAAAGGAAAACGTACGCATAAAAAAAGTACCCGCCATCGTCATGACATTGACCATAAGCACAGACACGACTATGGAACGGATATGCTCTTCCATGGTCTTCCTGATATCATCCAGCAGTCCGTACATACCGAATATGACCGGTACGAATATTGTAATGAAAGGAATCATGGCTTTGTAGGCAGAAAAGTTATATTCAGGAAAGGTGAATTGGTATCTGAATAGAAATGCAAGCAAATAGCCAAGATGGATGATTGCAATGTCCGCAACAACCATCAGCACTGTTTTAATATTACGGTATTCCTTTTCCCTCATCATAACTGTCCCTCCAAGCCTTTCTTTGTTACACCCATTGATTTTAGCATACATTGTACAATATTTCTATGATATACTGGGTTGGAGATTATTTAATTCGGAGGTACTTACTATGTCACGACGTAAAATACAAGATAACAAATCATGGTTTTATATCATACCGGTGATTATTGCCATTGCCATTGTGCCGCTTATTGTAAGAGTTCATGTGTCAGAATATCCGGTAGATAAGCTGACCTTTTTCACCAGGAAATCGACTATCGTCAACCTGTATACCTACTATAAAAGCATGTATCTTATCGTTGCGGCCGTCCTTGGGCTGGTCATGTTTTATATCCGCTATCTTACAGGCAGTTTTCGAATCAAGGCTTTGAATATTAAAGTCTATTACTTGCTATATGCATATTTGGTGTTGGTGACTATTTCCTATTTCCTCAGCACCGACCGCTTTTTCTCAACAGTCGGATACCTCGACAGGCATGAGAATGTCTTTGTCCTGGCGGCTTATGTCATCATTTTCATATATACATCCCTGATCATGGAAACTGAAAGAGAATTTAAGATCCTGATCGGATGCTGGCTTGTTTCGATTGGCATCCTGTTCGTTATCGGACTGAGCCAGTATCTTAACCACAACCTTCTTACCACAGAATTTTTCAAGTATCTGCTGGTGCCAGCCAGTATGAGAGAAGGTACGAATTTCAAAGTCAACATATCGACGATATCACAGACTCTCTTCAATCCAAACTATGTCAGCTTTTATGCTGCAGTAGGATTTCCGTTCTTTTTCACTTTCGGACTGGTGGAAACATCGCTACGACGACGTTTAATTTACTTTTCTGCTGCAGCCGCAATGATCTTCAGCACTATCGTATCGCTGAGCCGAAACGGCATAATCGGCATCGTAGCTGCAATGCTGTTGGTTTTCGGCATGTTGCTCTTCTCATCCCTTAAACATCGATGGCTGTATGTTTCACTCATGACAGGCGGCTTGATTATACTGACTATGGGAACCTTTTTGTCTGACAATGTCATGTCACATAAGTTCCAAAGACTGTATGACAGGTTGACCACAACAATGGATGCGCCGCTGAATAGCATCTATACAAATGAAGGCAGCATTGATATCGATAATGATAATTACAAGCTTACTGT
>CAXXGE010000033.1:0-102006 GCA_963677915.2 Vallitaleaceae bacterium | reverse complement strand
GATTCATCGCTCTGGCAGATCCTTTGAATAGACTATTTCACCGCTTTTCATAGCCTCATTGAGTCCAGCTTTTTGTCCGCACCTCCAGACCAATACCTTTCCGCGAATCTAAAATCCCCCCCCTGTCAAACCCCTGCATTTCGCGTAAAAGTGTCCCCCCCAAGCAAAAACCTCCCACATTTTCACGTAGGAGGCTAAAATCCATCTCTATTATTCTTACCAAAATCCCGCAAACGCCCTGATTTCAGGCTATTCCCGGACTAGCTTAACGACTGTCTCTACATGTGTTGAGATAATGATGGTGAAAGTTTTTGGCGTAATTGGAGTTTCGCGGAAAAGTGTACCCCCCTGTCTATACCTATGAATATAAAAAAAGAAAGACCATCTATTCAGGCAGCCTTTAAAAAATAGGGAGTTTTATGAAACGAAAATTTTTTCGTATTGGGCAATAATTCGTTCGAAATCATCATTTGTTCTTTTGTGACTTTTTTCTTGCCTTCAACATTCTGTATTGACAACTAAGTCTTTTATAATACGGTCGCGCAATGCTTTTGAATCTTGTGCGAATCTTTCCGGGAATCCGAAAAGCGAAACAGCTGCCACTGTATCGTCAGCCAGCCCAAACTTCATTGCCTTCAACTTGGCAAACAGACTGTCGAAATTAACATCGCCTTGTCCCATGCCCAAGTGTTGGTGTACGGATACATCCTGTCTACCGTATGTTGGTGGATTGACGATATATCTGCAGTACTTTTCCTGATTGAATGTATCGGCAAAAATGACGTGCTTCAACTCTTTGCCGGCATAGTCCAATGCAGCTTCGTGATCACCTTTGCCATCATCAAGGAAGAAGGCATGTGGTACTGGATATAGGTATTTTACATGGTCGCTGTCAAAGCTTCTTACGATATCAACTGTCTCATTGCCATTCTCACAGAAATCGTATGGATGTGACTGGATATCTAAACGGATGCCTTCTTTTTCAAAAATAGGAAGCAATACATCCATTGATCGGTAAAGTGATTCTTCACTTTCAACAGGACGTTTGATATCTCCACCCAATTCTGTGTTGATCAGGTTAACACCCATTTCAATTGCAAATTGAATAGCAAGTTTCCAGTTTTCAACTGCCGCTATACGTCTTTGCTCATCCGGGTGTGACCACCAATAAATTGGAATGATAGATGAAATTTTAACGCCAGTCTCCTTAAGAGCCGCCTTATATTCATTGATAATATCCTTGTTGTATTTAGGGTGCTTATAGAAAGGTATTATCTGTGGATGTGGTGACTGCTCGATATACTCGAAACCCATGTCTGCAGCCTGATGAACCATATCCGTGATGGATTGAAATCTAATAGTATCGGGATCAAGTGCTATTCTCATATAATTTCCTCCTAGTGCCACTATACTCAGATAGCGTGCCATAAGGCCTGTCCCTCTGGCACGCTCCGGTAGATTACTTGATTAGAATTTCTTACTTGTAGAAATCTGGGGTATCACCGGTTTCTATCTTGACGACCTCTCCGGAAACTCTCGCTTTTCCGCAAGCGTCAGTTGTAACTGCTGCAAAATATCCGTCCCACGCTGTCGGTCCGTTGACTTCTCCTTTAAGTGTTGAGGACACCCAGTCCTGAAGTTCTACATCATAAGAATCGACAAATCTGTCTTTCCAGTCCATAAGTATTTCCGTACTAAGTTTCGCTTCAGAACGTCTAAGCAAGCTCATTGGTTCAGGTAAGTTGATAAGGCCTGTTTCACCAACAACGGAGCATTGAATATCGTAACCATATTTGCAGTTAACGAAGATTTCACCACCAATATAGATGCCGGACTTCGTTTTCATGATGACCATCAAAGGATCCTGCAATTCGGAGTGCGTGTTGCTTGATTGTTTCGGAACAATAACTTGAACTGTATCATAGTCATCGCCTACCAACCAGCGAAGAACGTCGATTTCATGAACAAATGTATCATTGAATGGCATAGTTGTCTTTATACGATGTAGGAACTTCAGGGTTCCTATGTGCTGCATGAATCATTAACGGTTCACCAATTTCTCCGTTATCGATTGCAGCTTTCATCATTTTGTAACCAGCATCGTAACGGCGCATAAATCCAACTTGAACAAGCTTCTTACCGCCAGCCATCTCTGCATCAACGATTTTCTTGGCATCGGAAGCTTCGGTAGCAAGTGGTTTTTCACAGAATACTGGTTTTCCAAATGCAATAGCTTCAAGGACTACTTCCGCATGTGCGAATCCAGGTGAAGTAACAACAATTGCATCAACATCATCAGACTTGATTAGATCTATCGCATCCGCATAGAACTTAGCGTTCGGACAGATGTCTGTAATGACTTTTTGTGCTGATTCCTCGAATACGTCGCTCACAGCTGTTACCGTTGATCCAACAATCTTATTGTTCAGTCTATTGGCATGTTCCCTGCCAATAGCTCCCGTTCCGATGACGCCTATTTTTAAACTCATAGTTAAATCCTCCTGAATGAATATTATTAATAGATTTATTTACACTTCAGTAATTCGTATTATTTGCCTTTCTTAACCTTCTGCATATCAAGTATGACTGCGATGATGATGATAGCGCCTTTAACGATCTGCTGCCAGTATGAATTGATATTAAGCTGGTTCATACCGCTGTTTATAACACCGATAATCATCGCTCCAACAATAACCCCTTGAGGTGTACCGATACCACCGCTTGAAAGGGATGTACCACCGATAACTGCAGATGCGATTGCATCGAGCTCGTATTGGAGACCCATGCTTGGCTGTCCTGCGTGGATCCTTGCCGCCAGGGAAATGCCTGCTAGACCTGCCAGGAAACCGCCGATCGCAAAAACCATTATTTTAAGTTTCTTGACGTCGATACCTGATATGATGGCCGCTTCTTCATTTCCGCCCAGTGCGTAAATATGGCGTCCGACTTTCGTATTGTTGAGCAGCAAGTATGCCACCACAATAACGATGACAAGTGTAATAATCGGTACAGGCACCGGTCCTATTTTACCGCCTCCAAGAAAGATAACTGTTTCATCCTTGATCGGAATCGGCTTACCGTCGGTGTACAGAAGGGCTGCACCCCTGACACCGGTCATCATACCCAGTGTTACGATGAATGGCGGGATACCTGTTCTGGCAATGATTGTACCACTGAATGCACCACAAGCTGTCGCTACAACAAGACCGATCAGGATTGCAAGTAACGGATTCACACCCTTGTTGTTGGTCAAATCGGCAACGACAACAGCCGC
Source organism: Vallitaleaceae bacterium (assembly GCA_963677915.2). Taxonomy (GTDB): domain Bacteria; phylum Bacillota; class Clostridia; order Lachnospirales; family Vallitaleaceae. Next base: position 98,732 of record CAXXGE010000033.1, on the reverse strand, counting down.
AAGCGCCACGACAGAACCTGGTGAAAGGTCAATACCCTTGATAACGATAATCATCATCGATCCGACTGCAATCATCGATACGAAAGACATCTGACGAACGATGCTTATCAGGTTGTTTGGATTCAAGAAATTCGGCCTCAAAATAGATATGATGATGACCAGAGCAATCAGGATCAGCAGCATGCCGAATTTATCATAAATATTGTAGGCTATCTGTCCTAGACTCTTTTTTTCCTGCACTTCATTTTTTGACATGTTTTTATCCTCCCAAAATGGTCCCGACTTAGAAAGTCGCGGTTGCCAATTCCATGATACGTTTTTGGTTTGCTTCATCCCGACTGACTTCGCCGGTTATTTTTCCTTCATGCATAACAAGGATTCTGTCACTCATGCCCATGACTTCTGGAAGTTCCGATGAAATCATGATAACAGCTTTGCCCTCCTGGGCCATCTTACTCAGCAATCTATGTATTTCCGCCTTCGCACCGACGTCGATACCCCTTGTCGGTTCGTCGACAATCATGATGTCAGGCTGCGTAAGCAGCCATCTGGCGACAAGTACCTTCTGCTGGTTGCCGCCGCTCAGGTTGTTGATTGTCTGGTCCAGCGTCGGTGTTTTAACTGCCAGTATATCGCGCTGCTCCTCGCAGTCACGCTCGAGTGCGCGTTTGTTCAGCATGGGGCCGCTTAGGTACTTACCTATATTGACAACGACCATGTTGTCTCTAACCGACAGTGGTAGGAAACAGCCCGTTTGCTTCCTATCTTCCGTCAGCAGCGCCATCTTGTTGGCAATGGCATCTTTCGGGGAATTGATGTTTACTTTCTTTCCATGGATATAGATCTCACCTGCATCGGCTTTCCTGTAGCCGAACAATGTCTCGACGACCTCTGTGCGCCCTGCGCCCATCAGGCCTGCAAGTCCGAGTATTTCTCCTTTTCTCAGGTCAAAGCTGACGTCTTCGAAAAGACCTTCTTTTGTAAGTCCTTTGACCGACATGATGACATCGGTGATCTCTGCTTCTTCTTTTGGGAACATCTGGGTGATTTCTCGACCGACCATCATGGCAATCAGCTTATCACGGGTCATGTCCTTTTCACTCTCTGTGCCGACGTAGGTACCGTCACGGTAGACGCTGACCTCGTCTGTTATCTCGAATACCTCATCCATCTTGTGTGTAATGAATACGAACGCGACGCCCTCTGCTTTCAGTTTCCTTACGATTCTGAAAAGATGGGCGACTTCTTTGTCAGTGATTGCAGAAGTCGGCTCGTCCATGATGATGATCTTTGAACTATAGGAAATCGCTTTCGCAATTTCGACCATTTGCATTTTGGCAACGCTCAGATTACGCATTTTCTCGGTCGGCCCGATATTGTCGATGCTAAGTTCATCAAACAGGTCCTGTGTATCCTTCACCATCTTCTTCTTATCATAGAAGAGGGGGTTCTTTTTCGGTTCACGGCCCAGCCATATGTTTTCAGATACCGTCATCTCCGGAATCGGGCTGAGTTCCTGGTGAATCATGGAAATGCCTTTTTCGATAGCTACTGCTATGCTGTGGTTTTGCAAGGAAAGCTCTTCACCGTCTAAAACAAGTCTACCGTTTCCTGCATCAGCCGCGTGGATACCTATAACTATTTTCATCAACGTCGATTTACCGGCTCCATTCTCACCCATGACAGCATGTACAGTACCTTTTTTTACATGGAGCTGTACATTGTCCAGGGCTTTGACACCGGGGAATGTCTTAGAGACGTTTTCCATTTCCAATATATATTCGCTTCCCATAGTGACTCCCTTTCCTTTTAAAGAAGATGATACCGCTTTCACGGTATCATCCCTGATTTTAAGTATTTCTTACAGAGATTCCATAACCCAACCGGCTTCGGCCCAAAGATCCACATATTTCTGAAGATTGTCTGGAGTAACCAGTTCGTATGGGATGAAAACCATCTTGTCGATAGTTCCGCCAGTTGCCAAAGTATATGCTGCATCTACAGATCCAGCACCTTGACCCATTGCGTTTTGGAATACAGTTGCGCTGAGAAGGCCGGCTTCTACATAAGCAAGTGCGTCAGGCGTTCCGTCGACACCTACTACGAATACATCGTCAGCCATGCCAGCCTCTTGAAGCGCCAGGATAGCTCCGATTGCCATTTCGTCGTTGTTTGCAGCAACGCCATCAAACTCAAGACCTTGGTTGATCCAGTTTTCCATCAATGTTTGACCCATAGCGCGGTCCCATTTAGCCGTATCTTCTGCGACAATTTCAATATCAGGATATTTCTCAGCGATGACATTCTTAACACCGATTGTACGGTCACGAGCCGCAGGATGGCCGTCTCCACCTCTCATAAGAACGATTTTACCTTCGCCGCCCATAAGCTCGCCAAGGTATTCCATTCCAAGGACACCAGATACGATAGCGTCGGATCCAACATAACCAGCTGCATCGTCTTGTGTAGCCATTTCACGATTTACAGATACCAGAGGGATGCCTGCTTCTTTGCAGATATCAGTGATTGGTGCAGAACCTTCAGTATCAACTGGTACAATTGCGATAGCATCAACGCCTTGGTTGACGAACTCTTCAACTTGAGCCAACTGTTGAGCAGAGTCGTCTTTCGCATCAACGAAAATGACTTCAGCACTATCACCAAGTCCATCGGCTTCTTCTTGTGCTGCGTTCAGCATGTAGGACAACCATTTGTCATCAAACTTAGCCATTGCCCATCCAATAGTAACTTTTTCTTTGCCTTCGTCCATCGTAGCATCTGAAGAACTTGACTCACTTGGTGATTGTGTTGTATCAGTTGTAGTTGTTGTGTCTTCTTTGCTGCTGCATCCAGCCATTAGAGCTACAATAAGGATCATAACCAGTCCCCAAACGATTAACTTCTTTTTTAACATTTCTTTTCCTCCTTGAATTTTGAAAGTGGTGATCTATTAAAATCTTCCGGAAGTTTAATAGCAAAATAATGAAATGGTCAGGTGTAGCTTAGTCAATAGTTGCATCTCAATTGCATTTTGTTTAAATTGTTTTCTTTTCTCGTTTTGTGCCTCGGTTCTTTTATGCTATATGACTATTATATGCCTGCTTCTTCATTCCTTGTATCCCGAAAATGCATACGTTTTATACAAAATAATTTACGCTCAACATGTAGACTTCGTTAAAAAAAACGTAGAATTTCTTTACCATATGTGGATTATTTTGCGTTATGGTGGATTGCTTTTATGATCAGTTAAATGTTTATCAAATTTTCTCCGCAAAACCCAAAACGGCCATGGGATCTAATTTTCATTAAATCCCATGGCCGTCTACAAAATCTAATCTTGCATTTATCGATTATAATCATTCATAATATTCATTTTGCGAAATTCTCTCGGACTCAGATTCGTATACTTTTTAAATACATTGCAAAAATACCGATATTCATAAAATCCGCATTCCGTTGAAATATCCTTGATTTTCTTATTCGTTTCTTTCAATAGCTCCTGTGCATACTCAATTCTCAATTTAGTCATGAAATCCGTAAACTTCATATTTGTCTCTTGTTTGAAAATCCGGCTCAAATACGTTGCATTGACACCCAGGTGTTCCGACACATCAGATAGGGATATAGAATCTTTATAATGTTCTTTGATATAGGCAATACCTTGAATCACGGTCATATTGGTAACGCCTGTCATAAGCGTATCCTCTTCGAAATCTCTTTTTCCACTCTGAGGATTGTTCACCTGTTGACCTGATTCATCAAACAGGAGCTTTATTTTAGCCATGAAAACATCAGAGTCACTATCATTCAAGTCGTTTTTCAGAACATAATCATCTGCACCGTTTTTCAGCGCTTCTTTTACATAATTAAAATCATCGTGACAGCTTAGAACCACAATACGTAAAGCATCGTTAATCTTTCTGACTTCTTTAATCAGCTCAATTCCGTTCATGATGGGCATGCTGATATCAGTAAACATAAGATCTACCTCATGTCCTTTTAAAAATTCAAGCGCATTTTCTCCGTCTTCAACATCCTCTAGGATTTCAAATCCATAAGCTTCCCAATCAATGACCTCTTTAAGGTAAGCTCTCACCAAATAGTCATCATCAACAATTAAAATTTTCAGCATAAAACCTCCGTCTTAATCCCCTATTATTTGATAACCTTCAGAAATTCTTCAGCATTTTCCTTGGTTATGACTTTGCTTTCGATGATGGTTTTACTGGACACCTTCTCTCCTTCAAGGAAACGAAATACCGTCTTCATTGCTTCATAACCAATATCATAGCCGTTTTGTGAAATCATAGCTGTGATTTCCCCGTCCATAACCTTGCGGATCGTATCACTTTGGGTATCTACACCGATGATGGGGATATCGATAGTATGGTCTGAAAACTCCAGCCGGTCCAGTACCCCAAGAGCCATCGTTGCATTGCCTGCAAATATTCCATCCACATTAGGAAAAAGAAGAAGTATTTCCTGAGTTTTAGCAACAGCATGCCTGAAATCGCAAAAAGCCTCTTCCTCATAAACCACCTCAATATCACTGTTTGCCTGAATATAATGCTTGAATCCTTCAATCCGTTGTAGATGGGGAGCTGCAGCCAGCGTACCGGCTAAAATGGCAATCTCCCCTTCACCGCCCAATTCCTGTATCATCTGCTCCGCTGCCATCTCACCGATTTTATAATTGTCGGCACCGATATAAGGCACATCGTCATGATATAATTCAGTGTCCATCGCAAAGACGGGAATATTCTTGCTCTTGGCCACCTCTACATAATCCGTATAGGAAGAGTCACAGGGGCTGACAATCAGTGCATCAATATTGCTGTTGACCATACTGTCGATCATGATGTTCTGAACATCAATTTCCGTTTCATAATCGGGATGTATAAAAATCATATCAACGTCATCTTCCCTGACAGCAGCATCAAGTCCTGATTTCAGCGAATAAGTATACTCGCTGTTCAGAGACTTGGTAACAACTCCAATCACATACTCCTGTCCATCCGCTGATTCTATCTCTTTTTCAGGTTCACCCGATTTGCAGGCCGCCATACTGACGAAAATAAATATGAGACCTATAGTCTTCATGGTTTTCATAATCTTATTCATATTTCACACCCTTTTCAAGTGATTTGCTCCCAATCGAGACCGTTATCGGAATAAGAATCTTCACCTTCACACCTTTTCCCTTTTCGCTCTCATAAATCATATCTCCCATATCCTCGTAATACAGTTTGATTCTTTGTTTAATATTTGGGATGCCAATTCGGTTGAACTTCTCTTTTTCACCCTTCTGGCTGTTGAAAATATTTTCCACCTCTTCTCTAGTCATGCCGATACCATTATCTTCAACGACTAATTGGAGTCTATCTTCATTTTTTTCTATAGTGATAGAAATTTTATTCTTGCCCGCTTTGATATCAAGACCGTGGAAGATAGCATTCTCCACAAGGGGCTGCAAAATCAACCTGGGAACAACACAGTTCAAGACGGATTCATCAATATGGTACTCCACTTCAAAATTATCCTTATGCCTGAACTGTTGTAGCAGCACATAATTCTTTACTAGAGTCAATTCATCCTGCAACGATATAATTTCACCTTTTTTGCTGATGCTGGACTGGAGCAGATTGATAAAAGCGTAAAGAAGCTCACTGGTTTCTTTTTCACCTTTTAAGAATGCCGCAAAACGGATGGAATTGAGTGTGTTATACATAAAATGCGGTGTAATTTGATATTCAAGGGCTTCAAGCTCCGCCTTTTCCTTCAGATACCGCTCAGAAACCAGTTCTTCAATGAGGTCTTCAACACGGCCTGCCATACTGTTGAAACCGACACTAAGCTCTCCGATTTCATCATAGCTTTTCACTTTTGCTCTTGTGGATAACTCACCATTACTGAAATGTTCCATGGCCAACTTTAAATTGTAGATTCTGGAATACATCTTATTTGTCAGCATACCTCCGATAAACACGGCGGAGATAACTGCAATAATCGCAGTCAAAATCATCTTGTTTCTTATATCCGCTATGGTTGCCGTCACCTCTGCCGAGTTAATGTCACTGGCAAAACGGTAATTGGTGAAGGAAGAGTATAAAATCAAATCCGCCTGACCGTTTTCAATTTCATTCAGATGATTAATATCCTCAGCAGAAATAACCCGATTATTTTCATCAATAATCTCAGTGCTATACTCATCGGTCCGACGCAGCGTTTCCAGGTAGGTGTAAAAAACAACCCGTTCATCTACATTAACACATACTTCCCCTAAAATGTCCCCACTTTCCTTATCGATAATCGGTACAGAATATGAAATCGTCCGCTTGGGAACCGCTCCAATAGTGTCCAGCAAAAAAACAGGATAGATTGTCATTGTCCGGTCCTGTATCGCTTGGAGCCATTGTATATCTCGCGCCGAAATTTCACTTTTTGCTGCTTTATATTCCTCTGATTTTGCAACATAATCAATGTTCTTTAAATAAACATAAATCGAATCGATCTTTTCGTTTTGCAATTGGTATTCATGAAGAAGCAGACTGATGTTCAGCAGGGTTTCCTCATCTTGGTCACTGTTTTTGATAAGGTTGACAAGCTGTTCATCCAGACTGATTTCAAGAACAGTATAGTAAATCCCCTTCATCATTTCGTCGAACTGTTCAACCTCATTGCTCACATTTTCACGAACCAGATTCTTGTAGTTTTCTTCAATGATATTCACCGAGTTGTAATAATAAATGGAAGATGCCGCAATGCTTGTAATAGCAATAACTAAAAAGAAAATCAATATTAATTTGATTCTGAAATTCATATCGCTCCCCCTAAATACCGTACCAATATAAAAGGCTACTTAAGTATTTTTTAACCAATATCCGAAAACACCATTGACTTTATTTTTTTTTGAGTATATAATAATTTCATCTCAATTGCAAGCAATCATAAACGTGAAGCGTCTATGTCTGCTTTTTTGTATTTCCTTTCTTTTCTCATTATACTAACAAATAAATATAAGTCAATGCAACTACCTACGGGTAAGTTGTGTCTTTTTCGAGAAGAAAGGATCTATTCTTATGAACAAAGAAAAAGTATTATTGGGTATTGCTCCTATTGCCTGGACAAATGATGATATGCCGGAATTAGGTAAGGAAAACACTTTTGAGCAGACGATCAGTGAAATGGCATTGGCTGGATATACCGGAAGCGAAGTCGGTGGCAAGTATCCTTCCGACGTGAATATTTTAAACAAAGCGCTGAAGTTAAGAGGTATGACAATATGCAACGCATGGTTTTCTACCCTTTTCACTTCGGAAGAACCGGAAGTCACTTATGAAGCTTTTATAAAATCCCGGGACTTCTTAAAGGCTGCCGGTGCCAAGGTTATTGGATGCTCTGAACAAGGCAATTCCATTCAAGGTACAAAAAAATCTATTTTTCATAACAAGCCAGTCTATTCAGGAGAAGAATGGGTAAAGGTAACCGAAGGAATGAACCATCTGGCTGAACTAGCAGAAGAAGTTGGCATGAAAGTCTCCTTCCATCACCACATGGGAACCGGTGTACAGACACCTGCCGAAATCGACGAATTCATGAACCGGACCAACGACAATGTCTATTTGCTTTTTGATTCAGGTCATCTGGTTTACTCGGAAGGAAACCCTCAAGCTGCCTATGATGTTCTGAGAAAACACATCGATCGTGTAGCACATGTCCATTTAAAAGATGTACGTATGGATTTGGTCAACGAAGTGAAAGAAAAGAGCCTAAGCTTCCTTGAAGGCGTCCGCATGGGAACATTCACCGTGCCTGGTGACGGTGACCTGGATTTCCAACCAATTTTCGACATACTTGACGAAGCCGGCTATGAAGGATGGATGGTGGTGGAAGCCGAGCAGGATCCTGCTATTGCCAATCCATTTGAATACGCTTTAATCGCACGTAAATATATAGAAGAAAAAACCGGACTGTAATTTTAATAAGAATAGGAGACGATTAAAATGAAATTAGGATTTAACGAAGGATGCAACCGTTTTTGTAAAGAGCACTCAGTACTTAAGGATTTGGACTACTGTGAAAACGCCGGCTTTGACTATATCGACATTCAATCCGAATGTCTTGACCGGGATTTGAAAGCAAGCAAGTATACCCTTGAAGAATTAGGTGATTGGTTTAAAACCCATAACCTGAAAATGCTATCCTACAACGCTCTCATCTTTTTTAATATGAAAGAGACACAGGAAGAAAAAGATGCTGTTATGGCTCAGCTAGATGAAATCATCCGCCGATGCCAGATTCTCGACTGCCAGATGATCGTCGTTGTTCCAAGTATGGACATCAAGGTTCCAGCGACACGCGGCCAAATCAAAGAGGATGCCGTAAATGTCCTTAAGGAAATGGTTAACAAATGCGAACCTTACGGAATCAAACTTTCCCTCGAGTTCGTTGCGCATCCATCCATGACGATCAACCGTTTCGATGATGCATATGAAATCGTACAAGCTGTCGATTCCGATCTTGTCGGTGTAACACTTGACCAATACCACTTCCACGCAATGGCATCCGACTGGGCTGCTCTTGAAAAGGCGGACGGCAAAAAGATCTTCGTATGGCACCTGAACGATATGGAAGATATGCCTTGCGGTGCTCCATATAACACGGATGCTATCAGACTATGGCCCGGTGCTGAAGGCGGTTGCCTGGATCATAAGCGTTATACCGATGTATTCAAGAAAATCGGTTTCGAAGGCAATGTATGCACAATAGAGGTCTTCCGCCCTGAGTATTACGAACTGTCTCAAGAAGAGAATGTAAACAAAGCATATGAGGTAACGAAAGCTCACGTAGAAAAATACTGGAACGAATAAGTATCCTATGGTTAGAATAATTCCAAACGAAGAGACAGCCCGTACAAGCTGTCTCTTTTTCAATCCTATGGATAAAGCACAACTTCCATCGCTTCACCTTTTTTCATTGCCTTCAAGCCTTCCCCGAATCTTTCCAAAGGCAGTTTATGGGTTATCATCGCACTAAAATCCACCAAGCCACTTTCAATGGCGTTTGCAACACTCAGAAGCGTTCTATTTCCAATAAAATTCCCATAAACAGCAATTCCTTTTGCAACTATATCATTTTGGCTGATCTCCTGTTTTGCAGATACATTCATACCGAACAAAAGAATAGAGCCACCGCTTTTAACTGTTTTGATTGCATCAGCCAAAAGAACACCGATGGCATCTTCCAGATGAGTATCCAGAACTGTCGCAGGGTCAAGACCATTGCATTTGACGTGAATGACCCTCCCTATTTCACCTGCATCAATCTTGCGCTTCGCTTCCATGTAGGTCGGATCGTATCGGCGTATGAATCCAACAGTGAACATCTTGTCGCTGTGTTTTTCTACGGTCGCTTCAATCGCTTTGCAGTCTTCCAGCGTTTTTGCAAGAGGTTTCTCACAGAATACATGTTTATTGGCTTCTAAAGCTTTGACAGCATGTTCTTTATGAAGAGCCGCTCCTGTCGCAATAAGAAAGGCATCGATATCAGGGTCGTTCAACATGCCGTCGTAATTTGTATAGCCTTTGGGGATATCAAAATCCATCTGAACCTTATTGACACGCTCTTCGTTGATATCACATACAGCGACCACCTCGGAATTGGCAATCCTCGTCTAAAGATTTGAAATATGCATCGTTCCCATGTTGCTGGTACCGATTACACCATATCTTATTTTTTTCATGTTTTAATTCCTCCTTTACAGACCTGCGTTTTCTTTGATATATTGCCTTGCTTTCAATGCATATTCGAAAGGATTGGCAAGGGTGGGATCCTGCTCCCGGTACAGTAAAGCAACCCTTCAGAACCGCTTTTCTGAACTTGTATCCTTCTTCTACAGCGTCCTCGCCTGAAAAAGTGAAATGGCCCGTATCATAGCACAGATAGACATATTCCGGATTCGTATTGTTCATCAGGCGTTTGGTCTCTTCAATCGTTTGAACTACCGTTGCCATATGATGGTGGAAGCACAGTTTGAAACCTCTGTACTTTGCGATTTTACCCAGTTTGTTCAAACCTTCCGTAGCTTAATCCATTCCTCGTCGCTTGCAACTGGTTTATTGTCACCGAACATGGATATTTCTTCTGCAAAAAGGTTGTAACTGAGCTCACATACATTGATTCTTTTGGAGCCAACGGCTTCCAGGAAATCAAGTACCTTTTTGAAGTTCAGCTCGTTTTCATCGTATGTCTTTGTGCAAAGGAAGGAACTGAACCATTGGCTGGCAATCTGCATCCCTCTCACATCCAAAGCATGTTTAAGCACTTCCGGATCAGACGGGAATTTCCCACCAACCTCAGTGCCCGTGAAACCTGCCAAAGCTGCCTCGCTGACACATTGCTCAAAACTGTTTTCTCCGCCAAGCTGTGGCATATCGTCGTTTGTCCATCCAATAGGCGCGATACCGAGTTCTATTTTTTTGTTCTCATACATTTTCTATTCCTCCCAATCAGACTTTTTCCCACAGGCCAGACTCGATTGAAGCTAAGACTGCATCCACAGTTTCATCCACTTTCGCACCCATCTCGAAATCACATGCATATTCACTGCCTGTTGTGACTACCGAGAGGATTTCCTTTGCCTGCAGTATTTTCATATCGTCGAATCCGATGGCTATGCCACCTGCAGGCTGGAAGGCAGAGAAACCTTTGTGATAAGGATTGAGATGGACAGTACGGTAGCCGCAGTCCCTGCCTTCATCCTTCTTGTGTCTCCATGCAATTGGTATTTCCGGATCCAGAAGCATATCCTGGTCATAAGTCGCTGTAATACGTGTAATCTGCCCCAGCTCGCCTGATTTAATCAATTCTTCCACATAGCCATCGGCTGGATTCATGACATTCGAAAAACCGGCATAATTGACAACACCTTTCTCAGCTGCCAGATTAGCAAGTTCCCGAGACTGTTTGCCCGAGATGCTGAGCGGTTTTTCTCAGAACACATTCTTTCCTGCTTCAAGTGCCGCTTTTGCATTTTTTGCTGCGCTTCGTTGACATCGGCGATTACTTCGAATACAGGCACTCCATAAGCCGTACCGAAAACAGAAACTGCGTTTCGGAACGCCATTGTATGCGCCTTCGCCATCCACCTGCACCGATAACTCCAATCCTCACTTCTTTCATTTGTAAAACCTCCATATTTTGTTACTAAACCAATAATCTTGCTACATCAATAAATATTGTAATATAGTCATATGGGAGTGTCTGTATATAAAGATGCTGAATAATTTAGATTTTGTGCTATAGGAGGAGATCATGGAAGCAGGCATATTGGAGAAGGATGGCATTTACTTTCCGAAGTCGAGCGAGTTTTAAAAAAAATACCTTTTTTACATCCATTGGGGCGCAACGTATATATGCGACAAGCCATACGAGGTCCAACGAAAAAGCCTGGATGCATGCATCATTTTCTACATCAGGGAAGGACAGCTTGAATTCAACTACAGAGGACAGGGCTTCTCTGCAAAAGCGAACCAGATTGTCATACTAAGCGGAAGATATCCGAACCACTATTACGCTTTGGACAGAGTCCGTTTCGACTGGTTCCATTTTTCCGGCGGCACGACAGAAGCGTATGTGGAATACCTATACAAGCTGAGGGGACCATTGTTTTCGCAGGCGACTTCACTTCTTGCCAAGCCCCACATCAAGGAACTGATGAAAATCCTCAAGAGCAGCAACAGCAATGAACACATGCAGGCACTACATATCCAGGGTATATTGACCTACCTGTCGAAGGGATATGATCAGATCTACAACGGTACGATAATGACAGACGCCAGCCGATATCTAGACAAACATTATAAGGAAAACGTACCGGTGGACGAACTGGCCTCCCAATTCATTTTGAGCCGGTACCACTTCAGCAGGGAATTCAAACGGGAAATCGGCAGTTCTCCCCATCATTATCTTCTGAACAGACGGCTTATTGAAGCCAAACAGCTGCTCGCCAATACGGATATGACCGTCGAAGTCGATGGACATCACACCGAACCAGTTCAGGAAGATGCCCTTCTGATTGTTGCATAGAGAATAAAACTCAAAAGTCCCAGGTTTTTGCCTAGGACTTCGTTGTTTCAATAAATTATATTTCAAATGGTACTTTATAATTTTGGTAATCCAACCAAAGCGATCCGTCATTAGCCGACTTGACGCTCGCTTCAACGAATTTGACTCCCTCTACTCCTTCATGAACACTCGGATACCAGAAATCGTCCAGGAACGCCTCATCACCTCTCAGCTTCGCACCAGTCGCCTTAGCAAAGCGTCTGTATATATTCGTCCATGACTCGAACAGCCCTTCAGGATGTCCTACGACGATTCTATCGGATTCTTTTGCATCATCAAATAGAAAAGACGTACCCCTTTCAAGGATTCTAACCGGCTGCCCCTCTCCTCATATCGCATCTGATTCGGCTGCTCACTATACCACTCAAGACTTGCCTTGGACCCAATGATTCTTATTCTAAGCCCAAGCAGCTGACCTGCATTTATACCGCTTGCCCAAAGATTGCAGAAAATGCCGTTGTCGCATTTCATCAGAACATGGGCGTTATCTTCTAGCTTCTACCAGCCCCAAAATGCTGCTTCGCACACATTAACTCCTTAATTTTCAGACTTGGAACCATCATTTCTTCTACTTGCAAAGCATGTGTCACAACATCACCCAATATGAAGCTAGGACCCGCTTTCGTTGGATCCATGCGCCATTGTGCTGCGGGATACAGTTTCTCTATTGGTGTCGCAAAAGCTCCATATTGAAACTCAGTATTGATGAGACGCACCTCTCCAAGCAACCCCTCTTCTACCATCTTTCTGCACTGTGCGAGTTCCCGAGCCTCTTCATAGGTAAACAGAGTGGTTTTTCACATATGACATGCAGGCCCACTTCAAGACTAGATTTTGTAATCTCAAAATGGGTACTGTTCGGTGTAGCAATGGATACGGCCTGAATGCCATCTTCCCTGCTGCTTTCCTTTACTAGCATCTCTTTATAGCTGACGTAGCAGCGATCTTTTTCCACGCCCAGCTCCTTGCCGAAAGCCGCTCCTTTACTAGGGTCAATATCGAATGCGCCTGCTACTAATTTGAAATTGTTGTCCCTAAGCGCTGACGAACGGTGGATATAGCCAATATTGCTTCCTATTCCTCCACCGATCATTCCTCAGTGGATGGACTCGTTGTTTACCTTTTCTCCATAAATCATTATTGAACCTCCCTGTTTTAGAACCCAATGCTTTTCAAGTAATCCAAACTCGCCTTAACGTCCCTCAGGCTTGTGTCTGAATTCCTCGGATCACGTTCCTGCTCAATTGTAATAAATCCGTTATACCCAATATCAATCAATGTCTGACGTATGCCTGGATAATCCAGCTCTCCAGTTCCAATAGGGCACATAACGCCTTTCGCAACTGCATCGAAGAAGCGAATTTTTTCGTTCCTAATATCGTCGTAAACATTTCGATTTACATCCTTGAAGTGAACGTAATCTAAACAGTCCTTGTATTTGATCAACCATTCCGCCGGATCCATACCAGAGAAATAAAGGTGTCCCGTATCAAGGCGCAAGCCTGCCTCATCATATGGAATATCTTCTGCTATCTTATCTATCTCATCTGCAAATTCTATATAGCCGCCTGCATGCGGATGAACAACCGCCCTGACACCATATTCATCAGCAATTTTGGCAAGCCCTCTGATATGTTTGATCATTTGGTTCCATGTCTTTTCATCCAAGCGCGGTGCTTTATACACATGTCCTGATGCACAGTCCCTCTCATCATGGCCCCAGTCGATGATAACAAGATAAGGCGTCTTGAAATGCTGCCCTTCTTCTTTCTCCTCCATGGGAAGCTGCGTTACCAGACCACAAATATCATGTACTTGCTTTACAAGGTTCGCATAGTTTTCTTCAGCTACAAGGTCATCGAATATAGTTCCTGCCACCATTGTCAGATTTCTGCTTCTAAATTCCTTGTTTACTAGATCCAGATCTATTGGAATATAACCGTAAGGACCAAGCTCCAATCCTTTGTATCCCGCAGTTGACGCTTCATCAAATTCCAATTAAGTATCTTGTTTTATTCACACAAAAAATCCGTATTTCACATTTCTTTATTCAGTTTCTACAAATTCTTGTTACACATTAATTCACAGCATAAGAAAAGAGCCACTAGAATGGGCTCTCAAGTGTGTTGCGTTCCAAAACTCTTCCTGTATTTGGCAGGCGAGATACCTACACATTTCGTAAATGAATTATGGAAATGGTTAATATTATTGTAACCTATTACCTCTGCAACCTCAGACAAGCTCATGTTAGTGTTCATCAAAAAACTCTGTGCTTCACCTATTCTACGCCTTATGACATATTGAATCGGGGAATACCCTGTTGTCGATTAAACGCATGGGCCAAATAGTATTGGATCATGTTCAAATCTTCTGCCATCGTCTGCAGACTCACATCTTCCTGATAGTGCTTATCGATGTACTTCTTGATCGCATCACCAAGTTCCCAGTCCTTGTCTTTTTCTTCAATAGATTGTTCCATTATCATATCATAGGCTCGTGCTAGTACGGCTTTCATCAATAAAGACAAGAATTCAATATTACTTTCTTTCAGTTTTCCGACATGACTGAACAATAATGAAAAAAGTCTTTCCATCTCTTCATATGCATCACCGCACTGTATCACCGGCCTATATGCTTGAGACACCAGGCAGTTTCCAGGCAGCCCTTCTATAGCCAAATCCGTTACGGCCAGGTAAAACACCTTCATTCCAATGTCAGTCTCCGCCTTTTCATCATGCAGGCTATTGCTGTTGTAGATAAGGAGATCGCCTTTGGCAGTATAATAAGTCTCTCCATCAATCATATGAATACCGTTCCCCTGGGTAATCAGCAACATTTCCAGCTTATCGGTATGTGTATGCATAATCCTAGGGTGCTTCGTGTATTCTCCGCCTTCCATACCAATGGAGAGGAGCTTTGGTTCCCTTTTATTTTCAAATATAGTTTTAAAATCAAAATTGTCCCAGTCGAATGTCATAAGCAACCTCGATTATCTGCCGTTTTTTCTCAATATCTGGAAAGGTACTCATCAGCTTGTTCCGGTTTGACAAGCTCGTATGGGACATCCACATATTCCAGTACAGTCTCGCCTATGATCAGTTTATATGCCGATTCAGCCGCCTTGTATCCCTGTTGGAATCCATTTTGGAAGACGGTTACTGAAATTTTTCCATCTTTTAACAATTCCAATGAATCTTGGGTGCCGTCGATACCACCAAACACCACATCTGTGATGCCATATAGCTCGTATGCAATCTGTGCTCCAATCACCATCTCATCGTTATTTCCTATGATTGCATCGATTTCCATATCGGACTTAATCCAGTTTTCTGCAATTGACATTCCTTGTGAACGATCCCACATGCCTGATTGGATATCTACAATTTCCATATCAGGGTATTTGTCAATTACTTCTTTGGTTCCATCTGTCCTATTTTGAGCCGCAGCATGGGATGGATCACCCATCAGCACAGCCACTTTCCCCTCTCCTCCCAGTAATTCTGCAATGTATTCCGTCTCTAAAACACCTGAAAGCTTATGGTTTGATCCTACATATACATCTCTGTGGGAATTGATATCTACGTTTACAGCAACCAGTTTTACGCCTGCGTCTTGACAGATTTCCGAAATGTCCTCTGTTGCATCTTTGTCCACACATTTGATAATAACCGCATCCATCTTCTGCGCAATGAAGTTCTCTACCTGTTGAAGTTGTGTGGATATATTGTATTTCGCATCAAGGATTATTATTACTACATCATCATTTTCATCATCGAATTTCATTAGGCCATCCGCAACTTGTCCTAAGAATGCTTCCAAGGATTCCATAGTAACTCCAATCATATATGATTCTGCCGCTGGTTGACGTGAATCAGTACTATAGGAAGGATGTTTCTGTTCTGTATTCCCACAACCCGCGAACAAAGAAACCGCCAACACAAATGCAAACAGCATACTTTCAGTCTTCATTTTGCTCATAAACACTTCTCCTGTTCAATAAACTATTGACGTAGCACTCTTTAGTCTATTATACCATTTTATTCCAGAAGTTATCCTATTAAGCTATTCCCACCTATAGCCTTCCAGTTAGCCGATAAAAGTGCCGGCTTAACAAACTACCACTATCTCGACATGAAATGCATATGGAAGTATCTTTCTACATAGTTAAATCTGCAATACTAAATCCATTGATTTATTATCATATATCGTCAATTTTTCATCCATTTCAAGAAATAGATCGGCATCAAACCTTTCAATCCCCCTTCTCTATCAACACCTTCCTCTTCTCCAAATACTCCCCTTTATGTGTTTATGCTCCACAACTTCATTATATCTATCCACAAATGCCTGCTTCAGATCTTCCTCATCCACATGCTTGCTTTCGCACCCAACGACACCCTGCTCAGGATATTTGCCACTGCATTGCCAGATATGCCGCGTCTCGCCAGTCTTGCGGTTATACCAGGATTTTCTCCTATACGCCTTACCACAGACTCCACAAATCACCTTGCCTGACATGTTTCAAGCTTAACAGCCTCACAAACAACAAAAAGCGGCCTCCATTCAGACGATAGAGACCGCATACAGATTTCCTAATTTTGCAAAAACTATAGTACTTGATTGAAGTGTTAATGTTGAACCAGAAAATAAAATACGCTTTCGTGCACAGAAAACAGATTTTTGTTGAAAACACGAACTAGAAAGTAGTGAATTTTATTTGCCATAAAGTAGGGAAAAATGTTTGACAGTAACATATAACAAATAATTCATACTATGATAATTCTAGCGTTCTCACGCCCTGAAAGCCTATGCAATACCACGCAACACTTTGAAGATAATTGCCCTATAAGGATTAACCTGCATCTTCAATAAAAACTATAAGCAAGCCTCGGCACGCTTTAGCGCATCGCCTCAGCAAAGTTCCCTGACAATGTCGTCAAATTAAGAATGACAATTGAAAAACGCACAAAAACAAATTCAAACTTTAGTTTAAATGCAAATTGACTTTTGCATTGACGCTCCAAAATTTTCGTATATACTATTTTTTCTGCGAATTTTTGAGGTGTTTCATGAAGGAATTATCAGTAATTGAAGATGCTTTTTCTAAACTGTCAGACACAATCGCTGAGCCGGATTTCTGCTTGAAGTATAGGATTGGTGATGCGTCATTCACTCGACAACGCAAGTTGACCTTTGACAGAATAGTGCTATTCATCTTGGGATTAACCCAGAAATCGTTACCAACAGCAATTGAAGAATTCCTGGAACGTCACCCAGATGGTGAGTTACATGCATTTACAAAGCAAGCCATTTCCCATGCCAGGCAAAAGGTATCACCCGAGTGCTTTCAGAGATTGCATGAGGACACTGCAGTATATATAGACAGCAGTGTAAGGAGCAAGGAATGGAACGGTTATAAGATATTAGCAGTTGATGGAACAGCATTGCAGCTGCCAGACAATCAAGAGAACAAAGATGTCTTTGGAGCCAATATTACAACCTCAGCTGTAAAACATCCAGAAACACCCATGGCGAGAGCAGCGGCCCTGTTTGATGTGACGAACGACTTGATTATCCGTGCATCCATGGAAACACGCTACACTACAGAACGGGATCAAGCAATCAGACTGATGGAAGCCTGCCCCGTTGAAATCTTCAAGGAAAAGACCATTATACTGTTTGATAGAGGGTATCCATCCCGACATATGTATAAGTATTTTTTCAAAAGGAATGGATATTTCCTTATGAGAGCACCCAATATTACGTTGTCCATTATCAACGAATTACCTCTAGGTGATCATGTCATAGAATATAATGCCGGTTTAGCTGAAAAGGTGAATCTCAGAGTTGTCAAATTCATGTTGAGCGAGATTCATCAGGAGACTCTGGTGACAAATGTTCTTGATGAACATCTAACAATCGAAAAAATGAAAGAACTGTACTTTTTAAGATGGGCAATTGAATCAAAATATAAAGAGCTAAAATCCATACTGAAGATTGAAAACTTCAGTGGGGTAAAGAATCATTCGGGAGGATCGTAAGTTCAGTAGAGATCTTGACAGAGTTCGTAGCCATATTAAATTTGTAAGCACGAGAAGAACCGCGTTGTAGTTTTTTGGTGAACAGGTCATAAAAGTGGCCAATGTTCATTGGTCTATTAAGCATGTCATCAATTAACGCAACGCCGAAAACAAAGGGTTAAAGATAACTTTCAGTCAATTCAAAATGTTTTCAGACAAAGGGCAAAAACCTATTTTGACGACATTGTTTTCCCTGACACCAGACAATTTAGAGATGTATTCAGAATATTCGAGATGTTGACCAGTGCTTTACAGTCAAGTCCTTTTTAGTGTGTAAATTTCCTTGAATTGCTGCTGTGCATTAGTAAATAGTTCATCAGATTGTTGAAATCATCGCTGTCGGGTTGATTCATCGCTCTGGCAGATCCTATGAATAGACTATTTCACCGCTTTTCATAGCCTCATTGAGTCCATCTTTTTGTCCGCACCTCCAGACCAATACCTTTCCGCGAATCTAAAATCCCCCCCTGTCAAACCCCTGCATTTCGCGTAAAAGTGTCCCCCCCAAGCAAAAACCTCCCACATTTTCACGTAGGAGGCTAAAATCCATCTCTATTATTCTTACCAAATCCCGCAAACGCCCTGATTTCAGGCTATTCCCGGACTAGCTTAACGACTGTCTCAACGTGAGTCGTATGATTATCGGTGATGTGGAAGTGACTACTTCGATTTTAACTTTTCCGACTAATAGGGCCCTTTTGCACAACACTTCACATGTGTCAGATTCTATTTGAGGCATCCATATCACAAACCTATCATTCAATATAATCATCTGTTGAATTATGATAGACTACTACTTTAGGACTTATCACTGTTCGCCTCCAACTCTATCAACATCCTTTTTACTTCACTCCCAAATGCGTAGTCACCAATCTCCTTATTTGACTTAACCACTCGATGACATGGAATGATTATCGGAAGTGGATTTTTTGCATTTGCAGTTCCCACCGCACGATAAGCTTTTAAATTACCAGTACATTTAGCGAGTTCTTTATAGGAGAATGTCTCTCCATAAGGAATATTGCATAGTTCTTTCCATACCCGCTTCTGGAATAATGTCCCCTCTGGACTCAATGCCACTTCAAATACTTTTCGTTCACCCTTCAAATATTCTTCTATCTGCCGAATGACATCCAAAAAAAACTCATACGACTCTATCCACTCTGAAGGGATGGTAAACTTATGTTTTGAGTCATCTTCAATGTAAAGATGAAGGTGCCTGATCCCTGTCTCATCACCAACAATAACCATGGGGCAAAGTGTGGTTTCAAACTCTGCATAATACATTAATTATTCTCCTCCATTGATGTACCGTTCCATAAGCATAATGCTGCATAGGCTCGGTAAGGTTTCCAGGTTTTACTTATTTCTTCTATTTCACCAACTTTTGGCTTAATATTATCAATTGTTAATGCTTTTATAATCCCCAAATCCTTGGAAGGGAAGCTGTCAACCATCCCTAGTCCACGCATAGCAACATATTGAACTGTCCAATCTCCTATACCTTTTATTGCTGAAAAATCCGAATGAAATTTGCTGTAGGACTGATTGTAAGAAAGACTTAAATCTTGATCTAAAAGTTTTTCTACTACTCGAACAATGGTATCAACCCGAGTTTTCGTTATGCCTAGCTCCTCCAAACTCATTGTGTTGAAATGCTCTATATCTGGAAAAAAATAATCCAATCCGCTTGGATAGGTATCATCTGTTTCAAGAGCTCCACGCTCCACAATACGGCTCGCTAATGTTGTCGCTGCACTTACAGATATCTGTTGACCCACAATTGCTCTGATCATAAATTCAAATGGATCAAAAGCAACCGGAAGTCTGGGTGCCAACATATTTCTCATACCTTTAGCCAATCGGTGATCCTCGCTAAGCTGTGAGCTGATCAATGAAATATCGGTGTCTATATCAAACATTTTTCGTACTTTATTATATAAAGCCATACAACACCTTACATCGGAACTGACAATTTTCAGTATCAAAAAAGAATCTCCCGGATCATCTTCCACAGTAAAGTATCCTTTTATTCCATCTATGCAAAAAGTGCGGCTATACTGTCCACCGTTAACCACCTCTACCCCCTTTATCAGTCTGTCTTTCATAAACTGTAACACTTGCATATAATCAAAAGGTTTCTGATAAGGCACATGGATTGTCATCACTCCCGAATCATCCCATTTGGAATCAACTTCTTTTCTATACTGAGAAGGGGTAGTAGAAAACAAGTCTTTGAATACATCATTGAATTGCCTGATTGAACGAAATCCTGATGCGAATGCCACTTCTGTAATGGGCATCTTCGAATAAAGAAGCAACTTCTTTGCAAATATTGACTTATGATATTTGGCGATCTTAATCGGCGACGATCCCAAATTTTCAACAAACAATTTCCTTAAATGTCTATCTGAAACAAAGAGTGCTTCTGCTAATTCACTAACAGAGTGGGTATTCAGAAAGCCGTCATATATTTTTTCCAGTGCGGTATTGACAATGTTGACCCCATCAATATTTCCACTATAGTATTCGACTTCAATATCCGGTCTGCATCTATGACATGGTCTGAATCCATCATGCAAAGCATCAAACATAGTGTCAAAATAGATCACGTTCTCTTCTTTTGCAACAGGAGATGGACAGGAAGGTCTGCAAAAAATACCTGTTGTTTTAACTCCGAAAAAGAATTGGCCATCAAAATTTTTATCTTTTGTAGTTCTTGCGATATGGTATTGATCCATTTTCCTGACCTCCTTCCTCTACGTAAGTCATCATAATTTAGATGAGTCTCTTGACTCGAATTCCTGATACCCTTTTACCAAGTCATCTAATACCATAGAAATTGTAGATACAGATAACTGAATATCTTCATCATCCGTTAGCCAACCACAAACTGAAATTCTCATACACCTCTTATTGTTCCAGTTAGTTCCTCCAACAAATAACTTTCCTGTATTATTAATGCCTTCAATGACCATATCTGTAAATCTGTCATGATCTGCTTCAGTGGCTTGTTCTTTAGGACATTCAAAACGAATGAGACCCTGATTGATTTGTGGAAGTGACATAATGGATGCCCCCTGTAATTCACCAATGCCCTTAACAAGAGATAAGGCTGATTCGCAAGAAGAATCTATCAGACCTGCAACGCCTTTTTTCCCAAGTTGTCTTATGGCTGCATAGGTTGATACACCCCGTCCTCGTCTGGACCATTCCGGATTCCAATCAAACTGATCTCTGGCATCCTCGTCATGCGTAAGATAGCTGGCACGCATAGACATGGATGATTTATGGTACTCTGAGTGTTTTATAAATGCATAACCACAATCATAAGGTACATTCAGCCATTTATGACCATCCGTAGCCCATGAATCTGCTAGCTCAACACCCTTTAATAAATATCGATACTTAGGACTTGCATTGACCCAAAGACCAAAGGCACCATCGACATGTACCCAGGCATTGTATTTATGGGCAATAGGAATGATCTCTTCAAATTGTCATAGGCACCTGTATTTATATCTCCTGCACATAGTTGGACTATAACAGGTTTTCCTTTGTGATTTCGAGGGACTTTTCTAGTACTTCTGCCTTTAATTGACCTTTACAATCAATTTCAAGTGGTACTATTTGAATCACTTCCAAGTCCTAAAAATCTAGCAGCACGCTCTACAGATGCATGCAATTGACTATTGGTTAGTATATGAATCTGTGGTGCTCCTGATAAACCTTTTTTCTCTACATCCCATGAATGGTCTTGCAGCATTTTATTTCTGGCAGCAGCCAAGCATGTAACATGAGCCATTTGACAACCGGTAGTTAAAGCAAAACTTGATTCATTAGGTAAACGCAATAGTTCTTTCAGCCATTGGCCTGCAACTTCTTCAATTACTGCTTCTGCTGGTGAACAGGCGAATAACGCTGCATTTTGATCCCAAGTTGAAGTCAACCAGTCTGCTGCTAAAGCAGCAGGAAGCGACCCACCGATGACCCATGCGAAGAAACGACTTCCTGTACTACTTAAAAGACCTCCATTCACATCTTGAATAAGTTCATTAATCACCTCTTCAGGCTTCATTTCATTATTGTTTAAATTTTTTGCTAATGAACTTCTTAAATCATTTAAGCCTCTAGTTGCATTTACCGGCATGTCATTCAAACCAGTTAGATACTCTATGGAATGATTCAATGTTTCGGATAGAACTTTATTATAATCTTCAATATTTTTCATGTTAACCGACTCCTAACTATATTTTATTACAATATAATTATATATTGCATAAACACAAATTAATAGCGGTTTTCGGATATTGCATTGGATCTGGTTTAGGTAACTTGCACTGATACTCACCTCTATAAAAATCCGAATAAAAACGGTTCTGTTTCAAATAATTCCTTAAATCACCATTAAGTCAAACGTATACCTTCGGAGGATAACTTCTATGCAACATTAAAAATCGCACTGACTAATGCGATTTCACCTTTTATAGATTTTGTATTTGCTTGACCTTTTCGAATCATGTTCATGGCTTCTATGCCTTGAATAGTAGAGCAGGCTGACTTAAAGTTCTTGAATCCGAGCATATGAGCGGTTATTCGTTTAACATGTCGATGGTCTTGTTCGATGATGTTGTTCATGTACTTGGATGAGCGATGTTTAGTTTGGGGGTGTAATCGTTCATTCTGTATTTCATTCTTGATCGTCCTGATTGTTGCTGCGTATTTGTCGGTAGTGATGACTCTGGGATTGCTATTATGTGGTGATTTTAATGCTTTCCTAAAGAATTTCTTTGCTGCTTTACGGTCTCTTGATTTAGATAACCAGAAATCAATAGTGTCGCCATATTGATCAACAGCTCGATATAGATACATCCACTTGCCGTTTAGTTTTAAGTAAGTCTCATCGACACGCCATGAATCTGAGGTTTTCTTCAAATGTTTCCTCAGTTCGCGATTGAGAATTGGGGAATATTCAATTACCCAGCGAAAGATGGTAGTATGGTTAAGATTCAAGCCACGCTCTGCCATCATTTCTTGAAGGTTACGATACGAAAGCGGATATTTTAAATACCATCGAACGCAAAGAATGATGATCTCAGACTGGTAGTGTTTCCATTTGAATATGTTTTTCATAGTGATTCTCTCCATTCAGAAGTCAAAATTGGTATAATTATAACATATGAATGGTTGATTGAAATTTTTTGCAACAGAACCATTTGTACTAACCCTGGCATAAATGCCAACACGCTTTTCTTGTTTTGGAGGTTTAGCCGGTATGAAATGAACTACTGAATTTTCTTGCATAAGACACCTCCAAAGCTCGTAGGAATGCATGCACGTATATCACACTAATAATCTTATACTTTTGCTTTCAATTTTTCAAATATTTTAGTATTATTGGAAATAGCCTAATTATCATTTAGCCTGTTTTCCTTTATGTTGTTTAGGCTATAATACCGGTTTTGTCTAATAAACAAGCTATTTTCCACATCCTACCTATTACAATTCTGACTTTTTGATACCATTCTGGTAATCTTTTCGCATATCTCTATACAATTCCGCGAATCTCCTATTTTTGCGCTTTTGTGTCCCCCCCAAGTAAAAAGGCCTCTACTTTTACGCGTAAAGACCTTTTTCCATCTCTATTATTCTTACCAAAATCCCGCAAACGCCCTGATTTCAGGCTATCCGCGGACTAGCCTTACTGTTATTCGGCACATTATATGCTTTGCTTTTAATCCTTATCAGTCAAAATAAAAGAAGGTACCGGATAAAATATTCTGCTGCATTACGCGTCAGATTGTTTTATCCGGTACCTTCTTATGTTATCATGAATCGTTACTTTTCACTTAAGTGGCAGAAACCTCCCCTACCAAAGTTTGATTTCTGCCACACATGACATCACAGTAAGGTTGTAACCTCACTGATAACAGTTCATATGATAACTATTTTTACGGATAATTGCAATCCTATATCGCAAGTTTTATATGATAATACGTTAAACGAACTTCAGTTCCACCAACTGGTATGCAGCTGCGGTCGTTCTGCCAGCCTTTCCGTTCATGGTTACTATACCCGCGGGATTAAGGTAGAAGATTCCTTAGTGTCCTTGCGCATCTGTCGTGTGAAATGTGAGGTTTGCAATAAGACCCACGCACTTCTACTATCATCTATCGTCCCTTATTCTCAAATTTCTCTTTCCGAGCAAGTCAGTATCATTTCCTGTTATGAATGCTCTAAGGACTTCTCATCTATTATGAACCATCATCCTTCCATTGATGAAAGCAACATTCGTCATGTGATTCGCCAGTATCTTCGCCACTGGCTTCAACGACTTCTTGCCATTTCCCTAGCGCTTTCCACATCTTGCCACTTCATCGGCAAGTGTTTTTCGTCCTTCAATCGCCAGTTCATGCAGATTAAAAGAACGCCTAACGTTTTATTTCCAGGACCCACATAACCTGACACGACCTCTACGGTTTTTCCTCTTATAATCAAGAAAAAACAAGGAGGTTTCCACCATGAACCAAGATACAGCCCATGCAACAGCTCTTATGCGCTATTCCGTCATCTCTCCACTCATTTCAGGCCTTTCCGATCAGTATTCATCCAACGAGGCTTTCTTTCGTGATGCTTCCCTTAAAGGTGTTCTAGCTCCCGACGGATCAACCAAGCACTTTGCACCGCCTACCATTAAGCATTGGTACAACAATTATATTCGAGACGGCTTTGATGCTCTGATACCTTCATCCAGATCCGATACAGGTAAACCACGCAAGTTGGATGAAGATCTTCAGGAACAGATCAAGTATCTGAAATCCAACTATCCAAGAATGTCTGCTGCCGCCATTTTTCGCCAGCTTCGTGAGAACGGCAGCATTAAACCCGGTGAGTTGTCTGAATCTACGGTCAATCGTTTCATTAACCTTCTTGCCCTCGAGATGAAGATCACCACCAATCATGACATGCGACGCTATGAACGCCCTCATATCAATGAGGTATGGTGCGGTGATACCAGTGTCGGTCCCTATCTTAAGACGGAAGACGGGAAGAAACACAAGGTTTTCATCATTGCTTTGATTGATGACGCCAGCCGTTTTATTGTCGGTATCGATGTCTTTTTCAATGATAATTTTGTGAATCTCATGTCCGTCATGAAATCTGCTGTCGCTAAGTATGGTCGCCCACAAATGTACAATTTCGACAATGGCAGTTCTTTTAAGAACAAACAGATGGAACTGCTGGCGGCACGTACCGGTTCAGTCCTTCATTATGATCAGCCATACACTCCTACTCAGAAGGCAAAAATCGAACGGTGGTTCAGAACCCTAAAAGATCAATGGCTGGCTTGCCTGGATATCAGGGATTTTGCTTCCCTGGACGAGTTGCATGGTAACCTTATGGCTTATGTTCAGCATTATAACCAGACACCTCATTCGTCACTCAAAGGTACTTCTCCCCAAGACCGTTTCTTCTCCGAACCGGAGCGCATCAAACGCCTTTCTGAAGAAGAAATACAGAAACATTTCCTTTTAGAGATAGAACGCCGTGTTTCCATCGACAGCGTCATCACCATAGATCAGGTGGAGTACGAAGTCGACTGTCGTTTTGCCAAACAACGGGTTCGTCTACGCTATTCTCCTGATATGGAAGAAATCTTCATTGTTGAACAGGATGGTACTTTTACGCCCATTCGCCTTCTAAACAAACAGGAGAATGCTTTTGTCAAACGGAAAAAAGTACATTTATGTCGAGGTGAAGAATAATGAACTATACAGCACGCTACGGTTTGGAATTCAACCCTTTTCTGAAAAATTCAAAAGAGATACTTGTCGATACGAAGGAGTATCGTGAAACACTTTTCCGTCTGGATTATCTGGTCAAAACAAAAGGCTTCGGCCTTCTGACCGGCAGTCCCGGACGTGGTAAGACAACAGCTATACGCAACTGGGCCGCCGGTCTCAACCCCTCTTTATATAAGGTTGTTTACTCCAGTTTTTCTACCCTTACCGCCAATGATTTCTATCGTAATCTTGTTACAGAATTCGGTGCTCAGCCCTCATACAGAAAGCCGGATAATTTCCGAATCATCCAGGAAGAAATCTCACGTCTTGCTCTTGAAAAACGCAAAACTCCGCTCATCATCATCGATGAAGCCAACTATATCAATGGCGCCATCCTTAATGATCTGAAGATTCTCTTTAACTTCGAGATGGATTCAAGAGACCGGGCTGCCATACTTCTTGCCGGACTTCCTTCTCTTAATTCAACCCTTCGCCTGGGTATCCACGAACCACTTCGCCAACGTATCGTCATGAATTATGATCTGGGTGGCTTAACCAAGGAGGAAGGGCGAACCTACGTAATTGATAAACTTAAAGGCGCCGGATGCAGTCAACAGGTTTTTGAAGAAAATGCTCTGGAAGCCATACTCAACGCAGCCGATGGTACCCCTCGGGTAATCAATAAGTTTTGCAATGCCAGCCTTCTCATTGGCGAAAGCAACAAAGCTTCCACCATCGATACTGACATTGTTATGCAAGCCATTAACGATACAGAACTCTAGGAGGAGAATCATGACTTTTGATTATCGTTGTTCCAAAGATAATTCCAATGCCGGTTCCTGGAAGGGGAAGGTTCGTTTGATGACAACTGTTAATCCCTATGAGATGACGGTAACGGCTCGTCAAAGTTGTTTTCATATCATTTGCGGCAGCTATGCCCACGGTAACTATTTATGCATACCAAACCTTGGTGTTAGTACCGAGCTCTCTGGGTTAAACGACACATTCTGGAATCTGGAACGACTTACCATGAACAATCCGGATTTATCAGAAACAGACGCCATTAGTATTATCTATGGCTTAAAAGCAATCAGCGCGTATCTATCCATTTAGCTAAAAGCAGGGAAACCTGCTTTTAGCTTTAGATCATTGAATTTGAGCCGATAATGCCGTAGATCATTTAGCTTGCTGAATTAAGTGTTAAAAATGTGCCTGAATAATCATCAACATTATCTATTCTGTTTAAAATAAAGTGATTGGTTGTGGTGCTTCTAATTTGACGGACAACACCTTACCACTGTCTCGACGTGCGACGGGTCGTTCAGCTAAATGTCTGGTATGATTTTTCTCATATTTTTCCCCTTAACAATAATACATGGGACTGTTTAAGACATTCGACGACCAGAGGAATAAATCCAAACATATAGGTTGAGTGCTCAGCTTGGATGTAATTTATCTTGACGTCTGGAATGGAGTTTAGCTCACTAATATCTTAAGCCATAATACGATACTTCACATGTAAAGAAACTAGATACGCTTTTAGACCCCTTGCCATATTCTTTCCTTCTTTATCCGTTCACTACAAGTTAATTTCTTATTTTTCTATTATACCTGCAAGCCGGATAATTGCTGCATCCCATAAATCTACCATATGGTCCACGACGCTCACGTAATTGGCCACCACATTCCGGACAGCTATTAGTATCATCCATATCAGATCGTTCTGCCGACAAAGTCATCGCACGTTCAAACGTCTCTTCACGTTTCAACTTCACATCCGGATTATTTGCCGAACAATCCTTGCAAGTTCCCAGATTAATGTGTCCAGCTCCGCCATATGAGTTGAACTCATTTTCTTTTGCAATTTTTCCACAGAACTCACATTTAATCCAACGGTTTCCTTCTGCATCTCTGACCTGTGTTTCCTGTTGTGTAAAGTTAGACTTCATGTTCCTCTTGAAATCTTCTTCACGCTTTCGTCTTTCAGTCTGACGTTGTTCTTCTTCGAATATGCGTTTCTCTTCAAATTCAACTCTACGTTTAGCAACCTCTTTAGCTTGACGGATGCGTTCTTTATCTAACTCTTCTTGCTGTTTTCTTCGTTCCTCACGTTTACATTCTTCTTCCTCAAGAAGCTTTTTTATATTCTCTGCGCGTTGTTTTTCTTCCTGATCACGTCGTAATTTCTCAGCCTCAATCTTCTGGTTGAACCTTTCTTCTGTCTCCAGCTTCATCACATCGAGAGTGTTGCCGGCATATATTACTTTGCCATAATCACCTATTGAGAATTCACTCAGCTGGCCATCGACAAGTGATACTTCCTGCCATAATCCATCAATATTTTTAGCGTAGAATACCACTTTCATTGTAGCTGAACTATAGTCAGCCTCGGTAACATTTAGTAGAAGACAATAGCCCTGTTTGTTTTGGATCTTCATAAGCCCTTCCGGATACTGTCCACTGCTACCCCCATTCATGAAATCAACCACATATATAATACGAATCCCCTGGCTATTACTATCCAATAGCTCCATTTTCTCATCAGAAAGATTTACTCTTTCATGACAGTAGCTCAAAGCAATCTTCTTTTCTCTAGAAAGAAATGAGAACTCATATTTTCTATTGATATCATCGACGGCATGAATCGGAACACGAGACTCCACGTCATTAACACTCAGCTTATCATCTAGCCAACACTTAAGAACAATTTTAGAATCTACTGATATTTTTCCCTCCGTAATCACATTGCAAGCCTGATTAGAAGCTCCATCTTTTAATCTAAAATGTTGCTCACGCAGGTTCTTATCTCCTGCAACTAATATCAGATTGGAACCACAACCACATGGACAAAGCAACTCATTTTTCTGGCTCTTCGATCTAAGCTCTTTTAACTTCTCTGGAATATTAATTTGCTGGCCATCGATGACAGTATAGATTATTTCAATTCCGATATATTTTCCATTACAAAGAGCAACTGTTCTCTGTGCCATATGATCATTACCCCCTTTCCCACATTATCTTGCTGTAACACCTTTGCTATAGAGTGATTATAAACTTTCAAAGTTCGGTTATTCTACTCCAGCGCCTTTAACACAGCCTCCTTCGGTGTCGAATAAACTATCAACTGAACGTTCCAATAAAAATTTGCTTATTGCCATCTCTTGTAAAATGCCGATAAGGAAATAACGGTTTACTGTTATTTGCTTCCTCAATACAAGTTGCCGAACCGAACGAATTGCTCTTAAGCAGTGAATCAAATAACAACTCCATTTTATCCTTTGACCACACAAGTCACCTTTGAATAACCGGCAAGACTATTTCTCCATCTTTTATTTTAGTAGTTGCACTCTTTACACTTAGGTGTGTCCGATTTACTATACTAATGCTCTCCAACATTCTGAATACATCTTTAAGAATACATCCAAACATCTATATGCTGATTGTTTAGTTTGGATGTATTCTATTTGATTTGATCATTACTCATCAAATCCAAAAGATCCCACCCGCAATGTTCTACAGTTCTCGGACACTGTCCTCACAACTTGTTGTGACATACCTTCTGGTGATTTAACATTAACCTCAAGCGCGACTTCTAACTGTGCCCCATCCACTGAATTTAAATGATTAATTACTTCTTCAACAAGTCTTTGAACATCTCGTCCTATTCGTGTTGTATCAAGCTGTGCCGACATGTAGAAATGTGTATTCTTCGGCTCATTAGATGTAGGTACTTCTTTTATTGTCCCAGGACCAACATTTCCTTGCCCAGCATAATTAGACGTCGGCAGACCACCTCCACCCACATCATTCCCCCCCGTAGACGTAGTCGTACCGTTTCCTGCTTGTTGTTCTTCTAATGCTCGTCTTGCTGCATCATCATTAATCTGTTTTTGCGCAGCGCTAATTTTAACTAAATATCCTGAACGTTCAACAATTCCAATATACTGATTCATTCTTAAGTCAATATACCTTGAGCCATCATATCCAGAAGCAAAGGCAAAATACTCTGTAGAATTAAGTCCAGTTCTAATTGTCTCTTCAAGCACATTTTCGCTTGATAATCGAGGTAAATAACAATAAGTACTTAGATACTCCCAAAGCTTTTTAATTGCAATATTCTCTGTATCACGCCACAATAAATTATCCAGTTCCATAAGTAGTAACGCTGGTGCCCACTGACTGATGATCGCTTCATTCTGCACCATCTTCTTAGCCGCCTTTGATATGATGCTATCATTTCCACCACTAATGCGAATTTTATCCCAAACTACAGTCTTCTTATCAACATTTCGATCAATATATGGTACAAGCAACCAACAATACGCCTCTTTAATTCTTACTTCAACAGTTTCATCAGCTCGTCTTAAATTATTTTCGGTTTCCCTATTTTGAGCAGCATCCAAATTCAAGTCTTCACTATCTTCTTTTATGGATTTCCATGCAATATAAAATCTAACAGCTTGTTTCAATGAATTCATCAAATCATGATCGGGCGCAATAAAAGACAACATATTTCTATAGATACGTGGTGTATTACCTCGATTATTCAAAATATCTGTTACAGCTGTCATTGCACTGTTATTAGGATTAGATGATTTGTACTCATCTGTTGGAAGCAAGATAATTAGACGTGCAGCTTGTTCATCCGGAACATCAAGTGAAGATGCTGGACAAACATGCACTCCTGAGAAGGGTTGCTCTCTCCTAAGACCCTTCAACCGTTGCTCAATCTCGTGTTCCACATCCAATCCAGCAACCTGTGTTGCCCGATCTTCAACTGTTTTACGAAGAGTAGGACGAGTATCATACCAAAATCTGTCACCTGATGGATTGGTGTATAAATAAGCAAGTGAAGTTGTCAAAGTACTTAATGCATCGTTAAAATCTGCAATGTTTTCACCTGGTTGAATGACACCTAAACGAACACGTGATGCTTCGACACCTCGAACATTTTGGCTTCTTACTGTAGGAGCACTACCAATCATAATTGTTCTTGCAACACGACGTGCAGCCAACTTTCTTCCGTATCGTTGATTTTGCTGATCCTTTTGATAGGGGATTGAGTTTTTACCATCTACCTCATGATCTACAAGCGCATTCCAATTTTCTGAAAGATGTCGTGTTAATTCATCTCGCACGCTTGGTACATCTAACGGGATGGAACCAGGCATAATCATTAAACTTGCATCATTTCCCATCCATAGTTCGTGAATAACTGCTGCCATCAGACGCAAAACACCACGTGTTCTTTGGAAACGCTCCAACGTAGCCCAATCCTCGTAAAGCCTATCAAATATCTCAGGATGAATTGGATAACAAGATATCATTCTCTCCCTATATTCAACTTCTCTTGACTCTAACGGAAAATCACTTTGATTCTCACTATACATTTGACTGAATTTAGTACATACTGCATCTCGATTGTGCGGATCCTTACAATCAAGAAATAAACGACGACGTACAACTTCAAATCCTTCTTTGGCAGCAACCGGTTTCCATATAGACTCCATACGACCAAAAGTATGCTCTATTGTTTCAAGAGCAATTTTACCTGCATCACCACCAATCTCAATATCTGATTCAGGGATAGAGGCAACCACAAGGCTATTTTTACTTGCTCGTGCTGCTTCAGTGACTTCCTGAATAAAAGATATAAAATTGTCGAACGTTCCAGCTGGTAATCCATGAGCACCATAAATTTTCTTTGCGTAAGCAACAAGTTCGTCCATCAAAATGAGGCACGGCGCTGCTGCATCAAATAAATTCTTTAGTGCCTCCGAACCTGGTGATACCCCTTTCTTATCTGACTCTTTTACAAAATCATATAAGCTCAAATTACCTGCCGACTCAGCTAATTGCGCAGCCATTTCTCCCCAAATTGTGTTGATTGTTATTCCTGGTAGATTTTGAGGTCTTTTACTTCTTGTAGGATCAAGAGCTGTACCTACTAAAACTGCGACATTCGCTTTAGGTAATACAGTAACATTTGCACGGTCAAGTACTGATGTCATATTTGAAATTTTCTCTACTGATACCCTTCCACGCATCATATGGTAAAGAGCTAGCATACTGTGAGTTTTTCCGCCTCCAAATGCAGTTTTCAGCTGAATAACCGGCTCTCCATCTTTTCCACTTACTCTTCGAATAGACTGTTCTAACAATCCACTCATTCCCTCAGTAACATAAGTACGTGCAAAAAACTCAACCGGATCACGGTATTCGAATGCGCCTTCCCCTCGAGCAACTTGTGCAAGATCTGCTGCGAATTCAGCATTCTTATAACGCCCCTGAGCCACATCTGGATGTGGCTCTATTACATCTCTCCAGCTAGGAAGACCACTTATTGGCGTCGTATTTAAGACCCCTGTCTTCTTTTGCTTCGGTACGGCAACCGGCATATTTCCCTCAGTCACAGTAGTGGAACCACTGGCAGAACCATAACGAGTGGTTCTTAATAATGTTCGTATTTCTTCAGCACTTTCTGAATCAATCTGTTCAGCAAGTCTTGACATCGTATCAATCGCTCGCCATGTATCATCAGAAGTAAAGTCTTCTCCTCCAAGGTGTGCCAATTTATTTCGTACCCCAACTAACTCTTTTGCCCAAGTACGATGATCTATTGATAATTTCTTACGAAACACCCTTTGCCAATGTAGATCAAATATTAACAGGCAACGAGCAATATCTAATGAGTCAACCAATTTGGCCCACTCGCCGGACAAAGGCAAGTCCCTTTTTTGCTCATCATATAGAACATTTATTATACTGTCTGTCCACCAGTCATCTCCAAATTCATTACCAAGCTCTCGTGCAATATATGGCGCAAATGACCCAAGTAATATTCGAAATCCCTGTGAAACATGCACATGATTGTTCTCCATATTGATACCTCCCTATCAATGATTTATCACTCGTTAAAAAAACTTATTTGTTCTGCATTATTTAATTGTGATTTTAATTCTGCCGCCTTTAATTGAACATCAGGCCATGAAATAATAAGTGAATTGTAGGCATATGCTTCACTAGCCCATCCTTTTCTCTCTGCTATGGTGAATAAACGATACGCTAAATTTTTAGCATGTTCTGGTTCCGATGTGAAGATATCTGTAATTATTTTTGCGGCACCTATTATACCCTGATTTTCTATTGCTTTTGTTAACAGTTGCGTTAAGGTCCATACATTATGATTTCTATCAATTTTTTCCGGAATTTCTTCTCGTGATAACAGTCTCACAATTCCCTTTTGTGCATAGATTATATTTCTATTTACAAGTTTCTCAACAGAAGTATTTTTAGCTCTTGCAAGCACATCCGCGTCGCCAAATTTCATATCATTAAACGCATATTGAGTGTAAAGATCAACACAAAATCGACTGTCGCGATCTAACTCACCGTCTTGCTCTGTAAAATACACATCAAGCTCCTGATTAATGATTTGTAACGCTGAGCGGACGCTCATTGGTGTTCCATCGGCTTCCAACACTTTAGAGAAACGTGAAAAAACACCCATCCCAGGACCAATAGCAGACTGAGCAAGATCTACTGGCGCAATATTACTCGCCTGTAGTTTTTGAAGGGCAGGCTTAAGTTCTCGTTTTAATTCATTTATAAAATCACGACGAGTACAAACTGGAGCCTCCTCTGCTCTTTTACGACAAACAAGCACTATTGATGACGCAAGTGCATTAACTTCTCCTTTAAGACCTTTTGTGCGCTCAGTTCTTATTGGCCATGTTCCCGTCAATGTAAACCCAGCTTTTAATACAGCTTCAAGAAACGTTTCCCATCCGGTACTAGACGTACCAAACTCGTCAACTGTATCAGATTGCTTATAAGCATAATATATTGTAACAGGAAATGCAGGGTGCGCTTGTTCCGCAAGATTATGCATTGCACTACCCATCCCGTTCAAAAAGAATGTTTCTGCAGCTGCTTTTCCACCATGTCTATAAGGAGTAGCAACTAGCTCATCTGCTTTGGGAACAAGAAGTGTTGAAAACAAATTTGGAAATACTGACTTAAGCGAACGACGTAACCAAATATAAAAGAAATCCGATAAATCAGCATAACCAATATTGTCATAATATGGTGGATCTGTGGAAATTACTTTTCCTGATGAAATATTTTGTTTCTGTGCATCTGCTTGCTGAGCCAAACCATACTCCCCTAATGATTTTATAACCGAGGCTGGCCATTCAATTGTTGAAGTAATACTAAGAGATCCTTCAAGAGTATTTGCTTCTGCAAAATCCCAAACCATAGGAATAGCTTGTCTCCCAAATGCTTGAGCAACATTTTCATTAGTTTTATTCCAACCGCATATTGTGCAAGAATATCTACTTAATTGACTAATCCCACTTGCGAGATATACCATTACTGCTTTTGCATACTCCTTAGTTCCACCATCTTCTATTATGCGTTCTTCGACCTCCATAACAAGATCACTAAATGTACATAAAGCCATTAGTTGTCTATTTGTGAATAATTGATTGAATTCAGTAAGTCCAAATGCAGGCGGACTAAACCAACGTGGATTAGTTGGCATCTGTCCATCTGGATAATTTTCAGGTTTTTCAATCATAGCAGCTTTTTTTTGTCTCTCAGTAGGAGGTAAATATAATCTACCACTTTTACTATTTACAACAATTGCCATGAGTTGAGTACCCATCATATTGTTAACTGCCTGTTGTTTAACGTATGCATCTGTAGTTGTTTCGCCGCATTTAGGACACTTGAAAATAGCTCCACGGCTAAGTTTGTTTGTTTCTTTTGACTTAGGACACTTGCCTTTGTGAATAATAAAATCAAAATCATTACCATTAATTATCGGTTCAATCCACGCTTCTTTATCTTTTTTCTTTGATAATACAAAACTGCTTGCTAAAGGTATATTACAACCACAAGCTGGATTAGGACATTTCACAGTTCGCGCCCAAATCCAAGCAGAAACCGTATGATCTTGTCCATTATCATCTCTTACTTTTGGATATAAATGACCGATCCGCTTAGTGGCTTCTTTTCTTATCCACTCTCCATAATAGCGTACGTCTTCCGAAAGACCCGTTGCATTAGTCCACA
The DNA here is from genome assembly GCA_963677915.2 of Vallitaleaceae bacterium. Classification (GTDB taxonomy): domain Bacteria; phylum Bacillota; class Clostridia; order Lachnospirales; family Vallitaleaceae. The sequence goes on along the minus strand of CAXXGE010000033.1, from coordinate 63,664 downwards.
ATTCATCTGATTGGAGACGTAACTCTGGATTTACTGGAGGTTGACCGGTAAATTTCGGTGGGATCTCAATCATTGCTTTATTAATAATCACCGCAACTGGATTCAAATCACTAGCAAATGCTTCGAGTCCCAACCTTTGTGCTTCGAGTGGTATTGCACCGCCACCAGCAAATGGATCATGAAGAGCAGGAAGTATAGTCGGGTCAAATAGAGAAAGTGTATGTTGCTCTGAAATACTCTTTTTACAAGTATCAACCCAACTATTTTTAATTTCATCACGAGCTGCGCCTATTATTTCTTCATTATTAATGTTTTCCCATTTAACTAATTGTTCAATAATTTTAAATAATCGTTGTCTCTCATTTTCCTGGTCCTCATAAGTTGAAAATTTTTCAGGATTTGATGACGGGTCATCAACCATTTGTGCAAAAATTATGGCCCGAGCTGCTGCTAAAGGGCGTCTAGCCCACCATAAATGTGTACTTCGAGGATGTCCTTTTAAAAATGGATTTTTTTCTTGCACACAACCATCATTTATAGCATCCAAAGGTAATGCCACTTCAATTAATTTCTTCGTAACTGTTCAGTCGGCTCGCATTTTCCATTGATTTTGTGACATTCGCTGAATTTGAAAAAGTTTTAACTGCATCTGCTGCCTGTTGATAGTTTCTACTTTTTATTGGCTGGCAAAATCATCGTACTATTGGCATATAAATCATCTTTGGCCTTGATTTCAGTGGATAACTTCCATGTGCCACTTGGTCGGCTTATGATTTGCTCCAATAAACCAAGAGTTGTCAACACGTCATAATGACGAAGGTCTTTTGTGGCACATTCGCCTTTGCCTGCCGTTTTCACTATAATATTAGTAGAGAAAACGAGAGAAGGTGAACCTGTGACTCACGAAGAATTACTCAAAGAAAACGAAGAACAAAAACAGCAAATTGCATCTATGAGCAAGACCATTGATACCATGTCAAAAACCCTGGAAGCAATGGCTGCTTCTTCTGAGAAGCAGGTTCAAACCAATGAGGAATTGAACCACACGATTGCCCAACTGGTGAAAACCATTGAATCTTTGAAAGAGCAAATAGGCAAGAATTCCAAAAACAGTTCCAAGCCGCCGTCTTCTGATGGCCTTGCCAAGCCAAGCCCCAAAAGTCTTCGGAAACCTTCCGGCAGAAAACCCGGTGGGCAAAAAGGTCATAAAGGCAGCGGACTCACGCTGATGGCAACCTCTGATGACCCGATAGTACACAGACCCAAAGCCTGTAAAGGCTGTCCTTATGAGAATGAATGTGTGAGCTGCGGCCGGTCTGCCATCAGGAACGTTATTGATGTCGAAATAAAAACAACCATAGTTCCCCATTACACAGAATCGTATGTATGTCCACTTGAGAAACATCAAGTCATCAGTGGTGAATTTCCGGATTCAATCAACTCGAGCATGCAATACGGCACCAACGTCCAAGCACTTGCTATAGCTCTCAACACCGAAGGGATGGTGGGCGTGCAACGGACACATGATATCTTGTCCTCTGTATTGGGGTTGCCGATCAGTGTCGGAACCGTCAATGCCATGGTCAGCAGGTTTGCCAATAAAGTGGAAGACACGGTTGAGAGTATTCGAACTGCATTGCTTAACAAATCGGTTATCCATTGTGATGAAACCGGTCTGCGTACAGCAGGAAGTCTTCACTGGGTCCATAGTGCCTGTGATAAGGACTATACCTATCTCGGGATAAACAAAAAGCGAGGCAAAGAAGGTATGGATGCCATAGGCTTTCTTCCTGATTTCGATGGGCTGATAATCCATGACTTTTGGGCTTCCTACTGGATGTATAATCTCCAACATGCCGTGTGTGCAGCTCACTTGCTCCGAGAGTTAAATGGGGTTATTGACCACCATAAGGAGCAAAAAGAGTGGCCGGAAGCTTTCCAAAAGCTGCTGCTGAAGATGAACAAAGCGAAGAACAAAGCTATGGAAAAAAGGAAAACCTCAATCAGCTATTATCATAGCCGTAAATTCAGTGATGAATACGACCGGATAATGGCAGTGGCAAAGGAGCAGAATCCAACTCCTGAGAGAGTTCCTGGAAAGAAAGGACGAATCAAAAAAGGTACCGTTCTTGCCCTCATCGATAGGTTAATCGACCACAAGGGAGAAGTCTGCCAATTTATTCATGATTTCAATGTTCCCTTTACGAACAACATTGCAGAGCAAAGTATTCGGATGATAAAAATCAAAGCAAAAGTCAGTGGCTGCTTCAGAACGTTAAAAGGTGCAGACACATTCATGACGATAAAGTCATATCTTGGAACAGCCAAGAAACATGGCATCAATACACATGAAGCAATTAAAGCAGCTCTTGAAGGCGACGATTATAGGTTGCTATTTGAGGCTGACTGAATAGATACATTTCTTCTTATATTCCATATATTTAACCTTTCTGCAGCAATATCTCTGCACCATTTATCAAATCTAAAATATCGTAGTTTATACTTGTAGCTGCAAAATCAGGACGCACTCTAAATGGATTTTTCAAATAAATAGTTTTTGTTTTTATTCCATCAACTTCAACTATAGCAAGAATATACTCTTCTGGCTTATTCAATGCCGTAAGTATCTCATTTTTGCTGACGGTCACTGTACTTGCTCCCTTCGCTCTCCCCTTAACTTCAATAAAGCGAAGTGTTGATACATTCGCGCTTTGTAATGACTTTGGAATCTGAGATTCAATATCATATCCAACTTTTTCTGCACTTACATCTTTTGGAATATACCCAAATGACATTTCAATTTCTGTGACAGCATTCATTGCAGCTTGTTCAACAACTTTCCTAGCAGCAACATCTACACTAAAAGTATTTGGTTTGCCAGTAAGTTTATTCATCAATCCTATAGGAACAACAATTGCTCCACCAACAATTACAGGTGGCATTGCGGAAATAAGCTTCTCAGATTCTAGCTCTGCTAACCTTCTTTGCATACGCGCTTCAAGTTCTTCTGCTCTTCTGCTAGCCATTTTCGAATTTTGCTTTGCATTAACCTTTCCAGCAGATTCTTTCATCTTCAAATCCGCAGCACGAAAATCCCAATATTGTATCTCAGATGTCAATCTTTCTTTTACTGCTTTGGCAGTCTTATCAATAAGTTTTGTTTTACGCGCTCTAACTTCAGATACATGGGATGGTATTACTTCTGAAATAGCATATCCAACAGCTACATCTTCTACATTATTCTGTAGCCACTGTTGAGTATTTAAAAATGATCTGACTGCATCTTGCTCTTCTTTGTCAGCAGAACGGTAATCCAGATATGGAGCATATCCAGTGTTCATTGTCGTACCATCCTCTTTAATTTCGACAAAATGAATATGTCTTGAAATGATTCTTTTACTCCCGTTCGGTAGTATTACACCATCTTGCACTGAATCCTCAATATAGAAAAGGAGTCGTGCGTCTGTGCCAAAATCATTATCATCTACAAAAACAGCTCCTCGTTTTAAAACATCAATGTTTCTTTCTCGTATAAGATCTATTGTTGCTTCTAGCAACGGATGTCCTGGCGCAATAAGTGCAGCTTGTGGCAGTCCTTGTAGATTACTATATGATTTATCAAAGCACACACGTTCATATCTTTGTAATACAGGTTCTCCAAAACCAATTTGCATATCGCGGTTTCCCTAGGTGTTAGACTAGTTGTCATGTAGTTGAGAAAATAGTATATTGTAGTCTTAAGAAGACGGAGGGACACAACACATGACAAGTTACAGCAAAGAATTCAAAGAGAAAATGATTGCCAGGATGCTGCCGCCAAACAGCGAACCGGTTTCCAAAATATCCAAGGAAACAAATGTCAGCATTGCGACACTAAACAAATGGAAAAAGAAACACATGTCGTCAGGCGAGCCATTGAAAACGAGTGATACCGATCGGTGGAGCAGCCAGGAAAAATTCATGATAGTCTTGGAAACGACGAGCATGAATGAAGCCGAACTTTCCAAGTACTGCCGCTCAAAAGGGCTATACCCCGAGCAGGTCAAGGACTGGAAAGATGCCTGCATGCAGGCCAACGGCGGTGTTGCTGAAGAAGCTTCCCGTCTTAACAAGGAAATGAAGTCCAAAGATAAGGAAATCAGAGCCCTGCAAAAGGAACTTCAACGTAAAGAAAAAGCATTGGCAGAAACAGCTGCCATTCTGGTACTTAGAAAAAAGCTGGATGCGTTACTGGGGAACGACGACGCGGAAGAATGACAGAACCCGAGTTGCGCAAAAAAGTGATGGATCTCATAGTGGAAGCTGTGGAAGCCGGCGCTCGTCTCTCCATCGCTTGTGAAGAAGCCGAAATCAGTACAAGAACCTATAATCGTTGGCGGGAGTCCTTCGAAGAACACCAGCAGCATATCGATAAGCGCACCATCGCTGTTCATCCCGAGCCACATAACAAGCTTTCGGATGAAGAGGTCGAACAAATACTGAAGGTGGTCAATCTGCCTGAGTTCAGCAATCTGCCGCCAAGCCAGATTGTGCCGATACTGGCTGACAGGGGCATCTATATAGCATCGGAATCAACCTTTTATCGTGTTCTAAGAGAAGCAAAGCAACTGCAACACCGGGGCCGCAGCAAAGAGCCGGTTAAGCGGGAAATTTCAACACATGTAGCAACAGCACCCAATCGAGTTTACACCTGGGACATCACCTACCTGAATGGACCTGTCAAAGGACGTCACTATTATCTGTACATGATCTCCGATCTGTTCAGCAGGAAAATCATCGCATGGGAAGTATGGGAGGCCGAATCTGCTGAAAATGCAAGCGAACTTATTCGCCGGGCCATTATCGCAGAAAATCTGGTCAACAGGCAACATCCCTTGGTGCTGCATTCGGACAATGGTTCACCCATGAAGGGTGCTACTATGCTTGAAACGCTCTACAACTTGGGCATTACGCCTTCCAGAAGCAGGCCGCGTGTCAGCAATGACAATCCATATGCAGAAAGCCTGTTCAAGACTTTGAAATACCGGTGTAATTACCAGCCAAAAGGCTTCAAGACCATCAACGAAGCCCGTGAATGGGTCCACGATTTCGTGGATTGGTACAACAACAACCACAGACACAGTGGGATCAAGTTCCTGACGCCCAACCAGAGACACTCCAAAGACCATGGCCTAAGTATTCTCGCCAAGCGCGATCTGGTCTATAAAACCGCCCGGCTTAAGAACCCCAACAGATGGGCCGGTGATACAAGGGATTGGTCTATCGAAAAGCAGGTATGGTTAAATCCTGAAAAAGCTGTACACGATACATCCAGTAAATCGGCAACTGCCTGATGCCGCCCTATAGCTACTTTATGCCGCGAAAGCCTGTTGACAATGAGGGTGGGCATGTAAGCCTGCTACGGCGGGCATCCCCATCTTTTTAGGGGGATGCTGACGATGGCTGGAGACATGCCCGCAGAGGCTCGTTGTCAACAGGACCGTGGAATAAATAAGCGGAAACTTTTCAATAAATCGGACAACTACCTTGACAACTTCCGGTTTCGCACAGCAAATGGTACCGTGGTTATCTCATATCTGCCTTTTTCTCTAGGACGTATCTTTCCTCCAACATTCTGGAATGCCTCAATAAAAAATGCTTCAATAAAATGTGGTTGCAATCTATGAGCTTCCATTCTCTCCATATCTTCACGTATTGATGTAACTTGGCTCACATCCATTGCATCTTCAGTTAACGCATTTTCATCAAGAAGTTTTTGAAGAGTTTCACGGTCTAGCGAATGATCCACCACTTCGTATAGGCGCTTTCTAACATCCTCTTGATTATTGTATCTCACCGCTTCAATGAGCAAATCTTTTAATGATTTGTTATTAAAAGTAAGCTTACCCAGAACATCAAAAACTTTTCCTCTAAGAGATTCTCGTTCTTGTTCCAACTTCTCAAACAGTCGTTGGAACACCATCCCTTCACGAGTTTCTTGAGATACTAAATTCCATAGATGGCACACTTCCGTCTGACCAATACGATGTATACGTCCAAATCGCTGTTCTAAACGGTTAGGATTCCACGGTAAGTCGTAATTAACCATCAAATGTGCCCTTTGCAAGTTTATACCTTCACCAGCCGCGTCTGTTGCAATCAGAATTCTTACTTCCTTGTCTTGCCTAAATAATTCTTCTACTTTTCTTCTCTCGTCACGAAGGATTCCTCCATGAATATTGACAACTGCTTCTTCATTACCCAGTAATGATCGAATTTTATCAGTAAGATATTGAAGTGTATCCTTATGTTCGGTAAATATTATTAGTTTTTCTCGCATACCATCATTACCGAACATGTTGCTGTTATCCTGAAGAAGTTTTGAAAGCTCATCCCATTTTCGATCTTCACCACTCTGACGGACATCATTTGCCATTCTTTCAAGCTTTTTTAAAGTCGTAATTTCCAATTCAAGTTCTGCTATGGTTTGAGCAGCAGTCGCTTGATCTACAACCATTTCTTCAGTATCTTCTAATTCAGATGAAGGTAAATCATCATCGTCATAATCATCATAATTCTGAAAACTGTATTCTGCAGCTCGCTTACCAAGTCGTTCCTCAGCTAATCGATTCTCCAACCGTTCACGGCGTCTTTTTATAGATTGATAAATCGCTTCGGGAGAGGAAGCTAAGCGACGCTGTAATATGGTCAATGCAAAACCAACAGTCGTTTTACGTTCATTATTTAATTGATCTGCACGATTAAACTCTTCCTGTACATAATCTGTAACTGCAGTATATAGTGCTGCTTCTTTAGGTGAAAGATCATAATTAACTGTATATGCAATCCTTTCAGGAAACAATGGCGTTCCATCAAATTTAAGCAAATCTTCTTTCACAAGTCTACGCATGACATCTGTAACATCAACAGCTTGACTTCCACTTCTTACTACTCCTTCAAAACGATCTTGATCAATGAGTGACATAAAAAGTTGAAAATCTTCTTCTTTACCATTATGTGGTGTCGCTGTCAAAAGTAAGAAGTGACGTGTAATCGATGAAAGTAATCGTCCTAATTGAAATCTTTTCGTATATTTGATTTCGCCACCCCAAACGGTAGCGGACATTTTGTGTGCCTCATCACATACAATCAAATCCCAGTCTGTTACTCTTAGCTTTGCCTGAATATCTTCATTTCTCGATAACTTATCCAATCGTACAATACACAAATTCGCCTCTGTAAACACATTCCCCGTAACAGATGATTCTATCCGGTCATTAGTTAGAATTTCAAACCGTAAATTAAATTTACGAAATAGTTCATCCTGCCACTGCTCAGCTAAATTACCAGGAGATACAATCATACATCGTTTCAGATCTCCACGCACAAGCAACTCTTTTAGGAACAATCCCGTCATAATCGTTTTTCCAGCACCCGGATCATCTGCAAGAATATATCTCAAAGGTAATCTCGGCAGCATTTCTTGATATACTGCTGAGATTTGATGTGGCAACGGTTCAATTGCAGACGTATGTACAGCAAGATAGGGATCAAAAATATGAGCTAGATGAATACGATATGCTTCCGATGTTAATCTGAGCATATTCGCATCTGCATCAAAGCTCCATGGCAAACTTCCATCTTCTACGTTGATTCTTTCTTCATCTTCCCGATATAATATTTGTTCTGCTACATTTCCTGCTGAATTCTTAAATGTGACTGTCATCGCATTTGTTCCGTGCCACTTTACAGCAACAATACTAACCTGTTGATTTCCAGTAATACCGGTTATACTACTCCCAATAGTTATATCTTCAAGGCGCGCCATTCATCACACCTCCTTTTCATCTGTAACTAATTCCATAATGTCTCCAACATCACACTTCAATGCAATGCATATACGTAACAAAACATCAGTATTGATATTCGCTCCTTTGCCAAGTTTTGCAATTGATGTTGAGCTAACACCACTAAGATTTCTTAAATCTTGTTTATTCATATTTTTATCAATAAGCATTTTCCACAATTTATTATAACTAAATCGCATAATTACCTCCATATTCTACTTGAGACAACACTATCTGGTTTCATTCCATGAACGACCAAACAACTCTCCACCGCCAGGATAGAGTTGCAAAACCTTTGTTTGATCCAATATAGTCTGTGAACGTTGCGTATATGAACGCCCTTTATCCAAAGCAATAAATACTTGTTTCGGTGATTCATCATATAATTCGAGTATTTTTTCCAATGCTTCATCTTCTATCTGTTTTAACAGCACTGAATCATGAACTAACACTGGAAGCGAAGTCATTTTTAGTGCAGCCAAATCAAAAACTACAAGCCCTTTGTATTGCGAACCAGTCCCTGTGTCTTTTGGAGTATAGAAATCATAATGACTTGCATCTTTTATTGTTATTATTGGCGCAGTTTTTCTACCATCATAGATGTAGTCATTCAATTCTCTCATTATTTCATTTATTTCCTGTTGTAATACACTAATTACCTCTACTACCAACGCATTCAAAGCATCATTCAGCATTTTCTTCTTTTCTTTAAGCTCATCGACTTTTTCATAATTTTCATTTGCCTCTTTTAAATGCTGCAATTCTCTTTGAACTTGGGCATATTTATCTAAAATAGCTTGTGAAACATTTGGAATGTTGCTTATATCATTTATCTGGATCTCTAGTTCTTTGATTTCTGAAGATGCCAAATCGATCATTGCCTGAATACTGTCTGTATTTTCTTTAAATTCTTTCTTTAGAATATTAGTTAGTTGTCTATGAAAGTTTTCAATCTCCTCTAATCTTTCTACCTTCACTTCTGGGAAGAATTGCAATAAATCAGCATAGTCTTTTTGAAACTTATGTTTTGTAAAATCTCTATCAGACTCAGATCTTTTCTTCTGAGCTATTAACCTTGTTCGTTGACGTTTGAAATTTGACAACTGGTGTTTAATCTCTGATAATCGCTGAACTTGAATTGAATCCATGTCAAGCAAGCCTCTCGAGCTACTATTGGCCAATTCACTTGCTTCATCTTGAAGTTCTACGATCCTCTTAACATTTTCGTTATATGTCGTTTTATTTGGAACCGAAGTAACATACTGATATTTTCTAGCTAAACGAAAAGCGGTTTCTTCATCCTTAGCAGCATTAAATAATTTGGTTCTCTCTTCAACTGCTGCATATTTATTAAATAATTTCAGCAATTCTTCAATTTGGGATTTGTCACCTTCCCCCGAATAATTTCTTAATGGATTTTTTTCATCCCTTGTATCCCTCCCATAAACTCTAAAAAATCTGCTTACTGCACTACGAAAGGTTAATCCAGGTAAATTCAATCCATATTTCTTTGCCAAAAACGCTTTATACTTTTCTATTGAAATTGATTTTTGAGGATTAAACTCATTATCGCATACATTCACAACAGAATAGTCTCCTGTAGATCGAGCAAAGTAATAAGACTTTTTATCACCTTCAAAATGAAAAATGAATTCTATAGTATGTACTCTAACTTCTTCTTGGACATCTGCAGAAATCTTAATATAATCTTCGCCACCAAATACAAAATCCAAAATCATTAGGAATGTCGACTTCCCAATTGAATTAGATCCTGTATCACTACCCATTATTGTATTCAATCCTTTATGAAATTCTATTGCTGGCCGTATATATCCTTCTTCAATGAATTTATCACAACGTATCATCTTCAACATATCTTAACATCCCCTCACCATTTAATAATTCAATGCGCCCTAATACAAATAAACAATCTAATATTTCTACTAATTCAGCAACGTTAGTCACTTTTCGCTTTACTTTTTCATATAAATCAGAAGGTGACATTTCTTCTTTTTCAAGATATGAGAGAACCACAGGAAACTGGGCCATAATACTTTCTCTATAAGGAGTCACTTTACTTGGAAATCGCATAAAACACCTCACAATTCTGAACAAAAAAAGCCACAATAATATGACATGCCAATAAATGTCTTGATCCCATATTGGTAGTCTCGTGAATCCACATCGCGATGTCATTAACAATCTCATCTTGAGACCTATCTGTCTTTTCCATTTTTTTATAAGTCACACTTATTTGGTTGGCAATCAGTCCAAAATTTCCATTCACGTCGACTTCAATTTGAGAAAATATATTCTCAATAAACTTATAATATGTCAATACATTCTCTGTCAAAGAATGTTTCAAAATTGCATTTTCAGGTAATATCTTTTCGTCAAGTTTGAGAGCATCCATCGACAACTTTTCTATTTTATCAATATTTTTCAAATCCGCTAATGCCTCTATGACCTCTATCATTTCTTCCTCAAGTCCAAGTTTTGCTATTTCCTGTTGCATGGCATAGCTTTTCGATGATTGTTCTTTTAAACCACTTAATTCAATGTATTCATCTACTTCTGGTTGTAATTCATAAGATTCTGCACATTCTTCACACAGGGCAAGCTTGTTATCATTAGAGTCAAGCTTTTTTACTGGTTTTCTCGCTGCAACAAACTCATCTGAAGTTGTAGCATCTAAATCATCTGGGAATACTTTGACTATTTTATACTTTTTTACTGACCTCCCTTTAATCGTCCTTACAAGCGGCAAATGACATATCGGGCATTTATTTCCCACTTCCGACAACAAAGGCAAATCCGAAAATTCTACAGGCACATCACCCAACGCGTTTTGCCTACTTACTGCATATAAAAAACAAAGAGCTAAATATTCACCAATTAACCCTTTATTGTGTAGCTTTTTCAATTCATCAATCTTGCTAATCGGTACCGAATCATCCAGCTCTAAAGTTCTCAAAATATTTTGAAAAGTATCTGCTGAAGTATGGGGATTTATTTTTTTTGATAACTTCTGCCTTAAAATAATTAATAACAGCCACTGTAATCTCTGCCTTCGCAGCAGCAGTCTTGATTGCCTCATGAACATCAGCTTTTCTTTTTACCAAATTAGTAATCATTTTACCACTAACATCAACGCAAACATTTTCATGTTTGGCTATAGAATCCAACAGCAATCTACCTGTTGCTTCTTGAGTATTATCTTCTGATAAACCGTTCTGTATTATCTTTATGAACGATGAAATATTAAATTCTCTCACTCAATACCCTCCGATTATTTTACCCAGAAAAATGACGGCAATTTCATGGCAATTTGCTGGCAATTACTTTTCTAACTATTACAAGTACAATTTATTCATAGGTCAGTATTATGTTTTGATCCAATCATAATATTTACATTATACACCTATTTTCTATAGATAAACAATTTATTATTTGAGAACGCCAAAATAAATTTGTGCTATCAGATAAATTGTTTTTCTAATATCACTCACAACAGCCACCTGCAGGGTATTCCGGTGTTGTGAGAACTACAATTTCATATCTGCAACAGATCACCGGAAGTGATGTTGCAGTCCGAAATGGAGAAATCCAACAGGACTGCTTCCCACTCTAAGTGGTCTGTTTTGTCATTCCTTAAAGTTCTCCATTTCGGTAACAGTCGAAAGGAGATTTTTTATGCAAATCAATGACAATCAAAGTCAATCAACGAACAAAGACTATTACAACGGTACATGGCACTTAACAATCGAAGGGCAACAAATCCCTGTAACCGAAGAGGTCTATCGCGCCTACAAGCAACCCTTGTGGGCCGAACACAAACGCCAAGAGCGCGAAAAGCGCTGCGTTATCAGCGATGGAAAAGGCCGTACCAAACGCTGCATGGAGGACTGCAGCAAATGTAATTTACAAAGAACCGGTAGCGTTCTGTCTCTGGACAAGTTAACAATGGATGGCTTTGATGCTTCCGATTCCCTGGATATCGCTGACCTTGTTACAGATAAACTTCTTCTTGAAGAATTGTTTGCAGCTTTGGACGAACTGGACCCTGAAAACCGTCGTATCATCGAGCTCTTCAGCCTTGGTAAATCTGAACGTGACATCGCTGCGGATATTGGCTTATCTCAAAAGGCCATTAATAAAAGAAAGAAAAAGCTGTTTACTGAGCTTCATGAACGCCTGAAAGATTTCTAATAGTTTTGGTACTCATAATGCCCTCTGCTGTCCTTTGTATAGCAGAGGGCATTACTAATATAAATTCTTCAAACTGGTACTCGACTCATTAGGTTCTGTCCTTTGAATAGTGAGAGTCAAATAACAGCTCTCGGAAACGGAGGTAATACCATGCAATCACAAGCAAACCAGAAAGATCCTGAAAACCTTGATGAGGAATTGGCTGATGTTCTTACAGCTATCAGCGTCGTGTCAAAACGTCTTGCTAAGAAACTGAATGTGCTTTCACAGCAAGAAAAAGAAGAAGGAGGGAAACCAAGTGAGCAAAATGAATGAACTGTCCATTACCGTCACTGAACTTAAACGCTACGGCGAAGCGTTGATAAGTATTTCAGAGTCGTTATCTGAAATGTTTAACACCAGCTCTTATGCTGGAGCAGATGTGAAACAACCAGAATCAGAAACCAAAAAAATGAATGATGATCCATTGACCCTAGAAGCAGTTAGAGCAGTACTTGCCGAAAAGAGTCGTGCTGGATTCACATCACAGGTTAGAGAACTACTGGAAAAACATGGTGCAACACGCTTATCTGACATATCGCCTACTGAGTATTCTGCTCTAATGGCAGATGCTGAGGTGCTTGGAAATGGCTAATCATGCTCTTCTTTCAGCTTCTTCAAGTCATCGTTGGCTGAACTGCCCTCCTTCGGCAAGGCTTTGTGAAAATCATGAAGACAAGGGCAGTAGCTATGCAGCCGAAGGCACTGAAGCTCACTCACTTTGTGAGTTCAAACTGAAAACGGCTCTTGGTATCTCTTCCCATAATCCAACTTCAACTCTTGAATTCTACAACGACGAAATGGAGGAATGTGCTACTGGCTATGCCTCATACATTCTTGAACTTGTTGAAACTGCAAAGCAATCTTGTGTTGATCCCGTCGTCCTTATTGAACAGAAACTTAATTATTCAAAATGGGTCGAATCCGGCTTTGGTACTGGTGACTGTTTAGTAATATCCGACGGCTCACTGCATGTAATTGACTACAAGCACGGTCAAGGGGTGCTAGTGGAAGCAGAAGATAATCCTCAAATGCTGCTTTACGCTTTAGGAGCTCTTGATCTCTTCGATGGCATCTATGACATCGACACGGTTTCAATGACCATTTATCAGCCAAGACGTGACAATGTTTCAACGCACTCCGTCACCAAGGAGGCTCTATACCAATGGGCTGAAGAAATTTTAATGCCTGCTGCCAAGCTTGCTTATGCCGGAGAAGGCAGCTTCTGCTGTGGCGAGTGGTGCCGCTTCTGCAAGATTAAACACGATTGCCGTGCTAGAGCTGAATACAACATGGAACTTGCTAGGTATGACTTCCAATTACCACCACAGCTTTCGGATAAGGAAATCGAAGTAGTCCTTAATAAAATCGACAACCTCATTAGCTGGGCATCAGACATCAAAGAATACGCCTTACAAGCAGCACTTAGCGGTATCAAATTTGATGGATTCAAGGTGGTCGAAGGCCGTTCCAATCGCAAGTATACCGATGAATCCGCTGTTGCTGAAGCTGTAAGCAATGCTGGTTATGATCCCTATGAACACAAGGTTCGTGGCATCACTGCAATGACTTCATTGCTCGGAAAGAAACGTTTCGAAGAACTACTCACAGGTTATATAGAAAAACCTCAAGGTAAACCGACCCTTGTGCCGGAAAGCGACAAGCGACCGGCCATCAACACTGCACAACAAGATTTCAATGAAAATTAGGAGGACAATATTATGTCAAACAAAATTGCAAATCCAACCAAGGTAATCACAGGCAAATGCCGCGCAAGCTACGCCAACCTCAATGAACCAAAATCCATTAATGGAGGCAAGCCAAAATACAGTGTCTCCATCATTATTCCCAAGTCCGACACTGCAACCCTCGGCAAAATCAATGCAGCCATCCATGCAGCATACACCGAAGGCGAAAGCAAACTCAAAGGTAATGGTAAGTCAGTACCGCCTCTGGCTGCACTTAAGACGCCACTCAGAGACGGATCAGTAGAAAGACCTGATGACGAGGCTTATGCTAACAGTTTCTTCATCAATGCCAACAGCGACACTGCACCAGGTATCGTTGATCAAGATCGTAATCCAATCTTCGAACGCAGTGAAATCTACAGCGGGATCTATTGCAGATTCTCTATTTCCTTCTATGCCTTCAACTCTAACGGTAACAAAGGTATTGCCTGCGGTCTTAACAACGTCCAGAAGCTCGCTGACGGTGAACCCCTCGGTGGTAAGAGCAGACCTGAAGATGACTTTGCAACTGATTATGAAGATGATTTTCTTTCATAATCACCACAACGGGAGCGGTCAATCCGCTCCCACACCGAAAGGTGGTGTTTCATTATGAAAACATTAAGTCTGGATATTGAAACCTATTCCTCATTCGACCTCGCCAAAAGCGGGGTTTATAAATATGCAGAAGCATCTGACTTTGAGATTCTTCTTGTTGCCTACGCTATCGATAGTGGGGATGTTCAGGTAGTTGATCTTGCAAATGGCGAACGCCTGCCAGATGATATCCGATCCGCGCTTACTGATCCATCCGTTATCAAATGGGCTTTTAATGCTCAATTTGAGCGTATCTGCTTATCCAAATGGCTAGAACTTCCTACAGGGCAATATCTTGATCCTCACTCTTGGCGTTGCACTATGGTGTGGTCTGCCTATATGGGTCTTCCCCTCTCCCTTGAAGGCGCCGGCATTGTACTTGGACTCGAGAAGCAGAAGCTCTCTGAAGGCAAGGATCTCATCAGGTATTTTTGCAAGCCCTGCTCCCCTACACAGACGAACGGCAAACGTACACGCAATCTGCCTGATCACGCTCAGGAGAAGTGGACAGATTTCAAGAACTACAACCTTCGAGATGTGGAAGTCGAGCTTTCAATACAGCAACGCCTGTCTAGGTTCCCAGTGCCTGATAGCGTATGGTCAGAATATCACCTTGATCAGAAAATCAACGATCGTGGCGTGTCACTGGATAATGACTTTGTTTATCAAGCCATTCAGCTAGATGATATATCGCGTTCCAAGTTGCTCCACCAAATGAAAGAACTCACTGAATTGGAAAATCCAAACTCCGTCACTCAAATGAAGCAATGGTTGGCTGATCAAGGACTTGAAACAGATTCTCTCGGTAAAAAGGCCGTTTCAGAGCTATTGCAGTCAGCACCCGAGCATCTTATCAGAATACTTGCGTTGCGCCAGCAGCTGGCTAAATCTTCCATTAAGAAATATACCGCCATGGAAAATGTTGTATGCGCCGACGGTCGCGCTCGAGGTATGTTCCAATTCTACGGCGCCAATCGTACCGGAAGATGGGCTGGCAGACTTATCCAATTGCAGAATTTGCCCCAAAACCACCTACCCGATTTAGATCAGGTACGCAGCCTTGTCCAAAGTGGCAACTATGCTGCACTTGAAATGCTCTATGATTCCATTCCTGAAGTGCTATCAGAGCTTATAAGGACAGCTTTCATACCAAAGCTGGGTCATAAATTCATTGTCGCTGACTATTCAGCCATCGAAGCAAAAATTGTCGCATGGCTTGCTGGAGAAAAGTGGCGACAGGACGTCTTTTCTTCCGGTGGAGATATCTACTGCGCCTCGGCGTCACAGATGTTCAAGGTCCCTGTTGAAAAACATGGCATCAATGGTCATCTGAGACAAAAAGGTAAGATTGCAGAATTAGCACTCGGTTATGGAGGCTCTGTAGGAGCCCTTAAAGCAATGGGTGCTCTTGAAATGGGACTTACTGAAGATGAATTACAGCCACTGGTCACTGCATGGCGTAATACCAATCCCAACATCGTCCGGTTCTGGTGGGATGTCGATCGCGCTGCAATGAAAGCCGCGAAAGAGCGAATCTCCACCAACACCCACGGCATTATCTTTACCTACCAGAGTGGCATGTTGTTCATCACTCTACCTTCAGGAAGACAACTCTCATATGTAAAACCCCGTATTGGGCTCAACCAATATGGCTCAGAATGCATCACCTACGAAGGTGTGGGTAGCACCAAGAAATGGGAACGGCTCTCCAGCTATGGTCCAAAGTTCGTTGAGAATATTGTTCAAGCTATAAGCCGTGACATTCTCGCCTATGCAATGCAAACCTTACGGTACCACAATATTGTCATGCATGTGCATGATGAACTGGTTATCGAAGCCGAACTAGCAGTCCCTATTGAGTCCGTCAGCAAATTAATGGAACAAGCACCGCCATGGGCAAAGGGTCTCTTCCTGCGTGCTGATGGCTATGAAACCACTTTCTATAAAAAAGATTGATGTCTTTGGTACTCACAGCGGCAGTTTCTGTCCTGTGAGTATCAGAAGGCAAAGATCCTTCTAGAAAGGAGGTCCCAATGGACAAATACAATAGTGAAGGCTATCCAGACCCAACAGCCTACGAAGCATTAACAGCAATTGAAAAGGAAGAACGGGCAGCAAAGGTATACAGGCCTTTGATCTACATTGCATCGCCCTTTTCCGGTGATATCAATTACAACACCGAACAAGCTCGTAAGTACTGCCAATACGCCGTCGAGAACGGCAACATTCCTCTTGCTCCCCACCTGCTCTATCCCCAATTTATGGATGACAGTGACAAAGCTCAACGCGAGCTTGGATTACGCTTTGCTCTAATCCTTCTTACCAAATGTGATGAATTATGGGTGTTTGGCGACAGGATCAGCAAAGGCATGTCACGGGAAATCATCAAAGCAAAGAAATGCTGTAAACCAATCCGGTACTTTAACAATAGATGCGAGGAGGTATCCAAATGAATGAATTGATTGTCATTAACTATGAAACAGAAACACCAACGGTCAGCGGTCGTGATTTACACACAAAATTGAAAGTCGATACCGAATACAGGCATTGGTTTCCTCGTATGTGTGAATATGGCTTTCTTGAGGGTCGAGACTTTCGGTCATTTTTGAACGAAAGTACCGGAGGCCGCCCCAGCTTGGACCATGAGATATCTGTTGCTATGGCCAAAGAGCTGTGTATGCTTCAACGCAGTGAGATGGGTAAAAAATTCCGCCAATACTTTATAACAGTTGAGGAATCATGGAACTCCCCTGAAAAGATTATGGAACGTGCCCTGCAGATAGCTCATCAACGTGCCATCGAAGCTGAACGTCGTATTTTTGCGTTGACCGAAGAAAACGAAACCCTTGAAATCGCACTGAACAGCTCACTCCAGTATTTCACCGTAGCCAAATACAATAAAGTCTTCAACCAAAACTGGACCCTTCAAGAGTGCCAATCCATCGGCAAACGACTCTCAGCTTACTGCCGCTCCCATGCTATTGAGATAAGAGCCTGCGAGACCAACGACGAAAGATTCGGCACAGTAAACAGCTATCCAATAACAGCATGGGAGGACTTTCTGGAGGTGGTCGGATGAGGAACTTAAGTATTGCCTATGGTAACAGCTGCTATGCGAAAAAGTGGTCAAACAAAACCATCACCTTTGATGAACTCTGCTCCAGACTTGAAACAACTATCCGAACTACTGAGACCGTCGAAGAGTACCCGAAACTTTCCAAAGCTGAACGTGACAGAACCAAGGATAAAGGCGGCTTTGTCGGTGGCATGCTACGTGACAATCGCAGGAAACGTGACAATGTAGTTGGTCGCTCCATGCTAACTGAGGATCTTGATCATGCTGATTCTGACTTCATCGCCAAATTCACCGCTGGCTGCAAATATGCAGCTTGCCTTTATACCACACATGGCCATACCCCCGAATCACCAAGGGTACGCATCATCGTGCCCCTTGCACGGGATATCACTCCTGATGAATACGCAGCCATCACAAGGTACTTTGCTGCTGAGTGGAATATCGACCAATTTGATGAGTGTTCCTATCGTCCTCATCAATTAATGTACTGGCCCACGACACCATCTAATGGTGAGTACATCTTCAAGCGTATCGATGGAGCTTGGCTAGACCCAGATGTCTATCTTGCGGCGCATCCGAACTGGAAGGATTGCTCTCTTCTCCCCACCTCATGTAGAGAAAGTAGTGTTCGAAGAAGCAGTATCAAACCTCAGGAGGATCCTCTTACCAAATTAGGTGTTGTTGGCGCCTTTTGTAGAACCTATTCCATTCAGGCTGCCATTGATCGGTACCTTGCTGATATTTATGAGCCATCTGTCATTGAAGGTCGCTATGATTATGTTCCTGCTGACAGCAGTGCCGGCGTTGTGATCTATGATGATAAGTTTGCTTATAGTCATCATGCTACAGATCCTGCTAGCGGAAAAGAACTCAACGCCTTTGACCTCGTTCGTGTCCATTTATTTGGAGATGACGATGAAAAACAATCCTTCAAGGATATGACCGATCTCGCTCTGCAGGATGATGCTGTTAAGACTCAGCTTGCTTCAGAACGAATGGAACAGGCCAATACCGACTTTGGAGCTTATGACGACTGGCAGAAAGCATTGGAGCTGGACCGCCGCGGCAAAATAATGGATACCCTAGACAACCTCGTCATCATTTTAAGACATGATGATGAGCTGAAGAACATTGCTTTCAACTGCCATCGTGACGGTATTGATGCCAAAGGCGGCCTACCATGGGAACAGCTAAAAGGTGGATGGAATGACTCGGACATTGCTTCCCTTAAGGTCTATCTTTCTAAACAATACGGTGTGTACTCCCCTACCAAAACCAAAGACGCCGTTCTAGCTGTTGCCTCGGAAAGAGCCTATCACCCAATTAAGGAATACTTGGATAGCCTTCCGGATTGGGATGGTATCCCTCGGGTAGAAGCCCTCTTCATTGATTACTTCGGTTCACCTGATACGTCATACACCAAAGCCGTCAGCAGGAAGTCTATGGTGGCAGCCGTAGCCCGCATCTATACGCCTGGAACCAAGTTTGACAGTGTACCCATATTAAATGGTCCTCAAGGTATCGGAAAATCAACCTTCTATGCCAAGCTGGCAGGTGAATGGTTCTCTGACAGTCTAACCCTGACAGATATGAAGGACAAAGCCGGTCCTGAAAAGCTGCAAGGCTACTGGATCCTAGAGCTTGGTGAGCTGGCCGGTATGCGCAAGGCCGACGTTGAAACGGTCAAGTCCTTCATCAGCCGGGTAGATGACAAGTACCGCGCCAGCTATGGCGTTACCGTCGAAAGCCATCCAAGGCAGTGCATCATTGTTGGCTCTACCAATGCAGAATCCGGATTCCTTCGAGATATTACAGGGAACCGCCGCTTCTGGCCAATCAAAGTATCGGGCAGCTCCACAAAGAAGGCTTGGCAAATTACAAAATATGAAATCCAACAAATATGGGCTGAAACTCTAGTCCTTTATAAGAAGGGTGAAAAACTCTATCTTGATGGCGAAGATGCAACACAAGCCCTCGAAGAGCAATCCGATGCGATGGAAGCTGACGAACGCGAAGGACTGGTTCGTGAATACTTGGATACCCTTCTCCCAGATAATTGGAACGATATGGACCTGTATGAACGAAGAAACTTTTTGAACGGAACTGGTATTACAGACATTGGTGCCAAAGGTACTGTTAAACGGCTCATTACATGTAACATGGAAATCTGGTGTGAATGCTTTGGAAAGGACCCTGCATCATTGAAAAGATCCGATTCCTATGAGATTGCCACCATCATGCAAAAAATGGACAACTGGACTAAATCTGATAGGACCAACTTCAACTTGTACGGTCGCCAGCGTTCTTACGTCCGGCACAAGCTGGACAACTAATCATGCTGTCCCGTGAGGGTGTCCAGTGTCTTAAATCCCTATTTTTCAATGCTTCATTCGTTCATTAGGACAAGTGGACAAGCTTTTCAAGATAGGGATTATAAAACACTAATAAAAAGCAATTCCTGGGCGCGTATATGTGTATGCGCGCGTGTATAGGAAAAAGCGTCCTTTTTGGTCCATTTGTCCATAGTGAGGTGAAATCATGCGTGAAAAAACAATAGAAAACAAACTGGTGGAAGCCGTAAAAAGTATGGGCGGCATTGCGCCAAAGCTTATCAGCCCTGGCTTTGATGGAATGCCCGACAGAATCATTCTTCTTCCAAACGGTAAGATTACTTTTGTAGAAGTAAAAGCCCCGGGTAAAAAGCCTCGTCCAATACAACTTGCAAGACATCGATTGCTTCGACGACTCGGCTTCAAAGTTTATGTACTGGACTCTATTCATGAAATTGACAACATCCTATCTGAGATTGGAGGTGATGCCGAATGAAGTTCATACCACACGATTACCAGCGATATGCAACAAGCTACATTGAAAACAATCCGATAGCAGCTGTATTCCTTGATATGGGCTTAGGTTAGGAAAAACAGTATTGACGCTAACTGCCCTTAATGACTTGCTGTTTGATAGCTTTGAGGTACACAAAATATTGATCATTGCGCCTCTTCGAGTCGCCCGTGACACTTGGCCTGCAGAGCTTGAAAAATGGGATCATCTTAGTGGCCTTATCACTTCAGTGGCTGTTGGCAATGAAGCTGAAAGAAAGAGTGCAATGTTGCGATCGGCAGACCTTTATATCATCAACCGCGAGAACGTACAATGGCTCATAGAAAAAAGCGGTCTGCCCTTCGACTTTGATATGGTAATCATCGATGAGCTATCCTCATTCAAGAATCATCAATCAAAACGCTTCAAAGCTTTAATGAAAGTCCGCCCAAAAGCAAAACGCATTGTTGGACTGACCGGAACACCTACCGGTAATGGACTCATGGATTTGTGGGCTGAATTCAGGCTGCTGGATATGGGCAAACGGCTGGGAAGATTCATTGGCCAGTATCGAAATGACTACTTCTCACCTGACAAAAGAAATGGTCAGATCATCTTCAGCTACAAGCCTCTCCCAAACGCTGAAGAAGCGATTTATAAGAGAATCTCTGACATCACCATTTCCATGAAATCAACGGATCATCTGAAAATGCCTGAGCTGATCAATTCTGAATATCCTGTTTGGTTATCTAGTACCGAGCGGAAGACTTATGAAGAATTGAAACGAGATCTGGTAATCCAGCTACCAAGTGGCGATGTCACGGCAGCCAATGCTGCTGCTTTATCCGGAAAGCTTTGTCAGATGGCAAATGGTGCCGCTTATACTGACACAAGTGAGGCCCTCCTCATTCACGATCGAAAACTTGATGCTTTAGAAGATCTTATCGAAGCTGCAAATGGTAAGCCTGTCCTAATAGCCTACTGGTTCCGTCACGATCTTGAGAGAATTTCAAGTCGCCTCCAGCACCTAAAAGTCCAATTTGCCCAGCTGGATACTTCTGACAGCATCAAAAAATGGAATGCTGGTGAACTACCTGTCGCATTGATTCATCCCTCTTCTGCTGGTCATGGTCTTAACCTTCAATCTGGAGGCTCTACACTTATCTGGTTTGGTCTCACTTGGAGCTTGGAGCTATATCAGCAAACCAATGCCAGATTATGGCGACAAGGGCAAACCGATAAAACTGTTGTTATTCAACATATCGTTGCTATGGGAACTATTGATGAGCAGATACTGAAAGCCCTAAGAGAGAAAAACAATACTCAAGCCGCATTAATCAATGCAGTGAAAGCTAATCTTGGAGGTGATACCAATGACTAAAAAAGAGCTATCACAACTGTATTACCTCAATCGAGAAATCGAAGAAATTCAACGACGAATCTCTGAACTTGAAGGCTTAGCTACCGGATGTACTTCTAGAATCACCGGAATGCCAATGGTTCATGAGATTGGAGACAAAGTTGGAAAATATGCCGCTGAGCTGGCAGATCTAAAATGTCTGCTGGATCTGAACCTAAAAAAATGTTTCTACGAACTCAATAGGCTAAACCGTTATATCGAAAGTGTCACAGACAGTAAAATGAGAATGATATTGTCATTACGCTACGTCAACGGTTTATGTTGGGAACAAATCGCAGCAAGCATTAGTTCATACGCAACCGAAGACAGTGTTCGTAAAGCCCATGACAGGTTTTTGCAGAAAATTTGAATATGTCCGATATGTCCGTTAAGAGTGTGTTATAGTAGTAACATAGAAGAATAAGAATTGCTTAAGCCTTTGCAGGAGAACCTGTGGAGGCTTTTTTCATGCAGTTTTGGAGGTGTTTCCAATACCCTATAAACCCAAAAGACCGTGCTCACACCCTGGCTGTCCAAACCTAACTGACAGCCGATTCTGTGAGGAGCATACAAAACAAGAGTCTAAACGTTATGAAAAATACGACCGTGACCCAGCTGTCAAGAAGCGATACGGCAGAGCATGGAAACGGATCAGAGATCGTTATATTACCCAACACCCTCTTTGTGAGCAATGCCAGAAGAACGGCAAGCTCACACCAGCAGCCGAGGTTCATCACATCAAACCTCTATCTCAGGGTGGTACCAATGACTTTGAAAACCTGATGTCACTATGTACACCATGCCACTCTGAGATAACAGCTCGAGAAGGTGGTCGTTGGCGACGTTAGCTACCCCATGGGGGCGGTCTAAATCTCTGTACCCTTCTCACCGTGGAACGGGCGGGGGGTCACGCGCACAAAAATTGCAGTTCAAACAGGGGATTAACCCCTTGCTGCCAAAGGAGGTGAACGGCGCATGGCAAAAGACGGAACAAACAGAGGTGGCAGACGCGTGCGCGCCGGCGATAAACCTCAGGCATTAGTTGATAAGATTGCAAAGGGAAAGGCGGCTAAGGTACTTGAAATTCCCGATCTGCAGCCTGAGTCCTTATTGGACATAGAGGATCTGGATGACGCAGCTGACCTTGATGGTGAAGACATGCCCTCACCCAGCGATTATCTGAGTTCAAGGCAAAAGGATGGTAAGCCACTATGTGCGGGTGCTCTATATATCGAAACTTGGAAATGGCTCAGAGATCGCGGCTGTGAAAAGTTTGTAAACCCAAGACTTATTGAAGCCTATGCTCAAGCCTTCACACGCTACGTCCAGTGTGAGGAGGCCATCAGCATTTATGGTCTTCTAGGAAAACACCCTACAACCGGCGGAGCCATCACCAGTCCCTTTGTTCAAATGAGCCAGTCGTTTCAGAAGCAAGCAAACCTGCTCTGGTACGAGATCTTTGATATCGTTAAGCAGAACAGTACCACCGCCTTTGTAAGTAATCCTCAGGACGATATCATGGAAGCCTTACTGTCTGGCAGGAAAGGAAGATAAGAATATATGATCACCACTGAACGCTTTGAAAAGGTAAATATTGACCAGCTGATTCCCTATGCCAGAAATGCCAGGACCCATAGCAAGGAACAGATTCTTCAGCTCCGTTCCTCCCTTAGAGAATTTGGCTTTGTGAATCCGGTTATCGTTGATAAGGATCTGAACATCATCGCTGGCCATGGTCGAATTCTAGCTGCCAAGGAAGAAGGCATTACCGATGTTCCTTGTGTATTTGTAGAGCATCTTTCAGAAGCACAGAAACGTGCTTACATCCTTGCTGACAACAGACTTGCTCTGAATGCAGGTTGGGATGCCGAGATGCTTTCTGTTGAACTGGCTGATCTCCAAGGCGCTGATTTTGACCTCTCTCTTCTCGGCTTTGACGAGACTGAGTTGAATAAGCTAATGGGTAACTTGGATGATGTCAAAGACGATGACTTTGATGTCGAGGCAGAACTTCAGAAAACTGCTGTAACAAAATTTGGTGATCTATGGCTGCTAGGCAACCATCGTCTCGTTTGTGGTGACAGTACCAAATCCGAAACCTTTGAACTGCTCATGGATGGTAAGCAAGCCAACCTCACGGTCACCGATCCGCCTTACAATGTCAATTACGAAGGTGGCGCCGGAAAAATTAAGAATGACAATATGGCTGACGACAAGTTCTACCAGTTTCTGTATGACGCCTTTTCTCTGACAGAAAAAGCGATGGCCAAAGACGCCAGCATCTATGTCTTCCACGCTGATACGGAAGGACTCAATTTCCGTAGATCCTTTTCCGATGCAGGCTTCTACCTATCCGGAACCTGTATTTGGAAGAAGCAGTCACTTGTATTAGGGCGTTCCCCCTACCAATGGCAGCATGAGCCAATTCTATTCGGCTGGAAAAAGTCCGGTAAACATGCCTGGTATGCTGATCGAAAGCAAACCACCATCTGGGAATTTGAAAAGCCACGAAAAAATGGCGACCATCCGACTATGAAGCCGGTTCCCCTTATCGCTTATCCCATTATCAATAGTTCCTTAACCGGATGCATTGTTCTGGATCCTTTTGGCGGTAGCGGATCAACTCTGATTGCATCAGAACAAACGGATCGGACCTGCTTCACCGTTGAGCTGGATGAGAAGTTCTGTGATGTTATTGTGAAACGTTACATCGAGCAGGTTGGTTCAGATCAAAAGGTATTTCTTGTACGGGATGGAATACAGTATGCGTTTAGGGATTTACCTGATGCTGCAACCGATGAAGAAACAGCCGCTTCTGAAGAATAGTTCCGCCTTGAAAGTCCATTAATCTTTCACAGATAACCTCTGAATTGACTTGCTATATGAGGCGTTCAGAGTGATTAATGTACTAACCCATTAGAAAGGCGGTATGAAAAATGAAAATTATTTACAGAGTAAAAGGCGACGAACGCAAATCACTGGTTAGTGCAATCACAATGGAACTAAACACACCTGCAAAGTACCTCGGGGCTCCTACCTTCGCCTACCAGGTTGGAGACTACACCATTGATAAGAACGGCACCCTTACCGGCAAGGACAATCCCAACCTGGTGGCAGACCTTCAAGGCTTACATGACTTTGTAGCAAAGTATCTTGAATTCGATGCACCATTGACCAAGGAAGAATCCCACAGTGTTATTGGTGAAATTGAAAGCTTTGAGGAGTTGGCTTTAACCCGGGAAGAAGAACTCGGTCTTGGCAAACAACGCCGTGATCCAATTGGCGAAGATGGCATGCAAGCAAATGACATACAAGAGAATGACCGATTAGTCATTGAGGTTCCACTAGACGGATTTAACGAGGACAACCTCTACAACTTAAGAAAACTAATTGCCAGCAAAGCCAGCCTCATCAAAAAATCCATTGGTGCAGAATTCATCGAGTTCGAACAGACTGAAACTACATTAAGATTTCCCTGGTTCTGCCTACCTTTAGAGAGTGAAGAGATTGCCGCTTATACCAGCTTCATAAACGCCCTCTGCACTGCAGCAAAAACTCAGAAACGTGTAACGGCCACAGAAAAGCCGGTCGACAATGAAAAATTTACCTTCCGGGTATTTCTTATTCGAATCGGTTTCGTCGGAAACGACTACAAACTGGCTCGAAAAATCCTACTCCGTAACTTAACTGGTAACACAGCATTCAAAAACGGACGGCCCGAGAACACCGATATAGGCAAAGAGGTGCAAGATGAATAGATTTCCCTCAAGAGATACCATCATCCGGTTGCGCAAGCAATATCCAAAGGGATGTCGTGTGGAACTTGTAAGCATGAATGATCCTTACTCCAATCTGAAAGCAGGTGACTTAGGTACTGTAGATTTCATCGATGATATTGGCACCATTTTCTGCTGCTGGGACAGCGGCTCTACCCTCGGAATTGCGTACGGCGAGGATATCGTAAAACGAATATAAGTCATTCACCCATGAAAGGGCTCAATTCTGAGCTCTTTTCTTGTGCCATTTTCAAGTAAGGAGGTCAACTGTCCGATGAGAAAGCTTAAAAAATACAAACCGACGCGATTCCTTTCAAAGGACAGCACCTACAATGTAGCGGCTGCCAATTATGCCGTCGCTTTCATCGAAGCCCTCTCACATACAAAAGGTAAATGGGCTGGGAAGCCTTTTGAATTGATTGATTGGCAAGAGCAAATTATCCGGGATCTTTTTGGATCTCTGAAACCCAATGGCTATCGTCAATTCAATACCGCCTATGTTGAAATCCCAAAGAAAATGGGCAAAAGCGAACTGGCTGCAGCTATCGCTTTACTTCTGACCTGTGGTGATGGTGAAGAGCGCGCCGAAGTTTATGGATGTGCCGCAGATCGCCAACAGGCTTCCATTGTTTTTGAGGTTGCTGCAGATATGGTCAGGATGTGCCCAGCCCTTAATAGGCGGGTCAAAATCCTTGCGTCAACCAAAAGGATCATTTATCTGCCTACGAACAGCTTTTATCAGGTGTTATCTGCCGAAGCCTATTCGAAACACGGCTTCAACATCCATGGTGTTGTTTTCGATGAGCTGCATACACAACCTAACCGGAAGCTTTTCGATGTTATGACCAAGGGCTCTGGCGATGCCAGAACACAGCCACTGTACTTTTTAATCACCACTGCAGGCTCTGACACTCAAAGCATATGCTATGAAACACACCAAAAGGCTCTTGATATTCTCGAAGGCCGAAAATCTGATCCAACATTTTATCCGGTCATCTATGGCGCCAAGGAAGATGAAGACTGGACCGACCCAAAGGTATGGAAAAAAGCTAATCCCAGCCTTGGCATAACCGTGAACATTGATAAAGTCAAAGCAGCCTGCGAATCAGCAAAGCAAAATCCCGCAGAAGAAAACAGCTTTCGTCAACTCCGACTCAATCAGTGGGTCAAGCAAGCTGTCCGTTGGATGCCGATGGCAAAATGGGATGCCTGCGCTTTTGCTGTTTCACAAAATGATCTTGAAGGTCGTATTTGCTATGGTGGTCTCGACCTTTCATCAACCACAGACATAACGGCATTTGTTCTGGTCTTTCCTCCACAAGATGAGGCTGACAAGTATCAGGTCCTCCCCTATTTCTGGATGCCAGAAGATAACATTGAACTCCGGGTAAGACGGGACCATGTTCAATATGACCTATGGGAGAAACAAGAATTTCTCATGACGACAGAAGGTAATGTAGTTCACTATGGTTATATTGAAAAGTTCATCGAAGAACTCGGCATGAAATACAACATTCGTGAAATCGCCTTTGACCGTTGGGGTGCCGTACAAATGACCCAGAATTTAGAAAACCTTGGTTTCACTGTCGTTCCCTTTGGTCAAGGCTTCAAGGATATGTCACCACCGACTAAGGAGCTAATGAAGCTGACCTTCGAGGAGAAAATAGCGCATAGCGGTCAGCCGGTTCTCAGGTGGATGATGGATAATATCTTCATCAAAACGGATCCAGCTGGTAATATAAAACCGGATAAAGAAAAATCGACCGAGAAAATTGACGGTGCGGTTGCAACGATCATGGCACTGGACCGTGCTCTTAGATGTGGTAACACTTCAAGCGGTTCTGTATATGATGATCGAGGCATTCTGATTTTGTAATCTGCATAATCAGAGTTTCTTCTGCACAATTTCTGGATTTAATTGTGCAGATAAAAGTGATTTTGGGTAGATAACTCAAGCTTTTTCTGCCTACTCAACTTGATTTCTGCATAATTTAGGCATATAATAATGCAGAAAGATACTTTTTTATGCAGAAAGAAGGTGGTTTACATGAGAGAATTCAATTATGACAACATCCCAAGCGAGCTTTTATGCAGTGAAATCATTAACTTAGTCGCTGCAATACATGAATACAAAGGAAAACAGGAGCTTTTTATCGAGGCAACACCTGATATACTTAATGCCATGCTTGAAATTGCAAAGGTGCAAAGCACCGGCGCTTCCAACAGGATCGAAGGAATCTACACCTCGGACGAAAGACTTGATGCTCTTGTTAAGGAAAAAGCCGAACCAAGGAATCGGTCCGAATCCGAAATAGCCGGGTACCGCGAAGTATTGCAGCTGATACATGAAAACTACGATTACATGAATCCTCGTGTGAACGTTGTTCTACAGCTCCATCGGGACCTTTATCAGTTCAATCCAACAACACCCGGTGGAAAGTTCAAGAATACCGACAATGTCATTGCTGAAACCTTCGAGGGGAAAGAACGAGTACGCTTTGCTCCCCTATCAGCCTTTGAAACCCCTGATGCAATGGAACGACTCACAACAACCTTTATGGATGCAATTAATGCCGGTGTTCATGATCCTTTACTCTTGATTCCGATGTATATTTTCGATTTCCTTTGTATTCATCCCTTCAATGACGGGAATGGCAGAATGAGTCGATTGCTGACACTGCTTCTACTCTACCGTTCCGGCTACATCGTCGGAAAGTATATCAGTATGGAGATGATCATTGAAAGAACAAAAGAAACCTATTATGAGAAGCTTCAGGAAAGCTCTGAAAATTGGCTTGAGAATGAAAACAGCTATTTGCCCTTTGTAAAATACTATCTGGAAATCATCTTCAATGCTTACAAGGAATTTTCCTCGCGCGTTGAGCATTTACAAAACAGAACTCTTTCAAAGCCAGAAAGAGTTAAGCTGCTGTTTGATAATACACTACAGAAGCTATCCAAGAAGGATATCCTTGAAAAATGCCCTGATATCAGTATGTCAACCGTCGAGGTTACACTGTCTTCCTTATTAAAGGATGGTTACATTATAAAAACTGGCGCCGGCAGAAGCACTGCTTATATTCGCAACACGAACTATCAGTAAGATATGGAGGTGCCATTTATGGTAAAGCAAGACCATGACGCTGATTTATCTGAAATAAACACCAAGCTGGCTGCCACCGAAAATCAACTAAAGGAAGGCAAGATTCTTGATGCTGATAAATCAATCGATGAAATCCGCGAGAAATTAAATATACCAAAGAGCAATTAAACTTACAGCTTCCAAGCATCTACATCCGTAGGTGCTTTTATTATGCCTTTTTTTAGGAGGTACCCGATGGTAATTTTCCAAAGCTTATTCAAATCACGAGACAAACCACAAAACTACTTACCGAGTAGCGCATACAGCTTCATCTTCGGCGGTACCTCAGCTGGTAAAACGGTCAATGAATTCACAGCCATGCAGATGACTGCCGTTTATTCCTGTGTAAGGATACTGGCCGAAGCTGTTGCAGGTCTTCCACTGCATCTATACCAATACAAAGACTCTGGAGGCAAAGAAAAAGCTCTAACACATCCACTCTACCGCCTTTTACATGATGAACCAAACACCGAGATGACTTCATTTGCGTTTAGAGAAACACTGATGAGTCATCTTTTACTATGGGGCAATGCCTATGCACAGATCATCCGGAATGGTAAAGGCGAGGTTGTAGCACTCTACCCTCTCATGCCGACCAAGATGACCGTGGACCGGTCATTGGATGGTGTGATCATCTACACCTACCAAAGTGACAAAGGACCCGTGGTTCTTCCCCGAGATCAGGTCCTTCATGTTCCCGGCCTCGGATTTGACGGACTCATTGGCTACTCACCGATTGCTATGGCGAAGAATGCCGTCGGACTTGCTATCGCTACTGAGGAATATGGCGCCAAGTTCTTTGCCAACGGTGCTGCTCCCGGCGGTGTATTGGAACATCCAGGCATTGTCAAGGATCCCCAGCGAATACGTGACAGCTGGAACACCTTATATCAAGGTTCTGGTAATGCACACAGAATAGCTGTTCTCGAGGAAGGTCTAAAATATACGCCTATCGGTATCTCACCGGAACAGGCGCAGTTTTTAGAAACCCGTAAGTTCCAGATCAATGAGATCGCCAGAATTTTCAGAGTCCCACCTCACATGCTCGCCGACCTTGAGAAGTCATCCTTTTCTAACATCGAACAGCAATCACTGGAATTTGTCAAATACACCCTTGATCCTTGGGTTGTTCGCTGGGAGCAATCTATGCAACGAGCGCTTTTCTCCGAAGCTGACAAAAGGCAATACTTCATCAAGTTCAACGTGGATGGTCTTCTCCGTGGAGATTATCAAAGCCGGATGAATGGTTATGCTGTCGGCCGGCAAAACGGATGGCTGTCAGCCAATGATATCCGCGAGCTTGAAAATCTTGACCGTATCTCACCTGATCTTGGTGGTAATCTGTACCTCATCAACGGCGCCATGACTAAGCTTGAGGATGCTGGTCTGTTCGCAACAAAAAATACAACAGAAACGGAGGTACCAAAGTGAAGAAATTTTGGAACTGGATAAAAAACGACGATGAGTCACGAACTCTCTATCTTGAAGGCACTATCGCCGAAGAAAGCTGGTTTGGTGATGAAGTAACGCCTAAGATGTTTAAATCTGATTTACAAGCTGGCTCTGGCAATATTGAAATCTGGATTAACTCCCCTGGTGGTGACTGCATAGCTGCCAGTCAAATCTACAACATGCTGATGGATTATAAAGGAGATGTCACTGTCAAGATTGATGGCATAGCAGCAAGCGCAGCTTCTGTTATTGCTATGGCCGGAACGAATGTGAAGATGTCACCCACTTCTCTTCTCATGATCCATAATCCATTTACTGTGGCTATTGGTGACACTGAAGAAATGAAACGAGCTATCGATATGTTGTCCGAAGTCAAAGAATCCATTATCAACGCCTATGAAATCAAAACAGGCCTTTCAAGAGCTAAGCTTTCCCATTTGATGGACGCTGAAACATGGATGAATGCCAATAAAGCTATGGAGCTTGGTTTCGCGGATGAAGTCCTCTTTGAGGACAAAAGAATCAGCAGTTCAACTGAGGTGTACAGCTTCAGCAGAAGGGCTGTAACCAATTCACTCTTTGGTAAGCTGGTAAAGCCGCCAACCGCTCCACCGACAGCTGAAACCAAAACCCCTATCGAGTCGCTAGATAAGCGGCTCTCTTTAATTTCACACTAAATTCAAGGAGGATTTGTAATGAATAAAGCACTCGAATTAAGAGAAAAACGAGCAAGAGCCTGGGAAGCAGCCAAGGCTTTTCTTGACACTAAACGCGGTAATGACGGACTGATTTCAGGTGAAGATACAGCCATTTATGAAAAAATGGAATCGGATGTTGTCGCACTAGGTAAAGAAATCGACCGTCTGGAGCGACAGCAAGCTCTGGACCTTGAACTTTCTAAACCTCTCAATTCACCGATTACAGGAAAGCTTGTTATGCCAAATGGCGAAACAAAGACCGGTAGAGCCACCGATGAATATAGGCTATCTTTCTGGAATGCCATGAGAAGTAAAGCGCCAACTTATGAAATCAGCAACGCACTCCAAATCGGTACTGACAGCGAGGGTGGCTACCTGGTACCTGATGAATTTGAAAGAACGCTTGTACAGGCTCTTGAGGAACAGAATATTTTCCGAAAGCTGGCTAAGATTATCACCACTTCCAGCGGAGACAGGAAAATTCCTGTCGTAGCTTCCAAAGGTAATGCCTCTTGGATTGATGAAGAAGGCGCAGTACCTGAAAGTGATGATGCCTTCAGTCAAGTTACTGTTGGTGCTTACAAGCTAGGAACCATGATCAAGGTTTCTGAGGAACTCCTCAATGATTCTGTTTTCAATCTTGAAAGCTATATTTCCACCGAATTTGCCCGACGTATTGGAGCCAGAGAGGAAGAAGCCTTCTTCATTGGTGACGGTACCGGAAAGCCTACCGGCATTTTCAATGCAACGGGTGGTGCTGAACTTGGATTGACTGCTGCTAGTGCTACTGCAATTACCGCAGATGAATTGATGGACCTCTTCTATTCTCTCAAATCACCATATAGAAAGAACGCCACGTTTATCATGAACGATGCCACAGTAAAGGCAATCCGTAAACTCAAGGATGGTAATGGTCAGTATATCTGGCAGCCTTCACTAACAGCCGGTACACCTGACACACTACTCAATCGTCCTGTTCTTACCTCAGCCTATGTTCCAACCCTTGCTGCTTCTGCTAAGACCATCGCCTTTGGTGACTTTGGCTACTATTGGGTGGCTGATAGACAAGGCAGATCCTTCAAACGCTTGAGTGAGCTCTACGCACCTACTGGCCAGGTTGGCTTCATGGCAACACAACGTGTTGATGGAAAGCTGATTCTTCCTGAAGCCATCAAGGTGCTTCAACAGAAAGCGTAGGTGAAATCGTATGAGTAATATAAAAAACTACACTGAACAAGGCGGCGAAAAAACCGTCATCGGTGGCGAGCTTGAGATTGCTCCAGGAGGTCAGGTTACTGGCCTCTCTTTTCCCCAAGCTGCATTCCAAACGAACAGCACCGCGGCAACTGTTGAAGATCTTGTTACAGACTTCAATGCCCTTCTTGCGAAATTGGTCGCTTCAGGAATCATGGCTGCAGAGTAATTGATTGGAGGTGGGTGTATTGCTGATTACACTTGAAGAAGCAAAGCTATACTTGAAGGTAGATGGTTCTGATGATGATACACTCATCTCCGCCTCTATCGCCACAGCCGAAGAACTCTGCGAGGATATTCTTCGTTTTCCACTGACTGATTTTACAGAGATTCCTGAAACAGTGAAGCAGGCTGCCTTATTTGCTGTCGGTAATCTGTATGAACAGCGTGAGGCTCTTGATCTCAAATCAATGATCGACCTTATGGCAAGACTTCTCTTCGCCTACCGCAAGGAGGGATGGTAAGTGAGCATTGGTAAAATGAGACACCGCATCATCCTACAGTCTGTTACAGCGGTTATCAATGACAATGGTTTTGAAACAAAGCAACCTCAAGTCTTTGCAACTGTGTGGGCTGATGTGTCTAATCTACACGGTAGGGAATTTTATCAAGCCCAAGCAGTACAGGCAGAAAACACAGTCAAGTTTACTATTCGATACTTACCCGGTATTGATGCTTCAATGCATATCCTTTTTCAGGGAAAGACCTACAACATCACCTCTATCGACAATATCAAGTACAGGAACCGGTATTTGGAAATTAAGGCACTGGAGGTGGAATCAAGTGGCTAAAATCGAACTGGAGGGCATGCAGAAGCTCATTGACAGAGTCAACAAGCTGGGATCCAAAGGCGATGTCATCAAGAAGAATGCGCTTGATGAAGCTGGAAAACTTGTCAAAGCTTCCATGGAAAAGAAGGCACCCAAATCCAAGGACAGTAAAAAGCACATGGCAGATAACATCAATGTCTCTGACATCGAAAAAGATAACGGTGTCGACTATGTCAATATAGGTCCTACCATGGGTGACAACTCGGAATTCTTCTATTCGAAATTCACTGAATGGGGAACGTCAAAAATTCCTGCCCAGCACTGGGCTTCACAATCAGTAACTGAAAATCAGAAGAAAATTACTGAAGTTATAAGAACCGAACTTGAAAGGGGGCTGAACTCTATTGATGAATAAGCTTATACTGGAAGCCTTATCAGCACTCAATGTTCCGGTAGCCTTTCAAAAATATTCCGGGTCCGCCTCTACCTATGTCACTTTCCATGAGTATTTGGCTTCTGGGGAGCAATATGAGGATGATCTGGAAGCCTTCACCAGTCACTACATACAAGTGGATGTGTGGTCAAAGGACGATTACAATAGCCTTGTAAAGGACCTTAAATTATTACTGCAAAGTGCAGGACTCTACCGGCTGGACGAAGCCGATTTATATGAACCAGACACAAATCTCTACCACAAAGGTTTGAGATTTTTTTATTTGGAAGAACAGGAGGATTAGTCATGGCAAGACAAATCGGATTAAGAGACATATATGTAGCGACCGTCACGCTTGATGATGGTACGGCTGCAACCTATGAAACACCATCGAAGCTTGAACGTGCCATCAGTGCAAAGATCACCCCTAAAACAAGTTCAGAAAATATTTATTCTGATGATTCTGTTGAGGATGTAATCTTGGCCTTTGAAGGCGTGGATGTTGAGATTGAAATCAATCAGCTGAGCCTTTCCAGCAGAGCCAAGCTTCAAGGCGCAAAGGTGGTTGATGGCGTACTAATTGAAAACAAGAACGATCTTGCACCTACGATCGCACTCGGTTTTCGCTCTAAGAAATCAAACGGAAAATTCAGATATGTGTGGCTTCTCAAAGGGAAGTTTGAATTGACTTCTGACGAGTACGACACAGAGGCTGAAAAGCCATCACCAAAGAGTGCAAAGCTCAAAGGTTCTTTCTATGCAAGGGAATACGACGGTAACTTCCGCTTCATCGCCGATGAGGATGAAACCGGTATTGATACGGCAATCATCGCTGCCTGGTTTACAGCAGTGCCTGATGAGCCTGTTGCTGTATAGTTGATAGGCTACTCTCAGTATGATAGTATTTAGAAAAAGATTATTACTGAGGGAGCCTATGAAAACAAAAGTTACATTTGATGAAGTAAACGATTTATTCTATAGCTTTCGCGTATGGAATAGTAATAGACCAACATACTGGTATCGTCTGGCTTGGAAGGCATTAGAGTCTGATGGTCTGACTGTTTACCGAAATGTCCTTGAGAAGTCTCTTGTATATGGTAAAGCCTTTGTTCTTGTCAGAATGTATGGCGTATTTTCTCAATTGGCTTGGGGCGAAAAATTCTATTCAGATTATTATGAACTCGACAATTATTTCAGTCCATTAATTCTTACTGAAGTATGCGGCCTTAATAGTGTTTACGAATATGAGAATCTTAGCTTTGATGAGCAGCGTTCTTTCTTCAAAGATTTCCTTGATACACTAAAGGATGAAGTTTTCATATCGCTCTTAAAGAATATTGGTCATGGAAGTCATTCTAGATTATTTACAAGCCTTCATTTAAGCGCTTGTAGAATTCAACACGAGGTCTTAGACGAAGTAGATGAAGATGGTAATGAGTATTATGATACTGAAGATTTTGAATTTCAAGACTATGACGATTTTGTTGCCGGAATCGACACTTTCTCCGGTGAGCTCCACAATTATGAAATCGATTCCTGCAGACAAGTAGCCTTCTACTGGATTTCTCAAGGTATGGGCAACCTTTAGAGCATTGTGAAAGCTATAAAAAAACGTATATAACTTGGATTGGACAAGGACCCCCTTGTCCTTTCTTTTTGGAGGAATTTATGAAAGCAAAAGACCTAAAGAATAAAGGTGTCCCTATCAAATTAGGGGCTGATACGTATGAATTAAAATTCAACATGAATACCTTCTGCGAACTGGAAGAAGTCTACGAGGATATTAACCAGGCCTTCGAGGATCTGCAGAAGATGAAGATCAAGGCAATGCGTGCTCTGATTTATGCAGCTGTCAAAACGCAAAAGGAGTCGATAACACTTCTAGAAGTCGGAGAGCTTCTTGGAATTAGTGAATTGGAAGATATTAGCAAGGCCCTCAACGAGGCTCTTGCAGACGCGATGCCTGAAGCTGGTGAAACAGCACCGGGGGAATAGATAGCCACACCGAGTCAAAACACTGGGACTGGGAGTGGCTTTTCTATTTGGGCACAAATCTCCTACAAATGACAGAAGATCAATTCTGGCAATCAACTCCCAAGAAGCTTCAGGGGTTGTTTTTTATTTACAAGAAAGTCAATGGCATTTCAGAGGATCAAGCGCCTGAAACCATTGACAACATCATTTTCTAAGATGGGAGGTGAAGAACATGGCCAAGGATAGTAATACGGTTATTGCTCGCGTCGGACTTGATGATCAAGGCTTTCAGGACGGTATAGCCGGAATACAACGAAGCTTAAAAGTCGTAAAAAGTGAATTTGCAGCTGCAAGTTCCAAGCTTGGAGATTTTGGAAAATCAACTGAGGGTCTGAAACTTAAATCTGAAACCCTAAGTAAACAAATCGATTTGCAAAAAGCAAAAGTAGCTGCTCTAACTCAGAGTCTCAACGATAGTATTGATAAGAAAGGCTCTGATGCAAAAGCAACAGAAAACCTGCGTATCAAGCTCAACTATGCGACCGCTGATCTTGGAAAGCTTGAAAATGAGCTTACTGATGTAAATGGTCAATTGAAAATCCAAAGCAGTTCTTTCACCACTCTCGGGAACAACCTGACCAATATCGGCGGTAAACTGAAATCTGTCGGAGATGGTTTTCAAAATGTCGGTGGTGCATTGACAAAGACAGTAACCGTTCCGATTCTAGCAGCCGGTACTGGCCTCGTTAAACTTGGTGATGATTTTGACAATGCAATGGACAAGATTCGTATTGGCACCGGAGCGACAGGCGATGCCCTTGATGGCTTATCAGAAGACTTCAAAAAGGTCTACACCAGTGTCGACGCCAGTATGGATGATGCCAGTACAGTAATTGCAGACCTTAATACTAGAACCGGTTTAACAGGTGAAGGTCTTCAGGCGCTTTCTATTCAAATGCTTCAGCTGGCCAAAATCACAGGCGAAGACATCAATACTCTCATCCCTGCCTCAACCCGTATGTTTCAGGATGCCGGCTTAAGTGTTGATGAATACTCTGATGCCTTGGATTATACTTTTCTGGTCAGCCAGAATACCGGAATAGGTGTCAGCAAACTTCAAGAGCTTATGACTCAATTTGGTGGTCCACTTCGTCAAATGGGTTTTGATTGGCAGACCTCTGCTGCTATGCTTGGCAAATTTGAAAAAGAAGGTGTAAACACCGAATTAGTTGTTGGTTCTCTTAGGATAGCCCTTGGCAAAATGGCCCAGGAAGGTATTGAAGATCCAAGTGCAGCACTTCAAGAAATGATTACACGTATCAAAGAAGCCGGATCTGCCGGTGAAGCTAATACCCTGGCTTTAGAAATGTTTGGTGCAAAAGCCGGTCCGGATATGGCTGCTGCAATTCGCGAAGGCAGACTAAACCTGGAAGAACTTCTTACCTCTCTGAACGCAAGCCCTGAAACAATTGAAAAGGCTGCCAAGGATACTGAAGGTGTCTCTGAAAAATTTACAATTTTGAAAAACAAGATGATGGTCGCCCTTAAACCATTAGGAACCAGTCTTCTTGAAGCCATCGATACTGCTATGCCATCCATCGAGAAATTACTGGAAGCCATAACTGGATTGATTCAAAAATTTGCAGCTCTTTCGCCTGAACAAAAGGAAATGGCACTCAAATTTACTTTAATCGCAGCAGCAGCCGGACCTGTATTAACAGTAATAGGAAAGGTTATCTCCATTGGTGGTACCCTCTCCTCTATCTTTGGATCCATCTCAACAGCTATCGGAGCAGCAGGAGGCGCCAGCGGTGGATTAGGCGCAGCCTTTTCGGCTTTGACAGGTCCTGTTGGCATCATTATCGGAGCTGTTGCTGCCTTGATCGCTATTTTTGTTACACTCTATAAAAACAATGAAGAATTCCGAAACAAGGTAAATGCTGCTTGGTCCAGTATCCGGGAGATTATCAGTGGCATAGTTGAGCAGCTCAAGCTTCTATTTGAAGCCTTCATTGCCATTGCTACAGAGCTGTGGAATAAATACGGCGAAAATATTCTGACTATAGTGAATGCTGTTTTTGACGTTCTAGTTGCTGTTATCGAAACAGCATTGAATGTGATTAAAAATATTATCCAGATCGTCACGGCAATTATTCAGGGTGACTGGCAAGGTGCTTGGGAAAATATCAAGAATCTTTTCGTGAATATATGGAATGGCCTTGTAGATATCATCACTGGCATTCTCGATTTTTTGAAGGAACTATTTATTCTTAGGCTTCAAATTTTCTCTGATCTCTTCGGTGGAACCTGGGACGCCATCAAGACAAAAACTGCTGAAATCTGGGAAAGCATCAAAACCAGTATTACAGATAAAATCACTGCCGCTAAAGATACTGTAAAGAGCATTATTGATACAATCATTGGATTCTTCACCAATCTAAGCATCCCAGAAATAAAACTGCCTCACATTGACCTTCCACATTTCAGCTTAACCGGTGATTTCAGCATAGCTCCACCAAGCGTTCCGAAATTGAGTGTTGATTGGTATGCCAGTGGTGGCATATTCAATAGTCCCAGCATTATTGGTGTTGGGGAAGCCGGTACTGAAGCAGTTCTACCCATTGACCGTCTGGATGATATTCTTGCCAGTGCTCTTAAAAAAATCAACGGCAACAATGCTGGTAGTGAACTGGTAATCAACATAGCACGATTGGTTGTCCGTGAAGAAGCTGACGTCAAAAAGATAGCGGATGAACTGAATCGTCTAAGACTACAATCCTTGAGAGGAAGTGGTAAACGTGAAATTAACTATTAAGGATCCACTTGGCATAAAGCATACCAATGACGAGCTGGGACTTAAGGTACATAAGATATTCGTTCCTGAGCTTATCAACAAACAAATTGTTTCAGATACACTTCCCATAAGTCATAAAGTAATTGTCTATGATGAAATACCACAGCCAAGGCTGATATCCGTTTTGATTGGTCTGAAAAATGACGATCAACTACTGACCAAGATCCTAGAAATCAATACGCTACTGAATAAAAATCTAACCATCATGTTTGATACAGGTCCCCTCTCCTACGACGTTCGGCTAAATAGCTTTGAGCAACAAGATATTTTGGGGAAGTATATACAATTCCAGCTTACCTTTGAGACATTGGATGCAAGCCGGTATTCCTGGCAATACTCAAACGAAGTTCTTGAAGACGATTGGAGTTACGCTGCTTTAGGAATACTGGAAACCGATCAGACAATCTTTGACTTGGCAATTGAACAAACTGTCACTTGCATTAATCGTGGCCAACTTGTAATTGAACCTCTTATCCGGATTACCGGGTCCTTTGATTCTCTCTCAATTGGCAGCTTATCATTCAGTTCTGTAATTGAAGGTGAACTGATAATTGATTGTGATAGAAAGCTTTGTTACCAGATCCTTGATGGCGAAGATGAAGTTCTAATCAATCAAAAGGGAAACCTGTCCGGCGAGTGGATATCATTGGATGTTGGTCAAAAAGACCTTCTTGTTTCGGGTACAAATCTTGATATTCATCTTGAAATTATTTATCGCCATACATACTTTTAGAAAGGAGGACATCCGTGGTCAAGATCTATACTGCCAATACAACTAATTTTGATGGAACGCATATCACTGAAGTAGAACCCTTAACCGGTGAAACCTATGAAAAAATCAACGGACTCTATACTCTGATCATGGATGTTCCATTTCAAAATTCTGAAGAATTACTGCTGGATCGAATCCTTGAAGCTGATGGCCAATACTATCGTCTGCTTAGAACCAACAAGTCTGGAAGTGATAAATCAATACAATCCATCTATGGAGAAAGTCTATTCATGGTCGATATGCTCGATGAAACAGTCGATAGTATTTTCATTGAAGATCAGTCACTGACTTCTACTCTCACCGACTTATTAGCGGGTACTCTTTTTAATTGCGGATCCTGCGCTGATATCAATGTTTCCATAGCTAGCACTAATCTGTCCAAAGCAGCCATCATCAATCAGCTGATTAACAACTATCAGCTTGAGCTTGAGTTAACTGGATTAATGGTTGCCTTAGTGAACCAAACTGGCATCTACAATTATGTAGAAATCCGTAAGGGCAAGAATCTCAAAT
Organism: Vallitaleaceae bacterium; assembly: GCA_963677915.2. Lineage (GTDB taxonomy): Bacteria > Bacillota > Clostridia > Lachnospirales > Vallitaleaceae. The sequence continues at coordinate 24,330 of CAXXGE010000033.1, read as the reverse complement.
CCATCGACATTGAAGAGGATATTTCAGCTGTTATAACAAAACTGATTTACACAAATTCAGATGAGAGTTATGGTAATGAGTTGGTCAGTTCAAATGCTAGCAGCTATTCAAAGTTCAAGGTTCATTATAAAACCTTTGATACAGATTCGACCTATGAAACTGATCTTGCTGCAATGAAATTTCTTTCACTGAATGATAAGCCGACTGTTGTATATAAGATAGATTTTGCGGATTTATATTACTCAAAAGAATATGAATTGGTAAAGGATCTTGAGAAAGTTAATCTCGGAGATGTCGTTACCATCATCCATGAAGGCTTTAATATCGATATTCATGTAAGAATCATGGAAATTAAAAGGGATATCGCTACACGAAAGAACACGTCAGTCGTTCTCGGAAATGCCGGGAGCGATTTTTTTGATTATCAAGCTTCACTACAGGAAACAAAAGAAACCGTCGATTATGCTTTTACCGGAAGAAAACTCAATGCAGCTACTTTAAAAGGCCTAAAGATCGTCAATGAAAACAGCGATGAAATAACCTTTGAGGTAACTGAAGATGGCGATGTCAACATAACTGGCGATGCTATTATTGGCGGTACCCTTGATGCAAGTACAGTAAATATCATCAACTTCTCAGCCGACAGCGGCGATGTGTATTATCTGATGGCCGATAATGCGAGAGTATCGCAAATGGCCGTCAACGAAGTCATCACCATGCTCGTTGAAGAAGGCAAGGATGAGTATCATTTTATTCATGTACACAATGAAATGCAGGAGTGGAAATCAGCGTATAGAAAATACTCGATCGATGGTATTCCATTACCCGATGAACAACTAACGGATAGCTTTGGTAATCTACTCTATTGGACAAATGGTGCGGGCTCAGGCATCACCACTGAGGCTGAAGATACCTATGGTGATCCATTGGCTCCAGTCATGACCCACCCCTATGACTACATCACCAAAATGCAAATCAAATTTGATGATGTCCAGCTTGAAGACGGTACCTATACAAAAGCTCCAGTGATTTGGTTAGGCGCTGGCACCGGAGAAGGCCTTGATGGAAAAGCAAAAATCTTTAAAGGCGCAACCGGTTTGGAGATCAACTATTTTTCAGGTGTAGACGGCAGTCTACGTCAAATGATGATGGATGATGACGGTATCTCCTTTACCCCAGCATTTATGCTGTTTCCGATGGCTACCAACGGCTATGAGTACACCGGTAATGAAATGGTTATGCCAGGAATCGATGTCACATGTAATCCCAATACAATGATTGCATTCGACGTTCAGATTGACATTGATGCAGACAGTGAAATGCATGTGACTGCTGAGCTTCGATCATCAGGGGAGGTTTTCAGGTCAACCATTAAGAAATTTTATGCTGCAACCACTGATCAGCTGGTTTTTAATGGTGTTTTACCAAGACTTATCCCCGGGACACATACCATCGATCTTGTCTTATCAACAAGTAATGGCACTATTACCGTCCCCACAAACAAGTATCATCTAATGCTTACTGTTCGTGGCGGAGAAGCGCAAGAAGCCAAACCGTGGCCAGTAGCAAATGTTAAGCAATTCTTTAGCCCAAGAGTTGTTGTGTTGCAAGCGCCATTTGAGGCGGAGATTGCTGAAATCATGGATGGGTTCCATCCGCTTGATAGTATCTCACCAATAGATATTATAAGAAGCTCTCACTATAGTGGCTCTGAAATATCAATCTCCCAACTTGCCGACGTCAATTTATCAACAACCGTCATTGAAACTATGACCTATGATAAGGCATTGCATGGCGCACAAATGATTTTTACAAATTCCTGGTTTGATGAAAGCAATATTTCTGGAAACAAAGAATTTGTCGTCTTTGGAGAAACTAACGGTATGGCAATGAATCATACGTGGGTTTCCCAAATGCTGAAAACAGTCATTAATGATTATGAAGTTCTGTTGGAAACTACAATAGTTGATACGAACAAAGTCATTGCATTTACATCCGCAACTCTTAAGGAGGCATAGGTATGGCGTTCTCAAAATTTCTGATTAAAGACGATAGCAAGATCAAGACAGTTATTGGCGGTGAGGTGGATAGAACCATACGTTACATCAGGGACTGGACTAATGGAAGCACCTCAAATACTGGCGACCACTGGGTTGAGCTCCAGGCCATTGATCAGGATGATGTTAATCAAGCACTGGGAATAGCTATTACGACTAACCGAACGGATGCTGAAAATACATCTTATCCTTACAGTAGAGTGACCGATGGCGGCACCAATACAGCCAATTACGCTGAACTCAGTTTTGCGGATCCTGTATATGTGCAGGTTGATCTGGGAACGCTCATGGATATCAAAGAAGTTAAGGTATGGCACTACTACAGCGATGGTCGGACTTATTATGATACGAAGACAGAGGTATCAAAGGATGGAGCCAATTGGATAACCATTTTTGACTCTGTTGAATCCGGCACCTATGCAGAAATCAGTTCCGGGAAGACACATTCATTGAGTGATGAGTTTTTCCCTGTAACAGATGGTGTGTTGACGACTGTCACGGAAACTATCCCATCTGATTGGGAAGATCTAAAACAGCTTTTCATCGATTACGGTTCTGAACGCACCCCAACTGAATTCAAGGATTGTATAGACTCACAACCTGTATTGCTATGTTATAAGGATACAAATGATATCTACCAGCAAATCTCAGAATCTGACTTCGAACTTGCGCTTGGAATCACACCAAACGATGCCTTGTTGTATCAAACGAATTCCTTCGTCATCAACGGCATTTCCAATGTAGTCATTGATGCTGTTGACCCCTTAAATGAAATACGCGTAGTATTTTCCAAGGATGAAGGGTCTACCTGGTATGCCTATGATACTGCAGCATTTGATTTTGTTGTTGTCTCCTTTGACATTACCAGCATTAAAGTAGATGGCAATACCGTTTCAGAAATAAACGATAGCATTGTTTATACTCAGTGGGATGATTTCACCGGATACGGAGGTGAGACACCAGCGACCAGTATCATGTTTGCGTTGGTTCTAACATCTACAGCTTCGGTCCAGCGATTGCGAATAAATTTCAGGGAAGTTCTATAGGAGGTGCCTATGAAAGGAATAACAACAATACAGCTTTTCGATAAAGATAAAAAGCTGATCAAAGAAACAACCGATGAAAACTTCATTACCAATGCTTTTAAGCATGTCGTTGAAACAATATCTGAAACCATTACCTACCCGCCATCTTCAAGGGTTGCAACAGACTGTTTTCTAGGCTTGAATCCTTCAGATTTTTTTAGTGGTGGATTACTTTTGTTGAGTGAAACCTTGAATGAAGATCCTGACATGACCCAGATTCACCGAGGTGAAGTTGTCGGCCATGCATCTGGGGCTTATTCCGGGACATTATCAACGAAGGGCAGTAGGAATGATAATGAATCCGGTGATATCGTTAATGGTTATCGTTGGGTATGGGATTTTGCAACAGACAAGGCGAACGGTATTATTAATTGTGTTTGTCTTGTTCCCTATTATTGTGGGGATGCCATCTTAGGCCAGACTTATACTGGCTATGTCAGTGCAAACCAGTGGTACACCATAACCATGTCTGATTTCAGTCCCAGTTCCGGCTATTACACCACAATTGTTTCAAGTAGATTTGTTGGTAAGAAAGGTAAAAAGGTTTATCACCAGACTGCCTTCTCTGGAACGATTGGTGTTGTTCGATATGATGATTCCCACTTATCTTCTGTGCCTTATTCAGGAAGAGTCTCTTCTGATGGAATTGTACATATGACAACACCCCTTGATTCAGGGGATTTCCTTCGATTTCTATATGCGCAGGATCAGTTTTATGGTCTTTTCTACGATTCAAGTGCAGCTAAATGGTATTTGCGCACATACCTCGAGGACGATTTCATGACGGTGCTTTCCAGTGTTGAATTGGATACTTCAGTGGTATCGCCGACTACAGGTCATATAGAAAAATGGTCTATTCTAAAGAATAAGCTCTATTGCCTTAGCAGCAGCAATGACTCTTTTCTAGTCTACAATATCACTGACGGCTCATACGTGGGCTCTGTTTCGTTGCCATTGAATATCGCCAGTGGTGCAGACTCCTACGGTATTGGTCACGTGACCGATGACATGATTTCGATCCAATATGAGCGAGATACCGGATCCTACGATAACAACTACCTGTTTCTATACAATGGCGACAGCTTTGTTGGACCGTTGATAACAGTTTACTCAGATGATTATTACAATACTTACGATGTTCATGGATTTAATGAAACTGGTGAAGTACTTATCTCATATCGGGGCGGCGGTGTCTTTGCACTACTGATCAATCCCTTTATACTCTCAACCATCAATAATCTTAGCACACCTGTAGAGAAGGACGACACTCAAACAATGAAAGTTACATACGAGCTAACATGGTAAGGAGGATTTCAAATGAGTGAAAAAATGAATGAAGGCATTCTTGGCGGCTTGGGTGGCCTAGCCGCCTATTTCTTTGGGCTTAATTGGGAGCTTATTTTTATTTGGCTCTTTATCATGGTCCTGGATATCATCAGTGGTCTGATCAAAGGAAAGAAACTTGGATGGAACAGTCACAAGTTCAAAACTGGCCTTCTAATGAAGGCATATGAAGGTTTAGTGGTTTTCGCCTTGCTTATGCTTGATCGGGCATTGAATCTAATGAGCATCGGTATCGCACTTGGCAGTGTGATAATCGGAGCTTTTATATTGGTAGACGTTTTATCCATCATCGAAAATGGTGTTTTGCTGGGCATTAAGTTCCCGGCAGTAATCACCAATTACGTTAACAAGGCAAACAAAGTGGTGAATGATTCTGAAAGTGAGGTCAAAGATGGAGAGAACGATTAATTTTGTTGGAAATGAGCATACCAACAAGTCAACGAGACGCGGTCAGGTTCCCTGTTGCATTGTAAATCACATATCAGAAGGCTCCAAGGAAAGCTGTATCAACTGGTTCACTTCTCCAACGAACAAAGTCTCCTCTGCTCATTTTCTCGTGGGCAGAGATGGAACCATCTACCAGTTTGTTCCTATAGAAGAGATGGCATGGGCTAACGGATTAAGCCAGCAGCAGTTATCTCTGGCCACCGCAGCCATTGTTGCGGTGAAAGGCATGAATCCAAACTGGTACTCCGTGTCGATTGAGCATGAAGGTGTCTATGCTGAAACCAAAGGTGCACTAACTGCTGAACAACTAGAATCGACAATCTGGCTCCACAAGTACATCATCAATTACGTAAAAGAAAACTTCAGTTCAAGGATTGTGGCCGATAGGAACCATATTCTTGGTCACTACGAAATTGATCCTGTACGAAAGCCCCATTGCCCGGGAGAGCAGTTCCCCTTCGATAAAATAATCAGTAGTCTTACTAAACAACTTCCCTTCTCTGACATTTATGGCCACTGGGCTGAAGACAGCATTGTATCGCTTCATTCTGCCGGACTTGTAAACGGCTTTCCCGATGGAACCTTCAAACCAAATCAAACAATTACCCGTGCAGAAGTTGCTGCAATTGTCAGTAAGCTTCTCACCAAATGACCTTTATGCCCACCAATGGATTAATTCCATGGTGGGCATTTTTTATTTCGACTGGTACTCAACACCCCTACTTCTGTCCTGTGTATATCGAAAGGTTTACAACAGAAGGGAGGAATCGAAATGAATGAAGATCAAACAATAAAATCAACGCTTACATCAGAACAGCAACAACGTGAAATTGATTATGTCTTAGCTCAGCAGATCTTAGAATCCATGCTGGAAAAGGGCTTTATTTCAATGTCAGAGTTCAATGAAGTCACCCACCTCAATCGTATGTCCTTCACACCATTATTAGCTGAAATCATGCCAGATAAACGTTGATAATACTCACCTTCAGAGGTAACATGTGACACTACGAAAGGAGGTATGACCTTGAAAAGAGTAACAAAAATAGAACCTGTGTTAACAGTAGCTCCATCAGAATCCAAACAGCGGGTCGCAGCATACTGCCGTGTGTCTACGGGCAGTGATGAGCAGCTAGAAAGCTTGGACGCACAAATCAAGCACTACACCACCTTCATAGGTCGCAACCCTGGATGGGAGCTTGCCGGCATTTTCTACGATGAAGGTATCACCGGCACCAAGCTGGACAAGCGCCCTGATCTGCTTCGTTTGATCTCAGCTTGTGAGGCAAAAAAAATTGACCTGATCATCACAAAATCTATTAGCCGGTTTTCAAGAAGTACAACTGACTGCCTTGAGCTGGTTCGCAAGCTTACCGCACTTGGCATATTCATTTACTTCGAGAAGGAAAAATATCCATACCGGCTCAATGGAAAGTGAACTCATGCTCTCGATCCTAAGTGGACTGGCCGAGAATGAGTCGACCTCAATCTCGCAGAATTATAAATGGTCCATTCAGCACCGCTTCCAGAATGGCACCTACAAGATTTCCTGCTCCCCATATGGTTATGATGCCATCAACGGTAAACTTGTCATAAATAAAGAGCAGTCCAAAATAATCCGATACATCTTCGATTCTACACTATCAGGTATCAGCACTTATAAGATTGCGAGTGAGTTGAATCGTCGTAAAGTACCCACTAAACGCGGTGGTCGATGGAGCTCCACCTCCATCAAGGAAATCTGCAATAATGAAAAATACACTGGTGACGCACTCTTCCAGAAAACCTATACAGATGACTATTTTGTTCGACGCAACAATAACGGTGAATTAAAACAGTATCTGTATAAAGACAACCATGCACCCATTGTAAGCCACGAAGAATTTGAAGCTGCGCAGGCTGTGATTGCACAACGAGGTAAAGAAAAAGGCGCCGAAAGAAACAGTACCAAATATCATAGACGATATCCTTTCACCGGAAAAATCATCTGCGGTAACTGTGGAGGAACCTTCAGGCGACGCATTCACTCAATGGGGCAAAAATACATTGCCTGGACCTGCTATACGCACATAACAGACATCGATAGTTTGCTCAATGAAGTACATTGAAGAAACCGCTATCAAATATGCTTTTGTCACGATGATGAATAAGCTCATCTATGGCAATCAAACTGTATTAAAGCCCCTGCTAATGGATCTGCGAGGAATCAATTCTGGTGATACATTGGCAAAAACTCAAAAGCCTTGATGAGAAGCTACAAGAAAATGCTGAACAGCAAAAAAGTCTTGGTTGGTCCTGCGAGCTAAAGGTTACCTTGAACCAGTAGTCTATAAAAAAAGTAATAATGAATTGCTACGTGAGGCCGAAAGGACTCCAACAGCAGAAGGATTCAATAACACGCTTCATGAACAACGACAATAAATACCTGCAAGAAAGTCAGTCAACTCCTCCAATACACTAACAAAGCAAAAAATGCTACAAGCCTTCGATGGTGAGCTATTTAGTCGCTTTGTTGCGAGGATTATTGTTCATTCCAGAACAGAATTATGGTTTGAAATGAAATGCGGTATAACTCTGAAAGAAAGGCTGGTGAAATAAATGAGTCATACGCCATACGGCTACCGTATCGAAAACGGACTAGCTGTAATCGATCAGGAAATTGCAGATAAAATCGAGGCTTCGTGCATAGTTGTGGGTAAATCTTCTGCTTTTCGGATTGATTTACACTAAATCTCAGCCTATTACTCAGCGGCAGTCAAGGGCGAGCGCAGCTCGTTCATCTTGACCCTTGACAGCCTCATTTCACCAAGAACCTAGATATTGGTCAGCAGTTTATAGCTGCTGACCTGGCGCCGCCGAGGTCGGGGTTTGGGGCAGAGCCTCAAATAAAAAAACAATTGAAAAAACCATCTGTGTTCCTTTATTGTATTAGTGCCTAAAACTCATACAGGAAGGAATTATCACAGATGGCTTCAGCTAATACTTTATGCAAAAACTTATTAAATGTCAATGACGTTGTGATTGTAAACCATGATTTTTTCACTGACTCTGATGGTGTCAAACACCTAAGGATCAAAGCACGCCCTAAAAAATGGAAGCAGAACATCTGCCCAATTTGCGGCCAAAAGTGTCCTGGCTACGATCAAGCTTCTACAATCGGCAAGATCTGGAGAGGTTTGGACTGGGGCGGCATCATTGTTGAGATTGAATGCCCGACAAACCGTATCAAGTGCCCCGAACACGGTGTTGTGACTGCTGATGTTCCATGGGCATACCCGGGAAGCAACTTCACGAAGGACTTTGATCTCACTGCCGCTTGGCTTGCGACCTATCTTCCCCGAAGCACTGTCTCCGATTATATGCGTATTGATTGGGCTACCGTCGGCAGATGCATCACCAGGACCCTGAATGATATCGAACCGGAGCGTTCCAGAAGACTCAATGGACTGGTCAATATCGGCATCGACGAGACCAGCTACAAAAAGGGACACAAATATATCACCATTGTTGTCAACCACGATACGAACACCGTCGTATGGGCTGCAAAAGGTCATGGAAAAACTGTACTGGAACAATTCTATCGCAGCCTGACACCGGAACAGCTGTCTTCAATCAAAGTCGTTACCGGTGATGGAGCCAAGTGGATCACCGAGTGTGTCAACGAATTCACACCCGAATGTGAGCGGTGTGTCGATCCGTTCCATGTTGTCGAATGGGCCATGTCGGCTCTTGATGAAGTCAGGCGCGATGCTTGGAGAGACGCATACACGGCCGCTCAAGACATCGCCAAAGAACATCCCAGAAAGCCAGGACGCCCCAAAACGGACGATCCGATTTCTGCTAAAGTGACTGAATCAAAAACCAGAGCAACAGAAATCAAAACGTCCACTTTCGCACTGGGAAAAGCACCCGAGAATCTCACAGAGAATCAGCGGTTGAAGGTGGAAATGATTGCAGCTACCAATCCACGTCTTTACAGAGCCTATCTGATGAAGGAAAAACTTCGGTTGCTACTTAAGATAAAGGACCTTAACGAAGCAGAGACTGAACTGAAAAAATGGCTTTGGTGGGCAAGTCACAGTCGTATACCGGCATTCATTGAGCTGAACAAAAAAATCCGGCGGCACAAAGAACACATATTAAACACGATTCGCCTCGGAATGAGCAATGCAAGAATCGAGGCTATCAACAACAAGATAAAGCTGATTGTGCGGAAAGCATATGGCTTCAGGAATATTCAAAATATGCTGGATATGGTCTATCTGGTTTGCTCTGATTTGGTGATACCACTACCTAATCGGAAGTCTAAACCGGCTCAACCGGCATAAACACTGGATCTACAGGGAAAACTCACCCACAGGTATCCACGAAGAGCCATAAAATCAAAGTGTTGTATAAATCGTACTTATCCGGCGATACCCTAATCGGTGCAGCAAAGAAAGCAAATATCAACACAACTCATTCTGTTGCCGGCAAACTACTTAGAAACAAGCACTATATTGGTGACGACTACTATCCAGCAATTATTGACACCGAACTATTCGAAGCAGTCCAAGCTGAAAGACTTCAACGAGCTCAAAAACTTGGCCGAATCCAAGAACCCAAGTCAAAAAAAGAAGTCATCTATCCTACCGCATTTCACATGAATGAAATTACTCAGCGATATGAGGACCCATTCCAAAAGGCAGAATATGCCTACAATTTAATTGAAATCGAGGTGAACCCAAATGGAAGTGAATAAGAATGTTACCGTGATTCCCCCAAGAAAGCATACACGCAAGCATAAAGACGATGAGAAACCAAAGCTGAAGGTCGCTGCTTACTGCCGTGTTTCTACAGACACCGAAGAGCAGGCTTCCAGCTATGAAGCTCAAGTTGAGCATTACACCAATTACATCAGCAGTCATCCCGAGTGGCATTTAGCAGGTATTTTTGCAGATGACGGCATCTCCGGAACCAATACTAAAAAGCGGGAAGAATTCAATCGGATGATCGATGAGTGCATGTCCGGCAATATTGAAATGGTAATTACAAAGTCCATCAGCCGGTTTGCCCGCAACACCTTGGACTGTCTTAAATATGTCCGGCAACTCAAGGAAAAGAATATAGCCGTATTCTTCGAAAAGGAAAACATAAATTCGTTAGACTCCAAGGGGGAAGTCATGCTAACCATCATGGCCTCTCTAGCTCAACAGGAAAGCCAATCCTTAAGCCAGAATGTCAAAATGGGCCTACAATACCGATACCAGCAAGGTGAAATCCAGGTCAACTGTAAATGGTTTCTTGGCTACACCAAGGACGAAAACAAGAAATTGGTCATTGTCCCTGAAGAGGCTGAGATCATCAAGCGTATTTACCGTGAATACCTTGAAGGCGCCAGCATGCTAAAAATCAAACGTGGTCTGGAAGCTGACGGTATCTTGAACGGCGCTGGGCGAGAAAAGTGGCACACCAGCAACATCAACCAAATACTGCGAAATGAAAAATACATTGGCGATGCGCTTCTCCAGAAGACATATACTGTCGACTTTCTCACCAAGAGGAGAGTTAAGAATAACGGCCTGATGCCACAGTACTATGTCGAAAACAGCCATGAAGCCATTATTCCGCGTGAAATATTCATGCAGGTCCAAGAAGAAATGGTTCGACGACGCAACGTCCATAAAGACAAGCCCGGCTTAAAACGAAACTTCAGCAGCAATCATGTTTTCTCCAATATCGTCTATTGCGGTACCTGCGGCGAAATCTACCGAAGGGTCCATTGGAACAATCGTGGGAAGAAATCCATAGTCTGGCGCTGTGTCAGTCGACTTCAAAACACCGGCCTCTTCTGCGACGCACGAACTATTGCTGAACCAGACCTTGAGCAGATTTGTATTAAAGCCATCAATGAAACCTTGAGCAATAGAGATACGTTTCTCTCAACTCTTCAAGAGAACATCGAGGCAGCTGTCTCTCATGGAAGTGATTCAAGGCTTGCCAATATCGATGAACGCCTTATAGAACTGCAGACTGAGCTTCTGAAGTTAGCCAACTCCAAATCTGACTATGATGATGTCACTGACGAAATTTATCGGCTACGGGATGAAAAGCAAAAGCTTCTAGTAGAAAATGCTAATAAGGATGAGCTGAAAAACCGACTGAATGAAATGAAAGCCTTTCTTCAGGATCAGCCCACATCAATTATCAACTACGATGAGCAGTTGGTTAGACGACTTATTGAGAAGTTTACAGTCCACGAAGGCAAGGTCATTGTTGAATTTAAAGCCGGCATTAACATAGACATTTAGGGTAAATAGATCAAGCCATCTGTTGGTTTTCTATTCCAGCAGGTGGCCTGAATCTATTGAAAGGAGATTTATTTAATTTTTTTTCTTTTTTCGTAGTATTCGCGACTATAATCCATCACTTCGGGATGATTTTCAAACATATCGCGAAGATACCCATATTTCTTAAAGAAAGCGTCTTTTTTCTCATCTGTGTCAAATCGTTCTTCTGTCCGTTTCCCAGGTATACGCTCATTCTCTTTTCCATTGAAGAATTTGCTTTGCCCTCGCGATATTGCACGGGGGTTCCTTTATCAATGAAAAAGCCCCACGACACCCCATGTTCTTCGTTATCGATATACTTCCCGTCATACACACCTTTGGCAAGATTATTGAGTAGATCTTTCAAACTCATGCTGCTACACCTCCCTTTGTATATGTGCCCACCAAGGTCTGGCCTGGCAAAAGAACGATTCCCATAGCTTTTGCTTCTGCAAGTTTCTCTGCTGAGGCACTCCATCCTGTATGCAAATTTCTTATATGATCGCTTACTTCAAAAGGGTGCTGAAAAGTCCTAGTCGTGTTTATTGCGTTAATATCAGTTGGTATGATAACACTTGGAACAGTGACAGTTGTCTGTTCGATCTTTTCAATATTCAAATGGGATACTTTTGGCATCACAGCAGATGATTCTTCTATTGCACCAATTAGTGATTTCCAAAGCGCTTCAATTGAAGCACGATTCTTAATACAGAGAATGATTCCTGTCAAAGTAGCAATACTGATTCCTGCAATAATGAGTTCCTTTTTATGTGCCTTGATCCAGTCTATAAAACCTTTTTTTTGTTCATCCATAAACAAGTTCCTCCCTTCGCTTCTTTAATTCAATTATACATGCTTTATGTTAGAAGGAAGTTCGCGATACGCGAACAAAAAAATAACGCTTTCTATATAACTACAATAGAAAGCGCACCACTTATGCAAAAAGAGATGTCTTGATGAAGTTTAAAGCGTGCGGATTTCCAATTTTTGCGAAAGTCATCATCATCTGCATGCCTGCTGCCGAACTCATTTCAGGAGAAAGATCTGAATCAACCATCGCCATTACATATTTCAATGCAATATAGTAATCGCCTAAATCAGCCCATTTGAGATCAGATTTTAGTGTCTTAATGATTCTAATAATAATTTCATCAAAATCAGAAACGAAAGCTAGTTTCTTTTCCTTTACTTCATCACTCTCATTCTCCCTCATATTCATATAGTCCTTAATATCGAACCCATTTGACAACAATTTAGACTGCCATGATCGCATTTCCTTTACATCTATTATCTGTGTCCACAAAACAAAAATTGTCCACATCAAATTAGCAACTATTTCAGGGCTATCAATTTCTTCCGCAGCGTCAGCATAAGCTTGAAAAGCATCAACGATTATTGTTCCTCTAAGCTCTTGACCGTTAAAACAGCTTTCCACTATCCTCCTACAATATTTATACCCCTTTTCAAATTTCGCATTTTTTATTGCGTCTTCAGAATAGAACAAAGGTAAAATTATCTGGAACAAATTCACCATATCGTTAATGGAATTTGCTTCCATTTTCACTTCATTAAGCTCAGTTAAGTCTGTAGACATTAACTCATCAACTGTTTTACCATAATGCTTAGCAATTTTATTAAGCGTTTTAATATCTGGTTTCCTACGTCCACTTTCAAAATCTTTCACCGTTGATTTTCCAAAAGTAATAACCTTACCTAAATCGTTTAGTGTCTCTCCATACATTTTTCGTAAATGTTGGATGTTTTTTCCAAGTTGATTATCATCACTTACCATATGGTGTTCCTCCCTCCCTACACTATTTCTTTATATCTATCTCGACCACTCGCAAATTTCAACATCTAACCTGCTCTCTACCAATAGGTCAATATCTAACTCGCAGTCTACGCCCTGAATCAGGCCCCTATGACATGTTACCATTATACTACAAAAAAGAGATTTTGAAGCCCTGGAAAAATTCTCCAAATCCTCAAAACCCCTCATATCAAGCCTTTCTAGGCTTAAGTTATTTTACCTTTGTTATCAATACGACCGTCTCCACGTGAGTCGTATGCGGGAACATGTCCATCAATGCCCATCTTTCGACCTGATACCCAGCGTCAATGAACGCTCTCAAATCATTTGCCAGCGATGTCGGCTTGCAGGACACATAGACTATCATGTCCACACCATAATCGATAATCTTCTGCAATGCCTTCGGGTGGATGCCTTCCCTAGGAGGGTCAAGGATGATAGCATCCGGCCTGGCCGTCAGATCATCGAGCACCTTCAGCACGTCGCCTGCAATGAACTCGCAGTTATCCAAATCGTTCAGTTCCGCATTCACCTTGGCGGCTTCCACGGCCTCTTCCACGATTTCCACACCGACAGCCTTTTTCGCAACCGCCGCAAGCATCTGGGTGATTGTACCCGTACCGGAATACAGGTCATAGACCACCTTGTCATCGATATCACCTACATAGTCCCGAACTATGCTATACAGTCTCTCGGCTCCCAGCGTATTGGTCTGGAAGAAAGAGAACGGCGATATCTTGAAAAGCAACCCCAGAATCTCTTCGTAGAAATGGGGCTCGCCATAGAGCAGCTTCATATCGTCCACCTTCACGGCGTCGGCAATCTGGTCGTTGATGGTGTGGACAATGCCCGCTATCTTGTTATCCAGATTGAGCTCAGTCAATACCGTAACAAGGCCACCCAGCTCCAGCTCGTGTTGAGACGAAGTCACAAGGTTGATCAGCAGTTGATGTGTCTTGACACCCTGCCTGAGAACCAGATGCCTAAGGACGCCCTCATGGGTTCGTTTATGGTAAAAGGGTGTATTCCGCTCTTTGAAATATCTAAGAACAGCAGACAATATTCTGTTGAAATCTTCATGCACCAGCTGGCACGCGTCAGTTTCCACAATGTCATAGATGCTGCCTCTTTTGTGGAGACCCAACGTCAGCGGGCCATCCATGCAGGGATCGCCGAAAGAGTACTCCATCTTGTTCCTGTAGCCGAACACCCTGGGACTTGGCGTGATACCCTCGTAGCAGTTGTCGATGCCATAGTCCGACAGTAGTTCCTTCACCTGTCGTTCCTTCATTTCCAGCTGCAATGCATGGGGCAGCGACTGGTAGAGACATCCGCCACAAGTTCCAAAGTCCTTGCACGGTGCATCGGTCTCCTCTGGGGATTTCTCGGTTACTTCCTGTAGCCTTGCCTCGACTTTTCCCTTGCGCTTTTTGTTGACAACCGCTTTTATCTTTTGTCCTTCGATTGTATTTTTCACTGTCACTTTTATGCCGTCCACCATGACAGTTCCTTTGTTCGGAAAAGACACCGATTCAACGATACCTTCTACCTTATCACCTTTTTTCATTATTATACCTCTACGTCAAAACAGGGTCGACTTGCGTCAACCCCGCCTTCTGAAATGCTATTCTTTTTCTTCTTCCTCTTCAGTTTCCTCTTCTTCGTCTGCTTCTACTTCCTCTTCTTCCTCATAATCGATATCCTCGAAGTCCTCGTCGTATTCGTCGAAGTCTTCGAAATCGTCCTCGATAGCAAAGAAGTACTTATAGACGGCGTAGCCGATGCCGGCAACACTCAGAAGAACAATCAATACTGCCAGCCAAACTGTACTTCTTTTTTTCTTGACTGGCACCTGCTTCATGTTCATCTTCTTAAGCAAGTCATTCAGGTGTTCCACACTGATCAAGTCCTCTCTACGTAAACGGTCAAACATAAACGCTCACCCTCCTTTATAAAATGTTGTTGCAGGTTTTACTATATTATACCATTTTTTTCAGCCCTGATAAACCTGCCAGCAATTTCTTTTTGCCGGCACCCGGAAATTCCACACTGACCTGATAGTCCGCACCTCCGGGTTCAATGGCGGTTACTTGTCCAACACCAAACCGGATATGTTTGACCATGTCGCCCACCCCGTAATCAAGGGCGGCCTGCTTGCTGACCGGCAGCGGCTTTGCCGTATGTGGCTTGTTCTGATACGGGAGCTTCTTGAAGAAACTCTTGTCCCTCCTGCTCGGTGCCACGCTGTGGTCTCTCGCAGATGTTCTCGTCCCTGCCATGCCTTCATCGTTCTGGCAGAGTTCAATAGGGATCTCCTCAGCGAAACGGGACAGCTTGTTGGCGATGGTCCTGCCGTTAAGCATCCTCTGCCTTGCATGGGTGATATACAGCTTTTCCTGCGCCCGGGTGATACCCACATAGGCCAGGCGGCGTTCTTCTTCGATATCGCTATCGTCATCGCTGCCAATGGACATATAGGACGGGAAGAGCCCTTCCTCCATACCTGATAGAAATACGACCGGAAACTCCAGGCCTTTGGCGCTGTGCAGGGTCATCAGAACCACCACATCGCTGCTTTCGTCAAAGTTGTCTATGTCGGCAACAAGGGAGACGTCCTCCAGGAATCCTGCCAGTGTCGGCTCTTCTGCCTCTGCTTCGTACTCGGCAATCTTCGAAACAAGTTCACCGACGTTCTCGATGCGTCCCTGGGCTTCCAGCGTGTCTTCTTTTTTCAGATCCTTGATGTAGCCGGAAACATCCAGCACTTCGTTCATGAACTCTACCAGCTTCATCTCCTCAAGGTTCTCTCTCAGCGTATTCACCATGTCTGTAAAGGCGGACACTTTCTTGACGGCCCTTTTAAGGTCAGGGAACTCTCCAATGTGTTCTGCAGCCTGGAAGAAACTGAGATCCGCCGCTTCTCCGATTTCGCTCAGATGCTCGATGGTCGAGTTGCCGATCCCGCGTCTTGGCACGTTGATGATCCTTTTGACGGAAATGTCATCTGTCGGGTTGTTGATAATTCTCAGGTACGCCAGCACGTCCTTGATTTCCTTGCGTCCGTAGAAGTTCGTGCCGCCGAAGATTCTGTATGGAATGTTCTCATAAACAAGCCGTTCCTCAAGCACACGGGACTGGGCATTCGTCCTGTAAAGGATTGCGTGGTCGCTGTAATGCCTGCCGAAATGCTTCATGCTGTGCTCGATAGTATCTGTTATGAAAATGGCTTCTTCCTTGTCGTTGCTGCAGTCCTTGACCGTGATGCGCTCGCCGTGGTGCTTGTCTGTCCAAAGGGCTTTGGCTTTGCGCTTGTCGTTGTTCTTGATGACTTGGTTGGCAGCTTCAAGTATTGTCTTGGTGGATCGATAGTTCTGTTCCAGCTTGATGACTGTCGCATCGGGAAACACTTTTTCAAAATCCAGGATATTGCGGATATCCGCTCCCCTGAAACGGTAGATTGACTGGTCGTCGTCGCCTACAACACAGAGGTTCTTGTGCTTGCGAGCCAACAGGCTTACCAGCTTGAACTGGACACCGTTGGTATCCTGGTACTCGTCGACCATGATGTATTTAAACTTGTTCTGATACTGTTCCAGCACATCCGGACGAAGCTGCATGAGCTCGACAGTTTTGACTAGTAGGTCGTCAAAGTCAAGTGCGTTGTTCTTTTTCAGACGGCTCTGGTACATTTCGTAAAGACGTCCAATGGTATCGCCCCTAAAGTCGCCTGCGTTGTCAGCACGAAATTCTGCTGGCGTCTGCATCTTGTTCTTGGCTGAACTGATGGTCGATAATATGGCCCGTTCCTTGTAGTACTTGGGATCCAGATTAAGCGATTTCATGCATTCACGAATCAACTTCTTAGAGTCGTCGGAATCGTAGATTGTAAAGTTGGTGCTGTAGCCGATCAGGTCGATATGTCTTCTTAATATCCGAACGCAGCTTGAGTGGAAAGTGGATACCCAGACATCTGCCGTCCCGACGAGTTTTTCAACCCGTTCCTTCATTTCCCTGGCGGCCTTGTTCGTGAAGGTGATGGCCATGATGTTCCACGGCGCAACGCCTTTTTCCTCGATCAGATAGGCGACACGATGGGTCAGCACCCTGGTCTTTCCTGATCCGGCACCAGCCAGCAGCAGAAGGGGGCCTTCAGAGTGTTTTACAGCTTTCAGTTGCATTGGATTGAGTGTATCGTATTTGTTCATAATTCTCCACCTTGATGTCCCATAATGCTATAATCATAGCACAACAACAACACCTTTTCCACCTGGAAATGCAGTCGCGCATACTATCTTGTCATAAGGTATTCATTACTATATAATATGGAATGAGGTGTTGAGAGATGGGCAAGAAAAACTACGACAGATATATACAGGATATGATGGAATTCATCAGTACCCATGAGCATGTCTATTCAGAGGACATACCGCACATGGATCTTTATATGGACCAGGTGACTTCCTTTATGGATGAGCACTTAGGTCTTTTCAAACGTACCGACGACGAGAAGATTCTGACCAAGACGATGATCAACAACTACTCCAAGTGCGGTATCCTGCCGCCGACGGACAAGAAGAAATATTCCGTCGATCATATGATTATCCTTCTTTTCATCTACTATTTCAAGAACACGCTCTCCATCACTGATATACAGGCGCTTCTTGATCCGATCAAGGACATGACGATGAGGCGGGGCGCCAACGTTTCCTTGGAAGAGGTGCTCGACACCATCATGGACACACAGAAAATCCATTACGAGACGCTTCAGAAGCAGGTCAACTACACTGTGGAGATCTCCAAAGGGCTCTTCCCAAATGCGACACCCGAGGAACAGGAGAAGCTGTCCATCTTCACTACCGCCTACCTGCTCTCCATTCAGGCCAGCGCCCAGAAGCATATGGTCACCCAACTGATCGACAACTATATCAACAAGTAGTGCCAGGGGGACGGACCTTTTTGGCACGGGTAGGTATCCGCAATAACAAAAGGCTAATGAGTTAGTTTCAAACCTCGCTCATTAGCCTCTTTTTGCGTTATTAAGCCGTGCCAAAAAGGTCCGTCCCCCTGGCACTACTTGTATATGCGTGCGAAAACCATGTCGTAACCGTCGTTGCCGTAGTTAAGCGAACGGTTGACCCTGGAAATGGTCGCAGTCGACGCACCGGTAATCTCTGCAATCTCTAGATATGTATGGTTCTCTCTAAGCATTTTTGCCACATGCATCCTCTGTGCCAGCGAATGCAGTTCATTGACCGTGCATACATCTTCGAAGAAATCATAACATTCCTCGATGTTCTCGAGGCTAAGCACTGCTTCAAAAAGATGGTCTACGGCACTGTTTTTTATATTTTTGCTCATAGCAACAATCTCCTTCGTTCATCTCTTTTAGATTTTACCACGATGAATTGCTGAAGTAAAGTGTTTTCACAGCCCCAGATACGCCAGAAACTTCTCGGGATTCGTGTTGATGACCAGATCTTCGGGGAAACCCGCCTCTTCCAGAACAGGCAGGCAGAAGTTGAACTCACCTACATCATAGCTGATATGGGCATCCGAATTGCAGATAACCGGCACGTTGTATTTATCGCTCAGTTCGAGAATCGTCATAATGTTCTCTTTGGCATTCACGCGGAAACCGGAAGGGTTAAGGGAACCGTTGTTCACCTCAAGAAGAACGCCCAATTCCTTGGCTGCCCGGACCACTTCATCATAATCCAATGGGTATCTGCTGTCATCAGGGTGTCCGATGACCTTCACCTTCTTGTGCTCCATGGCATGGATGATCGCCCTTGTCGAGTCCTTTTTGCTGCCCGAGTTGAAACAAGGCGGATGCAGGCTGGCGACGGCGTAGTCCAGTACTTCCATATTCGCATCGGAAATATCCACCTGTCCCTTGGCGGAGAGAATGTTCAGCTCTGCCCCTCTTAGGATTCTCATGTCGCCCACATACCTTGGCAAAACATGCAGATTCTGGAAATGAAAGATATAGGCGCTGCCAGGCATAGCCGGTGCATGGTCAGAAATCCCATAGATTTGCAGCCCTTTTTCACGGGCGGCTTCAATATTTTCCTGCAGCGTGCTGTATGCATGGCCGCTTGCAAGGGAATGTGTATGTACATCAAGGAGCATTTTCATATTGTTTCTTCCTTTACTATCAAAAATTGTTCATCATCGAGACCCGTGTCCAATTCAGGTTTAGGCAGGCCTTCGGATTCCAGTCTAGCGAGCCCTTCTCTTCTATATCCAATCAGCCGCTGGTACATTTTCCTACCGGCTTTAATCGCACAGTTTCCTGGGTTATGCAGGCTTCTAAACCTTTCAATCACCCTGTCCTGGGCCAGGCCATCATACACCAGCTGTCCGAAAGCCGGATGGTATGGACCCGACAACAGCTTGTCATCTTGTGCCAAAGTCTCAGTATTGTGCAGTCCCAGGCGGATCAGCCTGACACCCGCCCTTTCGACTATGGGAACGAGCTTCTTGGACCAGTCCACCGCTTCCTCCACTGTCAAGGGCTTATACCAGCCTCGTTTGTATAGCTCTGCCAGCACCGTCCCTTCGAAAACCAGGGTGGGGTATATGCGCAGCGTGTCCGGTTCCAATTCTATCAGTGTCTGCAGTGTCTGTAAAGATTTCCTGAATGTGTCGCCAGGCAGTCCCAGCATCATCTGAACGCCCAACTCGATGCCGGCTTCCTTAATCACGGTACAGGCTCGGGCTGCATCTTCAGCCGAATGGCCTCTGTTGCTTTGCGTCAGCACAACCGGATCAAGGGATTGCACGCCCAGCTCGATGGCGCGCACCGGGTAGTCCCTTAGACGTTCCATCACTTGGGCATTGATATAATCCGGCCGGGTTGAGAAACGGATACCCGATGCCTGCCCTTTGTCCATATAGGTTGCCGCAAGGTCCAGGTACTTTTTCTGTATCGGCCACGGTATGCCAGTAAAGCTGCCTCCGAAAAACGCAATCTCCACTTTTCTGTCCCCTGCGGTGGAAAGGTATGCTTCGATGTCCCGCCTGATCTTCACTTCATCGAAGACGCCTTCTTCAACACCTGTGATATGACGTTGGTTGCAGAAAACGCAGTCATGGGGACAGCCCACATGCGGTACAAAGACCGGTACACTCATATGGCCTGCCATTGTACGACACCCCCCATATCTGTCAGAGGCATATCTCCTAGTGAACGCCAGGACAGGCCGGCTTTTTCAATGAATCCTTTTATCTTCACCCGGTCTTTGTGGCTTTCCAGTGTTCCATGAAACAGCACTTCCCCGTCAACCACCGCTGCCGCTCCGCCAATGAATCCCTCCATCTGATCGAGCAGACGTATGCTGCCAGGCGATATGATCAGGCAGTCGACGCCCTTTTCCCCGGCTGTCTTGGCTATGCCCCTGTCTGCTGTAATGAGATGCGTTTCGTCCAGCACAAGGGTGGAGCATCCTGTATAGCCTTGGTTCACATGGACAGGTTCGAGATTTTCACTTGCACAGTATCGCCTTATTTCCTCCGGCATATGGTCCAGATGATGGATAACAAGGGAGCCTGCCTGCCTGTTGTTGAAGGGTATGGTTCCCGGATACTTGCCTTTGACCAAGCCTTTCAGAACTGTCGTCTTGCCGGGAAGTGCAATGCTGTTTTTTTTGAGACTGTCTGCCAGCTCACTGTCTATAAAGAGACGGTTGTTTATCGTACATGCAAAAATGTCGCTGTGGGATGCGATGGCCGGATAGACCCTGCTGTCTCTTGGGACCTCAATAACGGTTCCTTTTTGTTTAAGGTAAGCCTTGAAAGCTTCGTTGGCATCGGTGGATACCAGATAGAATCTTCTCATCATCAGTTGTTGAAAAATGTCTTGAGCAGCGTTGTCATGTCTTCAAGGTCCTTTGTTCCCATCGTTTCTTTCGCAGCATGCATGGCAAGCATTGGGATGCCGATATCGACGGCCCGCACCGGCAGGTACTTGGTCATAAGCGGTCCAAGTGTTTTTCCGCCTGGCGTATCTGAACGGTTGACAAACCGCTGATACGGGATGCCTGCCTTTTCGCACAGCTGTATAACCACGCCAATACTGTCGCTTTCGGAGGCATAGTTCTGTGATGCGGTGCTTTTGATGACGATACCTTTGTTAAGGACGGGCTTGCTTGTCGGATCGTTCTTGTCGGCAGCGTTCGGATGAAGGGCATGGGCACCGTCAGTGGAAATGAGAAAACTGCCTGCCAAGAGCCTTAAGTACTGGCTTCTTGTCTTGTTCAGGGCAAGTGCAATCCTCTCTGTAATGATGGCAAGAAGTGTAGAGTCGGCTCCCTGTTTTGTAGAAGATCCCACCTCTTCATTGTCAAAGCATGCGACAAGATTGACATAGTCCTTGTGCTCGCTTTCGAGCAGGCTTTCGATGGCGCTGTAGACCATTGTCAGGTTGTCGATTCTTGGCGATGACAGGAAACAGTTTTCGATGCCGAAGTATTCCGCCTTTTCATTAATATAGACGTATAGGTCGAAGTCCAGTATTTCTTCTTTCTTGATGGACAGCTCGTCTGCTAGGACACCGATGAGCCAGTTTTCCTTTTCAAAACCTTCAACAAACTGACCGATCATGGGGAGCATGTCCTTCTGTCTGTTGAGCTCGATACCCTTGTTCACTTCCCTGTTCATATGGATGGCGACACTTGGTATGGTCATCAAGGAGCAGCCGAAATCCACATTGACTGAGGTGGGCTTGAACGGATCGTCGGAACGCAGCACCACTCTGCCCGACAGTGACAGCATCCTGTCCATCCAAGAACTGTTGATCGGGCCGCCGTATACTTCTGTATTGAGCTTGATATAACCTTCGACCGTCATTTCAGGGGATGGTTTTACCTTGAAGCCGGGACAGTCTGTATGGGCACTGACAATCTTGAACCCGGATTCCACGTATTTTCCCGAACCAATGGTGAATGCGAACAGCGATGTCGGGTAGGGCTTAACATAATAGCACCCACCTGGATTGAGATACCATTCATCGGACATTTTCAACTGTTGAAAGTCCTTGCCTTCGAGTCTTTCCACCGCAGCATCCACTGCCTGTATCGGGCTGGTGGCTTTTTCAATATATTTAGCGAATCCGTCTGTCATTCTGGTCATGTCCATCCTCCTTTTTTCTAGTAAGCTATACTTGAGTTTAGCAAAGTTGCCGGTCCATTGCAACTTATCATGAAAAAGGATATAATACAGAAAATACGTACGTTGCATACCGAATACAACTTGATGGGAGACCGGAAATGATTGCACTGACGGCTGATGACACAAAACAATTCATGAATAGGCTTTTACGCTCTGAAATGGCTGATGGTTTTCTGCTGTCCACTTTGGATATGGACCTTAAGTTCCGCCTTTCCATCGACAGTACCACTGGCAGCGAATCTGTCACGTGGTCGGAAATCCGCCCTGTTATTGTCGACCATCTGAAGGCTTTCGGACAGCCCTCCGCACTCAAGCTTGTGCTGTCGCTGAATCCCGAATCTACAGAAAAGATACTTGCCCGGTTTCCCGAACTGACTGAGATGGTGACCGGCTTCACCATGACTGTCACCTATTCTGAACAGCAGGCTAAGGTGACAACCGGGGTCAACTATACGTCCTTCACCATGGACAAACAGGCCGAGCAGGCCTTCGACAGCATGATCAGGACTTTCTTCCACAAAAATGGCTGCGAAATGAGCTGATTCGAATGGTAATGGCGGGGGTGTGCCAGGGGGACGGACCTTTTTGGCACTCCACTATATAAGACAATAGACGGGCCGAAAAGCATGATTGACTATAATGCTCATCGGCTTTTTCTATTGTCTGTATGCCGGGGATAAGCGGGTGGTGCCGGGGAGGAAAACATTCCCTCCCCGGCACCACCCGCTTATCCCCGGCATACCTATCCCGTGCCAAAAAGGTCCGTCCCCCTGGCACACCCCCGCCATCTTGAATTTAATTTTGTTAGCACTCCTTCTGTATGAGTGCTAATTTACTCTTGACAATGAAAAACCCGAATAGTAATATATAGAAAACAATATTTTAAGGAGTGAACATTGATATGAGCAAGGAACATGGCAATCTTTCCATACACAGCGAGAATATTTTCCCAATTATAAAGAAATGGCTATACTCAGACCATGACATCTTCATTCGTGAGCTGATCTCTAACGCAAGCGACGCGATAACAAAATACCGCAAGTTAAGCGCCATGGGTGAGACAGATATTCCAGAAGGCACTGAATTCAAGGTGGATGTCCTTGTCGACGAGAAGAACAAGACGCTTACCTTCCGCGACAACGGCGTCGGAATGACCGGCGATGAAATCAAGAAATACATCAACCAAATCGCCTTTTCTGGTGCCGAAGACTTTCTGGCAACCTACAAGGACAAAGCGGATGCAGAGCAGATCATCGGCCACTTCGGTCTCGGTTTCTATTCAGCCTTTATGGTGGCTGAACAAGTGGAAATCCATTCCCTTTCCTATAAAGAAGGCGCTGAAGCCGTCCACTGGACCTGCGACGGCGGCACTGAGTTCGACATGGAAGCCGGAAGCAAGACCGAGCGCGGCACCGACATCGTTCTCCACATCGGTGAAGACAGCAAGGATTTCCTGAATGCATGGACCGTTCGCAAGACAATTGAAAAATACTGTTCCTTCATGCCTGTCGAGATTTTCCTTACCGACGTGGTTAAGGAAGCCGAGAAAACAGAAGAGGACAAGAATGAAGAGAGCAAACCCGCACCGCTTAACACAACGACGCCTCTCTATCTGAAATCCCCGAGCGACTGCACGGACGAGGAATACAAAGAGTTTTACAGAAACACCTTTATGGACTTCAAGGAGCCGCTCTTCTGGATTCACCTTAACATGGACTATCCTTTCAACCTGAAAGGCATCCTCTATTTCCCGAAACTGGACAACCAGTTCGAGACAATGGAAGGACAGATCAAGCTCTTCAACAGCCAGGTGTTTATTGCCGACAACATAAAGGAAGTCATCCCCGAGTTCCTGCTGCTGCTCAAAGGTGTTATCGACTGTCCTGACCTGCCGCTCAACGTTTCAAGGAGCTTCCTCCAGAACGACGGTTTCGTCAAGAAGATTTCCGATTACATCTCCAAGAAGGTGGCGGACAAGCTGAAAAGCCTCTACAAAAAGGAAAGGGAATCCTATGAGAAATTCTGGGATGACATCAACCCGTTCATCAAATACGGTACTCTCAGAGATGAAAAATTCTTCGAGAAAGTCAAGGATTACCTCCTCTACAAGACGA
>CAXXGE010000032.1:0-119689 GCA_963677915.2 Vallitaleaceae bacterium | reverse complement strand
GGATCCTTTGTCATGCCTGGGGTTTCGCAGACGAAGGTGCCCCGGCCCCTTCTGACTTCCAATATGCCGGAGGAAACGAGGGACTTGATGGCTTCCCTGACAGTCGAGCGGCTGACGTTCAGGGATTCTGTCAGCTGCAGCTCGTTAGGGAGCTTGTCGCCCGGTTTGATATTCTCCCTTTGAATCATTTCAATAATGGAATTGGCTACTTTTTCTGATAGTATGCCTTTGTCGTACATGGGTTGATCCTCCGTTTCAATTCTGTTACTTTGATTTTACCCGATAGGGGGGAGAAAGTAAACAAAAACATGTATGATGTCAGACAATGAAGCCGATATATAAATAAGTTACAAAATAGTTTACATAACATGTAAAAAACGGTTGAATCATAGCGGCATAGCTGATATAATATAAAACATAAATTACGGGGGTGTTTATTTTAGTGGATTTCTCAATATTTTTATGTACAAAGTGCAACATGCCACTAAGTAACTTTTTTTTCTGGGGCAGATGCCCTGAATGTAAACAGGGCTATACTGAAAATGATCGGGAAAAGCTTGAAAAACACAAATTTCAATTTATAAGGAAATATCAGAAGAATTAAGAGCCTAAACGGCTCTTTTTTGTTTTGCATTTTAAATAGCGGTATGCATTAGAAGAAAAAGGAGGTAGTGCCTACCTCCCGAAATATTCGATGGCTCTTTGGCCAACGCCAATATGATCAAGTTTATTATCAATATAAATACAGTTGATGTAGCCAAGCTTATCCAAGGTGTCAAGGTCGGTAATGGTCTGTTTGGATTTTGGGATATTGGAAAAGAGCGCTTCTGCACTGAGAGCATCTACTTCCCAATGGACCAGTTCAGCTATAGTTCTGAGCAGCGTCTCGAGGTGAGTGGGTATTGTCTCATTCATCATGATTTCGCATCCTTTCTTGTACTTTAGGAAAGTTCGACTTCAGCAAAAACGGCTAGAGCATCCGTATTTTGCAAAAGAACCAACAAGGAAACTTTCCTGTCGCAACAATTTGCTTCGCAAAACGCAGCTGAGCTACTTTTCTTGTGATAATAATATTATATATTGATATGTACGATAAGTCGAATGAAAACCAAAAAACCCGATATCCTAAGATACCGGGGTTTGCATTTTATAGGTTCCAATAAAATGCAGTTGGAGGGACTCGAACCCTCAAGGTCGTGAGACCACTAGATCCTTAGTCCTAAAACAATAAAAATCGATAAATAACGTAATATAATTAAATGTAAATGACTAGACACATGTGTTATAGTTTTATTGTAATAAGGGTAGAAAAAAACAACTAATAGTAAGAAATGAGAGGAAATCATGAAAAAATCAAGAAAACAACTAGTAAGTATGAGGGAATTAATAGGACTAGATCACTATGAAATGTGTAAAAACAAAGAATGTGAACAATATCGAAAAATGGAAAAAGAAGGTAGTTCACTACCAGATGATATTTTCCCAACTGAGCTTGGTTCATATCGAAAAATAATAGATTCTGATCTATCTGAAGATGAAGAAGCATTTTATCTAAAATTGAAACAAGCACAATACATAAAAACTACAAAAAACTGTGTTCTGTTTTTTACAGTTGTATATATCGTGACACTGGCAATTGGTTTATTGTTCTTATTGGCAGGTGTAGGAACAACATCATATTGGATAAGAGAATTACTATAAGTGTAAAATACGAACAAGCGTTCTTGACAATATCTTTTAAAATAGAATACAATGTAAGAAAAGCATGAGGGGAATGATACCATTGAACAAAGTATTATTGCTTTTTCTGGAAGGCTTTATCATGCTAGACACAAAATTTAAATACAGAGAAGAATGTGTGCTGCTTATCCGGAAATTAAAAAGACTAGAATGATCTAGTCTTTTTTTAGTTCCTGTTTTATATGAAGATTACTCACAAAACCTATTGTTTCTATTTTGTTTTCTAATGATAAATCTCTGAACAGTTCTAAAAGTTTATCCTCATATTTATCCATCACTTCGTTTTTACCATCAATAAGCTCGGAAATATCTAAATTAAGATATTCGGCAATAGCAATAACAGTACTTAATTTTGGTGAGGAAGAACCATTGATAATATTATAAATAGTGTTTTTTGTAACACCTATCGCAGTTGCTAATTCTGGAACTGTTAGCTCATTTTCGTTAAGTATTTTGGGCAATCTCTCTATTATGCTCATTAGAATAACATCTCCTTTGGTGAAAAGTTCATTAAAATACATTTAGGTATTGACGAGTGTAGTATAATGAACTATAATTAGAATATAAGTTAAATAAACACTACTAGACCACATTGACAATATATGTTTATTCAACTTTATTCTATCACAATCCTAATTTATGCGTAAGGGCAATATGAAAGGAGCGATTTACATGATGCTAGATCAATACTGCGAATCATACAAAGAATCAAAATCCCTGGTAATGGAAAAACTAAAGAATGAAGGATATGACACTGTTAAGGAAAAGATGATTATCATTAATAAAGTCAGTCCGGAGTCAAAATCAAGAATGTTGTGTGTTAAATACGTATTAACGGATTATTTTCATTTGTATACGTACTATCACATATTCAAGGATGGACGTGTCAAGTTGACAGCTATTGATAGCAGTGAATTGATAACATTCAATCATTTAAAGAAAGAAGCCTGGAATTATGTATGTCATGATTGAGGATGAAAACGGCATCCACTTCCGGCAAATGTCACCGACATGGATATTATCAGTGTTATTCCCAACATACAAAACAATCAAGCAAATAAGCAAAGGAGAAATCGAATACTATGAAAACAACTGTAAAAGGTATTGTAATGGAAAAGAACAAGAGGACAAGTAAGGACGGACAGAACACCTATTTTTCTTTCAACATCTTCCAGAAAGGTGAAACTGACCTTTTGGTAATCAAGTGCAGCGAACAGCAATTTGCAGGAATCAAGGAAGGTGAAACCGTCCAGTGGAAATATCAGCAACGCCTTATATCAATTCATACAGTAACAGTGCGCAGCTTTCTTGCAAGTTGATATAGCAGTTTCTTTTGCAAGGTGTCAAAAACACCAAGCGCAGCGCATCAATCCGGCAGAGCCGGACGCTGCGTTTGGTGAATGATCTATTAGTTGACTAGCGTAATTAGCGCTTTTCATATATAGCCCTTAATTTAACCATCTGTCCCGGGAAGGCCGGCAGGATGTTCAAGGCATCCAGGCAGATTACTATAAATGAAAAAGAATGGAGAAGATATTGTGAAGAAAATTATTGTATTATCAATATTGATATTAGGACTATATATAATGAGTATTAATGTGTTTGCGCAGCAGCCAACGTCAACGCTTGAAGTATTCTTAAATGAAGATGCAGTGAATGCATTAAATTCATATGAAAGTGATATTGATTTTGAAATAAATAAATATGCAATTATGCAATATGGATATGATGATGATGTATTGGAAATGGCAATTTACTTTGCACCTATACTCCCTAGTGACCCATATCAAAATGGAGTTGATAGATGGTGTGTTGATTATGAAATGGATATGTACGGTAAAAAGTATGCAAAACTAAATCCAGAAACATGGATGACTACATCGATAACATCTCGTGGTAATCATGATAATCCTGCAATATATACAGAAGGCATAGACCAATTATCGGATCCATATTATGAAGTATTGGATATAAGTTCTCTACTAGATGAAAATGGATTAATTGATATTGATTTATATGAACCACCAATTGAAGCGCCAGACTTTACATTTAATACATATTTAGATTTAGCCGTATTGAAATTATCAGATATTGATGAACGTTGGACAACATATAATATGGCAGTATTTGAAGGTACATCAGCAGTGACAGAAAACAAGATATTGAATATAGTTGATGAACCAATATTTACTGAGACAGAAACAAAGATCATTACAAAAGATGAACATGGTTTCGATAAATATAAAGATTATTATGTTCTTATACTAGTAATAAATGATACGGATTCAGTTGAAATAGAGTATCAATATGCATCAGCATACAGAGATGAAGGTGCAACAGCGGTATTCAATGAGGATGGTACAACCGATGATTTTTGGTTTAAACCATATGATGATCATTATGTCGTTAGTCCTTATTTTCTCTCATGGATTGATGTCGATGTGGAAGTTGTCGGCTTGCCACCAGAAGAGGAAATAATGACTGGATTATATCAGAAACAAACTGATAACTATCCAATACTAGAAGCAGACACAATATACAATACTGATTTTGATTTCATAGATGGTCATGAATATGAAGTGTCGATATATGATACATATGGAGTATTGATATACAACCGTAAATTCACATATGATGCAGGAATGAATTTATCATTCACACCAAATGATGGATATGTACCAACAGACCAATGGCCAGAAATGGCGGAAGCGTCAGCAGAAGAAATGGCAACGAGTTTAAAAGACGTAGCTGAAAATTTATATGAATCTGCATCGGAAGGTATAGCAGTATATAGTGGTATTTATGAGGCATTACCTAATCCATTCAAGGCATTCATTATACTGATAGTCACAACAGCAACAACAATATTTGGTTTAATGGTTGCCTGGACAGTAATAGCATTTATAAGAGGAGCGTGACCAAATGACATTTTTCGAAATCATAGGAATGTTTTTCATGATAGTAGGACATTTTGTAATATTTATTTTCACTCTCCCGATTGATAGCACAAATACAATAACTATTGGTGGTGTATTTATTGCAGGAATATTCTTGGTGATGATTGGATGGATAGTAGCTGCATTGTTAAGGACTATGACGAATGGTAAATGGTTTGGAGGAGGTAAGGAAAAGAATGAGTAATATAATTGATTTTATTCGCATGATGATAGGTCAATATACACCAATAACCTACGAAATAACAAAGGCAGTACCTTTATACAATCCAACAACAGGAGTAATAGAAGTAACAAGCACAACGTATGAAACGATACCATCGGGCATAGCCGGTGTCAATTTCGAATATATAGCAGCAGCGTTAATATTAGCTGTATGCTTATATTATACAGCCAATGCTTTACGGTTTTTTATAAACGTATCGCTTGGTAAAAAAATCTAAGGAAAGGAGAACCATATGCAAGAGGTATTCAACGCAATCGTAACATTGATCTATATGATTACTGGTGGTACCCCACCTGCATCTGATGTTACTGGATTCGATGGTCTAACAGCTATCGACGGTATCTTCGGTACAATCTGGGATTTCATGATTGCCCAACCAATCCTTTTGATTGGTGTAGCAGCTATGGTGCTTGGTCTGGCTCTGAAGTTTGGCAAACGTGCAATTGGTATGATTAAAGGTGCATAAAATCAGCATGGTATGAGGTGTTGGGGAGGGTAGCCCGTAGGGGCAGCCCTCCCCACAAACAGTTAAGGAGGAAAAAATGCAAGTATTAAAATACGTAATACCAATATTATTAATACTTTATACGATATATAGATGGACGCAATCATGGCTACCAAAGAACGAGGGATTAACCTTATTCTTCGCAAATAAGGGAAGTGGTAAAACAACACTGCTTGCCCGGTATGCCTGGTATTATACCCATATTAAACCTAACAAGTATAAAGAACTGTATTCAAACGTACCCATAAAAGGATGTAAAAAGTTCGATGTAAATAAAGACTTTGGTGTATTCAACATGGTAGATTCACTTCTACTCATCGATGAAGGAGCAATCGAGTTTCCCAACACATCCAACATGAGAGAACACCAAAAAGCCTACATTCGATTACAACGCCACTATAAAACATCACACAGACACCACAACGATATTATTGTTGTGAGTCAAAGTTGGGAGGATATAAACATTGTTCTTCGAAGAGTTTACGATCACGTTTATCAGCTTGATAAGGGATTTGGTGGAACATCTGTGGTCAAAACTATAAGGAAAGAATTCGGTATCGATGAGATGAGTCAGAAACCTACAGACATCTACTACTATGTACCCTGGTACATGTTAGGTGTCAAACGATTTGACCGCAGGAAATATTATCATCTATTTAATTCACTAGACCGTCCAGAACTGAAAAACTATGAACTACCGGAATATACCAATTTCCAGGAAGAAAAAAAGGGATTGGTGCTGCGTGAAGTATTCAATAAAAGGAATCTTGTAGAGATCATCAACGAAGTAAAGAGCAGAGAGCAGCAGGAACAAAAAGCAATAGCTGACAATAAAAATATACTGTGGATTGATGACGGAGACGACCACGAAACAGTAACGGAAGGAGGTTAACAAATGCCGGAATACAAACCAAAGGAAGGAATGACAAGCATACGCTGCA
Organism: Vallitaleaceae bacterium; assembly: GCA_963677915.2. Classification (GTDB taxonomy): domain Bacteria; phylum Bacillota; class Clostridia; order Lachnospirales; family Vallitaleaceae. The sequence goes on along the minus strand of CAXXGE010000032.1, from coordinate 113,323 downwards.
ATATACCGACTTATCTTAACAAACTTCTTATGGAGTACAGCAAAGCGAATAAAATACCGTTGAGACAGGTGGTTACCGTGTCAATTGACGAGTTTTTATCAACAAAGTACAACATAAAGCAATATCAAGAGGAATCATGCCAGAACTAAAGCAAATTGACAGTAGGTTAGACCGTGTTAGGCTATCAGCCGGGCATCATGCCTGCCCTTTAGGCTGCTGTCCGGTGATGCCTGTTCAACACGGTCGTGGGTGCCTGCTGTCAATGCTTTCGTTCTTGATTCCGGAACCCAATCATATTATCCACCATTCAGCAAAATCTTTTAATCTTTGACCCTCGCAATCCTATGGATTGCAACGCATGCTGCAAAAGAAAAAAGACGGTTGACACCTTTAGGTGGCAGAGTCCAAACAAAGAAAGGAAGCTATATATGAGAGAAGAATGGAACAACTGTAGTAATTGTTTAGATGCAGTAAAGGTATATCAAACAACGGAAGAAAATGATCTAATACACATTGATTTAAGTGAAGAAGCACAATGGTATTGCCTGGTAAAAAATGAAGTAGTAGAAGCATCAGATTACTGTGAACAATATGATAGCACCGTACCGATAGAAGATGAGGATTTCACAGAAGCATATTGCAACGAAGGGACAGGTGAATAAATGACACTACATGAGTTTTTAGACAGCAGACAATCAATTTATGTATTTATAGTATTCTTTGGATTTATAGGAATAGAGTATTTCGTACATTACGTATGGCCTAGGATATGTTACTGGAAACATAAGGATGGATGTAGGCGTTTGAAATGCTACTGGTGGAACTGTGGCCATATGGAGAGGGTCAATCATTACAGATCGCTTCAGAAGATACTAGAAGACAGGAATATGGAGTAGGTGTTTATGGGTAAGTATCATAAAGGTGAACGCAAATCGGAAGATACGAAAAAGTATTATTTTGATGTTACTGTAGCTGTTCATGGGAAAAACCCTCATACAGAAACATACTCTATGTTTGCAAGCCATGTTGAAGATGCAAAAGGCTTAGGCTATCTAGGAAAAGGCACGACATATCTAGACTGGAAACCATTAAATGGCAATAAGGATTTTGAAGGTGGTTTGTTCTATGTCTACAAATATACCTCTGATGATAAGTATGTCTATGCATATACTGATAAATCAAATAAACCAACCTTTAGCTTGCCTAAGTACCTGGCGAAAAGGCTTGACCCAGGCTTGATACTTGTCGGTAAAAGAGAGCGTTCAGCCAGAAGAGCAGCAGACTATAATGAGTAGGTTTTTGTTGCTAAAGGCTAGTATTACCTTTAGCAACCTCTGTCGCATGTCGCAAAGAGGTTTAAAGCTAGTAAAATCAAGGGTTTTAAGTTGTCGCAAAGTTGTCGCAAATGGTTGTCGCAATACAACCTCTGTCGCAAAATGAGAGGGTGATTTAATGATTAGAGATAGCCAATCTCGTAAATGGCAAATAACAATAAATAATCCTATTGAAAAAGGCTATACTCATGAAAAAATAAAACAAATAATTGAAGAAATAAAACCTATTGTATATTGGTGTATGTCTGATGAAATAGGAGAAAATGAAACATTCCATACCCATTTATACATAGCTTGTTCATCCGGTGTAAGATTTAGCACCATAAAGAATAAGTTTGACGGTGGACATTTTGAAATGGCGCAAGGTACAAGCCAACAAAATAGAGACTATATTTTCAAACAGGGTGAAAAATGGGGAAAAGACAAGAAAAAGGAAACTAATCTAAAAGATAGTCATGAAGAACAAGGAGAATTGCCCCTAGAACGCCCAGGGACAAGAAATGACCTTAACGATCTATATGATATGATTAGAGACAACATGACGAATGCTGAAATAATCCGGCTGCATCCTCAATATATGTTTCAGATAGACCGGATTGAAAGAGCAAGGCAGACAATAAAGGAGGAAGAATTTTCTAACACATATAGACAATTGGAAGTAGTGTATATACATGGACCGACTGGGACAGGAAAAACACGGTCAGTAATGGAAGTATTTGGATATTCAAATGTTTACCGGGTAACGGATTATGAACATCCATTTGATAGTTATAAGCAGCAGGATGTAGTTATTTTTGAAGAATTTAGATCGTCATTAAAAATAGCTGATATGTTGAATTATCTGGATGGATATCCTCTTGAATTACCTGCTAGATATGCGAATAAAGTAGCCTGTTATACAAAAGTGTATATAATTACCAACATTCCACTTGAAAGGCAATACAAGACCGTACAGGACGATGCACCGGAAACATGGGCAGCATTTAAAAGAAGGATACCAAATAACAATATAGTATATTTTGGAGACGGAAAAACAGAAGATGAATGGATTCAAGAAGATTTACCATTTCCAATAGAAGCATAATTAATAAAGGGTGATTATATGAGAGTATCAGAAGTATTTAATACGTTTATTTATGAGAAGCAAGTCCAGGGCATATATGAAAGTACAATAAACACATACTACAATATTGTAGGACACATATTCATTGAAAAATTTATAGAAGATAAAGAAATTGGCGAGTTGAAATTAGAAGATATCCAAAAGTTTATTATAAAGACGAGAAATACAGTTGAATCAGTAAATACAGTAAAGACATATTGGAGACATGTTAAAGCATTTCTTCGTTGGGCATACATCAATGATTATATGGAAAATGATTTGACATTGAAAATACCGCCATTAAGAGGTTACCGGACAATGAAGGATATCTACCAAGATGATGAAATTATGCTTATCTATGCCAGTATTAAAGGCAAGTCGCTTACAGCATGGCAGAAAAGAGCAATATTTGCAATTCTTCTTGATACTGGTATCCGGATGGGTGAATTGATACACCTTAGAGTATCAGATATAAATAAGCAGCAGAGATATATTAACATAAGGGGAATGAAAGGACATTCTGACAGAAGAGTACCTATCAGCGCAGCTGCAATGCGTCATATTGATAATTATCTGATTAAAAGAGAGATTCCATACAATTCACCGGATGAAGATATATTATTCATGAATAAAGAGCATGCCCCGATAACGCAATACACATTATCATCATACATTCATACAAATGTTAAAAAGCAGGGCATTGAACGAGGAAATGTACATCTGTTCCGGCACACATTTATAACTCGAAAGTGTTTAGAAACCAATGATGTATTTACGGTACAGAACATAGCAGGGCACAAAGACCTTGCCACTACTAGACGTTATTACCAAGCAGCAAGCAGTTACCAGGTGGCAAATGTAAGTATGATGCCTATTCCGATGCTGTTGGCACAAGTCCCGATAATTCGATAAACATCACTAGACAAAAATGAAATGTATAATATTAAGCATGAAAAAACCCGATATCTTACGATGTCGGGTTTAATACTTATAGTATATTCCGCAATGCAGTTGGAGGGACTCGAACCCTCAAGGTCGTGAGACCACTAGATCCTTAGTCTAGCGCGTATGCCAATTCCGCCACAACTGCTCAACGAAGGTCATTTTACCACAGCTTAACTTGCGTTGTCAACACTATTTTTACATGTTTTTATATGATATCATGATGCCAGAAAAAGACTGACAAAAGGAGCATCCAATGGTAGAAATCATCGTTAAAGTGACCCCCATAATCGTGCTGATATTGCTGGGATATTTCATGAGGATCAAAGGATTTTTATCCCATGAAACAATCGGTGACCTGAAAAAGATCATCGTTGACTTCGCCCTCCCCAGTGTCCTGTTTCTTACATTCTATAATATGGAACTGAAAGCGGAGCATCTCTGGCTGTCGGTAGCCATCTTCATCATGTGCACGTTGCTGCTGCTGGTTGGCATCGGACTTTATGAGCTGGGCATCGTCAAATGGCGGGTCTATCCCTTCATCAATACATCCTTCTCATTTGGGCTGCTGGGGATTGCCCTGTTCGGAACGGTCTTCGGACAGGATAACCTGAATACGTTCGCCGTTTTCGGCATCGGCCACGAGCTGTTCATCTGGATTCTTTTCATGCTGACGCTCCGGGTCAGACTGAACAAAGAGCAGCTCTCGCCAAAGATGATCATCAACTTCGTCAAATCTCCCCTTATTATCGCCGTCACTGCCGGTATCTTACTTAATGTTACAGGGGCGACAGCTGTCCTGAATACAATGCAGCTGACCGGGGGCGTACTCAACACGCTCAGATACCTGGCGGATATCACGAACCCGTTAATCTTCCTGATAATAGGATTCAGCCTTGAATTCGATTCCCACTATACAAGACTCAGCGCCAAGTACACATTGATCCGCTATGTCAATGTTTTTGTCATCGCCTATCTTGTGAAGTTCCTGTTGATTGACCCCTTTATGGAAACGGGCTTGATGTTCGAGTACGCCTATTTTACCTTCGCAGCCCTTTCGCCGCCATTGTCCCTATCCATCTTTATCGGCAAGTACGGAACGATGGAAGAGGAAAAGGTAGCCAGCAACATGGTCGTATTTTCTACGATGACAGCTATTATCTTATTCATGGGCTTAACAATAGCTTCAACACTCTTAACATAGACTTTACATTACCATAAAACTGACTTAATCGACCTTTGTTAAATTATTATTGTCAAAACAAATACGACATAACTATTATTGATTTAACAAAGGATGGTAATTCGAAATGAAAAGAGTATTTACTTTAATTATCGCAGCTGCACTTGTTCTTGCTATGACAGCATGCGGAAGCAGCACGAACGGCAGCAACGAAACTGAAACTGCTACAACTACTCAAGAGACAACGACAGAAGAGATGACAGGAGAAGCTTCTGATGAACTTAGTGGCGACGTTACAATCTCTGGTTCAACTTCAGTAGAGAAAATCGGCCTTGCTCTGATCGAAGAGTTCATGGCTCTGAATCCTGACGTAACGGCTTCCTATGAAGCAATCGGTTCTTCAGGCGGTGTAAAAAACGCTAATGAAGGCGTCACTCAAATAGGTACAGCTTCCCGTGCACTTAAAGAAGAAGAGAAAAGCTGGGGCATGACTGCGCACATTCTTGCCTTCGACGGTATCGCAGTAGCTGTCAACCCTGCAAATGCAGTTGGCGACATCACAATCGAGGAAATTCAGGCTATCTACACAGGCGAAATCACAAACTGGTCTGAAGTAGGCGGCGCAGATGCCGAAATCGTTGTTGTATCCAGAGAAGACGGTTCGGGTACAAGAGGTGCATTCGAAGAAATCGTTGATTTTGAAGGCGCACTGACTGCCAATGCTTTGATTGCTGAAGGCAACGGAAACGTGCAAACAACTGTAGCTGGCAACGAGAATGCTATCGGTTATATTTCCTTCTCTACAATCGATGACACAATCAAAGCGCTTATGGTCGGTGGTGCAGAGCCTACAACGGAGAACGTTGTAAACGAGAGCTATGCCGTATCAAGACCATTCAACATGGTTTACCATGATGAGAACATGACTGATGCTGCGACAGCATTCGTAGAGTTCGCTCTTAGCGAAGAAGGTCAGGCAATCGTAGAAGAAAACGGCGGAATCAGCGCTCAGTAATCCAGATCAATAAAAAGGTAGAGGCAAATGTAGCGCAGCTGCATTTGCCTATCCTTGTTTAAGGAGTCAATATGAATAACGAAGCAGTTGATACAAACAGAAGAGCAGTCGACATGTCTGCCAACAAGAGAAGGGATTTTCTAGAGACGTTTGCAAAATATGTCTTTCTGTTCAATGCGACTATAGCAGTCCTTGCTGTAGCTGCCATTGCATTCTTTGTTTTCTATAAAGGTCTGCAGCCTTTCATGCCTTTGAATAAAGAAGGTACATTCTCTTTTTGGGAATTCATCAGTGGGCTTGAGTGGCGCCCAAACGATGATTTAAGCATTGCCAAATACGGCATATTCTATATGATTATCGGATCAATCGCTGCCACAGCAGGAGCCATCCTTATCGGTGTGCCAGTTGGTGTCCTGACAGCAGCGTTCATTTCTGAAATCGCCCCCAGACCTGTGCAAAATGTCATCAAGCCTGCCGTAGAGCTGCTTGCTGGTATTCCATCTGTTCTTTACGGTGTCTTCGGTCTCGGTATCCTGGTGCCTAGAATCATGGCAATATCACCTCAGAGTCAAGGTCAGTCCTTGCTTGCGGTTATATTGGTTCTGATGATCATGATATTGCCGACAGTTATCGCTATATCTGAAAGTGCAATCCGTGCAGTCCCCAGTTCTTTTAGAGAAGCATCCTTGGGGCTTGGAGCCTCCAAAATGCAGACCCTCCTTCATGTCACAATCCCTGCCGCCAAATCGGGCATTATGGCCGGTGTGGTCCTGGGTATCGGACGGGCTATCGGAGAAACGATGGCTGTCATGCTTGTAGCCGGGAACCCGATTGCAGGCTTGCCAGGCAGCATCTGGTCGCCGATCAGGCCGCTGACAACCAATATCGCCATGGAGATGAGTTACGCATTCGGACTTCACCAGGAAATGCTCTTCTCAACAGGTGTGATTCTTTTCATCTTCATCATCATCGTCAACCTGACTTTCCGTAGGCTGGTTCATGGCAAGGAGGAAAAGGCATGATTCAGGACAAATATGTTAAAACACGAAAAATTAAAGAGATTTTCCAATATGCAGGTGTTGGCCTGGCGGCAGCATTTACCGTGGGCGTACTGCTTTGGATCATCAGCTTTATATTCATAAAAGGAGCACCGCATCTGGAATGGGGCTTTCTGACACGGGATTTCGATTCTGTTTCCTCCTATGTGCAGGTGCAGACAGTCGACGGATCACTGAACAGCCTGGGTATTGAACTCGAGGCGGGTGAAATGGAAGTCTTCGGTGGTAATGCCAAGGAAGTGCTCCGTGTCAGTGCCATTGAAGGTGTGTCAAAAGCAACAGATGCAGTGGACAGAAAAGGGAATCCGGTAGGTCTGAAAATCGGTGATGTCGTCAACAAGATTGCCGGTAAGACTATGGAAGGCCTCACACCGGAAGAGGCTTACGAAATTATCAACGGACAGGATGAAAAAACAATTCTGGTCAGAATGACAAGGGAAGGCGGAGGGATTTTCCCGATGCTCGTTACGACACTGATGATGATTGGTCTTTCGCTGCTTTTCGCGGTGCCGATCGGTGTCCTGTCAGCTATCTACCTTGTCGAATATGCCAAGCCTGGACGTCTGGTTAATATCATCAGATTTGCAACTGAGAGTTTGGCAGGCATACCATCCATCATATACGGCCTTTTCGGTATGCTATTCTTTGTCACCTACTTGAAGATGAACTATTCGCTTATAGCTGGTGCCATGACACTCGCCATCATTCTTCTTCCGGTCATTATCAGACAGACAGAGGAATCACTTAAAGCTGTTCCCGGTAGTTATCGGGAAGCCTCGCTCGGATTGGGGGCCAACAAGCTTCAGACTATCTGGAAGGCGGTTCTGCCAAGTGCGGTGCCTGGTATTCTTGTTGCTATCATCCTTAGTATAGGAAGGATCATTGGCGAATCGGCAGCCCTGCTTCTGACAGCTGGTACAGCTGCCAAGATACCCGGCTCCCTGTTTGAATCCGGTGCGACCTTGACGATCAAGGCCTATACGGTAGCGAAAGAAGAAGCTGACATTGGCATGTCCTGTGCCATTGGAACAGTCATTATTGTGTTAATACTCGTGCTTAACATCCTGTCCAAAGTGATGTCGAAGCGACTGACTAAAGTGTAAGGAGAAGTCATGGAACATAAATTCAATGTAAAAAATCTGGACCTCTACTATGGGGACTTCCAGGCACTTAAAAAGATAGATATGGATATCAGGAAAAATGAGATTACGGCATTCATAGGGCCGTCAGGATGCGGTAAATCCACTTTTCTGCGCACACTGAACAGGATGAACGACCTGATTGATACGGTTAAAGTCGAAGGCGAGATCCTTCTTGACAATGAAGACATCTACGGCAACATCGATGTCATCAAGCTGCGTTCCAGGGTCGGTATGGTCTTCCAGAAACCAAATCCTTTTCCGATGAGCATTTATGACAATATCGCATACGGTCCACGTGCACATGGCATCAAGAAAAAGAGCATCCTGGATGAGATTGTTGAAAAGAGTCTCAGACAAGCGGCGATATGGGATGAAGTGAAGGATAGGCTTAAGAAAAACGCGCTTGATCTGTCCGGAGGGCAGCAGCAGAGAATCTGTATAGGCCGTGCCCTTGCAGTTGAACCGGAAGTGCTTCTGATGGACGAACCGACTTCTGCCCTTGACCCGATTTCCACTATGAAAATTGAGGACTTGGCGACTGAACTCAAGAAGGACTATACTATTGTCATGGTTACGCATAACATGCAACAGGCAGCGCGTATATCAGATAAGACGGCTTTCTTTTTGCTGGGTGAACTGGTAGAATATGACACAACAGAAAAAATATTCAGCAACCCTGTCGACAAGCGCACAGAAGACTATATTACCGGCCGTTTTGGTTGATTGCAGAGTCATTGGAGGACTAATAAATGCCTATACGCTATGAATTTGAAAGAGAAATTAACCAGCTCCACAGAGACCTGATCAAGATGGGCGCCATCATCGAGGAGCAGATCGACAATATGATCAGTGCACTTGTCAATCAGGATGCGGAACTGGCCAGTGAAGTCATCAAACGTGATGACATTATAGATGAAATGGAACTGAAAATCGAACAGGAATGCATCTTGATGATTGCGAGACAGCAGCCGATTGCATCCGACTTGAGAGACATTGCTTCTATACTGAAGATGCTTACTGATCTGGAAAGAATCGCTGACCACTGCGAAGACATTTGCAAACACACGATCAACCTTAGCAACGAGAAATACTTCAAGCCGCTTGAATCGATTCCGGAGATGGCATTCAAAGTGAAAGAGATGATCAGCATGGTTATTGACAGTGCTATCAATAAGGATATGGCACTGGCAGATGCAGTTGTCAAGATGGATGACGAGATTGATGCCATGTTCCATGGCATAGTCAAGGAGCTTAAGGAAGTCATGGCGAATGACACCAAAGTGGTCAATCAATGTGTCGCCTTTCTGTTCATTGCAAAATATCTGGAACGTATGGGAGACCATGCGACCAATATTGCCGGTTGGATTCGTTACAATGTGACAGGCAAACATTTCGAGTAATCACTGATTGGAGGAAAGATCATGGCAAAGACTAGAGTGCTTGCTGTAGATGACGAAGAACATATTCTGGAGCTGATCAAGTATAATCTTGAAAAGAGCGGCTTTGACGTCCTTGCTGTCGACAGCGGTGAAAAAGCGCTGGATTCTATCCAAAAAGAGAAGGTGGATCTTGTCTTGCTGGACTGGATGCTGACCGGAATGAGTGGCATGGACGTACTTCGTGAGATACGTAAGGAAGACAGCCTGAAGCATCTTCCGGTCATCATGCTGACTGCTAAAACGGACGAGATAGACAAGGTTCTGGGGCTGGAAATGGGGGCTGACGACTACATCAGCAAACCTTTTGGTGTCCATGAACTGGCTGCCCGTATCAAGGCGGTACTGCGGCGTACAGAGCAGATGACAAAGCTGCGGACCAATGCCATAGAAGAAGACATATTGACTGTGGACGACCTGGTTATCAACAGGGGAACCCATGATGTGGTTGTCAGGGGAGAAACGATTGAACTGCCGCTGAAGGAGTTCGAACTGCTGTATATCCTGGCAAAAAACAAGGGAAGGGTCTTTGACAGGGAGTATCTGCTGGAGAAAATCTGGGGATATGATTACCTGGGAGAGACAAGAACTGTGGATGTACATATCCGAAACCTTAGAATCAAGATAGAAGAAGACGACAGCAAGCCGTCACATATAAAAACCGTGCGCGGTGTAGGGTACAAGTATATATAGCGTAGAGTACTACAGCTAGAAAGGCAGATTCGTATGAGAAAGAAGCTATTGATAAGCTACATAGCTATTGTAATAGTGACTGTCATTTTTTCGGTAGGCGTTTCATGGAGCAGGGTGAACGTCTATTTGTTTAATGTTTATCAGAACGAACTGGCATCGAAAACGTCAATGGCTGTCAGTATGCTGGAGACCCGGATGGATAATAACGACTTCGATTTCCAGCTGTTTGCAGATGATCTGTCGGATGTCTCAGAAAACAGGGTGACAATCATTGCCCGTGATGGTGCGGTTCTGGCAGATTCTGACAATGACGCAGATGAGATGGAAAACCATGCCGGCAGACCTGAAATTGTTGCTGCAATAAACGGTGAGCCAGCGTCAAGTATGCGTTTTTCAGATACGATGAAGCGATATTTTTATTACTATGCGAAGTCTGTGGATACTGCCGATGGCGAGGTTATCCTTAGATTGTCGCTGCCTGTCACTGAGATTGAAAACATCGTGTATGATATGATTATGATCATCGTCATTGGCGTCATCATCGGTGCTGCAGTTATGATTTTGATTTCATACGGGATTACGAATCTGATTACACAGCCAATCAACAGGTTGACGGAAGCTGCGAAGAAGATTGCGGCAGGCAATTATGAGGAAAAAATCTATATCAGCCAGAAGGACCAGATAGGGGAGCTAGCAGAAGCGTTCAACAGCATGACCTTTACCCTTAGGAAGAAAATCTGGGAACTGGCGCAAAAGAATGATGAAATGAAGTCGATCCTTACCAGCATGTCCAATGGTATGGCGGCACTTGACGAGGACTACAGATTTGTCCTGTACAACGATGTTTTCCTTGATATTTTGAAGCTTCCTATTGAGAATGTGACAGGCAAGCCATTTTATGAAGTAATTAGGAATGTATCCCTTTTTGAATTGTTTGAACAAGCTGTTGAAAGCAGGGAAGCATTTGAAACGGAAGTGACGGTGAAGAGAAACGGTGAATCCAAGGTGCTGAAAATCGCATCGACTCCGATCAGGGCAACTGAAAGGAATGGACAGATCATCGGAACGCTGCTGATTCTGACGGATGTGACCAAGATAAGAAAGCTGGAAAACATGCGCCGGGATTTCGTTTCCAATGTCACCCATGAACTCAAGACGCCGCTTACATCAATCAAAGGCTTTGTCGATACGCTGAAAAACGGCGCCATAGAGGATGCTGATGTGGCGATGCGTTTCCTGGATATCATCGATATTGAGGCGGAAAGGCTGTCTACACTGATCCAGGACATTCTGATTCTGTCTGAAATCGAAACGATGGGTGGGGACAAGCTAGTGGACAAGTGGCAGATGAGCGACATTGCCAATGAGGTGGTGGAGATCCTCGAGCCTGAAATCAAGGAAAAGGACATCAAGGTGATTGTGCGCAGCCAGGAAAATCTGAAATCCTATGAATGCAACAGGGACAGGATGAAACAGCTGTTTATCAATCTTATCGACAATGCTGTCAAGTATACAGACAAGGGCTCGGTAGTTGTGGACATCACTGGAAACGCTCGTGTCCTTGCGATTGAAGTCAGCGATACGGGCATCGGCATCGAGAAAAAGCACCTTTCTAGAATCTTCGAGCGTTTCTACCGTGTGGACAAAGGCCGTTCGCGTAAAATGGGCGGCACCGGTCTTGGTTTATCTATTTGCAAACATATCGTCGAGCTATATAATGGTGATATAGAGATTGAAAGTGAAGTGGGCAAAGGTACAACAATAAGGATCAGGCTGCCGTACTGAAGTCGGTGATTGTTTTGAAAAGACTTAGAATCATTTTTGTGGCTGTGATGGTGGCTGTCTTGTTTATGCAGACGCCGCCGTGGCAGTATGTGAAGAGTCTTGCTGTCATGAGTGTATACAGTGCTTATGAAGAGCAGACGGGTTTGTTAAGTGAATCAGGTTTGGCTATCAGGATGCCGGGGGGCTCGTCGACGGACGGGCCTGATTGGTATCCTTTTGTCATGACTTTCAATGGCGGCAGAGGCCTTGCGAATTATGCTGGGAAAAATATTTCTTCAACGATTCTGTATAACTTCGGGGCTTATCTGCCTTTTAAAGCGTCGTCGCTCTATCTGGATCCCGAAAGCGACTACTACAACAGCTTCTATGGCGCCTATGTCGTACGGGACCTGGATGGCGGCGTCTTCGGTTTCGACGGGGCAGGGAACCCGGTTGTCGATGAGATTGAGAAGATACCGGCCTATGATATGAAGGTGCTGGTCCTGTCGAGCATCGGGTGTGACGATCCGGTGTTCGAGAGCGAGGTCTTAAAGTCCTGGCAGCAGGACATGCTCGGCTTTGACGACTGGTTTGTCTATGATGCGTCCATCGTGACAAACGGTGCCTATCACAGATTCGAAAAGGACTACCGGGCCTATATTCAGTACGGTTATCCGAAGGATCCGGATGATTTGGCGTATCCGCCTTTAGATTTCGAGACAGTGGGAATGGCCGGTCGTGTCTACGGCAGGTACTTCCCTGAAGTGGATGCATCCATTTTCTTCTATATTATTGCGCGCGATGATGCTATGATAGAGGAGACGGAAAAAACGTTTATCATGAAGTCGAAAATCGAGTGGTAGTGCCAGGGGGACGGACCTTTTTGGCACTCTGTTCAGCTAAAGTGCCAAAAAGTCCGTCCCCCTGGCACTACCATCTTGACATCAACGCCTGACCCTGTTAGGATTAACTATATTTTTCAAGGAGGAATTGGAATGAACCATGAATTAGTCATCGTACTTGACTTCGGCGGTCAATACAACCAGCTGATAGCAAGACGTGTCCGTGAGAATAATGTATATGCAGAAGTTTTGCGTTACAATACACCTGTCGAAGAAATCATTGCAAAAAACCCGAAAGGCATCATCTTCACTGGCGGACCTTCCGTCGTTACTGAAGACAATGCACCGAAAATCGACAAAGCCATTTTTGAGGCTGGGATTCCGATTTTGGGCATATGCTACGGCTCGCAATTGATGGGCTACCTATTGGGCGGAGAAGTTGCAAGAGCAGCAAACAGGGAATATGGTAAAATCGACCTGACTGTTGATGACAGCGATCCTCTCTTCAAGGACGTTAAGAAGAAGTCCGTATCCTGGATGAGTCATACTTATTTCATCTCAACGCCTCCTGAAGGTTTCACTGTGACAGCGACGACAGCGGACTGCCCGGTGGCAGCCATGTCCAATGTAGATAAAAAGCTCTATGCGACCCAGTTCCATCCTGAGGTCAACCATACAGAAGAAGGCCATAAGATCCTTAAGAACTTCCTGGTAGATGTCTGCGGATGCTCACAGGACTGGATCATGACAGATTTCGCTCAGGAACAGATCAGGAGTCTCAAGGAAAAAATCGGCGACAAGAAAGTCCTTTGCGCCCTTTCCGGTGGTGTGGACTCATCTGTTGCGGCAGTTTTGATCCACAAGGCCGTCGGCAAGCAATTGACCTGCATCTTCGTCGACCATGGTCTGCTGAGAAAGAACGAAGGCGACGACGTAGAACGTATTTTCAAAAAAGAGTTTGACATGAACCTGATAAGGGTCAACTGTGAAGACCAGTTCCTTGACAAGCTGGCCGGTGTGGACGATCCAGAGAGGAAACGCAAGATTATCGGTGAGGAGTTCATCCGTGTCTTTGAAGCCGAAGCCAAGAAAATCGGTACAGTGGACTATCTTGTGCAAGGTACCATCTACCCGGATGTCATCGAATCCGGTACCGATGAAGCGGCAGTCATCAAGTCCCACCACAATGTAGGTGGACTTCCCGATCACGTAGACTTCAAAGAAATCATCGAGCCGCTGAGAGACCTGTTCAAAGACGAAGTGCGCAATGTCGGACGTGCTGTGGACATCCCGGAATTCCTGGTGTCGAGACAGCCCTTCCCGGGACCGGGTCTTGCCATCCGTGTCATAGGCGACATAACAAAAGAGAAATTGGATATCCTCAGGGATGCTGACCATATCTTCCGCGAGGAAGTGAAGAATGCTGGCATCGCAGATGGCCTTGGACAGTATTTCGCTGTTCTGACCAATCTGAAATCCGTCGGAGTCATGGGCGATGAAAGAACCTATGACTACACAGTGGCACTTCGCTCTGTGGATACTTCCGACTTTATGACGGCTGACTGGTCCAGGATTCCCCATGAGATTCTTGCCAGAGTGTCCAACCGTATCGTCAATGAAGTGGCCCATGTCAACAGGATCTGCTACGATATCACGAGTAAGCCACCCGCTACGATTGAGTGGGAATAATATAGTATAATAAATAGTATAATAATGTAATTTATATCGAACTTTTTATATTATATTTTGATTTTGTTTGTAGATTAATAAGATAGATGACTATGATTTTAGGCCGTAGCTGGCCTTCATAGCCATCTATTTTTTTATTTTAACATAATTCAGCGAGAATTCCCCCTCCTCCATAGGTGGCGGGATGAATCGCCTTTTCCTAAAAAATACGTAAATATGTTCCCTATAAATGTGGGAGGTGTGTTCTATGGTAAAACAAAAGGGTTACCGGTATCGACTAAAGCCTACAACCAAGCAGAGGCAGAACTTGAATCAGGCTTTTGGCTGTGCCAGGAAGCTCTACAACTTCTACGTGGACGACCTGTACCGGCAATTGGAAGCCCGTGGTTATGAGTCCGGGAGGATAGACAATGTATCCGTGCGACTTTTCGTTCACCACCAACAACCAGAAAGGCACCGTCAAGCTGTTCAGTGACCTGAAGGACCGAAAGACCTATATCAAGATACCGAAACTGAAAACGCCGATACATATTGTCATGCATCGTGCTCCGATAGCCGGTTCGGTGATCAAGTCTGCGACCATCAGCATGGATATTCTGGGAAACTATGATATCTCCATTCTGCTGGAGTATGACGACGCTCCGGTTATGCCTTTTATCATGTCCACCAGCAAGATTGTAAGCCTTGATTATGCCCAGCAGGAAGACAAGCTGGTCAAGGAACAACGTAAACTGTCACGCAAGCAGTTCAAATCTGCCAACTGGATCAAACAAAAGAAAAAGGTATCAAGGCTACAGAGCAAAATCAAACGGCAGCGCTTGGACTGGCTGCACAAGAAGGCATACCGTCTTGCCGAAGACTGCGATGCTGTCGTTGTGGAAGATCTGGATCTTCGCAGTCTGGCCCAGTGCCTCAATCTTGGTAAGAACCTGCATGACAACGGCTTCGGCATGTTTCGAAACATGCTCGCCTACAAGCTGGAGGACCGGGGCAAGGTTCTCATCAAGCTGGACAAGTGGTTCCCGTCCAGCAAGACCTGTCCGGAATGCGGTCTGGTAATCGGAAGGGACCATAATGCAGCCATCAACATTAGACAACAGGGCATCGTCATGTTGCTGTCGATAGACTGACATGAATACATATAACAAAACCGTTGGGACTACGGAGTTAGCCTGATCAATTAGTTGTCGGTAGACAACTCTACTCAGGAAGCCCCCACTTCACAGCTTTTAGCGAAAGTGGTGGGTGAGTTCACCAAGACACTGATACAACAGAAGGAGAAAGACTTGAAAAGATTCATACTAGGGCTGGTACTTCTGCTGGTTATGATGCCAATGATGCACACGCCCGTTCGGGGTAGCTTGGAACAGGTCGCAACAGTAACGACCTGTCGGCTATATTTGAACGGTGAAACAATCAGCTGCAACGGTTTCAACATTGCAGACAACAACTACTATAGACTGAGAGACGTATCGGCGTCGTTTACCGGCACTTCAAGTCAATTCGACGTACAATGGAACAATGTTTCCAGGGAAATTGAAATAGATACCGGCATAGCCTATACGGCACTGGAAGGACAAACGGTACCGCAGTATTCGTCCCAGTATACGTACAGTGCCCTTCCTTCAGTATCTGAAGTACTTGTGGACGGTCAATATGAATCGATCACAGCCTACAACATAGATGGGTATAACTATTTCAAACTCAGGGACCTGGGCAATCTGGTCGATTTCGGTGTGGCATGGGATGGCAGCACCAACAGCATCTTCCTTGATGCTGAAGTGATGGAAAACACTTATCCAGCGGATGCAGCAGGTGAAGTGGCAGTCAATATCCTTGCGGCTTTTGCTGACCGGTGGGAGAAGACGCTGTTGGCTACATGAACATCGAAACCTATGACGAAGACTTTAACTGGGTTTCAAAAAAGACCCTTTCCTATAAGCTGCCTTTGTTCAGAGGTTTCTACGGCGGTGAAAGCCTGACAGTCACACCCTTCATGGCAGGAAGCGGAGACATGGCTGAAGAGGGGAATGCCCTGGTTTTCCACACATCGAGGCTGCGTTATATGTCGGAGGATGGCTTTAACCATGAGTCCCAGCTGACGCTTTATATCGATACGGGCAGCATGACGGTCGTGAACGGCACAGTCGTCTGGCATGTCAATGAAGAAGTGTATTCGGGAAACAAAAGGGTCTTCTATGCGATTCGGCTGGATGACCTACTGATGGACAAACTTGGCGCAATAGATTAGAATGTAGGGGATATGCCTAATAATTCTGAAAAGGGAGCATAAAGATGAGCCAATACTGGAGCAAGCTGACGCGCAAGGTGGATCCCTATACCCCCGGTGAGCAGCCAAAAGACAAAAAATATATCAAGCTGAATACGAATGAAAGTCCTTATCCACCTTCACCAAAGGCAGTTGAAGCGATGGCAGCAGCCGTATCAAAGGACCTTCAGCTATATCCTGACCCAACGAGCGATATTCTGGTTGCAGCGATTGCCGATTACTGCAAGCTGCACAAGGGTCAGATATTCGTCGGCAACGGATCCGATGAAGTGCTCGGTTTCTCATTCATGGCCTTTTTCGATCCTGACAGGCCGATTCTATATCCGGATATCACCTACAGCTTCTATCCGGTTTACTCTAAGGTCTTCGACATTTCCTACGAACTGGTGGCCCTTGATGAGGGATTCTCGATCCCGGTGAACGAACTTTGCAAACCTAACGGCGGCGTCATTTTCGCCAATCCGAATGCACCGACAGGAAAGTGCATGGCCCTCGACGATGTGGAAAAAATCCTCAAAGCCAATATGGATCAGGTTGTCATCGTTGACGAAGCATACATCGATTTCGGCGGGGATACGGCCATACCGTTGATTGACAAATACCCGAATCTTCTCGTCGTCCAGACCTTCTCCAAGTCCAGGTCTCTGGCTGGTCTGAGGGTCGGGTTTGCCGCAGGGCATCCGCACCTGATTGAAGGGCTCAACAGAATCAAGAATTCCTTCAACTCCTATACGATTGACAGGGTTGCTCTGGCAGGGGCGACTGCTTCGATACAGGACGATGAGTATTTCAATGAAAACAAGAAACATGATCATCGCCACCAGGGAGAAAACGGTAGCCGGACTTCGCGAAATGGGCTACAAAGTCATCGACTCTTCGGCGAATTTCATCTTCGCATCACCGCCATCCGGGGATGCAGCGGGTGTTTATACCAAGCTGCGCGATCAGGGCATCCTGGTCCGGTATTTCAACAAACCGAGAATCGACAGATACCTTCGGATCAGCATCGGTTCGGATGTGGAAATGGCTGCTTTTCTTGATGCAATCAAAAACATCTGAAGATATTGCGGAGTTTGGGCTTTTGTCTTGACTCTGCTTTTTCTTTGGAGTATTATGTATACATAATGCAATATACATGGGTGTCCTACAAGGAGAAGGCAAATGAAAATATTGGTAATCAATGCTGGAAGTTCATCACTGAAGTATCAGCTGATCGACATGGCAAATGAAAACGTACTGGCAAAAGGGCTTGTTGAGCGTATTGGACTCGAGGGTTCCAGAATCAAGCAAACTACAGCGGACGACAAGGTGTTTGACATCACTACTGAGATGAAAGACCATGAAGCTGCTGTTGAGATGGTCAAGAAAGCGCTTATGGACGAGGAGCTTGGTGTGATTTCTAGTCTGGAGGAAATCACGGCAGTCGGTCACAGGGTTGTCCATGGGGGTGAACAATTCAGCAGTTCAGTGGTTATCAATGAAGAGGTGAAAGAGGCTATCAAGGAGTGTGCGAAATTGGCGCCGCTTCACAATCCGCCGAACCTCAAGGCGATCGAAGTATGCGAAGAAGCAATGCCGGGAGTACCTATGGTGGCAGTATTTGATACGGCATTTCACCAGGGAATGCCAAGCTATGCGTACCTCTATGCCCTTCCATATGAGCTTTATGAAAAAAACAGAATCAGGAAGTACGGGTTCCATGGTACATCACATAAATACGTGGCTTACAGGGCTGCAGAAATAGTTGGCAAACCAATCGAAGAACTGAAGATCATCAGCTGCCATCTGGGCAACGGCGCCAGCCTTGCCGCCATCGACAAGGGTGTATCCATCGACACGAGCATGGGCTTTACTCCGCTCATGGGCGTTGTCATGGGAACGCGTTCCGGCATGATCGATCCGGCTATCGTCACCTATCTGGTTGAAAACGAGAACATGTCGGTTGCCCAGATCAACAACATGATGAACAAGGAGTCGGGCATGCTTGGCATCTCCGGTGTAAGCAGCGATTTCCGCGACGTGGCAGAAGCCGCCAAGGAAGGCAACGCAAGAGCACAGCTTGCACTTGACATGTTCGCTTACAGCATCAAGAAGTATATCGGCCTGTATACCGCAGTCCTTGGCGGAGTGGACGTGATTGTCTTCACGGCGGGAGTTGGAGAGAACTCCGGATTTGTCAGAGGGAAAATCCTTGAAAACATGGAATACCTTGGCGTAGCCATCGACAGTGAAAAGAACATGGCTGCGAGGAGCGAAGCCAATGTCAGCGCTGAAGGGGCCAAAGTCCAGACGCTTGTGGTACCAACAAATGAAGAATTGATGATCGCCAGAGAAACAAAGGCGCTGATCTATGGCAGCTCATAGCAAACTGGCCAACCGCTGCCCTAAAGAAACATCTCCCTGAAGCGCTGCGGTGCAAGTCCGGTGAATTGTTTGAATTGTTTCGAGAAGGTGTAAGAATCGGTGTAACCAAGACGCAAGGCAATATCCTTCACGGCTGCTTCTTTGTTTGAGAGCATCTGCTGCGCCTGGTTGATACGGGCCTGTTGCATGAAACGGCTTGGAGAGATGCCGTAACTCTTTGTAAAGAGCTTGCGGAATTTCTCATATCCCATATTGGCATAGGCTGCGACATCCTCGACGGAAAGCCTCATGTGAAGATTCGCTGACATGTACCGCCTGGCGGATTCCAGCGCATTGCTTTCGGCGCTGGACAGGCATCTCTGCCGGTGCAGATAATGCGCCTGGATGATGATGTCGATGGCGCTTGGCACTAGAAGCGGCAGGTCGATATGTTCTGCAGAGGACAGGTTTTCAAGAAAAAGCCTGAAGCTTTCAAGCAGTTTGAAATCAAGTCCCGGGGAAAGTACTGGTGGTTCTTTTGACAGGACATCCATCGAGTCCAGCAGATGATAGATATCACTTCCGACAACTATATACAATTCGGCATAGTCATCGCTTGTCACAACCGTACTGTGGGTAACGCCGGGAGAGCGCTGTATGAAGTCACCGGGCCCTACATCGATGACGCCGTGCTGAGCATCTTCATAGGTGCCGGTTCCGGATATGACCCAGACACCGTCGTAGGTCATCCTTGTAAGGTTGTGGATGCTGCCCGAACGGGTGCTTTTTTGCAGATAACCGCATGCAAGTATGCCGGTTTTCTGGTTGTCATTCAGCATACGGTGTATTGATTTGTTTTGAGAAAAGAAGGACTTTGTCAATGTTGAGAAATCCATGTGATCACCTCGGCTTTAGTATATCATTTCTCAGGACAAAATACCGGATATGACATGAAAAATACCAAAGGAAACATTCTCATTAATTGCCCGAAGCGTATAATGGAGGATGTTTCTTTTTTTTGTGCATAGAATAGTTGGATTGGAAAGCAGGGAGCTTAATGATTAGTTCATACGAGACGATGGAAAAAAACAGAAGATGCTTTGTCCTTGAATTCCTGTCGGGTATGAGCCAGTTTACTTTGGTAACAGGCGCTTTTCTTGCCGGTTATGTCAAGATGCTTGGCGGCTCCAACAGCCTGAATGGACTGATGGCAACGCTGCCGGCGGTCATGGGCCTGTTCCAGGTTTTTTCGGCGTACTATTTCGAGCGGCTGGAAAAACGAAAGCCTGCATTGCTAAGGATCGTCTTCATTCTTAGAATAATGATGGGCATGGCCTATGTGATTCCGATCTGCATCGCCGATGCAAAGACTGCATTGATCGTCTTTGGCATCATCTACAGCGTTACTTTCGGTATCAATGCTTTTGCAATGCCAGTGCAAAACGACATACTGATCGATTCAATACCCCAGAGCATAAGAGGCAGGTACCTCGCACAAAGGGAAGCAGTCGGCTTCTTTGTTGCCTCGCTGCTCGGGTTCGGCCTTGGCAGAATGCTTGACAGCATGAAGGTGACCGGTGCAGAAAGCAGGGGATTCCTGTTTGTCGGCATGACTGTGGTTGTTCTGGGATTGGTGAATATTTTCAGCGTCTATAAAGTGAAGGAAGTGTCGACAGTCAGGAGCGAAAGTACACAAACTTTCAAGAATCTGCTGAAACTGCCTTTCAAAAGCAGGGGATTCAGGAGAATCATCTACCTGTTCGCACTGTGGAACTTCGGGTTCCAGCTTGGGGCGCCTTTTGTCGCGGTATATATGGTTGCGGATCTTAATGTCAGCTATACGATGATGACGGTCTATGGCATCATGACGAGTGTTATGAGAATCATCTTCCTTCTCTTTGGGGAAGGTTGTCGGATTGTAAATCCTGGTACCTCTCGGTGAAAGGGTCGATTGGGCTGCTGGCCCTTGCGATGGTCCTCTGGTATTTTGTCGATGCTCAAAATGTCGCCTATATGGCGCCCCTGTTGTTCCTGCTGACGGGGTTTGCGTGGAGCGGCATCGGCCTGTCCCTTTTCACATACAGTACATGTATGCCAAAAAAGAAGGAAGAACCATGTACATCGGTTTGAATGCCTCGGTGGGCGGCGTGTTTTCCCTCGTAGGCGTGCTTACAGGCGGTGTGGTGGTCAACACTATGGGAATGCAGATGTCCTTTATAATGAGCGGTATCGTGCTTGCGCTCTGCCCGGTCTATGTTAAATACTTTGTCGAACAGATACCTCCCGAGGAATAGTTAGTGGTATAATGGGACTAACTAAACTACTGGGAGGTTTTTCAATGCAGACAAAAATGATTACCCGTACGGCTATGCTGCTGGCTCTGACGCTTGTCTTCCAGATCGGCTTCAGGCAGTTCGCACAACCTGTTGTAGGGCCGCTTGTCAACATGATGCTTCTGATATCGGTACTGCTCGTCGGCCTGCCTTCGGCGCTGATGATCGGCATTCTGACGCCTATGATTGCTTTCGTCGCAGGTATCATAGGTGTATTTCCCCTAATACCGATGATCATTGCCGGCAACATGCTCTACATTCTGGCGTTTGGATGGGTTAGGACAAAGCTGAGCTTCAAGTTCAAGGATTACGTTTCTGTCTTGCTGGCCGCTGTTGTCAAATTCCTGTTTCTGTATGCTGCCGTCAGGACAATCTTACCATTGATGATCGTAGAAGTGAAACCACCGGTTATAGCGACCTTTTCGCTGCCCCAGCTGTACACAGCGCTCATTGGCGGCGTTTTGGCGCTAATCGTTTATAACATGCTGCCATTCAGAAAAGAGGTTGAACGATGAAAAGAACAGGACTCGTATTTTTGTTTGTATTTATTGTTTCTTTATCGCTTCAGGGATTTGTATATGCAGAAGAAAGCCAGGATGCCTATATTGCCTTGCATCTTGGCAGCCCGCTGATTATGGACGGCGATGCGGTCAAGAGCCTGGATCCGGACAATCCCAATGTGGTGCCGGTCATACACAACGAGCGGACCCTTGTGCCGCTAAGGTCGATCAGCGAGCACTTCGGCGCCGTCGTCTCCTACAATGCGGCCATGCGCGAAGCGGTCATCGCATATAACGGGAAGTCCTACATCTTTCCTATAGGAATGAACCACTACAGAATCGAGGAGGCAGGTGTACCTGTGGATTCGGTACATTTCGATACGGAAACGCTGATCATGGAGGACAGAACGATGGTGCCCCTGCGGGTGATCTGCGAGGATGTTCTGGGTCTTGAAGTGGACTATATGGACAGGGTGATAACGGTTGCGCCGGTGAAGGCGGTTCTCGACAGCGACATGGTTGAGATGATAAAAGCCCGTATCGGACAGGCACTCAAATTCACATCCCTGGCACAGCTCAAAAGTTTCGTTTCCTATATGGATTACGCTACCGTAACGGATGACAGGGACGTTCTTGCTCCCGAAGCCGCTGAATCAGCAGCTGCCGATACTTCGGCAAAGGAAAGCTTCTCAACGACGAATGAACAGGTAGAAGGCGTCAATGAATCCGACGTGGTTAAGACGGATGGCACGTTCATTTACGTCGCACTCGGCAAATCGGTGAAAATCTACAAGGCCAATGCAGGCAATCCGATATTGGTAGATGAAATAGAAGCCAAGGTGGACAGCAAGACAGGAAGGTACGTCCAGCTTGAGGAACTGTATATAGATGACGGCAGGTTGGTTGTTCTCGGCACCAGCAGCCGTTTTGAAAACTGGATCCGTCCGATTCCCATGGAGGAAACGTCTGTGGAAATGGCCATCGAACCGTTCTATGGGGGAAGGAACTACACCTACTGCGGCATCTACGCCATCGACGCAGGCGGGAATAGTTCACTGCTGAAGGAATTCGAAATTGACGGCACCTTGCTGACGAGCAGGAAACTGGACGGCACGGTCCATCTTGTCGTCAACAAATATTTGTACAGGTACG
Organism: Vallitaleaceae bacterium; assembly: GCA_963677915.2. Lineage (GTDB taxonomy): Bacteria > Bacillota > Clostridia > Lachnospirales > Vallitaleaceae. Next base: position 90,505 of record CAXXGE010000032.1, on the reverse strand, counting down.
GTATCGATGACGGCGACATCCTGCCGATGTACAGGGATACGGCCGTTTCAGACGACTATAAGCAGCTAGATGTGGACAAGGTCCTGTACTATCCCAAACGTATCGCCTCCAACTATCTTGTCATAGCGTCGATCGATATACAGGATGCCGATGAGGCCGCCTCGATCGAAGCGTTCCTGGGCAGCGGCAACACGGTCTATATGAGCACAAACGCCCTTTACATAGCTGGACAGGATTACAGCTCCCTATGGGGCAGCATAACGAATATCGCCAAGTTCACGGTGGACGGCGTGAAAATCGGTTTCGCCGGGGGATGCATGGTAGAGGGCTCGCTGCTGAACCAGTTTTCCATGGACGAATATGAAGGAAACCTCAGGGTGGCAACGACCAACTGGCGAAGGGAGAGTGTCAATGCGGTCTATATCCTTGACAGCAACCTGAATGAAATCGGAGCTGTTGAAAACCTGGCACCTGGAGAAAGAATCTACTCGGTCCGCTTCCTCGGGGACAAAGGCTACATCGTGACGTACAGGCAGATCGATCCACTTTTCGTTCTGGACCTGACAGATCCCGAGTCGCCGGCGGTTGTCGGGGAGCTGAAAGTGCCTGGCTTTTCCAATTACCTGCATCCGATTAGCGAGGACCTGCTGCTTGGCATCGGGCAGGCTACGGACGAAACAACGGGCAGGCAGCTGGGCCTGAAACTGTCCCTGTTCGACGTATCCGACGACGGCAAACCTGTCGAAATCAAGAGTCTGGTCCTTGGCGACGGCGGCAGCTATGCGGAGGTGCTCTATAACCACAAGGCGCTGATGCATTACAGGGAAAGGGAACTGATAGGATTCGATGCGACGCTGACCAGCAGCAAGAGCGACTACTCCCGGGAGTATTTCTACGGCGCCGTCGTACTTGAAGTGACTGAGGAAGGCGTGCTGCAGGTCAAGAAGGAAATATCCAGTGAAGGCATCTACGGCTCCTATGCAAAGCGGCTTGTCTGTATCGGCGATATCCTGTACTATATTCTGGACGACAATATCAGTAGTTTCGATCTGGATACATTATAAGGAGGATTACTCGAAATGGATAAATTGTTTCAACTGAAGGCGCACAAGACTGACGTCAAGACAGAAATTCTAGCGGGTATTACGACGTTCATGACAATGGCTTACATCCTCATTGTCAACCCGAGCATTCTTTCGGCAACAGGCATGGACCAGGGCGCCCTCTTCACGGCAACGGCACTGGCATCCATTGTCGGTACGCTGGCCATGGCATTCCTGGCCAACTATCCTTTTGCGCTTGCTCCGGGCATGGGGCTTAATGCCTATTTCGCCTACACGGTGGTCTTGGGCATGGGTTATTCCTGGCAGGTTGCCCTTACGGCTGTCCTTGCAGAGGGTATCATCTTCATCGTCCTGTCTCTTGTGAACATACGTGAAGCGTTGTTCAATGCGATTCCGCTTAATTTGAAATATGCGGTCAGCGCTGGTATCGGCCTGTTCATCGCGTTTATCGGTTTCCAGAATGCGGGTATCGTTGTCAACAGCGATGCTACATTGGTGCAGATCGGCGATGTAACCCAGCCAGCGGCTGTTCTGGCGATTATCGGCGTGATGATTACTGCAATCCTTGTTGTCAAGAAGATCAAAGGCTCCATCCTTCTGGGTATCCTGCTCACATGGGTTATGGCAATCATCGCCGAACTGACGGGCTGGTATGTACCGAACTTCGAAACCATATTCCCGGTCATCCCAGAGGCTATTTTCTCAGCGCCTCCATCCATCGGGCCCACGTTCTTCCAGTTCGACTTCAGCGTGATCGGCACCCTTGATTTCCTTATAGTCGTCTTTGCGTTCCTGTTTGTCGACCTGTTCGACACACTCGGCACGCTGATCGGTGTTTCCAGCAAAGCGGGACTTCTCGACGCGCAGGGCAAGCTGCCGAAAGCCAAGAGAGCCCTTACGGCAGACGCCATTGCCACGATGGTGGGTGCTTGCCTCGGTACATCCACGACAACGACCTACATCGAGAGCGCAGCTGGCGTGTCCGATGGCGGACGTACAGGCCTTACATCTGTGGCTACAGCCGTGCTGTTCGCGCTTGCGCTCTTCCTTTCGCCGCTGTTCCTGGCGGTGCCCGGTTTTGCGACAGCCCCGGCACTGATTGTCGTCGGTTTCTACATGATGGAATCCGTCCTGAGGATTTCACTGCACGATTTCAGCGAGGGGATTCCCGCATTCCTGGCAATCATCGTTATGCCTATCACATACAGCATCTCTGATGGTATTGCAGCGGGTATGATCGCATACACCGTCATCAACGTGGCTTCCGGAAAAGGCAGGAAAGTGCATGGCCTGATGTATGTGCTGACGATTCTCTTTATCCTGAAATACATTTTTGTGTAAGGCTTGATTATTTGTCATTCCTGTGGTACAGTAGAGGCAATTGAAACGACGTTTCGTATGACTGGCGGAAAGTGGGATTACCCACAGGGAGTACGGAACATAAGAATGCCGACCGCCTGGGCAAAAGACCGCTTGTGTCTTGGCTCAGGTGGTTTTTGTTTTTCATGTACAAGGAGGCATATCATGAAGAAGCAGTGGCAGCATTTCAAATCAGGAAAATGGACGGAGACCATCGACGTCAGGGATTTCATTCAGTGCAATTACCAGCCTTATGAAGGGGATGAGCAGTTTCTTGCAACGGCGACGGAAAGGACTCAAAAACTTCTTGAAAAGCTGGATGCGTTAAGGAAAGAGGAGCTGGCAAAGGATGGGGTGCTGGATATCGACACCAAGACAATCTCATCGCTTACCACTTTCAAGCCGGGCTACCTGAGCAAGGACGACGAGCTCATTGTCGGACTGCAGACGGACGCACCGCTCAAGAGGGCTATCAATCCCTTTGGCGGCATCCGTATGACAAGAGCGGCGGTCAGCGCCTACGGCTATGAGCTGGACGACAAGGTGGAGGAGGCTTTTTCCTACAAGACGACCCACAACGACGGCGTTTTCAGGGTGTACAGTGAAGACATGAAAACAGCCAGGAAAACCGGTATCATCACAGGCCTGCCCGATGCCTACGGCAGAGGCAGGATCATCGGCGACTACAGACGCGTTGCCCTTTACGGCATGGATGCCCTGATCGATCAGAAGCAGCAGGACAGGGAGGAACTGTCGAACCTTGCGTTTACAGAAGAGAACATCCGTTTGACGGAAGAGCTTTACAGACAGATCGATTTCATGGAGAAACTTAAGGAAATGGCGGAGATGTACGGCTATGACATTTCAGAACCTGCATCGGATGCGAAAGAAGCCATCCAGTGGACCTACTTCGCCTATCTTGCGGCAATCAAGGAGCAGAACGGTGCGGCCATGAGTCTTGGACGTGTCAGTACCTTCTTCGATATCTACATTGAAAGGGACTTTGCAAGAGGCGTGCTGACGGAAGCGCAGGCCCAGGAGCTGATGGATGATTTCGTCCTGAAGCTGAGGATGGCAAGGCAGCTCAGAACGCCTGAATACAATGAGCTTTTCGCCGGCGACCCGCTTTGGGTGACGGAAGCGATCGGCGGTATGGGCGAGGACGGCAGAACCCTTGTAACAAAAAGCTCCTTTAGAATACTGAATACGCTTTATACACTGAATCCTTCACCGGAACCGAACCTGACAGTCCTTTGGTCCCAGGCGCTGCCGGAGCCGTTCAAGCTCTTCTGCGCCCAGGTGTCCATCGATACGGACTCGGTCCAGTATGAGAACGATGACCTGATGCGTTCGAGATATGGTGACGACTATGCAATCGCCTGCTGTGTTTCGGCGATGAAAATCGGCAAACAGATGCAGTTCTTCGGTGCCAGGGCCAATCTGCCGAAGGTGCTTCTGCTGGCGCTGAACGGCGGCAGAGAGGAACTGAAAGGCATCAAGATGGGGCCGCAGATGGCGCCGGTCGGTGACGGACCCCTCGACTATGAGGAAGTCATGGAAAGGTTCGGGAAGTATCAGAGCTGGCTCTGCGGTCTTTACGTCGATACCATGAACGTGATCCACTACATGCACGACAAATATGCCTATGAGAAAATCCAGATGGCGCTGCACGATACCGAGGTGGAACGTATGATGGCTTTTGGCATGGCGGGACTGTCCGTTATGGCCGACTCGCTGAGCGCAATCAAGTATGCCAAAGTGACACCGGTCAAGGATGACAGCGGCTTGATCGTGGATTTCAAGATAGATGGGGAATACCCGGCATTCGGAAACAACGACGACAGGGTGGACCGGATCGCCGCCGACCTGACGACAGCTTTTATCGAAGAACTGAGAAAGCACCCGACCTACAGGCAGGCCATCCACACGCTTTCCATTCTGACCATCACATCGAATGTGGTCTATGGCAAAAAGACCGGTTCGACACCTGACGGCAGGAAGAAGGGTGAGCCCTTCGCGCCGGGGGCCAATCCGATGCACGGCAGAGACAAGAAGGGGGCTCTGGCATCCCTCGGGTCTGTGGCCAAGATTCCTTATGACAGCTGCAGAGATGGTGTCTCGTGCACTTTCTCCATCCAGCCGAAAGCCCTTGGCAAAGGTATGAATGACAGGAAGGACAACCTTGCCGGGATTATGGATGGCTACTTCAGCCAGGATGCACACCACTTGAACGTCAACGTGCTCAGCAGGGAAAAGCTGATACATGCCATGGATCATCCGCAGGAATACCCGAACCTGACTGTAAGGGTGTCGGGTTATGCGGTCAACTTCAACCGCCTTAGCAGAGAACAGCAGCAAGAGGTCATTGACAGAACCTATCACGATAGAATATAACCAATCTAACTTTTAAAGGAGTAATAACGAATGAGAGCATTGATCAGTGTATCAGACAAAACCGGCATCGTTGAATTCGCGCAGGAACTGAACGCATTGGGCGTTGAGATCGTATCCACAGGCGGCACAGCGACAGCTTTGACAAACGCAGGCATCCCGGTTATCGGCATTTCAGATGTCACGGGTTTCCCTGAGTGCCTTGACGGAAGGGTGAAGACGCTGGATCCCCATATCCATGCGGGTATCCTTGCCATGAGAAGCAATGCAGAGCATATGAAACAGATCGCCGAGCTTGAAGTCACACCTATCGACCTGGTCGTCGTCAACCTCTATCCTTTCAAAGCGACAATCCTGAAAGAAGGCGTCAAGCTTCATGAAGCGATTGAGAACATCGACATCGGTGGACCGACCATGCTCCGTTCAGCGGCCAAGAACTACCAGGATGTTTCCGTTATCATCGATCCTGCCGACTATGCGGTTGTCCTTGAGCAACTGAAAGAAAACGGAAAAGTCGACGAGAAGACGAATTTCTACCTTAGCTCCAAAGTTTTCGAACACACAAGCTCCTATGACACGATGATTGCCAACTATATGAGAGAACAAAGAAACGCTGAAGTGCTTCCGGAAGTGGTCACAATGACTTTCGAAAAAGTACAGGACATGCGTTATGGCGAGAACCCGCACCAGAAAGCCGCCTTCTACAAGGAGATCGGCAACACGAAGGGTATGCTGACCAATGCGGAGCAGCTTCACGGTAAAGAGCTCTCTTTCAACAATATCAACGATACCAACGGCGCCCTTGAACTGCTCAAGGAATATGATGAGCCTGCAGTCGTTGCATGCAAGCATGCGAACCCATGCGGTGTCGGAAGCGCTGAAAATATCTATGATGCCTACATGAAAGCCTACAATTCCGATCCGAAATCCATTTTCGGCGGCATTGTCGTTGCCAACAGGGAAATCGACAAGGCGACAGCTGAAGAGATCAATAAAATCTTTATCGAAATCGTTGTTGCACCAAGCTATACAGCGGAAGCACTCGAAGTGATGCAGTCCAAGAAGAACATCCGTCTTCTGAAGCTTGAGAATATCGAACTCAAGCAACCGGATACAGCCTATGACCTCAAGAAAGTCAGCGGAGGCCTCCTCATCCAGACGATTGACAACGCACTGTTTGGAGACGAGCTCAAAGTCGTTACCGACAGGCAGCCGACTGAGAAAGAAATGGAAGATCTGAAATTCACCTGGAAAATCGTTAAATACGCGAAATCCAACGGCATCGCCATCGGCAAGGACAAACAGTCCCTGGGCGTAGGGCCTGGCCAGGTAAACAGGATCTGGGCGGCTGAGCAAGCCATCGACCATTGCAAAGAAGCCCTCGGCGGGGAAGTCCTTCAAGGCGCGGCGCTGGCTTCGGATGCTTTCTTCCCGTTCCCTGATGTTGTGGAAGCTGCTGCGGCAGCCGGCATCAAATGCATCATCCAGCCTGGCGGTGCCATGAGAGACCAAGCGTCCATCGATGCCTGCAACAAGCACGGCATTGCCATGGTCTTCACAGGCATGAGACATTTCAGACACTAAATTTCTATAGGTAAGTATCTATAGGGTTTTGACAACATTCCGAGGTTGTGCTAAAATTATTTTGGTAAAAATGCCCAGAATACTAACATCGTACAACTTAGGAGGATATTTAAATGAAACAAGGGACAGTGAAGTGGTTTGACGCAAAAAAAGGATTCGGTTTTATATCTGTTGATGGTGGAGAAGATGTGTTCGTACATTTCTCAGCTATTTCAGGTGACGGATTCAAAACGCTTGAAGAGGGCGAAACTGTAGAATTTGATGTTGTCAACGGAGCTAAAGGACCTCAAGCGTCATCCGTTTCAAAACTGTAGAATTACAGTACGCTATACTAGAGCTTTCAAGGGCCGGCGGCAAGTGCTACCGGCCTTTTTACTTGTCATAGATTCACGGTAATGATATTATTGTTGTATTAATTACGAAATAGAAAGGCGGCAATTATGCATAAAGCCTACAAACTTATTGAAAAAGAAGAAATTCAGGAAATGAACGGAACCGGTTACCATTTGGAACATCTGAAAAGTGGTGCCCGAATCTGCATTATCAGCAACAAGGACGACAACAAGGTCTTTTCCGTGAACTTCAAGACGCCTCCGGCGGACCACACCGGCCTGCCTCATATTTTAGAACACTCCGTACTTTGCGGTTCCCGCAAATTCCCTTTGAAGGACCCATTCATCGAACTGGCGAAGGGGAGTCTCAACACCTTTATCAATGCCATGACATTTTCGGACAAGACGATGTATCCGGTGGCCAGCTGCAACGCCAAGGATTTCAGGCACCTGTCCGATGTTTATCTCGATGCGGTTTTTTATCCGAACATCCATACGAACGACAAGATCCTCAAGCAGGAAGGCTGGCATTACGAGCTGGAGAGCCCAGACGAGCCAATCACCTACAATGGCGTCGTCTACAACGAGATGAAGGGAGCCTTTTCCTCGCCTGAGCAGATTGTCTTCAGAAAAATCCAGCAGGTGCTCTATCCCGATACGCCTTATGCATTTGAGTCGGGGGGCGATCCTACTGCAATTCCTGACCTGACGTCTGAGACGTTTCTGGCATTCCACAAGAAGTACTACCATCCAAGCAACAGCTATGTCTACATGTATGGCGATATGGATGTGGATGAGCAGCTGGCATGGCTGGATGAAGCCTACCTCAGTGATTTTGACAGAATCGATGCTGACCAGGATATACCGGAGCAGAAGCCTTTTGCCGAAATGAAGGAGCTGACGGACTACTATCCGATTACGGCCAGTGAGAAGAGCGAGAACAAGGCCTATCTCTGTTATTCCGCCGCTGCCGGAAACGTGAAGGATGTGACAGAGACGATAGCCATGGAGATTCTGGAATACCTTCTGATGGAAGCCCCGGGCGCACCGCTTAAGGAAGCTCTGGCCGCTGCCGGGATAGGTGAGGATTTCTTCGGCGCATATGACAATGGCATACTGCAGCCGTCTTTCAGCATCATCGCGAAAAATGTGAATGAAAAGAATACTGACAAATTCTTGAATACAATTAAAGAGACGCTGACCAACCTTCTTGAAAAGGGGCTGCCGAGGAAGAAGCTGGAAGCGGCAGTCAATTACTTCGAGTTCAAAACAAGAGAAGCGGACTTCGGCCGTTACCCAAGCGGTGTCATCTATGCGATCCGCTCCATGGAAACCTGGCTTCACGGTGAAAGCCCATTCATGACGCTCAAATATATAGAATCCTTTAAGACAATCAGGTGCGGGCTTGCACACGGCTATTTCGAAACTCTGATCAAAAACTATTTGCTGGAGAACAGCCATACCGCCTTTATCAAGCTGCTCCCGGACGGCACCCTTCTGGAGAAAAAAGAAAAAGCCGTCGCCGGCAGGCTGGCCGAATACAAGGCTTCCCTGAACGAAGAGGCAATCCAGGAGATCATAGAAGGAACGAAGGCACTCAAGGCATACCAGGAGGAACCAAACAGCAAGGAGGCCATTGCGACCCTGCCACGGCTTAAGCTGGAAGATCTGGACAAGGTGGGCAAGAAGACCCCTTATACCAGAACCTACGAACACAATGTGTCGATTCTTCTGATGCCCCAGTTCACAAACGGCATCGTCTATACGAAGCTGCTGATCGACACAAGCCATATCCCTGAAAACCTGCTGCCCTATCTTGGCCTATATGAAAGGATCATCGGTCGTGTCGATACGGTGAACTACAGCTACAGCGACCTGTCTGACGCGGTGAACAGCGTAACCGGCGGCATCGGCGCATCTGTATCTGTTTACGGCACCAACGGCAGCAGCAAGAAATTCAAGTCCCGCCTGGAATGGAGCGTCAAGTGCTTTGAGGACAAGATAGGAAGGGCCTACGACCTGCTTAAGGAAATGGCGGTCAACACCAGGTTCGACAATGAAAAACGTTTGACAGACCTAATTCTGGAAATAAAGTCAAGGGCACAAATGTCCTTGACAGCCAGCGGTCATACGACCGCCATGAACAGGACGGAGAGTTATTTCAATGAAGCTGCAGCATTCAGAGAGTATATCAGCGGCATCAGCATGTTCGATGCGCTTCAAGAATGGGTGAAAGACCTGCCCGGAAAAATGCCTGAAATCAAGAAGAACCTGTACAGGGTTCACAATCTGCTGCTCAACCAGGACCGCATCACGATTGCTGTCAGTGCTGACGACGGTATCAGCGACGTGGCGGCCCATCTGCTCAAGGACATGGTTGTCAGAATGCCCGAGGAAGACCAGGATGAAAAACCTGAACATGTAGCGCTGCGCAACAGGAACGAAGGTTTCAAAACAGCCGGAGAAGTCCAGTATGTCGCCAAAGCCGGTAATTTCATTGATGCAGGCTATGCCTATACCGGCAGCATGCGGGTGCTTCAAAGCATTCTCAACCATAATTTCCTTTGGACCCAGGTGAGGGTGAAAGGCGGTGCCTACGGCGCCTTCAGCAGTTTCAGAAGGAACGGCAGCCTGTCCTTTGCATCCTACAGGGACCCGAAGACGACAGAAACTATGGCGGTTTTCAATCAGGTGGCAGATTATGTCAGCAACCTGGAGATTGGCGAAGAGGACATCACTGCCAGCATCATCGGTGCCATCAGTTCAATGGATCAGCCTCTGACACCATATTCCAAGCTGAAGAGGGGTATCGGACTCTACCTGTCGAATCTGACCGAGGACGATATTCAGAAAGAAAGAGACGAGGTGCTCGGCACGACAATAGATGACCTTAGGAAGCTGGGGCCGATCATAAGGGATGCGCTGAAAGGGGACCAGTACTGCATGATCGGCAATGAAAACAAGCTGGAAGAAGTGAAGGATATCTTTGAGAATTTGAGATACCTTGCTGATTGAAGAGAGCCAGTAACAGGGGGTAGAGATAATGAACAATCAATTTGAAAAATATATAAAAGAGATGGACAGCTTCATCATCAGACTGCTTGATCATGAACAGGAGCTTTCGGAAGATTTTTTCGAGACAAAATCCTTCGGGGAACTTCATGCAGTCAACAAGAGCCTTTATGCCGATATTCTGGATGACAATTACTTCGACAGCTATGCGAATCCTGAGAAAGCGGTGGCTGCATTCGGCAAAGACATGGGTGAGATACTTGCCTACCTTTATGCAGACACCAAGCAGTTGGTCGGAATGGCCTATGAGGGGCGCCGCGAGGACATGGAATCTTTTGCCGGTCTGTTCGGAGATGTCAAGGAGCTGCTTGAAGATGGGGCGGACGGCAAAGCTGTCGCAGATGCTGTAAGGGAATATGAGATCGGCACGGCTGAAACGACTGCTAAAACAGCGGCTTATCGAGCATTTAGCCAAGCCTTCGATACCTACACCTCCATTGTGGATACAGCCAACCTTGAGGATTTGAGGTATCTTTTCCGCTACGGCATGTATATCGGCAGCAATGAAATCGAGATGGCCAGGTACCTGAACAGTTTGCCGGAGGATAAGATACAGATTATGGCAGATACCTATACCGGCGCCTATTTCAGAGGGTTTGTTAGGGACAACAAGTCTTTGGAAGGCAAGAAGACGGTGCTTGTCTGCTATCCCCTTGGATTTGAACGGGTGATTAGGAAGGCTTTCGAGAACTTCAGGGAAAAAGGGCTTGAGCCGCTTGCCTATTACCATCTCAGGGGCGTACCGCGGCCGCGGATGATCAATACAAAACCGAGCAAGCAGATGGAGTTTGACCAGAGATTCGGCGATGCCCCTTTCTATGACAACGACGTAGCCGAAGCTATGGTGGCGGCGACGGAAGAAGCTTATGCTTTTTATCAGGAGGAGATCAAAGCCTATTCGGGACTTGCTTTAATGGAAATATTCGGGGAAAAACCTTTTTCGCCGGTCCAGCAGAAATCTGCATGCAAATACAGCGATGAACAGTCGGAGATCAAGAAGAGTCAGACGGCCAGAACAAGGGCGATTACAAACAGATACCTTCCTGGCGATTCCTACAGTTTTACAATCATTTCCTTTCCGGTGCCTGAGATCGGCAAGGATTTTGAAAGCATTTTCGAAGAAACCATCAAGATCAATACCCTGGACAATGACAAGTACATGCATATACAGCAGTCGATCATTGATGTACTGGACAAGGCCAAGGCAGTCCATATCACCGGGCGAAGGGGCAACAGAACCGACCTGACCGTGGCACTCCAGAAGCTTTCGGATCCAACCAAGGAGACGAATTTCAACAATTGTACCGCTGATGTGAATGTACCGGTAGGCGAGGTGTTCACAACGCCCAGGCTTGAAGGAACAAACGGCGTCCTGCATGTATCTGAGACCTATCTCCATGGATACAACTACCTGGACCTTGAGATTGTATTTGAAGACGGCATGACGGTCGACTATGGCTGCGGGAATTTTGAAGATGCCGAAGAAAGCAAGGCGTACCTGAACGAGAATCTCATGCATCCTTACAAAATGCTGCCGCTTGGTGAATTCGCCATCGGTACCAACACGACGGCCTATGTCATGTCCCAGCGTTTTGGCATCGAGAAAATCATCCCGATCCTTATCGGTGAAAAGATGGGGCCCCACTTTGCTATCGGGGATACCTGCTACACATGGGAAGAGGACCTTCCGGTCTACAATCCGGACGGCAAGGAAATCACGGCCAGGGAAAATGAACGGACCTGCCTAAGGTCGACGGACCCTGCGAAGGCCTACACCTTCAAGCATACGGACATCACCATCCCTTACACGGAGCTGGGGGATATCAGGGCACTGAATGAAGACGGGTCGGTTGTGGATATCATCCGTGACGGCAGATTTGTACTTGAGGGAACGGAAGCCCTGAACGAACCTTTTTTTGAAAGCGTAAAGAGCGGTGGAAACGATGAAAGCTGAAAATGAACGAATAAAGGATATGGCCAGTCAGCTTAAGGGGAAACAAAAGCGTGAATATATCTGGGATTACTATAAACTCCATATCATCGGCGGCATTATCGGACTCATCATTATCGGCAGCCTGCTGAACATGTATGTGTTCAACCCGCCTGCGGAAATCGCATTCGACATCACCATGATGGTGCCGAATATGGATGCGGAAGTCAAGGATGCCTATGTGGAAACGCTGAACGCCCTTATTCTGGACCCGGACGCAAACGAAACGGTGGAGATAGAGTATGTGGGAAGCTCGGTTTCGTCTGATGCAAATGTCGTGATGGCGATCCAGACCAAGATGATGGCCAAAGCCCAGCTTCAGGCACTTGACGTTGTTGTCATGGATGACCGGTACTACAGCCTTCTTTCAGATGAAGGTGGTCTGACAGACCTTGAGCCTTTGCTGTCCGGGGATTTGAAGGAAAGACTTGGAGATGCTCTGCTGGGAGATGCTATCATGGTGGATGATATGCCGAATGTACAGGCGCTCCTGGGATACAAGCCTGCCGATGCGGAATTCGGTTCCATCTATATTGGTATCATGGATAATTCCTTGAGGAAGGACAAAGCTGTCAGGGTGCTCGAATTTTTGACAGAAAAATAATGGACAAAAAATGCCCGAATGTTATCTGAAAATTGTTGGATAATGTTCGGGTCTTTAGGTTGACGTAAAGGTCAAAAAAAGATAAAATACAGATACTATGTTACGATTGCGAGGAATATCATGAATACACTAAAAAAGCGCATCGGCATCATCGGCGGAGGACAGCTCGGCAAGATGATGATCCTGGACGCGAAGCGTCTTGGATTCCATGTCATTACCCTTGATCCGTCCCCATCATGTCCGTCACACAGCATCAGCGATGAGCTTATTGTGGCATCTTTCAACGACACCAAGGCAATCCGCGAACTGGCGGAACGCTCCGATGTCATCACCTACGAATTCGAACACATCCATGTAGACATACTTCAGCAGCTGGAGAAGGAAGGCCACGCGGTCTATCCCACACCATCCAGCCTTGCCGTCATTCAAAACAAATTCAACCAGAAAGAGGCACTTCAGGCAGCGGGTATTCTTGTGCCCGATTTCGTCAGTGTCAAGACAACAGAAGATATTGCAGAAGCAGGTAAGGTTTTTGGCTATCCCATGATGCTGAAGGCTTGCACAGGCGGCTACGATGGCAAAGGCAACGCTGTCGTCAAAACCGTACAGGATGCCGGGACGACTTTTGAAGCTCTTGGCTCCGGCAGCATTCCGCTTATGGTTGAGAAATTCGTTCCTTTCAAGATGGAAATATCCGTGCTTGCCTGCAGAGGGATCGACGGTGATATCGTTGTCTATCCGGTTGGGGAAAACAGCCATGTGGACAGCATTCTGGATACAACGGTGGTACCTGCCCACATTTCGGAAACCTGTGCGAAAAACGCCATGACGATGGCTCATGATGTCATGGATGTATTCCACGGCGTTGGCATGTTCTGTGTCGAGATGTTCGTGACAGAAGACGAGACCGTCTATCTGAACGAGGTGGCGCCAAGACCGCACAACTCAGGCCATTACACCATCGAGGGATGTCTGACATCCCAGTTCGAACAGCACATTAGAGCCATCACAGGGCTGCCTTTCGGCGATGTGTCCCTTAGATGCCCTACGGTGATGATCAACCTGCTGGGCGAGCCGGGTTCTTCCGGCGAGACGGTTGTCACTGGCATTGAAGAGGCCTACAAGCTGCCGAACGTGAAAGTCCACATCTATGGAAAAGCCGAATCAAAACCCGCCAGGAAGATGGGCCATTTGACCGTGGCGGCGGAAAGCCTGGAAGAAGCGGTGAAAACGGCGAAACAAGCGAAACAGTGCATCAAGATCAAAGGAGGCCCCCAATGAAACCTTTAGTCGGCATTATCATGGGAAGTGATTCCGATTTGCCGGTCATGCAGGATGCAGCAGCAATCCTGGACGACTTGATGGTACCTTATGAATTGACGGTCGTATCTGCCCACAGAACGGTAGACAGATTGTACAACTATGCGAAAACAGCGAAAGAGCGAGGCCTTAAAGTCATTATCGCCGGTGCGGGCGGAGCAGCCCATCTGCCGGGAATGACCGCGGCAATGACCACATTGCCTGTCGTAGGTGTTCCTGTCAAAACACGAACTCTGAACGGCGTGGACTCCCTTTACTCGATCGTACAGATGCCGCCTGGCGTACCGGTTGCGACTGTGGCGATCAATGGTGCGAAAAACGCCGGTCTGCTGGCAGCCCAGATTATCGGGACCAGTGATGATGCGGTTTCGAAGAGACTGGCGGATTTTATAGACGAAATGCGCAAGAGCGTGGAAGAGAAGGCTGAAAACCTGGAAAGCCTTGGCTATAAAAACTATTTGGAGGGAAACGCATGAAAAAGAAGGACCTGCTATACGAAGGCAAAGCGAAAAAGGTATTCACAACCGACGATCCGGATGTACTGATTGTCGACTACAAAGACGACGCGACTGCCTTCAATGGCCTGAAAAAGGGAAGCATCGCTGAAAAGGGCGCTATCAACAACCGGGTTTCCAATCATTTGATGAAACTTCTTGAGCAGGCTGGCGTTCCGACCCATCTTATGGAAGAAATCAGCGACAGGGAGACGGTTGTAAGAAAAGTATCCATCGTACCGCTGGAAGTGATCGTCAGAAACATCGCTGCCGGTTCACTGGCAAAACGTCTTGGTCTTGAAGAAGGCACCAAGATGGACAAGACCGTGCTCGAGTACTGCTACAAGAACGATGAGCTGGGCGATCCGATGATCAACGACTACCACATCTATGCACTTGACCTTGCGACGAAGGAAGAGCTGGATACAATTGCTGCCTATGCCTTCAAAGTGAACGATGTACTGACAGACTACCTTGCATCCGCCGGTATCGAATTGATTGACTTCAAGATCGAGTTCGGCCGTACATCCGATGGTACGATCATCCTTGCCGATGAGATTTCACCGGATACTTGCAGATTCTGGGACTCGAAGACCGGTGAAAAACTGGATAAAGACCGTTTCAGAAGGGACCTTGGCAACGTGGAAGGCGCTTATCAGGAAGTCATGAAGCGCTTGCTTGGCGAATAAGCCGGTTTTGGAGGAACGTATGTACAACGAGAAAGACAATGTTTTCATGGTAGACGATAAAATGGAGGAAGAGTGCGGCGTCTTCGGCGTTTGCAACTTCGATGATTTCGATACGGCACGCATGACTTATTACGGTCTGTTCGCCCTGCAGCACAGGGGACAGGAAAGTGCGGGTATAGCTGTTAACAACAATGGCACGATCCTGTTCAGGAAAGAGATGGGTTCTGTATCGGAAATATTCAACGATCTGGTCCTTGACTATCTGAAGGGCCATGCGGCTATCGGCCATGTCAGATATTCGACAGCCGGTTTCAGCCTGCCGGAAAATGCCCAGCCGCTGGTGCTTAAATACACGAAGGGCCATATGGCTTTGGCTCACAACGGCAACCTGACGAATGCTGACACGATCAGGAAAGATCTTGAAGACCAGGGTCACATTTTCCAGACAACGACGGATTCGGAAGTCATCGCTGCCCTTCTTTCAAGGGCGCGGATCAAGTATAACAACATCGAAGATGCCCTTGTCGAGGTGATGGGCCAGATCAAGGGAGCTTTCTCTCTTCTTGTCATGACGCCGCATAAGGTTATCGCTGCCAGGGATCCGCTTGGTATGAGACCGCTTGTTATTGGAAGAAAAGGCAATTCGGTTGTCTTTTCATCCGAATCTTGCGCATTTGACTCCCTTGGTGTTGAGCTTGAAAGGGATGTCAAGCCAGGCGAGATCATCATCGTGGATACAAAGCGCGGTGTCAGAACGATGCAGACACCTGCAGCTGAAAAATCAGCCATGTGCATTTTTGAATATATCTATTTCGCACGTCCCGATTCAATCATCGAGGGACAGGAAGTCTATACGGCGAGAGCCCTTGCCGGCGAGACGCTTTTCAAGGAACATCCTGTCGATGCAGACGTCGTGGTCGGCGTGCCTGACTCAGGTCTTGGAGCAGCCATGGGTTACGCCCAGGCATCGGGCATTCCTTTTGTAGACGGATTTATGAAGAACAGATATGTGGGACGGACCTTCATCCAGCCGAGCCAGGAGCTTCGCGAGATGGGCGTCCATTTGAAACTGAATCCAATCCGAAGCCAGATCGACGGCAAGCGGGTCATCATGATTGACGACTCCATTGTCAGGGGTACGACGAGCAAAAGAATTGTCAATCTGCTTAGGGACGCAGGTGCGAAAGAGGTTCATGTGCTGATATCATCGCCACCGGTCAAGTATTCCTGTTATTTCGGTATTGATACACCTGAACGGAAGAATCTGGTAGCGAGCACCCATTCTATTGAAGAGACGAGAAAGCTGATCGGTGCCGACTATCTGGGCTATATCAGCGAAGAGGGACTGCTTAACACGTGCCCAGCTGCCGGTTGCGATTTCTGTACTGCATGCTTCAGCGGGGACTACCCTGTGGAGCTGCTTGATGAGGAGGTAAAAGGATGTCAATAGACTACAAAGCGGCGGGCGTAGACGTAGAAGCGGGCTACAAATCTGTCGAACTGATGAAGGAACATGTGAAGACAACATACCGTCCGGAGGTTGTTACCGATCTGGGCGGTTTCGGCGGGCTCTTTTCGTTGGCAGGCAAGACGATGGAAGAACCCATTCTTGTTTCCGGTACAGACGGCGTCGGTACGAAACTGAAGATCGCTTTTCTGACTGACAAACATGATACGATTGGCATCGATGCGGTAGCCATGTGTGTGAATGATATTATCTGCTCCGGTGCCGAGCCTTTGTTTTTCCTTGACTATATTGCGTGTGGAAAGAATGAGCCTGAAAAGATTGCCAATATCGTGAGCGGCATCGCCGATGGCTGCAGGCAGTCGGGATGCGCCTTGATCGGCGGAGAAACTGCTGAAATGCCGGGCTTTTACCCTACTGACGAATACGATATTGCCGGTTTCGCTGTGGGCATCGTGGACAAGAAGGACATGATCGACGGTTCGACTGTCAAGGCTGGCGATCTGCTGATCGGGATTCCGTCTTCTGGCATACACAGCAACGGCTACTCGCTGGTCAGAAAACTGATTGAACCGAATGAAGAAAAAATGCATATGCATGTGGAACAGCTTGGGCGTTCACTGGGCGAGGAGCTTCTGTGCCCGACGAAGATCTATGTGAAAGCAATTCAGGCGATTCAAAAAGAAGTCAAAATCAAGGCCATCAGCCATATTACAGGCGGCGGCTTTTATGAAAACATTCCGAGAATGCTCCCCGAAGGCACGCAGGCAAAGATTACAAAGGGAAGTTGGCCGGTTCTGCCTATTTTCGACATGCTTCAGGATATGGGCAACATGGAGGAGAAATCCATGTTCAATACGTTCAACATGGGCATCGGCATGATCCTGGCAGTCGCTGAGGAGGATGCGGAGAAGGTGCTCAAAGCCCTTACATCCGTCTATGAAAAAGGCTATGTCATTGGCACTGTTGAAGATGGCAGCGAAGGAGTCGTTATATGCTAAGAATTGCCGTTTTGGTCTCCGGCGGCGGTACCAATCTCCAGGCAATCATCGACAGCATCGACAAGGGTCAGCTGGAGAATGTAGAAATCGTCACGGTGGTCAGCAACCGGAAAAAGGCATATGCTCTTGAAAGGGCAGCGAATCACGGGATTGATGCCACATGGATCAGTCCTGTCAGTTTTGACACGAGAGAAGGTTTCAATGAAGCCCTAATCAACCATCTGAAGACGATGGAAGTGGACCTTGTTGTTCTGGCTGGTTATCTTCTGATTCTCGGTGAGAGCTTCATCAAGGCCTTTGAAGGGCGCATCATCAATATTCACCCTTCACTTATTCCCTCGTTTTGCGGTGATGGTTACCATGGACTAAGGGTACATGAAGGTGTCCTTGAAAGAGGTGTGAAGGTGACCGGCGCGACGGTTCATTTTGTCGACGAGGGTACGGATACGGGTCCTATCATCTGTCAGAAGGCGGTGGATGTGCTTGAGGACGACACGCCTGAAACCCTTCAGCGACGTGTTATGGAAGAGGCTGAATGGATTCTGCTGCCCCAGGCGATCGATTGGATAGGCAAGGGCCTTGTGAAGATTGAAGGCGGACGGGTCTGTATTCAGGACGGGAAAGGATTGTAGAATGAAAGTACTGGTAGTTGGAAGCGGCGGAAGAGAGCATGCCATTATCTGGAAGCTGTCTGAAAGCCCTGGAATTGAAAACATATACTGCGCACCAGGAAACGCCGGTATCGGCGAACTTGCTGAACTGGTGCCTATTAGTGCAACGGATGTGGATGCGCTGGCGGCATGGGCGAAGGAAAACGCCATCGATCTGACGGTCATCGGCATGGACGATCCTTTGATGCTTGGCATCGTGGACAGGTTCGAGGCGGAAGGCCTGAAGGTGTTCGGACCCAGACAGAACGCTGCTGTTCTCGAGGGCAGCAAGGTTTTCGCGAAGGACCTGATGAAAAAGTACAATATACCGACGGCGGGCTACGAGGTGTTCACCGATGCGGATGAGGCGAAGGCTTATCTTGAGACTTGCGTTTATCCGACGGTGCTAAAGGCTGACGGGCTTGCTCTTGGAAAAGGTGTGCTGATCTGCGAGAACAAGGAAGATGCCCTCCAGGGTGTTGAAGATATCATGGTTGAGAAGAAGTTCGGCGATTCTGGCAACAGGCTGGTTGTGGAGGAGTTCATGACTGGCCCTGAGGTTTCCGTCCTGTCGTTCTGCGACGGGGAAACGGTACTGCCGATGGTGAGCGCCCAGGACCACAAACGCGCCTACGATAATGATGAGGGCCTCAATACCGGTGGTATGGGCACTTTCTCTCCGAGCAAGTTCTATACGGATGAGATGCATGCGGAAGCGATCGAGACGATCTACAAGCCGACGCTTGCTGCGATGAAGTCTGAAGGACGCCCTTTTACAGGTATCATTTTCTTCGGGCTGATGCTGACGCCAAACGGTATGCGGGTGCTGGAGTACAATGCGCGTTTCGGCGATCCTGAAGCGCAGGTGGTGCTGCCGAGGCTGAAGACGGATCTTCTGGATGTGTTTGAGGCTGCCATCGACGGCCGTCTGAATGAGATTGAACTTGAGTGGAAGGATGAAGCGGCTGTCTGTGTCGTTCTGGCTTCCGGCGGTTATCCTGTTGCCTATGAGAAAGGCTATCCGATTTCGGGTCTTGAGGAGCAGAAGGCGAAGGACGATATCATCGTGTTCCATGCGGGTACTGCGCTTAAAGATGGCCAGTACGTGACAAACGGTGGCCGTGTACTGGGTGTTACCGCCCTTGGCGCCGACATTGACGATGCGAGAGCGAAAGCGTATGCGGCGGTCGAGGAAGTTAACTTCGATAAGAAGCATTTCAGGACAGATATTGGAATAAAGAAATAGGGTGTGCCAGGGGGACGGACCTTTTGGCACGCAATGGACAATCGTAAACAGGCCGATGATCAGTGTAAAAACTTAATCATCGGCTTGTTTATTGTCCTGGCAGCGGTGCCAAAAGGTCCGTCCCCCTGGCACACCTTCCATGCTTGACACAGCATACGTAGTATAGTATACTACATGTAGCGATTATTTATACCATATAGACTGGAGAGATTCTCCAAATTATATTATACCTACGGAAAGCCAAGAGACTCCTAACTCTTGGCTTTTTTTTATTCCAGGAAAGTGATATGCTTGGAGGTAAGGAGGCGAAGTCAGCATGAAAAAGATTGCTTTGATTATGATGGTTGTTTTGTTGCTTGCAGGGTGTGGCGATAAGGACGTGACAATCGTCGGTATTGTACAGGAAGTCAATGGTACGGATATTTTGATTGACAGCGAGGGTGCTCCTTATGTCATCCACCTGTCGGATGCTGATTTTGCCAAAGGTGTCGACACGAGCTTCGTAAATGGCAATGAGGTGGAAATCAGCTACGGAGGCGAGGTGGCAGAATCCTATCCGATGCAGATCTGGGGTAAGAAAGTATTAAGAAATGAGGCGAGATAAATGAACTGGGAATTGAAAAACGACAAGATTTCAATAAAAGTGAAGAGCATGGGGGCAGAGCTTTCAAGCATTTATTCAATTGACAAAAAAAGGGAATTGCTGTGGCAGGGAGACGCTGCGTACTGGACCGGTCAGTCTCCAGTGTTGTTTCCAATCGTAGGCGGGCTGAAGGACGGCTTCTATCTTTATAAAGGCAAGCAGTACAGGCTGCCCCGGCATGGTCTTGCCAGAAGGCGTGAATTCGAGCTTGTGTCCGTGGATGACGACAGTATCGAACTTGTGCTGAACAGCGACGAGGAAACAAAAGAACTGTATCCCTTCGACTTCGAGCTGCATGTCGGTTATCAGCTGATTGAAGACGGTGTGGAGATCACTTATAAAGTCGTGAACAAGACAGATGGCGTCATGTATTTCTCCATCGGTGCCCATCCTGCTTTCAACGTGGATGTGGATGCCGGGGATGCTGTACTGGTGGCTGAGGAGTCGGTCGACCTGTCGTCCTATAAAATGGATGTAGACAAGGGCTTGCTCTATAAAGAGAAGTTTCAGGTTTTCGAAAGCAGTGACAGGGTCGATATGAACTTCGACTGGTTCAAGAATGATACGTTGATTTTCGACAGTATGGCACTGACGGCTATGAGCCTTTTCAACAGGAAATCAGGCGACACAATCATGGTAGTATTCGAAAATTTCCCCTATCTTGGTATCTGGACGCCCAACGCGCCTTTTCTGTGTATAGAGCCGTGGCACGGAGTTGCTGATTTTGTGAACGGAAACCACAGGCTGGTGGACAAGGCAGGTATCGAAAGGCTGGAAAAGGGCGGCGTTTTCAGCTGTTTGTATAAAATTGAATATATTTCTTGACAAATGCCTGAAATTAATGTAATATTGGTATATACCAATTAAAGATTCACGGCGTGTTACTGTTAAATCAGGCATGAACCACTAGCTTAATAAGCGGGTGTTCATGCCTTTTTTGATTCCTGAAATCAATCAGTTCGGCCTTATCAATAAACAGAGGTGGGATAAAGATGGAAAATCTGTACACAGTCAGCAGGGTGCTTAACAACAATGTCATACAAGCCAAGAATCTGAAAAACGGGTCTGAAGAAATTCTGGTCGGCAAAGGGATCGGTTTCGGGAAGAAGCCTGGACAAGAAGTGGACATCGACAAGGCAGACATTGACAATGCATTTCTTGCGTATGATAAAAAAATGCTGTACATGTGTACGAACATCATCGAGGAAGCCGAGAAAAAGCTGGGAGAGCTTAACCCACAGCTGTATGTTGTGCTCACAGACCATATCAGTTTTGCCATCGAGCGATTGAAAAAAGGAATGGAAATTCACAACCCTTTCCTGGATGAAATCAAATTTCTGTATGAAGAGGAATTCAAGATCGGATTGGAGGCCAAAGAGAATATATCCAGGACAATGGGGATCGATATTGTAGAAGATGAAGTCGGCTTCATAGCACTCCACCTGAACGCTGCACGACATCACGTAGACGTAAAAGAGTCAGTAAAGAACACAAGGCTTATCAAGGAACTGGCTGGTATCATAGAAAACAGCTTAGGCATAAAACTTGAAAACGATTTCACCTATTCACGTCTGGTCCATCATCTCAGGAGTACAATCGAAAGAGTCGATCAAGGGAAGATGATTGTCAATCCAATACTCGACACTCTGATGAAGGAATTGAAGGAATCAGTCAGGATAGCGATGAAATTGAAGGAAAAAATCGAAAAGGAACTGAACAAGCCTGTTTCCGATGACGAACTTGCCTTTATGGCGATTCATATCGAAAGACTCAGAACGAAGTAACAAGATGCTTACGGTCAGCGCGCGGCCGTCAAGATAAAGGGTAACCATTATGAAATTCAATTCAAATTATCAGGAGGAATCTTAAATGACAGCTTTCTTTGGGAAACTGCAAAAAGTGGGTAAAGCATTAATGCTGCCAATCGCTATCATGCCGGCCGCCGCAATTCTGTTGAGACTTGGCGCCGGGGTACCTGGCATAGAAGGTCTTCTGGCCGATATAATGCTCAAGGCTGGAGCGGGTATTTTCGACAACTTGTATCTATTGTTCGGCATAGGTGTCGCACTTGGACTTGCAAAAGAAAATCATGGCGCAGCTGCTCTTGCAGGCGCAGTCGGTGTTCTTGTGGCAAAAAATGTTTATACAGTCATCAATCCGGATATAAATACCGGCGTTATGGTCGGTATGGTAATGGGTATTATAGCAGGTGGGCTATACAACAAATTCCATAACATAAAACTACCGGAATTCCTGGCTTTCTTCGGAGGCAAGCGTTTCGTTCCGATTATCACATCCTTTGCAGCGGTCGCAGTTGGCATACTCTTCGGCTACATATGGCCTTCCATACAGAACGGCATTGATGCAATGGGTAACGCAGCCAGCAGCGCAGGGCCTCTTGGAACCTTCATATTCGGTTTTGGAAACCGTCTGCTGATCCCTGTTGGACTTCATCACGTACTGAACTCGATCTTCTGGTTCACAATCGGATCTTTTACTGACGCAGCCGGCACAGTTGTCAACGGCGACCTTTGGAGATATTTCGCAGGCGATCCGACTGCCGGGATCTATATGGCAGGTTTCTATCCGGTCATGATGTTCGGCCTTCCGGCAGCTTGCCTGGCCATGTACCATGCGGCTAAAAAGGAAAACAAAAAAGCAGTAGCTGGTATGTTCATTTCCATCGCGTTTACATCATTCCTTACAGGTATTACTGAACCGATTGAATTCCTGTTTGTATTCATCGCACCGGGTCTTTATGCCGTGCATGCAGTCCTTTCGGGTCTGTCCCTTGCTGTCACACAGATGCTTGGCATCCTGCACGGATTCGGATTCTCTGCCGGCCTGATAGACTATGTGCTTAACATGCACCTTGCAACAAACGGACTGCTTCTTATTCCTGTCGGCCTTGCATTTGCTGCCATCTACTACGTGGCATTCAGGGTGATCATTGCCAAATTCGATATCCAGACACCTGGAAGAATGGATGAAGTTGCCGAAGCAAGCGACAGCCTGATTGAAGGTGAAGGTATTTCTACGGTAGCGAAAGACTACTATGTGGCGCTTGGCGGCAAAGAAAATATCGAAGAGATCGATTCGTGCATCACGAGGCTTCGATTGACTTTGAAAGATTCAAGTGCCATTGATGAGCAGGCAATCAAAAAGCTGGGAGCTGCAGGCATACTGAAGCCAAATAAAAAGAATGTTCAGGTTGTTGTCGGTACGTATGCAGAGCTGATAGCAGCAGAACTAAAGAACATCCACAAGCAATAACAGTCAGAATGTGAGGGGAGTCAAGTCAATGGATGAACTGAAAGTAATCAAAGGAGCAAAAATCATACTTGAAGATAAAATCCTGTCAGGGCATGCCATCGTCTTTTCGGACACGATTGTAAAAATCGTGCCCGAGGAGATACTGAAGGATGAAAAGATGAAGGTCATTCACTTTAACGGTTATATCGCCCCGGGATTTATCGACATACATATTCATGGTTCCATGGGAGCCGATGTCATGGACGGAACGGTGGAATCGCTTGAGACCATCGCTGATGCCATAGTACAGAGCGGCACAACTTCGTTTCTTGCAACGACAATGACAATGCAGCAGGAGGCTATCGAGAAGTCGCTTGAGGCAACCAGAGAGTATATGGGACAGCTGCATAAAGGCGCCCGCCTGTTGGGTGTTCATCTTGAAGGTCCATTTATAAACCCGGCATTCAAAGGTGCCCAAAACGAGACATTTATCCAGAAACCTTCAGAAGAATGGGTGGGCAAGTATGAGGATGTGGTCAAGATGATTACACTTGCGCCGGAAATGGATGAAGACTTCTCATTTATTAAGGGAATCAGGAACAAAGACATCTTGCTCAGTATCGGCCATTCAGGGAGCGACTTTGAGACTGCCTGCAAGGCGTATGACGAAGGTGTCACACATGTCACGCATTGTTTCAATGCCATGACTGGACTTCACCATAGGAAGCCAGGTGTCATCGGCGCCGTGCTGGCAAAGCCCTTCAGCCTGGATATCATCACCGACAGAATCCATATCCACCCGGAATTTGTGGATCCATTCATAAGGATCAAGACAGTGGAGAAGACAGTGCTGATAACAGATGCTATCAGGGCGAATTACTTGCCGGACGGACATTATGATCTTGGCGGACAGAGTGTAACGGTTGCTGATGGGGCTTGCCGGCTGGATGATGGAACGATTGCGGGAAGTATACACAAGATGGACAAGGCGCTTAGGAATATGGTTGAGGATACCGGATTCGAGCTCTATGAAATCATCAGGATGATGTCGGTAAATCCAGCAAAGAAACTGAAAATCTTTGACAGGGTGGGCAGCATAGAAGAAGGAAAGACTGCGGACCTTGTGATGTTGGATGAGGAATTGAATATAGTAAGCGTCTTTATCGATGGACGGGAAGTATACAATGGAGGAAAATCATGAATATCATAGTCGTTAAAGACTATTTGGAAATGAGCAGAAAAGCCGCTCATATGGTGGTCGGTCAGATTCTGCAAAAACCTGAAACAGTGCTGGGACTGGCAACGGGTTCATCGCCAATCGGCATGTACGATGAGCTCGTAAAGTTCTACAAGGAAGGCATGATAAGTTTCAAGGATGTGGTTACATTCAATCTGGATGAATATATTGGTTTGGAACCCAGCCATGAAGAAAGCTACGCCTATTTTATGAAAAAGAATTTTTTTGGAAGGATCGACATCAAGGAGAAAAACCACCATATTCCATCTGGAATGGCCAAGGACATCGAAGAGGAATGCGAGAAATACGACAGGATGATTGCGGCAGCAGGGGGCATCGATTTTCAAGTTCTCGGTATTGGCAGGAATGGCCATATCGGTTTCAATGAACCGGATATCAAATTCGAGGCCATGACACACAAAATAAAACTGGATGAGCAGACAATCAGTGACAATGCGAGATTTTTTGATTCAATCGATGAAGTGCCACGTTATGCCATTACAATGGGCGTCAAAACAATCATGCAGTCTAGAGGTATCATTTTACTGGCCACTGGAGCAGAGAAAGCGCAGGCCGTAGCAGGAATGGTCCACGGAAAAATCACACCTGAACTGCCGGCTTCAGTTCTTCAACTGCACCCGAATGTGACCGTTATAGTAGATGAGGCAGCTGCGAAAGGAGTATGAGATATGGGATTTTTCAAGAAGAACAAGGAGATTCAGGTACTATCACCTATGAATGGCGAAATTATCGAAATGACAGAAGTACCGGATCCGGCATTTTCCCAAAAGATGCTGGGTGACGGTTTTGCTGTAAAACCCACAGATGGAAGTGTGAAGGCGCCTGTTTCGGGCAAGCTGGTCCAGATATTTCCAACCAACCACGCTTTTGCCGTAGTGACAGACGAAGGTCTCGAAGTGCTGGTCCATATAGGCATCGATACAGTGGAACTGAAGGGTGACGGATTTAAAAGAATTACCGAACCCGGAGGCGAGGTAAAGGCTGGCGATGTCATCGTTGAAGTGGATTTGGCATATCTGGAAGAAAAAGGGAAACCATCTGTTACCCCGGTTGTTTTTACGAATGGCGAGAAAATCAAGGCTGTCAACGTGGAAAAAGGTATGACAGGTTCCGGTCCGGCAGCAAAAGTGGTTATGAAATAGGGGGTTCGAGCGATGAAAGTGGTTGTTAAAGATGTAAATGGCCTTCATGCAAGACCGGCTGGAAAAATTGCCGAAATAGCACAAAAACATGCAGGCGGTGTATTTCTGATAAAGAATGAATTAAGATACAATGCAAAGTCGATTATCAATTTGATCAGCATGGGCGTGCTGTTCGGCGATGTTGTGCTGGTCGACGTGGAAGACGATGAGGATGGTATGATAGGGAAACGGATTGCATCTATCATTGAAGGAGATGTGGCCTGATGGGCAGCGCAGTAAAAGGCCTGGCTGTCTCACAGGGTATCGGCATAGGCAAACTGGCAGTGCTTGAATCGGCGTCCGTAATCGAAAAGAATGAGGTTACCGATATCGCAGGGGAGATTCTGAAGCTGGATGAGGCATTTGCAGATGCAGCCGACCAACTTGAACGTCTCTATAATGAAAAAAGAGAGGTTCTTGGAGAGGAAAATGCCATGATTTTTCAGGCGCATTTGTTGATGGTCCAAGATGAAATCTGGCAGGAGGCAATCAGAAATCTTCTGAAGAAGGAGAAGGTAAGTGCTGAATCAGCAGTATATGAAGAATCGGAAAACACGGCAGCGATGTTTGAAAAGCTTGAAAGTGAATACATGCAGGAACGGGCACATGACATCCGGGATGTTGCCAGAAGGGTAATCAGGCTGCTTCGAAATGAAGAGGCTTTCAAATTGTCCGAATTGCCTTCAGGAACAGTGCTTGCAGCTGAGGATCTGACACCGTCCGATACAGCGCAGCTGATACCTGAGAATATTGAGGGTATTGTGACTGCGATTGGAGGCAGCACATCACATGCGGCCATTATCGCCAATTCGCTCGGCATTCCGGCGGTGATGGGTGTGGGTAAAAAGGCACTTGAAGGTTTCATGAAAGGTGCGACAGTCATTGTCGATGGCGGTTCAGGTGATATAATACTTGATCCATCGGAAGTCGAAATCGAACTATACAGGTCGAAAATCGGAGAGATTGAACAGGAAAGTGAGCTGTTGAAGGCTTATAAAGGGAAAGAATCGCTCACACTGGACGGCAGAAAAGTGGAACTGGCCGCCAATATCGCTTCGCCCGACGACCTTAAGAATGTGATTGAGAATGATGCGGACGGTATAGGACTTTTCAGGAGCGAATTCCTGTTCATGGATAGAAAGACTGCACCTTCGGAAGAGGAGCAATATATTGCTTACAGAACGGTGCTTGAAGCGATGGGCGGAAAGCCGGTCATCATACGGACGATGGATATTGGTGGAGATAAAAAAGTACCTTATCTGAATATGGAAGAGGAAATGAATCCGTTTCTTGGCTATAGGGCGATCCGTTACTGTCTGAAAGAACAGGATGTCTTCAGAACCCAGCTCAGAGCTTTGCTGCGGGCGGGTGTCCACGGAAACTTGAAAGTGATGTTTCCTATGATATCCAGCGTCCAGGAACTGAGGATGGCAAAAGGGATTGTACGTGAACTTGAGAAGGAACTGTCTGATGATGGGATTGCATATAGTGAAAAAGTCCAGTATGGCATTATGATCGAGGTGCCTGCGGCCGCGCTTGTTTCCGATCTTTTGGCTAAGGAAGTGGATTTCTTCAGCATTGGAACGAACGATCTCATCCAATATACAGTGGCGGTTGACAGGATGAATGCCCATATTGCGGAACTCTATACGCCCTACAACCCTGCCTTGCTAAGGCTGATACATATGACAGTGGAAAATGCCCACAAAGCAGGCATTCCGGTTGGGATGTGCGGATCGGCTGCCGGCGATCTGGATTTGCAGGCGATATTCCTGGCCATGGGCCTTGATGAGCTGAGCATGGCGCCGAGGTTGGTGCTGAAAGCCAGGAAGAGAGCAGCTGAGACGGATGTAACGCTGGCCGAAAGCCGTTTGGCTGAAATGCTGATGATTGCTGAGCCGGATGTTTTGGAGGATCGAATAAAGTCAATGATGCTGTAAGCAGCGTTTGAGGAAACAGTGTATCAAACACAGTGATGTTGTGGATGATGCGCTGTTTTTGTGTGTTCAAGGAAAGTTCGTCTTGAGCAAATGGCCATAATCGTCTAGACTTAGGGTATATGGACATTCATTAATTAGAAGGAGAGACATAGATGGCTACAGATATTGAATTCAGCAAATTAATGATCGCTTTCTCGCTGACGCTGCTTGCAGGCCTCTCTACAGGTATCGGCAGCGCTCTGGCGTTTTACACCAAACAGACCAACAAGCGGTTTCTGGCGGCGGCACTTGGCTTTTCTGCGGGTGTCATGGTTTACGTTTCTTTTATGGAAATCATTCCGGAGGCAAAGACGGCGCTGGTCAATATTTACGGACCGAAACAGGGTTATTTGGTAACGACGGTTGCTTTTTTCGCCGGTATTGCGATTATGGCATTAATAGACAACCTGGTGCCGAATGTGGAAAATCCCCATGAGATGCATGATGTGAAAGAGATGGATGACATTACCAGTTACAACAATAGCCATCTCCTGAGGATGGGCTTTTTCTCGGCAATTGCAATCAGCATACATAATTTCCCTGAGGGACTTGCTACGTTCTTTGGGGCAATCCAGGAGCCGGCTCTTGGAATCGGCATTGCGATTGCCATTGCTATCCACAATATCCCGGAGGGGATAGCTATTTCTGTTCCAGTCTACTATGCAACTGGAAGCAGGCGCAAGGCTTTTACTCTGTCATTTCTTTCGGGTCTGGCAGAGCCTTTTGGCGCTTTGGTGGGCTTCTTCCTGCTGAGACAGATATTCACAGAGACACTGTTCGGTTTGATTTTTGCGGCTGTCGCGGGCATCATGGTCTACGTATCGCTGGATGAACTTCTGCCGTCTGCGGAAAAATACGGTGAACACCATGTGGCCATCATCGGTCTCATCTGCGGGATGGTGGTTATGGCAACGAGCTTGATACTTTTTACATGATATTGATGCCGGGGAGTAAAACATTCCCTCCCGGGGAGGGAATGTTTTACTCCCCGGCACCCACAAACAAAGGAGGACATTCGATGATTATTACGACAACACCAGGTATTGAAGGCAAGGCAATCAAGGAATACAAGGGCATCGTTTTTGGCGAGGTCATTGCAGGCGTCGATTTCATCAAGGATTTCGCGGCAAGTTTGACGAATTTCTTCGGCGGCAGGTCGGGATCCTATGAAGGGGAACTCATTGAAGCCAGGGAAAATGCAATTAGGGAACTTGAAGCAAGAGCGAGACAGATGGGTGCCAACGCCGTTGTCGGCGTAGATGTGGATTATGAAGTGCTTGGGCAGGGCAACAACATGCTCATGGTGACGGCTTCCGGAACAGCGGTTGTTGTTGAATAAGAAGGTGCCGGGGATAGGGAGGGGATGCCGGGGAGGAAAACATTTCCTCCCCGGCATCCCCTCCCTATCCCCGGCACCCATTGACAGAGCCTGTCTGCTGATGTATCATTAGCTTACAATTCGCTGGGGGAGCCGGCTATCGGCTGAGAAAGTATTAACTGACCCTTTTTACCCGCGCGGGCAATGCTGTGCGGGGAAGTGAAACTTTCAGTTAATGCTCCTGCGATCAAACGCTAGGAGGTTTTTTATGTTAAGTTCTTTTCGTGAAGCACTTGCAAGCGGTGACTTGCAGAATGTCATCACAACAACACTTGGACAGGTGATCATCGCCTTGGCCGCCATCATACTTTTGCTGCTGGCTGTCTCGTCAAAGAGCAGAAACAAGACGCAGATCAGTGTCAAGACGTTGACTTATTCTGCCCTTGCCATCGCTGCAGCAACTGTTCTTTCACAGATCAAGCTGTTTGCAATGCCACAAGGCGGAACAGTGACACCGTTCAGCATGCTTTTCATCATCGTCATCGGTTACTTTTTCGGTGTGCGCTCAGGCGTCATCGTGGGCGCTGTCTACGGACTTTTCCAGCTGCTCATCGGCGGGTGGGTCATGCATCCGATTCAGCTGCTCCTTGACTATCCGATTGCATTTGCTGCACTTGGCCTGTCGGGGCTGTTCACAAACCAGGAAAATGGACTGCTGAAAGGCGTCATCGTCGGCTGCCTGGGAAGGTTTGTTGCCCATTTTCTGTCAGGCATCATCTTCTTCGCATCCTATGCACCTGAAGGTTGGAACCCCTGGGTCTACTCCGCATGGTACAACATTTCCTACATCGGCGTGGAAGGCGTGGCAACAGCCATCATCGTCGCAGTACCGGCAGTGGCAGCTGCATTCAGAACAGTCAAGAAATCCGCTATGGCAAGATAGATACTTAAACAAAGGAAGGCCTTCAAATATAATTGGAGGTCTTTTTGTTTTTTCTTGACGACAGGGTATGATATAATAATATTGTCAGAGAGCATATAATTTTGTATGTTATCGACATGTACTATTATCAGCGGAAAGTTCCGGAATGGAGGGATTGCCGTGAAATGTGAAAAATGCCATAAAAATGAAGCGACGGTCTTTGTGACCCAAATAATAAACGGCGAAAAGATTGAAATGCACCTTTGTGAGCAATGTGCCAAGGAAAGCGATACATTCTTTTTTGATAAAAATGAATCATTCCAGAAATTCCTGAGCGGACTGCTCGAAAACACCAACAGACCACCAAACGTGAAGAACGCATCCATATCCTGTCCGACTTGCGGCATGACATTGGCGGACTTCAGGAAAACCAGCAAACTGGGGTGCGCCGACTGCTATGACACATTCAAGGATTATTTAGAAGTCATCATGAAACGCATCCAAAGCAGCACCCAGCATACTGGCAAGCGCCCAGGCAAGCTGGATATCGACCTGAAGCGTGACAACATGATCAGGCAGCTCGACAGCGAACTCAAAATCGCAATCATGGAAGAGGATTTCGAGAGGGCTGCTGAACTTAGGGACAAGCTGAAGGAATTGCGCGAGGAAGGTGAAAAGGATGAGTAAATGGTACAGCCGCCAATGTGCAACAGACCAGGCTGTGGTCGTTTCCAGCAGGATCCGTCTTGCGAGGAACCTCAAGTCTTTCAATTTCCCGAACCGCATTGAAAAGGACGAAGGAGAAAAACTGATTGCCATGGTGAACGAAGCGCTGCTCGTGGCCAACGACAACATGCGGGACATTTTTGACATCATCAACATGAAAGAACGCTCCCAGCTCGAGAAGATCGCGCTTATGGAGCACCACTGCATCAGTCCCAGATTCCTCAACATGACCTGCCCGACCGCCCTCCTGCTTGCCAAGGACGAGAGCGTCAGCATCATGGTCAACGAGGAAGACCATTTGAGAATCCAGACAATGGCCTGCGGCATGGATTTGTCCACTGCCATGAAGCATGCCAATGAGATAGACGACCTGCTTGAGGAGAAGCTGGAATACGCATACCATCAGCAATACGGCTATCTGACTACCTGTCCAACCAACGTCGGTACCGGCCTTCGGGCTTCCTACATGGTTCACGTGCCTGCGCTGGAAACGACGGGACAGCTCCAAAGCATCCTGGACGCCATAGGCAAGTTCGGGCTGACGGTAAGGGGTATTTATGGAGAAGGCTCCGAAGCCCAAGGCAGCTTTTACCAGATTTCCAATCAGGTAACACTGGGAATGACAGAGCAGGAGACAATTGACAACCTGACTGCTGTGACAAGGCAGATCATGGAACAGGAACTGAATTTGAGAACCCGGCTTCTGGATGAAAGAAGACTCCAGTTCGAAGACGCCGTTTTCAGGTCCTATGGAATCTTGAAAAACGCCAGGATGCTGTCGGTCAAAGAAGCAATGACATTGCTGTCCGATGTAAAACTTGGTTTCGAGCTCGGCATCTTGAATCCCGAAGGCGACTATCATTTCAATAGTTTTGAACTAATGACAACCATACAGCCGGCCAACCTGCAGGTAATCAACAGCCGCACGATGAGCATCGAAGAGCGGGATGTGGCCAGAGCGAACTACATGAGACAACAGATGCCTGAACTACAATAAGGAGGCGATTGGATGAGCAGATTTACAGACAAAGCCCAGGAGGCGATCAACCTCTCCAGGGAAATAGCCATCGAACTGGGACACAATTATATAGGTACTGAGCACCTGCTTCTTGGACTTATCAAGCAGGCAGACGGTGTAGCAGGCAGAACCCTGATCAGACAGGGCATCACTTATGATGTGGTGTACGATAAGATCAAGGAACTGATTGCCGTTAATCCGGTTCAGATACAGGAGCCTGCAGGCATGACGCCACGGGTGAGAAGGGTGCTGGAGATGAGCGGCCAGGAAGCGGCCAGGATGAATACGACGATGATCGGTACGGAGCATGTCCTGATTGCCTTGCTAAGGGAGTCAGATTCCATGGCCACAAGGCTGATTGAGCTAATGGGCGTTTCCAAACAGAAGATTTACCATGAACTTCTGAAATCCATTGGCGAGGAAACCGGCAATCCTAAGCTGACTCCGAATGTAGGGGGCAAGACAGAGGAAAGTGCGACACCAACCCTTGACCAGTTCAGCCGCGACTTGACACAAATGGCGAAAGAGGGCCAGTTTGACCCGATTATTGGCAGGGAAAAGGAAATCGACAGAATCATCCAGATTCTAAGCAGGCGGACGAAGAACAACCCCTGCCTCATTGGTGAAGCCGGTGTGGGCAAGACGGCCATTACTGAAGGCCTTGCCCAGAAGATCATCTCCGGAAACGTCCCGGAAACCATCAAGAACAAGCGTGTCGTAGCCCTTGACCTGTCTGCTATGGTGGCAGGATCCAAATACAGGGGCGAGTTTGAGGAAAGAATTAAGAAAGCCATCGGCGAGATTATCCAGGACGGCAATGTCCTGCTGTTTATCGATGAAATCCATACAATCGTCGGAGCCGGTGCGGCAGAAGGTGCCATCGATGCATCGAACATCATGAAGCCTTCCCTTGCAAGAGGGGAAATGCAGCTGATTGGCGCCACGACGATGGAAGAGTACAGGAAATACATCGAGAAGGACCCTGCCCTTGAAAGAAGGTTCCAGCCGGTACAGGTGGCTGAGCCGACGGAAGAGGAAGCGATAGAGATTCTGAAGGGCATCCGGAGTGCATACGAGGACCATCATCATGTAAAAATCACTGACGAGGCCCTTGAGGCGGCGGTTAAGCTGTCAAACAGGTACATTTCAGACAGATTCCTTCCGGACAAGGCGATTGATGTCATCGACGAGGCATCCTCCAAGGTACGGCTGAGCACATTTACAGCCCCTCCGGACATCAACGAAATGGAGAAACAGGTCGAAGCCTTGGACGAGGAAAAAGAGGCTGCAATCAAGGAAGAGGCCTATGAGCGGGCCGGTGAAATCAAGCAGCGGCAGCAGGCGATCCAGAATGAGCTGAATGAAGCGAAGCTGGCATGGGAAGCCAAGAACAACATGGCTGACCAGGTGGTGGACGAAGAAGAGGTCTCTGGCATTATTTCCGGCTGGACAGGTATACCCATCAAAAAACTTACCGAAGAGGAAGGCGAGCGCCTCAAGAATCTTGAAAATGTCCTTCACGAAAGAGTCGTCGGACAGGAAGATGCAGTGATCGCCCTGTCGAAAGCCATCAGGCGCGGTCGGGTAGGACTAAAGGATCCGAAGCGGCCGGTAGGTTCATTCCTTTTCATGGGCCCTACAGGTGTGGGCAAGACGGAGCTGAGCAAGGCCCTTGCCGAGGCGCTTTTTGGTGATGAATCTGCACTGATTCGTGTGGATATGTCAGAATACATGGAAAAGCACAGCGTCTCCAAACTGATAGGATCGCCTCCGGGTTATGTGGGTTACGATGAAGGCGGCCAGTTGAGCGAAAAGATCAGACGCCGTCCGTATTGTGTGCTGCTTTTCGACGAGATTGAAAAGGCCCATCCGGATGTGTTCAACATCCTGCTGCAGGTTCTGGATGACGGCCATATTACCGATGCACATGGCAGACGTGTGGACTTCAAGAATACGGTTATCATCATGACTTCCAACGCAGGCGCCAGAGACATCATCGCGCCGAAGAAACTGGGCTTCGCCTCGGACAACAGCGAAGAAAAGACCTATGAGGACATGAAGAAGAACGTCATGGCTGAAGTGAGGAAGATTTTCCGGCCAGAGTTCATGAACAGGATCGACGAGATGATTGTCTTCCATGCCTTGACGAAGCAGAATATCAGGGAAATCGTCGGCATCCTTTTCAAACAGCTGACAAAGAGAATGCATGAAAATATCAGCATTACGATGGAAATGACAGATCCTGCCGTAGACTATATTGTCAGGGAAGGTTATGAAGAGGCATACGGCGCTAGGCCGCTGAAGCGGGCGATGCAGTCACGTATTGAGGACAAGCTGGCAGAAGAGCTTCTGGACGGGAAGATCACCAGTGGCGACCATGTCATTATCGATTTTAAAGAGGACAAGCTGACTTTTGAACCCAACAAAGGATGAACACTAGCATTTAGTACCCATATGCTATATAATGGAAATAATAATTTTATTTAGGAGGTTAATCTAATGGCTGGAGTTGAAGAGCTTATCAGGGTGGAGGACAACAACACCATAAGTTTCGGGAACCATATGATGGAAACGAAACGTAAAATACAGGATTTTGAAGTGGAAGGGGACATGTACAAGGTAAAGACATTCAAGAAGATGACCAAGCTTGAGCGCAATGGGCGTCTGCTGTATGAATCTGAACCGGGTACTTCTGTCTACAACCTGGCCTTGACAGATACTGGTGTCGTCTTTAATG
The DNA here is from genome assembly GCA_963677915.2 of Vallitaleaceae bacterium. Taxonomy (GTDB): domain Bacteria; phylum Bacillota; class Clostridia; order Lachnospirales; family Vallitaleaceae. The sequence goes on along the minus strand of CAXXGE010000032.1, from coordinate 56,210 downwards.
TAGAAGGCATCGAGGATGCACAGATTACGGTTGAGCTTGAAGCAGGCAAGGAATACAAGATATTGATCAGCGATGTACTGCTAGGCAAGGTGAAGTCCAACCTGGCCGGCAAGATGACATTCAACGTTGATTTCGAGTCCGGCATCCAGAAAGTGGAAGTCAAGCGCGCATAATATGGCGAAGACGAAGAAAGTCTATGTCTGCAGCGAGTGTGGTACCGAAGTCCCCAAGTGGGAAGGTCAGTGCTCCGGCTGCGGCTCATGGAACACATTTGTTGAAGAACTAAAAGTAACGGGGAGCAGGCATGTCAAAGACAGCGGCTCCCCGTTGTTGAATAAAATAAAGGAAACAGTGAAGCCGCTGCATACCATTTCTGTCGATGAAGATCTCCGAAGGACGACGGGCATTTCAGAATTTGACAGGGTGCTGGGCGGCGGTATTGTTGAGGGATCGCTTGTCCTTGTAGGCGGCGACCCGGGCATCGGAAAATCGACTTTGCTGCTTCAGGTGTGCCAGAAGCTTTCGGACCAGAGCGCCAAAGTCCTCTATATATCCGGAGAGGAATCTCTGAGGCAGATCAAGATACGGGGCAGCCGACTGGGCGCGAACGGGGAGAATGTCTACCTGTATTCGGAGACATCCCTCCAGTTGGTGGAGAATGCCATAGGCAATCTCAAGCCGGATGTGCTGATCATCGACTCGATTCAGACTGTGTTCAGCGAAACCATTGAATCGGCGCCGGGAAGTGTCTCCCAGGTGCGGGAGGTGACAGGCAGGCTGATGCGAATTGCCAAGAGCCTTCGGATTGCAACGTTTATCATCGGTCATGTGACGAAAGACGGCGCCATCGCCGGACCGAGGGTGCTGGAGCATATGGTCGATACGGTTCTCTATTTTGAAGGTGAGAGAACCCATGCGTACAGAGTGCTTCGTGCAGTTAAAAACAGGTTCGGGTCAACCAATGAAATCGGTCTATTTGAAATGATGGATTCAGGGCTGGCTGAAGTCGCCAATCCTTCTGAATTCATGCTTGCTGGAAGACCGAATGAGGAACCGGGTTCAGTCATCACCTGCTGTCTGGAAGGTACCAGGCCGCTTCTCGTCGAAGTTCAGGCGCTGGCGAGCTCAACCACCTTCAACATGCCAAGACGGACAGCCAACGGCACCGACACCAATAGAATTAACATGCTGATTGCCGTGCTGGAAAAGAAACTGGGTATGCTGTGGGGCGGATATGACTGCTATGTCAATATTGCAGGGGGTATGAAGGTGACCGAACCGGCTCTGGACCTTGCTTTGACGGCAGCACTTGCCTCCAGCTACAAAAACAGGACTGTCGTTGGAAAGACAATCCTGTTTGGAGAAGTCGGCCTAACAGGAGAAGTGAGAGCAGTCTCCCAGAGCGACAAACGTATTGCAGAAGCGGCTAAGATGGGATTTGAAACCTGCATCCTGCCTGCCGCCAATGCCAAGAAAATCGGCAAAGAATATGCCGGTATGAAGATTATAGGTGTAACGAGCGTCAGTGAAGCACTGTCACAGTGCTTCTGACAGAATATCAAACAGACAGAATATAGTCGATGTCCTTTCTGATTACTTCCAGTGATTCTCGGAAGAAATCCGGTTTGTGGGCATCGAATCCTGCCAGGGCCAAGACATCGGCGACGTTGTTTTGGCCTGTTGCTTTTAGCAGCCTGTCATACGTTGGAATGAAGTCGTCTCCTTCCTTCAGATAGATGCCATAGAGGCCTTTGGCAAATAGAAGGCCAAAGGCATAGGGGAAGTTGTAGAAATTGTAGCCCGCATAATAGTAGTGGGGTTTGCAAGCCCACATGTAAGGGTGGAGCTTTTCCTGGTCGAGGCCTTCGCCATAGGCCTTGCGCTGGGCATCCAGCATCAGCTCCTTAAGTTCATCTACAGACAGGGCGCCTTCTTTCCTTTTTTCAAAAAGAGCGGATTCGAACAGATAACGGCTGTAGATGTCGACAATCACCTGGGTGGCGTTCATCACCGCATTTTCTACCAAAGTGAGTTTCTCGCCAGGTGTTGCGGTTTCCAGAGCAGCGTTAAGTACGATGGTTTCGGCAAAAATGGATGCAGTCTCTGCAAGGGGCATGGGATAATTGCTGTTTGCATAGAGTTCGTCTTTAAGACAGTCGCCGTGGTAGCCGTGACCAAGTTCATGTGCCAGGGTTGTCACATCGTTGAAGGTACCTGTGAAGTTGGCCATGATCCTGCTTTCACCGATCCGGTGCTGGTTGCTGCAGAAGGCACCGGAGACTTTTCCTTCACGTGGCTCCCCGTCAATCCATCGACTGTCGAAAGCATTTCTTGCGAAGGCGCCAAGCCTGTCGCTGAAACCACTGAACTGCTCAACGATATAGTCGGATGCTTCTTCCAAGGTGAAGGTTCTGTTCATTTCGCCGACAGGTGCGAAAAGGCAGTGGAACGGAAGGGCGCCGTTATAACCAAGCATATGTGCTTTTTTCTTGAGATAGGATCTGAAAACAGGGAGGTATTCCTCGATTGCGTTAAACATAGCGTCCAGTGTTTCGCTGTCCATTCTGGATGCTTCCAGCGTCATATCAAGAGGGCTTTTGTAGCCTCTTTTTTCTGCAACTGTCAGCACTTCACCCTTGATGGCGTTCAGGCAGGCTGCAGATACGGCTTCGGTTTTTTGATATGATGCCAATTCGGATTCGTAGGCATTCCTTCTTACTTCCGCCGAGGGATCGTTGGCCAGGCTTCTGATGACTGCTATCGGAACTTGCTTCCCATCATAGGCTGCTGTGAGAGAGGATATGGTGGCATCCTGAAGCCTGTTCCAAGCGCTTGAGCCGGTATTTTCAAGGGCTGCCAAAAGGACTTCTTCAGCATCACTCAGCAGGTGTTCTGCTTTGCGTTTCTCTTCTTTGACGGCAAAGGCATAGGGACGGCAAGCATCGCTGCTGCTTAAAATATCGTCCAGGTTGTCTATTGTTTCCAGCCACCGCCGGTAAGCTGTGTAGACGGGTGCCAGCAAAGGCTTCATGTTTTCAATACGGTCGACAAGTTTTATGGCCTCGCTGTTTTTTGTATCGACGGCATAAGTCAGGTGGCCATAGCTGTAAATCTGGCTCATCAGCGATTCAAGATCATCCATTTTCCTGCAGTAGGACGCCAGTGTATTCTCAATATCTGTACCCGGCTTAAAGCAGTCCTCTGCGAAGGTGTTCATATCCAAAACCATTCTATCCAGGTCGGAAAGGTCACTTATCAGTTTCTCGGACTGGAAAGAGGTATATAGATTATCAAGGTTCCAGTTGGGATTCATATTTATTCTCCTTTTCTCATCTTTGAAAATATTATATAATATTCAATAGAATATGTATATCTTTTAAGAGGAGGATTGGAATATGCCATGGTGTCCTGAATGCAAGAGCGAATATGAACAGGGAGTCACGGAATGTGCTGAATGTCACGTACCCCTGGTGGACGATGAAGAGAATGCAGTCGCCATGAGGCCGCTGATCAAGGTGAAGCGTGCGGACCTTGACGAGCTGCTTGAATATCTGGATTATTCATCAATTACTGAAAGAACTTTGGAAGAGGATAATGAGGGTGTCCTGATTTATGTCAGCGAAAACCAGATTGCCGATGCTGCAGCGTATCTGAAGGTTTATGTCAGGGAACATATGAGCGATGAAGAAGAGGAGGATAACTACTTTTTCGATGCCTATGAGACGGAGAACCTGGATGTGAAAGGAAAGGCGGATGAGATGAGGTCAAGTGCTGTCGTCCTTTGGATTCTAGGGGGCGGGCTGCTTATGCTTGCGGTTCTCAATTTCATGGATATATTGCCTCTACCGATGTTCAATAAGACAGTCTTCACGATTGCCGCCAGCTTTCTGGGAGGCATGTTTGTTGTCATGGCGGTCCATTCACAAAAGAGGATTGCAGGTATTCTGGATTCGGGTGCCGGCAAGACGGACCAGGTGGATATGATGGTCAATGACTACATGGACAGCGGGAAAGTGGATAAGCTGAAGAAGAAGCTTGGGCCAAAACTCAAGGATCTGGATGAGGGGGCTGCCTATTTTGCCGTGATGGATGCCATCAAAGGAGAGCTTGAGAAAGCCTATCCCGAAGCCGCCAATACACTTGTGAATGTCGCTGCAGAAAAAATCCACGAAGCCATTGAAGAAGATCTGTATTAGGCCGAACTTAATCAAGATCTTCTACCACATGGCTATGGCCATTTTTCTTGGCTTTGAGGAGTGCCTTGTCAGCGTGTACAAGCAGGCGGTTGATATCGTCAGTCTGCCTTGACTTTACAAAGCTGCCGGCTATTTTGACATGACTGCCGAATTCATCCAAGGGAAAGTTATAATCTGATACTTTTTGAATGATTTCTTCTGTGATGACTTCAGAACCAGGATATATGATGATGGCAAACTCATCGCCACCAAACCTGCCGACCAGGCCGCCTGAACCGGTCAGTTTTGTCAGGTCTTGTGCGATTTGAGTGATGACCCTGTCGCCGGCCGCGTGGCCGAATACATCGTTTACAGTCTTTAAATTTACTATATCAACCATCCCGATAACGAGCTTATCGTCAAAACCCATTTGTCTTATCTCTTCCAGTTTTTCAAAAACATATCTTCTGTTGTATATACCGGTTAAGTCGTCTTCCGTTGCCAATTTCATAAGGGCCTTGTTCTTTGCATCAAGAAGCGCTGCATACTCCATAATTCTGTTCTGTTCCTTGTAGTAGGCATTCATCAAAGCGCTCAGGAGCACTGCTGCTGTAATGTAGGTCAGCGGTACCTGGACAAGGAAATCCACGACCATGACATCCTGATCGGGCACAAGAAACAGTCCGGGAGTGAAAATCGTCAGTGTCACCATCGTGAGAATCACAGCAAGCTCTCCAATCATGAAGAACAGCCTCTCTTTACCAGTGAAAAAGAAAGCGATACATATCAGAATCAGGAAAGAATAGGCAATCGTGTAGCTGTTGTTCAGTCCCGCGGAAATCCAGCCGAAAGGCAGCAGAATGAAAACCAGGGAGGTGAAAACAATCACTTTTATCATATGGAACTGCTGGCGCTTCAAGGAAAACACGATAACAAACAATGACAGGGCGAGCACGCTGAACCATTTGTAATTGGCTTCAAATGGATATTTAATCAAAATATTCTCGATGATGAGCAGTGTTGACAAAATTGCCATAAAGAACATGAGTATGACAAATATCTGTTCATCAAAAGGGAATTGTCGCAGATAACTTCTTATGATTTTCTTCATACTATACACCTCGTAGAAAACAATGCTTGTCTCGACACAATCACTATGTTATAATATTAACAACTAACGAATAATGATTATTAACTGGAGGATTGCCATGAAAAAGCTGAAATTGAAAGATAACATTTGGTGGATCGGAGCGACCGACCATAAACTCAGAGTTTTTGACATTATCATGCATACTGAATTCGGAACCAGCTACAACTCTTACCTTGTGAAAGGCAGTGAGAAGACGGCTGTTGTCGAAACGGTGAAACATACATTTACTGATGATTACTTGAAAAGGCTGCAAGAAGAAATCGATGTCACAACCATTGACTACATCATCGTCAATCATACGGAACCGGATCATGCTGGAACAGTCGGCGCACTCCTTGACATTGCACCCCAGGCTGTCGTTATCGGTTCGGGACCTGCTATCCGTTTTCTGGGCATGATCGCCAACAGGCCTTTCGAATCCATCGAAGTCAACGAAGGCGATGAAATCTCACTGGGTGACAAGACGCTTCACTTTATTCATGCGCCATTCCTTCACTGGCCGGATTCCATTTACACCTATGTTAAAGAAGACAAGGTTCTGTTCACTTGCGATTCCTTTGGTGCCCACTATGCGACAGATGATATCCTGTTGTCCAAAGTCGAGAACCGGGATGATTATCATTCAGCCCTTCGTTACTATTTTAACATGATTTTCGGCCCGTTTAAACGGTATATGCTTGATGCTATCAAAAAAATTGAGCCGCTAGAGATTGACATGATCTGCAACGGTCATGGGCCGGTACTGGATGAGAATCCGATGGAGATTGTCAGGATCTGCAAAGAGTGGTCGACTGAGCCGGCAAGAGAAGGGAAGCGCGTGGTCATTCCCTATGTTTCGGCTTATGGTTATACGAAACAGATTGCTGAAACAATCCGTGCGACGATAGAAGCTGAAGGTATTGAAGTGCAGATGTTCGACCTGGTATACGACAGTGAAGCTTCTGTCCTGAATGCGATCGGCGAATCGGACGGCGTGCTTTTCGGATCGCCGACAATCAACGGCGATGCCTTGCTGCCGATTATGAAACTGCTTCTCCAGATGTCGCCGCTTGTGCACAACCACATGTTGACAGGTGCCTTCGGATCCTTTGGATGGAGCGGTGAAGCTGTTGACAACCTGACAAGAAGACTGGTGGAGCTGAGGACAAGAGTTGTGCCCGGTCTGAAAGTGAATTTCAAACCTAGCGGGGACGAGCTTGAGCAAGCCAAGGTATTTGCAAAGGATTTCGCGGACCTGGTAAATGAAAAAGCGGAATACATTGCGGCTGCCGTGGAAACCGGCGACAACCAGGAAGACGAGTACTTTATCTATGACGGCACGGTGAAACTATGGCGCTGCGTCGTGTGCGGTGAGGTGTTTGAAGGTGAGAGACCACCAGCCATCTGTCCTGCTTGCGGTGCGACCATAGATCAGTTTGAAGAGTACATTGAAGATGTGATCACTTACCAGTCAGAGGCACAGGAGCAGGTAGTGATCGTTGGAAACGGTGCAGCTGGCGTGACTGCTGCAGAGGCGGCAAGAGCCCGCAATGCCAATGCGAAAATCACAATCGTGGACAGGGAAGACCAGCTTCTCTATTACAAGCCGATGCTTTCCGAGTACCTGGCTGATAATAGCAAGCTGAGCGATATCTATTTACATGATGCCGAGTGGTATGCAGAAAAAGGTTTCGACCTTAAACTGGGCGTCGAGGCGGCTTCCATCGATGCGGACAATGGCAGGCTTCTTTTGACAAACGGAGAGGCGCTTGACTATACGAAACTAATTCTGGCAGCGGGAAGCAAGTCCTTTGTTCCGCCGATCATGAATGCAGATTACGAGGGCGTGTTCACCCTAAGGAATATGGGTGATGCGGATGCGATTAAAGCCTATGCATCAGGCAAGTCGAAAGCGGTTGTCGTGGGTGGCGGCTTGCTGGGACTCGAAGCTGCCGACGAGATGAAGGCGATGGGTCTTGAGGTGACCGTTGTTGAGATTGCAAACAGGCTGCTGCCGCGCCAGATCGACGAGAAGGGTGCTGCCATTTTCGAGAGGGCGGTTGCCGACCATGGCATCAACCTGATCAAAGGCTGCGTGGTCAAGGAAATCATAGGCCATGGCAAGGCTGAGAAGGTGCACCTTGGAAGCGGCAGGACGCTGGAAGCGGACATCGTCCTTGTCTCAGCAGGCGTTGTGGCCGACACGGCGCTGGCTAAGACGGCTGGTGTCGAGTGCAATAGGGGCATCGTGGTTAACGGGAAGATGGAAACCAGTGTATCGGGTATTTATGCGGCCGGCGATGTTGCTGAATGCAATGGCATCAACTATGCCATCTGGCCTGAAGCCATCGAGCAGGGAAAAATTGCCGGTGCCAACGCTGTCGGCGATTCCATCGAATATGCCGACTTCATCCCGTCAAATGTGTTCAACGGCATGAACATCAACGTGTTCTCCATCGGTAAGGTGAACGTGGAAGATGAAGATGAAGAGAGCCGCTCGGACCTGCTGCTTGACGATCCGGAAACCGGTGTCTACAAGCGTATCCTTTTCAAGGACCACAAGATGACCGGCGGTATCGCCATCGGTGATAACAAGCATTCCAAGCGGATGATTGAAGGCATGAAAATCGGCGCGAAGCCGCAGCATATGATCAAAGTACTGAAATAACAAGTGCCAGAGGGACGGACCTTTTTGGCACCGGAGCCACGGGGCACCGGTGCCAAAAAGGTCCGTCCCTCTGGCACTCCTTCTGTGGTACAATAGAGTTAAGAAGGTGATGCTATGGCGATGTTTTATCATATGGAAAACGGCACGGCTGTCTGCGACTTGTGCCCCCATCATTGCAGACTTAAGGAAGGACAGAGAGGCAGGTGTCGTGTCAGACACAACATGAACGGCGTCCTTGAGACGGACACCTACTGCCTTGTGAGCGGCATGCAGGTCGACCCCATCGAGAAGAAACCTATAGCCAGGTGGCATCCGGGCACCTGGACGTTGTCCTTCGGCAGCTATGGCTGCAACATGACCTGTCCTTTTTGTCAGAATTATCATTTGAGCTATGAAAAGCCGGAGGTATACCAGGTGACACCGGAGAACCTGGTGGACGAGGCGCTGAAGCACAATTTGCCCACGATAGCCTACACCTACAATGAACCGACGGTCTTCTATGAAATGATGCTGGAGACGGCGGTGCTGGCCAAGGAGAACGGCTTGTTCAATGTCGTTGTCAGCAACGGATTGATCGAGGAAGAGCCGTTAAGGAAACTTCTCCCTTATATTGACGCGATGAATATCGATTTCAAGGCTTTCGACGATGCAACCTATAGAAAGCTGGGCGGCGTCGATACAGCGAGTATCCTAAGGACAATAACCATTGCCGGCCAATCCTGTCATGTCGAGGCAACCTGCCTCATCGTGCCCGGTATCAGCGATGATCCTGTAAAATTCGAGGATGGCATGAAGATGCTAAAGGACTGCAGCAATGTGCAGGCGGTGCATTTAAGCCGGTATTTCCCAAGTTACCATTATGACGAACCGGCTACATCCGTCGATCTATTGTATCAATTCAAGGAAACCGCACATCGATACCATAAATATGTTTATCTTGGAAACGTGAGGTGAAAAAATGAAGAATCATGAAGTGTGTTTCGTACCTCATCCTCCGGTCATTCTAAAGGAAATCGGGATGGACAGGGTAAGTCAGGTAAAGGATACGGTTATAGGCATGCAGCGTCTGGCCAAAAGAATAGCCGACAGGGCGCCGTCAACGATTGTTTTCGTTACACCCCATGGTACCAGTTTCAAGAACGGCACCTGTATTCTCCATGAACCGGTGCTAAAGGGGAGCTTTGCAGCATTTGGCAATCCGGAAATCAAATTCAAGAAACGTGTGAATCAGGGGCTGTCCGAAGAGATTTTCAGCCGCATTGAACTGGCGGGGTTTGCAGCTGCCCTGATGGACCGTAAGCTCGCAGACAGCTACGGTGTTGTAACGGAACTTGACCACGGTGTCATGGTGCCTATGTATTTCATAGACCAGTATTACAGCGATTACGATATAGTCCATATTACACCAGGCTTTACTGTATTAGAGGAAAACTACCAGATCGGCAAGATCATCGGCGAACTCGTCGAGGAGTCGGATGATGAAATATACGTAGTCTGCAGCGGCGACCTGTCCCATGCCTTGAAGGACGATGGACCTTATGCATACAACGAGCTGGGACCTGTTTTCGATACGGAAGTCGTACACAGCGTCACTTACAAAGACCCGATGAAACTGCTGGCCCTTGATGATAAGATTTGCAACGATGCTGCCCAGTGCGGCCTTCGTTCCATCCTTATGGGATTCGGTTCGATGGACGGTTATCAGTACGATTCGGAAGTCCTCAGCTACGAAGGGCCGTTTGGTGTGGGTTACATGACAGGTTATCTTCGTAACAGCGGCAGCACAGACCAGTCAGCTATCGAATCGATTAAAAAGCATCTGAAAATGGCATACGATGAGATGATCGAGAAAGAGGACAACTACATCAAGCTGGCCAGGATGACCATCGAGCACTATGTGGAGACGGGAAAACGGCTTGACAGCTTCACGATAAAAAGCAGATTTCCCGATACGTTCATCAGCGCATGCAAGGCGAGAAAAGCGGGCGTTTTTGTTTCGATTCATAAGCACGGTGCGCTGCGCGGCTGTATCGGCACGACGGAAAGCATCACAGGCAACCTGGTTGAAGAGATTGTCTATAATGCCATCAGTGCCTGCAGTGCGGACCCGAGGTTCAATCCTGTTTTGAGCGATGAACTGGATGAGCTGGAAATCAGCGTGGACATTCTGGGAGAGAGCGAAGCAATCGAGAATTTTGACGACCTGGATGTGGAAAAATACGGGGTCATAGTGGAAAAAGGCATGCACAGAGGGCTCCTTCTGCCGAATCTGGAAGGCATCAATTCTGTAGAGGAGCAGGTGGACATCGCCATGAGAAAGGCGGGAATCCATTCGTTGGAAGGCTGCCAGCTGTACCGGTTCCAGGTGGAACGACACGAAAGGGAAAAGGACTAAGTAACACTAATGGTTTCACATAAAAGGGGAATCGGTAAATAGCCGATCCCCCTTTGCATATCAGATTCATTTTTTTCCGAATGAAGAAACTAGGATAACGAGCCCAAGCAGGATAATCAGTCCTGCAAAAGCCGTTTCGTAGTCTACAAAGGTGAAGAACAGCGGCCGCAGGGCGATAAAGGCAAGAAAAAGGCCGATGATCAGCAGAACGAAGGAGGCGACCAGGGGCTCTTTTTTCTTGGTTGCAACAGAATACTGAAAAAGGCCGAAAGCGGGCGCCAGAACATAGGCGGGCCAGGTCAATGCAGCAAACCGCCAGTGGGTCAGCACTTCGAACATGTGCAGGGTGCCGATGACCACCAATATGCCGCCGGGAATCAGGAAACCTGGATTCCGTCTTGTCAGGATGTAGATCAGCTCGAAAAGGATGCCCAGCGTCAAGGTGGATAGGGGCCAAAGCTGGAAGAGCCTGTGTTCTATGAAACCTGTTTTGTATAGAAGCTGGAAACCCAAATATAGAACTCCAAAGATAATCAGGAAAATGCCGAATGCTCTGCTTAATTTCATAATCATTACCTCATTTCTGGTACAACCATCTCTAGAAAAGCGTTGGCTGCCAGGCTAAGCGGAAAACGTTTGTTGGTTGCAATGCCAATCCTGCGTGAGGGGATCGGTTCCGACAGTTCGATAGTGAACAAGCCATCGCCCCCATCTGCCAGCATGTAGTCGGGAACAAAGGAGATGCCAAGGCCGATACGGGCGAGATCGACCAGCAGGTCGATGCTGCCGAGTTCGATAGCCGGATGGATATCCAGTCCCTTGCTCTCGGACAGCTGATAAAGGTATCTGCTGGTTGTGGAATTTTTCTCCAGCATAAGGATGGGATGTTCCAGGAGTTCGGAGAAGGCTAGCTTGCGGCCCGCCAGTTCGCTGTAAGTGCGGTTGGCAACGAAAACATCCTGAAAAGTCCTGGCTTCGTATGTCTGCATATCCTTTGAAATGCTTTCGTTCGGCAGGTTGGTGGCTACCAGGTCGACGGCCCCCTGGTCTAGCAGTTGGATGCCTGTAAGCGATGTGCGGTTGGTGACCTTGATGTCGATGTGGGGATAGGCCCTGTGGTACTTTTCCAGATATGGCACGAGATAGTACCGGCAGATGGTGTCGCTTGCAGCGATGTGCAGGCTCCCCTTGGAAAGGTCCCTCGCTTCTGCGAGACTGGCTTCACCGCTTCTAATCAGATGGATGGCCGGCTCTATATGCTGGAGAAGCAGCTCGCCGTCGCTGGTCAGCGATACTCTCTTAGTGCTCCGGTGAAAAAGGGTGACATCCAGCTTCGTCTCGAGGGCCTTAATGTTCTGGCTCACTGCAGACTGGGATAGGAACAGTGCCTTTGATGCCTCTGAGAAACTAAGGTTCTTGGCGACATAATAAAAAACTTTGTACATCTCGAGATTGATTTCCATGGCGGCACCTCTGCATTAGTATAAATAATAACTTATATAAGAATCATTAATTTTACTTCTTAATCATACCATGATAAACTAACAGATAACAAGTCGATTTTTATGAACGGAGGACTCTATGAGCACAATTAGACGCGTTTTTGTAGAAAAGAAAAAAGGCTACAACGTTGAAGGCAAGCAGCTGCTGGAAGACCTGCAGACCAACCTTGGCATGTCCGGACTCGAGGATGTGCGTATCCTTCACAGATATGACATAGATAAGATATCCGACAAGGCTTACGAACAAGGCCTTCATACAATTTTTTCAGAACCGCCTGTAGACGATGTCTACGAAGAGACTTATGAACTTGCTGGCGACGAAACTGCTTTCGGCGTGGAATACCTGCCGGGGCAGTATGACCAGAGAGCCGACTCATGCGAGCAGTGCGCAGCCATTTTGAATGCGGATGAAAGGCCTATTGTGCGTGCGGCCAGGATTATCGTGCTCAAAGGCAAACTCGATGCAGCAGAGATTGATAAAATCAAGGCTTACTGTATCAATCCGGTGGATTCAAGAGAGGCGGACCTGGAAAAACCAGCGACACTTGAGTTGGAATACCATGTGCCCGATGCGGTTGCGGTGCTTGAAGGATTTATTGAGCTGGATGATGAAGGTGTAGCAGCCCTTTGGAGCGATCTGGGCCTTGCTATGACAGTAGCCGATCTTTTGCATACACAGAAGTATTTCAAGGAAGAAGAAAAAAGAAATCCAACGATTACAGAAATCCGCGTTCTCGATACATACTGGTCCGACCACTGCCGTCATACCACATTCCTGACAAGAATCAACGATGTCACTTTCGAAGACGGCAAGTATGCGAGTGCGGTCAAGGGCAGCTATGAACGTTACCTTCAGGACAGGGAACAGGTGCTTGGAGAGAGGGCCAAAGAGAAGGATGTCTGCCTGATGGACATCGCGCTTCTGGCTATGAGGAAGCTGAGGAAAGACGGCAAGCTGGACGACCTCGAGGTTTCAGAAGAAATCAACGCCTGCAGCATCATCGTGCCTGTGGATGTGGACGGCAAGGACGAAGAATGGCTGGTCATGTTCAAGAACGAAACCCACAACCATCCGACTGAAATCGAGCCTTTCGGTGGCGCAGCGACATGCCTTGGCGGCGCAATCAGAGACCCGCTGTCAGGCCGTTCCTACGTTTATCAGGCAATGCGTGTTACCGGCGCATCGGATCCGACGGTGGCGGTTGAAGACACAATCCCCGGCAAGCTGCCACAGATGAAGATCGTGACAGAGTCGGCCCATGGCTACAGCTCCTATGGAAACCAGATCGGTCTTGCGACTGGCCTTGTCAATGAAATATACCATCCCAACTATGTTGCAAAAAGGATGGAAATCGGTGCGGTTATCGCGGCGGCGCCTAGAGAGAACGTCATCCGTGAAACTGCCGATCCGGGCGATATCATCGTGCTGCTTGGCGGAAGAACAGGCCGTGACGGCTGCGGCGGTGCGACAGGATCCTCCAAGGAACATACTGAAGAGTCGATCCATACTTGCGGCGCAGAGGTTCAGAAGGGAAATCCTCCAACGGAGAGAAAGATCCAAAGACTGTTCAGAAACGAAGTGGTGGCCAAGCAGATCAAGAAGTGCAACGATTTCGGTGCTGGTGGCGTTTCCGTTGCCATCGGCGAATTGGCTGACGGCCTGATTATAGACCTTGACAAAGTCCCTAAGAAATATGCGGGCCTCGACGGCACCGAGCTTGCCATTTCCGAGTCCCAGGAACGTATGGCTGTTGTCCTTGATCCGAAGGATGTGGACAGTTTCATCGCCCATGCGGAAGAAGAGAACCTGGAAGCCGTTGTCGTTGCGACAGTCACGAAGGAAAAACGCCTTGTCATGAAGTGGGAAGGTACGGACATCGTGGATGTCGAGAGGGCTTTCCTGGATACAAACGGCGCGACTTCAGAAACGTTGGTTCATGTGCTGGCGCCTGAAGGAACCTCTTATTTTGAAAAGAACAGGGAAGAGGCGAACGGCGTCTCAGATATAAAATCCTACTGGACAGCGATGATGAGCGACCTCAATATAGCTTCACAAAAGGGCCTGATCGAGCGTTTTGACAGTTCCATCGGGGCTGGCAGCGTCTTCATGCCGTTTGGCGGAAAACACCAGCTGACACCGACGCAAACGATGGTAGCGAAGATCCCGATGCTCAAAGGTACGACGAAGACGGCTACGGTTATGAGTTATGGCTACAATCCTTTCCTCACATCCTGGAGCCCGTACCATGGTGCTATCACAGCGGTGGTAGAATCAGTAGCCAAAATCGCGGCGACCGGCGGTGACAGCAGGAAGATCAGGTTCACTTTTCAAGAGTACTTCAAGCGACTTGGCGAGGATGCTTCAAGATGGGGCGAGCCGCTGGCTTCCCTTCTGGGTGCCTATGAGGCGCAAATGGCTCTGGACCTGCCTTCTATCGGAGGAAAGGACAGCATGTCCGGAACGTTCAAGGATATTGATGTACCCCCGACACTCGTTTCCTTCGCGGTTGATGTGATGGATGCGGACAAAGCTGTTTCCCCTGAATTCAAGAAAGCCGGCAGCAAGGTTGTACTTCTGCCTCTGAATTATGACGGGCAGTTCCTTCCTGATTTCAATCAGATGAAGGGCAATTACGAAGCTGTAAGGCAACTGGCTCAAAACGGTAAGATTCTCAGTTCATATGCTGTTGGCATCGGTGGTGTGGCTGAGGCTGTAACGAAGATGGGCTTCGGAAACATGCTGGGTATTGACCTGGTGGATGGCCTTTCCAAGGAAATGCTTTTCGCTGTTCAATATGGCAGTCTGGTTCTCGAGATGAAAGACGATGCATCGGCGAAGAACCTGATGGGCAACTATGACGCTGTTGAACTGGGCGTTGTTTCTGAAAATGCGGCGATTACTGTGGGCGGCGTGAGTCTTTCGCTCGAGGATCTGCTGGCTAGCTATGAAGGCAAGCTGGAGCATGTGTTCCCGACGAAGGCAGCTGTTGAAACGGTAGAGCTCAAGGATGAAGTGAAGTCTTTCGACAGCATCCATATATGCAAAAACAAAGTGGCCAAGCCGAAGGTGTTCATCCCAGTCTTCCCGGGTACGAACTGTGAATACGATTCGACGATTGCCTTTGAGAAGGCGGGCGCCGATGTGGAGACACTGGTGTTCAAGAACCTGCTGCCGCATCATATTGAAGAGTCCCTTGAGGCGATGGCCAAGCAGATCAAGTCGAGCCAGATTCTGATGCTGCCGGGCGGATTCAGTGCCGGGGACGAGCCTGAAGGTTCAGGGAAGTTCATTGCGACTGTCTTCAAGAATCCGATCTTGAAGGATGCTGTACATGAACTTCTGAATGAACGTGACGGTCTGATGATTGGTATCTGCAACGGTTTCCAGGCACTCATCAAACTGGGACTCGTGCCTTACGGAGAGATCAGGGATCTGGATGCTGCTTCACCGACGTTGACTTACAACACGATCGGAAGACATATTTCGAACATGGTGAATACGAAGATCATGTCCAACAAGTCGCCTTGGTTGGCCAATGTGAAGCCTGGCGATATCCATACGATTCCTGTATCCCATGGTGAAGGGCGTTTCGCTGCATCGGCCGACGTTGTGGAGAAGCTCTTCGCAAACGGCCAGGTGGCTACGACCTATGTGGATATGGCGGGCAATCCGACGATGGATATACGTTATAATCCGAACGGATCGGTGTACGCGATTGAGGGTATCACCAGCCTTGACGGACGTGTCCTTGGCAAGATGGGGCACTCGGAGCGTATCGGTTCAAACGTTGCCAGAAACATCATCGGCAACCAGGACCAGATGCTGTTCAAATCTGGCGTGGACTATTTCAAATAGTGTAAGGGTAGTGCCAGGGGGACGGACCTTTTTGGCACTCTCCAATACCATATCGACACAGGAAAAAAGCTCAGGACCGCAGCAAAATCAAGGCTACATGTCCTGAGCTTTCTTAATGTGTCAAAATATTGAGTGCCAAAAAGGTCCGTCCCCCTGGCACTATTCCGGGTAGGTGAGCTGGTCGGCGCCGAGACGGCTTAGTGCGGTGACGTAATGGTCTGCTTCGTATTTCGCCATCGGCAGGTTCATATCGAGGTAGTTGCCGCAGTCCTTTGCCGAGGCGCCGGGAATGTCGCCTGTGAAATTGGCGATAAACTGAAATGTTTCGATTACCAGAGGCACGATGGTATCCGACGAATAGTCCCCGTTTAGAATAAGATAGAAACCTGTGCGGCAGCCCATTGGTCCAAAATAGACGATCTTGTCGCCGAAAGTCTTGTGGTTGCGCAGGAAAGTCGCTCCCAGATGTTCAATCGCATGCATTTCGGCAGTGTTCATGACCGGCTCGCGGTTGGGCAGCTTCATGCGCAGGTCGAATGTGGTCACCGGGCTTTCGCCCACGAAATCTATTCTCGAGACATAGACGCCCCGTTGCAGCTTCAGGTGGTCAACTGTGAAACTCGCTATTTTCTCCATTGTTTATCCTCCTCGGATGACATGTCAATATGTGTTAATTTAACCATACGAATGCCGATACGTAAAGCCCATAATTGGGGCTGCACTTTGTTGAATATGACTATCTTCTGTGATATGATTACGTTATCAAAGGAATTAGAGACAGAAGGAGGAGCAATTGTGGACAATGCTCAGACCCAGAAAAAAATATTATTCAGCGGCATGCAGCCGACAGGTGTCATTACAATCGGGAACTATTTCGGAGCCCTCAAGAATTGGGTGAAGCTGCATCAGGATTACAACTGCCTGTTTTGCGTCGTTGACATGCATTCGATTACAGTCAGACAGGAGCCTGCTAAGCTGAGAAAAAGTGCAAGGGAACTGCTGGCACTATACATCGCAGCCGGACTTGATCCGGAGAAGAACATCGTCTACTACCAGTCACATGTGCCGCAGCATGCGGAACTGGCTTGGATACTGAATTGTTATACATATCTTGGAGAGCTTGGAAGGATGACCCAGTTCAAGGAAAAATCCGCCAAGAACGAAGCGAACATCAATGCGGGGCTTTTCACTTACCCGGTACTGATGGCAGCAGACATCCTGCTGTTTCAGACAGACCTTGTGCCTGTAGGACATGACCAGAAGCAGCATTTGGAACTGACGAGGGATATCGCCAACCGCTTCAACCACTTGCACGGCGAGACATTCAAGGTACCGGAACCGTACATTCCAAAGATTGGCGCAAGGATCTCCAGTTTGCAGGAACCGACAAAGAAAATGTCGAAATCGGATGAAAATCCCAATGCATATATTTCCCTGCTTGATGAGCCGAATGTCATCAAGAACAAAATCAAACGGGCAGTGACCGACTCGGACAATGAAATCGTATTCAGCGAAGACAAACCCGGCATCGGCAACTTGCTGGAAATCTACCATTTGGCATCCGGCGAGAGTATCGACGATGCAGTTGCACGTTTCCGGGGGAAAGGATATGGATTCCTCAAGAAGGAAGCAGGCGATGCACTGGTTGCTGATATCGAGCCGATCCAGCAGCGTTTCAAGGAGTTGATGGCAGACAAGGCATATCTTGACGCCATCATCAAAAAGAATGCGGAGACAGCCCAATACCTGGCGAACAAGACGCTCAGAAAAGTCAAGAAAAAAGTGGGATTCCCACAATAGACAGCGAGGGGACGTTTCATGAGATCCCGTATCAAAACAAAAGCGATTGTCCTGCATGAGATGCCGATCAAGGACAATGATAAAAGACTGATACTGCTAACGAAGGAAGCTGGGAAGGCGACAGCTTTTGCCAGAGGCGCGCGAAAACCGGGAAGCCCTTTCCTGGCTGCATCCCAGGTCATGTCCTATGGCGAATACGAGCTCGTCGAAGGGAAAAATGCTTATACGGTAACGAGCGGCAACCTGATTCATTCTTTCCACAGCCTGAGGGAAGATATGGAGCAGCTGGCTCTGGCCATGTATTTCCTGGAATTTGCCGACTATGTGACCCAGGAAGGCGAAGCCGACCCTGAATTCATGCTGCTTCTCCTGAAAGCTCTCAGCGCACTTGAAAAAAAAAGGATACCCCCAAGACTTGTAAGACGGATTTTCGAACTGAAAGCACTCACTGTCATTGGACTTGCGCCATGGGTGCAGGATTGCAGCGAATGTCATACCCTTTCTGACGGGATGGTATTCAGCTGTAGGGAAGGCGGTCTTCTTTGCAGTGTGCACAGCGGAATGGACGCATCGGGGATCAAGATTGGCGAGGGGGCCCTTTTCGCCCTACAGTTCATTCAGTTTACAGATCCTGAGAAGGTGTTTAGTTTTACTCTCGAGGACGGCGGCATGATGGAGATTGAACGGGTGCTGGATGCTTTCTGCGACCGGATGATCGGCAAGAAGTTCAAGACACTGGAATTTTTGAAAGGATTATCAATATAAACGATGAAGAAGGAGGAGATTACATGTCGGATATTTTCAGCAAAATGAAAGATACCATCAACAAGGGCACCAAGAAAATCGGCGCCAAGTCATCCAACTTGATTGAGGTGAACAAAATCAAGGTTGAGGTTGCGAACATCAAGAGAAAAAAACAAAGTACACTGGCGGATATCGGTGCTCAGGTCTACCTGATGAGAAGCGATGAGAACGTCGACCTTTCATCCCTGGAGGAACAGTTCGACAAAGTGGCACTGTTTGATCAGCAGGTCGATGACTACAACGCTCAGATCGATGAGCTCAACGCCGTGTTGGAAGAACGGTTGAAGGAAGCGGACATGGACGACGACGTCGTGGATGTCGAGTCTTTCACCGAGGAGACAGCTGAAGAAGTTGAGACGGAAGAAGATGAGACAGAAGAAGAGAAATAGTCTTTTATGGCACAAAAGCATGCTTTTTGGCATGCTTTTTTTTCTGATGACAATTTTTACAGCGTGTACGTCCGAAACAGCAACGGATCCTGAAGAGAAAGCTGACGGCGGCATTGCGGCTGCAGCTGTGGTCTTAAGTGTCGACAAGGTTATCGGGCTGCTGGAACAGTCTGAAAAGAATATCGGAAGCGTCGACAGCCTCGCCTCCGCCGTCGAGGAAGCGATTCAGGCTGCGGGGAGTGCCAAAAGGTCTGACCCCGTGGCACTGCTTGAAGACTCCCTTAAGCAGCTGCTTGATGAACTGGCTGTGTGGTACGAAATCGAGGCGCTCGCGGGTGAGATGGAGAGGCAGTCTGAGTTCATCGGCCTGCAGGTGTCGCAAAGCGGTGCAGTGGGATTGACGCTGACGGAGGGGCTAGAGACTTCCGTTGCCGAAGCGGACCTGGCGACATCCGAAGGTGTCGGCATATTAATCGGTAATCTGGAGGACATCGCAGTTGAGGGAGAGTCAGACAGGATCCTGCTCGAAGAATATATCGAATTGTACAGCATTTACAGGGATATTCTGGTGCGTCACGAAAGCGTGTCCACTGCGGCTGAATGGATTGAGATACTTAAGGCCCGAAGGGATGCACTTTAATTTACACTTTCTTTATAAATTGTTTAGGACCAGTTTAATCGGCTAACGTACAATTACCATAAGTGTATGTTAGGAGGCAATTATGAGTCAGCAGCACCACAAGAATACGGATTTTTTCAGGATTTTCATACACAGGCGTGCGGACCAGGAGGACAACTTCGCCATGCAAAGGGCAAGAATCAAGAAATACCAGCGATTCCTGTTCTGGTTCCCGTTTATCTTTATCGGCATAACTTTTATGCTGATTTATTTGATGTACGCGCTTTTAAGTGTGAATCCGCCGCTCTTTATCCTGCTGTTCATTGCCACTGTCATTCTCCTGCGCGAGGTCAGTACCCTTGTGTTTTCCATCCGTGTGAGAAGGAACCTGATGACGCCTTTGGAAAAAATACAGGAAGCAGTGGAAGAAATCGCCAAAGGAAACTACGGCTATCAGATCGACAAACAGGACGCCCATGTCGTAGGCGGCCTTGTGGAATCCATCAATAATATGAGCCTGGACTTGGCCAAGGCAGAGCAGGTCAAGATGCGTTATGAGCTGAACAGGAAGAAGCTCATAGCTGGCATCAGCCATGACCTCAAGACACCGATGACATCGATCCAGGGTTATATCGAAGCAATCCAGGAAGGGCTTGCCCAGTCTCCTGAAAAACTGGAGATGTACCTGAATATCATACACAAGAACGTCAACTATACGAACACCCTGATCGACGACCTGTTCCTTTTCTCGAAGCTGGATATCAACCAGATGGAGTACAACTTTGTAAACACGGCAATAGCCGAATACTTCGAAGATATTTTCATCGAGAAAAAAATCGAGCTGGAAGAACAGCAGGTGAAAGTCGATTACAGTGTATCAGTGGACAGGGATACCATCGTAGAACTCGACAGCAGGATGATGCATAGAGTCGTTACCAATATCGTTTCGAATGCACTCAAATACAACAAAAAAGACAACAAGACCATAACTTTCAGGCTTGAGAACTATGGTGATGGAGATATAAAGCTCAGCATCGAGGACAACGGGGAAGGGATACCGACAGAGCATCTGGCGAAGATCTTCGACGTTTTCTACAGAGGCGATATCAGCAGAAACAAAGATATTGGCGGCACCGGTCTTGGACTTTCCATCGCCCGGCAGCTGGTTGAAGCACATAATGGCAAGATATGGGCGGACAGCGAAGTAGGTATCGGCACGACAATCAATATTGTACTGCACAGCAAGGTAAAGGCAGGTAGCTAACTATGAAAAAAATACTTATCATTGAAGATGATATGCATATTGCAACCCTTGAAAAGGACTACCTTGAGATCAACGGATTTGAGGCGGTCATCGTAGGCGATGGCCAAAAGGGTGTGGATGAAGCAAGGACCGGCCAGTACAACCTGATTATCGTCGACCTTATGCTGCCTACCATCGGTGGCTTCGATATCATCAAGATGCTTAGAGACAAGCTGAACATACCCATGATCATCGTTTCGGCAAGGGTGGACGATATTGATAAGATCAAAGGCCTCGGCCTTGGCGCTGACGATTACATGACAAAACCCTTCAGCCCAAGTGAACTGATCGCCAGGGTGAAGAACCAGCTTGCGAGATATGAGCGGTTCTTCGGCCAGACGGCGGAAAACGGCGAGATTGAACTGAACGGTATCCGTATGAATTACGAATCCAGAAAGGTTTTTGTCAACGGGAAAGAGGTCCCTTTCACGACAACGGAATTCGAGATGCTGTACTATTTCATTAACAACCCCGACATCGTCCACAGCAAGACCAAGCTATTCGACAAGATCTGGGGCGAGGAGGAATTCGGCGATATCGCTACAGTAGCAGTACACATTCAGAAGATCAGGAAGAAGATTGAAAAGGATTCCAGCGACCCGAAAATCATAGAGACGGTTTGGGGGGCAGGCTATCGGTTCAACAAATATTGACAGATAGAGAACCGTGTGATATATTCTAAACAAAATAGCAGTCGGCAGTGATGGAGAAAAGTATTTCCATGGAAGCTTGCAGAGAGCCGGAGATGGTGTGAATCCGGCAGTGGAATGGAACGAAAGGACCTTCGGAGCCGTATTTTATTAGAGTGGGTGTTTGCCAATTAGGGTGGAACCGCGGAGGCGATACGCTTTCGTCCCTTGCTTATAGGGATGGAAGCGTTTTTTTGCATAGTTAAAAATTTATCAAAGATTAGAATTAGACTGTGAATAATGAAAGGAAGAAGACAACATGGCCATTGAAAAGACAATGGAAAAGATAGTTTCGCTGGCAAAGACAAGAGGATTCGTATTTCCAGGATCGGAAATCTACGGCGGCCTTGCCAACACTTGGGACTACGGCCCTCTAGGGGTTGAACTGAAAAACAATGTGAAGAAAGCCTGGTGGCAGAAATTCGTCAAAGAGAGCGAATACAACGTTGGTGTAGACTGCGCCATCCTGATGAACCCTCAGGCATGGGTCGCTTCGGGTCACGTAGGCGGCTTCAACGACCCACTGATGGACTGCAAGGAGTGCAAAGAGCGCTTCAGGGCAGACAAGATGATCGAAGACTATATGGCTGAGAACGACATCAAGATCGAAGACCCGGTTGATTCCTGGTCCAACGAAGCGATGAAGGCCTATATTGATGAAAAGAATATTCCGTGCCCATCCTGCGGCAAGCATAATTTCACGGACATCAGACAGTTCAACCTGATGTTCAAGACTTTCCAAGGCGTTACAGAAGATGCGAAGAACACGGTATACCTTCGTCCTGAGACAGCACAGGGTATTTTCGTCAACTTCAAGAACGTCCAGCGTACATCCAGAAAGAAAATCCCATTCGGTATCGGCCAAATCGGAAAGTCCTTCAGAAACGAAATCACACCGGGCAACTTCACATTCAGAACCCGCGAGTTCGAGCAGATGGAGCTTGAGTTCTTCTGCGAGCCGGGCACGGACCTGGAATGGTTCGAATACTGGAAAAACTACTGTAAAGACTGGCTTCTCAACCTTGGCATGGACGTAGACCACATGCGTATCAGGGACCACAGCCAGGAAGAGCTTTCACACTACTCAAACGCAACAAGCGACATCGAGTACCTGTTCCCGTTCGGATGGGGCGAACTATGGGGTATCGCAGACAGGACCGATTTCGACCTAATGCAGCATCAAACCCACTCAGGCGTGGATATGTTATATTTTGATGAACAGAAACAAGATAAGTATGTACCTTATTGTATTGAACCTTCGCTTGGCGCAGACAGGGTAACATTGGCATTCCTGTGTGAAGCTTATGATGAAGAAGAATTGGAAAACGGGGAGGTGAGAACGGTATTGAGATTCCATCCGATGCTTGCGCCGGTACAGATCGCTATCCTGCCGCTGTCCAAGAAATTGGGTGAGCAGGCTCAGGAAATCGCAGCGAAGCTTCAACGGCACTACAACGTCGAATATGACGACAGGGGCAGCATCGGCAAGCGCTACAGAAGGCAGGACGAAATTGGAACACCATTCTGTCTGACAGTAGACTTCGAGACTGGAGAAACTGGTACAGTCACAGTTAGGAATCGAGATACAATGGAGCAGGATAGGGTATCATTGCACGAACTTCTGAACTACTTTGACGAGAAATTCACGTATTAATGAAAAAAAGTAGGGGTGCTTTTGTTTTATGGATACGGAAACCAGTGAATTGATGATTGATTTGGGAGGAAGAAACACAATGGCAAAAAAATATGTTTACAAATTTAGTGAAGGCGAAGCAAGCATGCGCAATCTTCTGGGAGGGAAGGGCGCGAACCTGGCGGAAATGACAAATCTTGGATTGCCTATTCCACAGGGCTTTACGGTAACTACTGAGGCCTGCATTAAATACTATGACGATGGGGAAAAAATGAGCGACGAGCTTATAGATGAGATTCTCTCTCATCTTGCTAGCTTGGAAGAGCTGACAGGCAAGACATTCGGAGACAATGAATTGCCGCTGCTCGTTTCAGTCCGTTCAGGCGCAAGAGCGTCCATGCCTGGCATGATGGACACTGTACTGAACCTGGGTCTTACAGATGTGGCTGTCGAAGGTTTTGCAGCAGCGACACAGAACCCTCGTTTCGCTTATGACTCATACAGGAGATTCATCCAGATGTTCTCTGACGTGGTCATGGGACTTTCGAAAGCCAGATTCGAGAAAGTACTGGATGACATCAAGGAACGAAAAGGCTACGCAAGTGACCTTGACCTTACTGCAGATGACCTGAAAGAGGTTATCAATGCATTCAAGAATCTTTACAGAAGTGAACTTAACAGCGAATTCCCTCAAGATCCAAAAGAGCAGCTGATGTCGGCGATCGAAGCCGTATTCCGCTCATGGAACAACGAGAGGGCAATCGTTTACAGAAGAATGAACGATATTCCGGCAAGCTGGGGTACTGCGGTCAATGTTCAGTCCATGGTATTCGGAAACATGGGTGATACATCCGGTACAGGTGTTGCCTTTACACGTAATCCTTCGACTGGCGAGAGGAAGATGTATGGTGAATACCTTCTGAATGCCCAGGGCGAGGACGTTGTTGCTGGTATAAGAACGCCAGACCCAATCAGCCATCTTGAAGATGCAATGCCAGAAGTCTATGCTGAATTCATCGAAATATCAAATAAACTGGAAAACCACTATCGCGACATGCAGGACATGGAGTTCACCATCGAGAACAAGAAACTGTACTTCCTGCAAACAAGAAACGGAAAGAGAACAGCACAGGCAGCTCTTAAGATAGCTGTCGACCTGGTTTCAGATGGTTTCTGCACGAAGGAAGAGGTACTGATGAAGGTGGATCCAAAACAGCTCGACCAGCTGCTCCACCCAATGTTCGATTCGTATGCGCTTGCCAATGCTGAGGCTCAAGGCAAAGGTCTGCCTGCATCACCAGGTGCGGCGACTGGACAGGTCTACTTCAATGCCGACGATGCTGTCGAAGCCAGGAAACGTGGAGAACAGGTCATCCTTGTCCGTCTTGAGACATCACCTGAGGATATCGAAGGTATGGATGCTGCACGAGGTATCCTGACTGTACGTGGCGGTATGACTTCCCATGCTGCGGTTGTTGCAAGGGGCATGGGTACTTGCTGTGTATCCGGATGCGGCGACATCAAGATAGCCGGCGACGAGAAATCCTTCACACTTGCAGGCCAATCCATCAAGGAAGGCGAATGGATTTCACTTGACGGTTCTACAGGTAATATCTATCTGGAAAAACTAGCTACTGTGGATCCTGAAATCAGCGGCGATTTCGAGACTTTCATGGCTTGGGCCGACGAAGCGAGGACTTTGAAAGTCAGAACAAATGCAGACAGTCCTAAGGATGTCAAGAAGGCAATCGAATTCGGTGCCGAAGGTGTCGGTCTCTGCCGTACCGAGCATATGTTCTTCGAAGAAGACAGAATCATGAAGATGCGTGAGATGATTGTTGCGAAAACTGTCGATGAGAGGAAAAAGGCTCTGGATGCCTTGGCTCCGTTCCAGAAGGCTGACTTCAAAGGCATGTATGAGGCGCTTGAAGACAGACCGATGACTGTGCGTCTGCTGGATCCTCCGCTTCACGAGTTCCTGCCTCACACAGCTGGCGAAATCGATGAGCTTGCCAAAGAGATGGGTATCGCTTCGGATGTACTTAAGGCGACTGTTGACAGCCTTCATGAATTCAACCCGATGCTGGGTCACAGGGGATGCCGACTGGCTGTCAGCTATCCTGAGATTGCAGAGATGCAGGCAAGGGTTATCATGGAAGCGGCCATAGAAGTCAAGAAGGAAAAAGGCTTTGATATCGTACCTGAAATCATGATTCCTCTCGTTGGCGAAGTCAAGGAATTGGCTTATGTCAAAAAAATCGTTGTGAAGGCGGTTGAAGAAGCTATCGCTGCAGCGGGTATCGAGATGAAATATATGGTGGGTACGATGATTGAGGTGCCAAGAGCGGCGCTGACTGCCAACGAAATCGCTAAGGAAGCTGAGTTCTTCTCCTTCGGTACGAACGACCTGACACAGATGACGTTCGGTTTCTCAAGGGACGATGCAGGATCTTTCCTGGGCGATTACTACAGCAAGTCCATTCTTGAGTCGGATCCGTTCCAAAGACTGGATCAGACTGGTGTCGGACAGCTCGTTGAAATGGCTGTGCAAAAAGGCAAGTCGGCACGTCCGGATATCAAACTGGGTATCTGCGGCGAGCATGGCGGTGATCCTTCCTCCGTGGCATTCTGCCATGGACTTGGACTGAACTATGTTTCCTGCTCACCTTTCCGTGTGCCTATCGCAAGATTGGCTGCTGCACAGGCTGCAATCACAAAGTAATATAAAAGTAATATTTAATTAGTATCGAATATCACCTCTACTGATGGCAAGCGGGTTGATCTATGTTATGATTGACTAAACGACATTATGTAGAGGTGATTTTTAATGGGGAAAATTAATATTGGTATCTTGGGTGTTGCAGGCCATTTCATGACAAGGCTGGCACTGCCCATGTCGCAGTCGGATTCCGTGGCTATGGTAGCTATTGCTTCCAGGAATCTGAAGAAGGCTGAGGCCGCTGCGGAGAAATGGGACATCGGCAAGGCGTATGGCAGCTATGAGGAGCTGCTGGCTGACGATAGTGTTGAAGCTGTCTATATTCCGCTTCCCAACAATCTCCATCTGGAATGGATCATGAAGGCCATGGAGGCCGGGAAACATGTCCTGTGCGAGAAACCGTTGACGATGAACGAGGAAGAGACGGCTAAGCTTATCGGTTTTGCAGATAAAATGGATGTAAAGGTGATGGAAGCCTTCATGTACCGTTTTCATCCCAAATGGCAGATGGTGAGGGAGCTCATGTCTGTTTCGGGTATTGGTGAAATCAATGCGGTCCATACCATGTTCGGATTCAGTAATGCGGATCCTGGCAACATAAGGAACCAGAAGGCTTTGGGTGGCGGTGCCCTGATGGATATCGGCTGCTACGCGGTAGAGTCTGCACGATGGATCATAGGACGAAATCCTATGAAGGTTATGGGACTTAACCATTATTCCGAAGCCTTTGGAACGGATATACTGTCGTCGGCCATTCTTGATTTCGGCAGGGCAAGAGCGCTGTTCACTGTGAGTACATCCACGTACCCTGTACAGGAAGTTAAGATATACGGAACAGGCGGGACAGTGGAAGTGGTCATACCTTTCAATGATACCTATGATGTGCCTGCGAAAGTCAAGGTCACGACAGGCCTCGGGGAAAGAACGGTTGAATTCCCGCCGGCAAACCAGTATGGAGCTATGCTCGATGCATTCGCACGGGCCATCAGACATGATGAGGCCATGCCGGTTTCTCTGGAGAGCAGCCTTGTCAATATGCGAATCCTGGACAAGCTGGTACTGTCGGGGAACACCGGAGAGTGGCAGGAGGTTTAGGGATGGTGCTGCACCATTGTTTTGAAACCGAAATCGGCATGATTGCCGTGGATGTAGAAGAAGGCGCCGTGGTCGGTGTCGAAATAAGCGCGAGGAGTGCCAGAGGGTCAGACCTTTTGGCACCGAAGCCTGATTGGAGTGCCAAAAGGTCTGACCCTCTGGCACTCCTCGCGGAGAAGCAGATCCGCGAGTACCTGGCCGGCGAGCGTCAGGTGTTCGACCTGCCGCTGAATCCGGCGGGGACAGACTTCCAGAAGAAAGTCTGGCAGGCGCTGCTGGAAATCCCCTACGGCAAGACCGAGACCTACGGCGGCATTGCAGCCAGGATAGGGAATCCCAAAGCGGCAAGGGCGGTGGGCATGGCTAACAACAGGAATCAGATAGCCATCATTATACCCTGCCACAGAGTCATCGGAGCAGACGGCAGCCTCGTGGGGTATGCCGGTGGACTTGACATTAAAAAATCTTTGCTTCAGAAAGAAGGCGTTCTGCATAGAAATACAGATCAATAGAATAGAAGACCTGGACTTTCTCGAGGAACTCGAGAAAGCTTGTTTTGCGCCAGGAAGAAGGTCCGACAGGCGTTCCTTAAGGAACAGCATCATGAGCGCAAGCCAGGAGGTATATGTATTCGAGGAAGGCGGAATCAAGGAAGCTGCCGCCATTGTCATGACCTTTAAAAGAACGATGCGCATTTATTCTCTCGCGGTCCATCCGGACCATGGCGGCAAGGGAACAGGCACCGCTGTACTGGCATTCATCACCAACAAGGCAAGGTCCATGGGATTCGCTGGCCTTTCGCTGGAAGCTGACGCGAAGAACACCCAGCTTGTCGACTGGTACAGGAAAAACGGTTTCGCAATCGAAAGTACCATTGAAGACTATTATGGCCCTGCCGAACCTGCGTATAGGATGAAGAAGCCGTTGATGGAAACGGTCACACAGGAGTCAAGGAGACTGCGCAACATTGTCGTTTCCGATGTGGCACTCGACTGGCTGTCCGGGGTGGGGAATATTGAAATCATAAGGGCCAGGGATTATATCAGCGATGAAAAGTACCAGGCTGCAGCAGGTATCCGCATATTCAACCTGTGCAGCTCATACGAATACCAGACGCTTGGATATTATGTATCGCTTCTGGCAGCTGCGAGAGACCAGAGGGTCATACCGACAGCGGCGACCATCAAGGATTTTTCCGATGGCATTATCACAGGCAGCATCGGAGAAGAAATCCATGAAACGATGCAGGAATCATTGGCATCTGTCAAAGAGGGGACCTTCGAACTTCAGGTATGGTTTGGAACGACAGCAGACAGAAAATACAGGAAGCTGGCCAAAGAAGTTTACAGTCTTTTCGAAGCACCTTTTCTAAAGCTTTCCTTCGAACACAGAAACGACTGGGAACTGGTAAGGGTTGAACCTGTTTCGGTCACAGGCATTGCAACAGATGAGCTTGACAGAGCGGCGGCCAATGCGCAGGTCTATTTCAGCCAGAAACGGTTCAACATACGACGCTTTAAAGACTACAAATACGATATGGCGATTCTGGTTGATCCTGAAGAACCCAATCCGCCCTCAGACAAAAAGGCGCTGGAAAAGTTCAAGA
The DNA here is from genome assembly GCA_963677915.2 of Vallitaleaceae bacterium. Lineage (GTDB taxonomy): Bacteria > Bacillota > Clostridia > Lachnospirales > Vallitaleaceae. The sequence continues at coordinate 27,828 of CAXXGE010000032.1, read as the reverse complement.
AGGCAGCCGAATCCATAGGTTTCTACGTGGATTTCATCTACAAGGAAGACTACCATAGAATCGGCGAGTATGATGCCCTATTTATCAGGGCGACAACAGAAGTCAACAACTATACATACAGGTTCTCTCGTTATGCCTATGCGGAAGGACTGGTGGTCATGGACGATCCCTGGTCAATCCTGAAATGCTCGAACAAGCTTTACCTTGACGAACGGATGAACAAAGGCAGGATACCGATGCCCAAATCGTGGATTGTCAGCAGGAACAGGCCTTTGTCAGAGCAAATTGAAGAGAGAAGCTATCCGCTGATTATCAAGAAACCCGACAGCTCTTTTTCGTTGGGGGTTTACAAAGCGAAGGACGATGTGGAATTTGACGGGCTGCTGGAAATGCTTTTTGAAAGTTCTGAGCTTGTCATCGTGCAGGAATTCATGGAAACAGCTTATGACTGGCGGATCGGTGTACTGGACAACCAACCCCTTTATGCTTGCAAATACTATATGGCGGCGGGACATTGGCAGATCTATGACTGGTCGCAGCAAGGACAGGCGGAGACAGCCGGTGCCAGCGAGACGCTATCACTCGATCAGGTGCCTGAAGATATTCTTAACACTGCCCTTAGAGCTACGTCGTTTATAGGTGACGGTTTCTATGGCGTCGATCTTAAGATGGCAGGCGGCAAGGCTTATGTCATCGAGGTCAACGACAATCCATCCGTTGATTCGGGCATAGAAGACATGGTTTTGGGTGACGATTTGTATCTTAAGGTTATGCAGACGATGTATGACAGAATCGAGAATTCCAGGAACATAAAGCGCAATATTGCAACATGACAGAAGGAGACCGGACATGAAAACAAAAAGGCTTTGGGTATTTACCATCATATTGATCATACTTGCAGGAACGCCTGTAGTGGCACAATCCACGGTATCTTTCAGCGACGTCCGGCCTACAGACTGGTTCTACAGTGATGTGTCCTTCCTCGTGGAGAACGGTATAGTCAACGGATTTGGAGATGGTACATTTAGGCCGGGCGACAAGGTCGGTGTCGATGCCTTCATCAAGATGATGGTGACATCCCTGGGTCACGATCCCGGCATCGGCAGCGGCTACTGGGCTTCGAACTATATTGAAACAGCTGAGGAGCTTGGCATACTGAATCCTGACTGGTTTGACAGCTATACGAGGCCGATTGAAAGGGGAGAGATGGCACTGCTGACGGCGAGCACAATCGTTTACCTTGAGAATCTGCAGCCTTACCGCCAATACGAATTCCATCTCGAAGACTACAGCGGTATAGACACTGCCGAACAGGAGGCTGTGCTGATCAACGTTTCTAAAGGCATTATCACAGGCTACGAGGACTATACTTTCAGGGCCGACAGAACAGCGACAAGGGCCGAGGCAGCAACCATGGTCAGCCGTATCATAGACGAAACCAGAAGGAAGGGCATGGATTATTTTGAAGACATGCGCATGCTCCTAGCGAATAAAGAGTGGGAACTGCAGCAAAAGGCAATGGATGACTTCGAAATCCTGGATGGTGCAATGGAGGCTCTTCTGAACACAGGCATCACAATGGATTCCACAGGAGCTTTCGATACCTATCGTATGACGTTTGAGCATAATCTGTTTACCACGCTGCAGAACATTGCCCTTGGCGCTGGCGACGGCTGGCAAAGCAGTGTCAACAGCGGCACAGGGACGGAATACTATGCAAAGACTGATGATCCTTACGGCGGTATCATCTCTGTTGCAGAAGACGCCATCTCCTATAGCGAATACAATCTGGCCAATACCTGGAGTTATATGTATGAAATGGATCTGAATGGCGGATATTCTGTCATTCAAGCTTACGACAAGGTGAACAAGCGTGGATTGCAGCTTTCTGCTATCACAACAACATCTGGTACCGACCACCATCTTCAGGAATTTGTAGATGACGGCAACAGCGGGCTGTCGGTAGATTACTATGAAAACCATGACTATTACTACGATTCGGACAGCAACGTGGCCATGCATATCGAAGGTGACTACCTGCAAGTGCAGGCCTATGACAACGCCTTAGGCGACGGTGTCTGTTTCATCATGTTTCCGGATGGCGCCAGTTATGTCGGTAAGCTGACGGGCTACGGCTATCTTGGCAGCGGACAGCTCGAGTATGAGGACGGCACCAGGTTCATCGGTCGTTTCAAGAACCTTTCACTCAACGGGGACGGGGTCCTGATCTATCCCAACGGCACGGTCCTCGAAGGTGAATTTGAAGATACCTTCGCAATCAGCCGGCATGCCGAAATTACCGGGCCGGAAGGGACTTTGGGCGATTTCGACAGGCTGCTCGATGTTGTTATCAGTGAAAGCATCAAGGATTTCATGAACAACAATGCCAAGATTAAGGCGCTTCATGATTATCTTGTCCTGAATGTGGAATATGCTTCGAACACGATACAGAACGAGCTGTCGGACCTCGACTACAACAATCCATACGCTGCGCTGGCTGAGGGGAGCTCTGTCTGTCTTGGATACGCACAGACACTGAACCTGCTGCTCAACAGAATCGGCATTGAATCCTATGTGGTAATTGGTGACGCGGACAAGGATGGCGATGATGACCATGCCTGGAACTATGTCCGATTCGATGATGGCTTTTACCATGTGGATGCTACCTGGGATGACCCTGACATGGGAAACCGGATTGATTCCCGTTTCTTCAAGGTATCCGACAGCCAGATGAGGGTTCAGAGGAATGTGACGGCAATCATCGGGCTGTAAAGTGAATGTGAAATCCATTGATTCTTTGAGACTTATTTTGTATAATCAAATCTGATGGGCAGGTTTCCTGTCCAAATACACTTATTTTTATAAGGAGGTAGAAAATTGGGAAAAGCTCTTATTGTCGGTGCAGGCGGTGTTGCAGGTGTTGTCGTACACAAATGCTGCCAGAATCCTGATGTTTTTGAAGAGATCTGCATTGCCAGCAGAACCAAATCCAAATGTGACGCCCTGAAGGAAAAACTGGATGGCGGACAAACAAAAATCACGACGGCGCAAGTCGATGCGGACAAAACGGAAGAAGTGGTCGAACTGATCAAGTCATTCGGGCCGGACATTGTTATCAACGTAGCGTTGCCGTACCAAGACCTGACTATCATGGATGCCTGCCTGGAAACCGGCGTGCATTACCTTGACACGGCCAATTACGAGCCGATAGATACAGCGAAATTCGAATACAAGTGGCAGTGGGCATACAGGGAGCGTTTTGAAAAAGCGGGCCTGACAGCAATTCTTGGCTGTGGTTTCGATCCTGGTGTCACAGGCGTCTTCAGTGCCTATGCCCAGAAACACTATTTTGACAGTATCCATACAATCGATATCCTCGATGCCAACGGCGGCGACCATGGTTATCCTTTTGCGACTAATTTCAATCCGGAGATCAACATCCGTGAGATTACTGCCAACGGACGTTACTGGGAAAAGGGCGAATGGATCGAGACACCACCGCTGTCCGTGAATCAGCCGTACAACTTTGCGGAGGTGGGTGAGAAAGACATCTATCTTCTCTATCACGAGGAGCTGGAGTCCCTTGCCCAGAATATCAACGGTATCGAGAAAATCCGTTTCTGGATGACTTTTTCTCAAAAATACCTGACACATCTGCATGTGCTTGAAAACGTAGGCATGACATCCATCGAGCCGATTATGTTCGAGGGCAGGGAGATAGTACCGCTTCAGTTCCTCAAAGCAGTTCTTCCGGATCCTTCCACTTTGGGACCGCGTACAAAAGGCAAGACAAATATCGGATGCATCTACCAGGGTGAAAAAGACGGGGAAGCGAAGACTTACTATGTCTACAATGTCTGCGACCATCAGGAATGCTACCGTGAAGTCGGTTCACAGGCTATTTCCTATACGACCGGCGTACCTGCCATGATCGGTGCCATGATGCTCATCAAAGGCCTTTGGAAGAAGCCGGGCGTCTACAACGTGGAAGAGTTCGATCCGGATCCGTTCATGGAAGAGCTTAACAAACAGGGTCTGCCATGGGTGGAAGATTTCAATCCTACACTTGTAAAGGAATAAGACTATGACAATGAAACCATTGGATTTCAGCACAGTGCCGACACCATCCTATGTGGTGGATGAGCGCCTGCTGATCCGGAATCTGGAAATCCTAGACAGTGTCCAGCAAAGGACCGGCTGCAAGATCCTGCTGGCTTTGAAAGGCTTTTCCATGTTTTCTGTCTTTCCGCTTGTGGGCAAGTACCTGCAGGGGATTACTTCCAGCTCCCTGTTCGAGGCGAAGCTTGGAAGGGACTACATGAACAAGGAGGTGCATGCCTATGCACCTGCCTATATTGAAGAGGATTCGACGAATACATGGAAGTATGCGACCACCTTGTGTTCAATTCCTTCGACCAGTGGATGAGGTACAAGGACAGGGTGCAGCATGCGGACCAAGCACATCAGCTGCGGTCTGCGCGTGAATCCTGAGTATTCGGAGATAAGCACGCCGATCTACAACCCGTGCTATACGAATTCCAGGCTGGGCATCACTGAAGCGAATTTCAAACCGGAACTGCTCGAGGGGATTGAAGGGATTCATTTCCATACCCACTGCGAGCAGAATTCGGATGCGCTGAAAAGGACGATCCCCTATCTGGAGGAGAAGTTCGGCAAATACATGAAACAGATGAAATGGATCAACTTCGGCGGCGGCCATCATATTACGAGGGACGACTACGATATCGATACGCTGGTTGAAACCATTTTGTATATCAAGGAAAAGTACGACGTGGAAGTCTACCTTGAACCGGGGGAGGCGATTGCCCTCAACACCGGTTACCTTGGTGACAAAGGTGCTTGACATCGTGAACAACGGCATGGACATTGCCCTGACAGACGCTTCCGCTGCCTGTCATATGCCCGATGTGCTGGAGATGCCTTACAGGCCTTATATCATCGGTTCAGGCATGCCGGGTGAGAAGGCGCATACATACCGTCTTGGAGGGGTGACCTGCCTGGCCGGGGACATCATTGGAGACTATTCCTTCGATGAGCCGCTGAAGGCGGGCGACAGGCTTGTCTTCACTGATATGGCCCATTATACGATGGTGAAGAACAATACCTTCAACGGTGTGAACCTGCCTTCGATTGTCCTTTACTCTGAGGACAAGGGATGCAGGTGATTCGGGAGTTTGGTTACGAAGACTACAAAGGCAGGTTGTCGTGACATGCACAGAATCATGGTGGATGCAGACGCCTGTCCCGTAAAGGGCGGAATCATGTCGGCGGCCAAGCGTTTCGGCTGCGAGGTGCACCTTTTTGCCGATGTGAACACAGGCTGGATGTCCCTGGTGCGTTACCCATACGGTGGACCAGGGCGCCGATTCAGTGGATATCGCTCTTGCAAATGCTTTGCTAAGCGGCGATGTGGTTGTCACCCAGGATTACGGTGTGGCATCACTGGCGCTTGGAAAAAGCTGCCATGTGGTCCATCCATCCGGGATGGTAATCGACGGCAGCAATATCGACAGGCTGATGTTCGAACGGCATGTCGCCCGTGAAGTGAGGAAAAGAGGGAGAAGGAGCGGCAAGATCAAGAAAAGGACAGCCGAGGACGACAGAATATTCCTTGAAGCCATTGTCAAAGTCCTTTGACTCTTTAACTCCACGCATGTAAAATTATAACAATGATATCGAAACACGATGCAAGGTTCGGCCGGCTTGTCGGCTGATGAAATTGGAAAGAGGTGCAATTCCTCTACGGTCCCGCCACTGTGAATGGGGAGGGCTTTGCAAGATGCCACTGGCAGCTATGCCGGGAAGGCGCAAAGACCGATGATCCTAAGTCAGAATACAGCCTGCATCTGCGCAATGACTCTACGAGAGATGGAGCATGATGCGAAGCAGCTGTTATATCCAGAATGCAATCGCTGAACCCGTCTGTCGCAGACGGGTTTTTTGTGGTGTGCCAGGGGGACGGACCTTTTGGCACTCTGTTCAACTAAAGTGCCAAAAAGGTCCGTCCCCCTGGCACACCATTTGAAAGGAACGATGAGATGAAACTATCTGAAGCGATTGAACGAATTGAACAACCCTGCACCCTGTCGATGGCCAGCGCGCAACAGCGTTGGGATGATATTGCGAAACCTATTGGCAGCCTGGGGAAAATCGAAGGTGCCATCAAGAAGATTGCTGGCATAGCAGGCAGCCATACCCCGGATTTGGGCAAGCAGTGTGTGGTTGTTATGTGTGCCGACAATGGCATTGTCGGCCAAGGGGTGACTCAGAGTGACAGCATGGTGACGGCCATAGTGACGGACAATTTTACTAAAGGCCAGGCGACCGTTTGCGTCATGGCGAAGACCATCGGGGCAGATATCATACCTGTCGATATAGGCATTGCGAGGGATATGAACAACCCGGATCTTATCAACAGAAAACTGATGTATGGTACGAACGATATATCCCTTGGCAGCGCCATGACAAGGGAAGATGCCATCAAAGCCATTGAAGTGGGCATAGAGATGGTTGGCGACCTGAAAGAAAAGGGCTATGGCATGATTGCTACCGGTGAGATGGGCATAGGCAATACCACCACCAGCTCTGCAATCGTTTCAGTGCTTTTGGACAGAGCGGTAGAGGAAGTCACCGGCAGAGGCGCTGGTCTGTGCGACGAAGGCTTGCAGCGAAAGGCCGATGTGATTAGAAGAGCCATCAAGGTGAACCAGCCAGACAGGGAGGACGCAATCGACGTACTGTCGAAAATAGGCGGCCTTGACATCGCAGGCATGGCAGGTCTTTATATCGGCGGCGCTGTCCACCGGGTGCCTATCGTGGTGGACGGATTCATCTCGGCTGTGGCGGCGCTGGTAGCTGCGGAGATAGCTCCGGTTTGCAAGGATTACATGATTCCTTCCCATGTATCGGCTGAGCCTGCGGGCAGGCACGTGCTTGATGCACTTGGGCTGTCGCCTTTATTGACTTGCGACATGTGTCTGGGAGAGGGAACCGGTGCAGTGGCGGGAATGTCGATCATCAACATGGGTCTGGCAGTCTACAGGGACATGACAACCTTTGCCGATATCGACATTGAAGCCTACGTGCATTTCAAATGATGGGGACGCTGATAGCTGCAGCTGGCGGATTTCTTCTGGATTGCCTTCTCGGAGATCCTCAGTGGCGTTGGCACCCGATAAGGCTGATCGGGCATGTCATTGCTTATGGCGAAAAGACAATCCGAAAGCTCTTCCCGAAGTCAAAAGCCGGTGAACTGGCAGGCGGGACGCTGCTGTTTCTAATGACAGCAGGCATCGCATGCCTTGTGCCATATGCCCTGCTCAAAGGCGCAGACAGCATGCATCCCTACTTAAGGACAGCGGCGGAAGTCATCTTCTGCTACCTGATACTGGCAGCCAGAAGCCTGAAGACGGAAAGCATGCGGGTTCACCAGTACCTCGCAAAGGGAGATCTGGAAGGTTCCAGGAAAGCCCTGTCATGGATTGTAGGAAGGGACACGGAGAAGTTGGATGAGAGTCAGGTAGCCAGGGCGGCAGTTGAAACCGTCGCCGAAAACACGACCGATGGTGTCGTAGCGCCACTTATCTACATGATTATCGGCGGTGCACCACTTGGATTCCTATACAAGGCGATCAACACAATGGACTCCATGCTTGGCTACAAGAACGAGAAATATCTCCACTTCGGAAGGGTGGCGGCTAGAGTCGACGATGCGGCAAACTGGGTACCGGCAAGAGTGTCAGCCTGGCTGATGATTGCAGCCAGTGCCATTGGAGGTTATGATTTCAGGAACGCCTTCAAGATATATAAAAGAGACCGTAACAACCATGCAAGCCCCAACAGCGCCAGAACCGAATCGGTTACTGCCGGCGCATTGAATATCCAACTTGCAGGGGATGCCGTCTATTTCGGGCAAAGGGTGTCCAAGCCGACGATAGGGGATGATCTTCGGCCTATCGAAGCGGAGGACATAAAAAGGGCGAATACACTGATGTATTGGACGGCGGTATTGACACTGGGCCTGACGGCGCTTGTCATTACACTGTACGAAGTACTAATATAGAAGAATGAAGGGTGTGTAGACGATGAATTTTCATGGCGGAGATATCCATAATTACAGCAGTGATATTCTGGATTTCAGTTCCAACGTAAATCCATTCGGGGTACCGGACAATTTCGCGAAAGCCCTAATGGCCAATATTTCTGAATTCACACGTTATCCGGATACACAATACACGGTCGCAAGGGAGAATATCGCGCGCTATCTGGGTGTTGATGATATCAGGCATATTGTCGTCGGGAATGGGGCTGTAGAACTGCTTTATGCATGCATCGGTCATCCGAACTGTGAGAAAGTGGTCGTTGCAGGTCCTGCCTTCTCCGAATATGAAAGGGCTGCGAAGATATACGATAAGGCGTTCTCAGCGGCATCGGCTTTCAGCAAGGACTATATGGAGCTCAATCTGGAACCTCTACTGAAACAGGCAGGAAAAGGTACCATTGTCATCGTATGCAATCCGAACAACCCGACAGGTACATTCACATCAGAAGAAGCACTGACCGGTGCACTGACTATTCTGAAAGAAAAAGGTGCCTATCTGCTTGTAGATGAAACATTTATCGAATTCACGGATGGATGGGAAGATGCTACAATGGTGAGAAGGGTGGATGATTTTGACAACCTCATCGTTGTCAGGGCGGTTACGAAATTCTTCGGCATGCCGGGTATAAGGCTTGGGTACATGGTCACATCAAGCGAAGACTTTGCATCGGGAGTGCCAGAAAGTCTGACCCCGTGGCACGTCAACACGGCTGCTGTGATTGCGGCTGAGTCAGTCTTTAGTGACAATGAATATATCAGCAAGACAAAGTCATGGATCGGGGAAGAAAGGAGATATGTCTTTGACAAGCTGAACGAAATAAAAGGCATCAACGCCTATCCTTCCAGTGCCAACTACCATCTCGTCAAACTGGATGCCGGGAATATGGATGCATGGAAACTTAAAGAGGAAATGCTTAAGAAGGGTATCTTGATAAGGACACCGGATGGATTCGGTCAACTCGGACCCTGCCATTTCAGACTGGCACTCAAGGACAGGGCATCCAACGACAAAATGCTGCAGTGCCTTAGGGAGGTTGTGTCATGCAAATTCCAAGAATAGTCATAGCCGCTCCCGCAAGCGGCCAGGGCAAGACAACGCTATCCATGGGCATCATGGCATCGCTGAAACGACGCGGTCTGTCGGTACAGCCCTATAAGGTGGGACCGGATTATATCGACCCTGCCTTCCATACAGCCATCACCGGACGAAACAGTGTCAACCTTGATTCCTGGCTGGTAGACGAGACATATCTAAAGAGCATGTTTCGCCACTATTCCGCTGATGCGGGCATATCCGTCATCGAGGGCGTGATGGGTCTGTACGACGGCTTCGGAAGTAATCCGCTTGAAGGCAGTACAGCCGGCATGTCGAAGCTTCTCGGCGCTCCGGTCGTGCTGGTGATACAGGTGGACGGTATGGCAGGGACTGCAGCAGCACTCGTCTGCGGCATGAAATATCTGGCGGACTGCGATGTAAAGGCCGTGATCATCAACAAACCGTCATCGGAGTTCCACTACGAGCTGGTTAAGGATGCCATCGAAAACAACACGGGGACAAAAGTGATTGGCTATCTGCCGGAAAAAGAAGACATAGAGCTGAAAAGCAGACACCTGGGGCTGGTGCAGCAGTGCGAAACCGGTGATTTGAATAAAAGGATCGAGCGGCTGGCCGATCTGGTCGACGAATACATCGACATGCAGGCAGTGATGGATATCGCCAATGAAGCGGAGGACTTTACTGCAGAACCGCTTCCTTTCGAAGAAACGAACAGAGAAACTGTCAGAATTGCGGTGGCATTGGATGAAGCCTTCAATTTCTACTATCATGAGAACCTGGAACTTCTAAAAAGGCAGGGGGCTGAACTCATCTACTTCAGTCCGATCAGAGATAGCTCGTTGCCTGAAAACACGGACGGCATCTACTTGGGCGGCGGTTATCCGGAAGTATTCGCCAGGGAACTGTATGAGAACCAGAACATGAGAAAAGCGATAAAAGACGCAGCAGATAGAGGCATGCCCATATTCGCAGAGTGTGGAGGGTATATGTATCTGAATGCAGAGCTTGAGGATATGGATGGCGTTAGCCAGCCTGGGGTAGGCATCTTCCCCGGCAATGCGGTGATGACAGACAGACTCCAGAATTTCGGCTATCTGGAGATGTCGGCGACCAAGGAGAATTATCTGATGAAGGGCATACCGTCAATCAGGGCCCACGAATTCCACAAAACGAAGATCATACTTGACAATCCGGATTACTGCATCAAGGCATCAAAAAAAGCAGCAGGGAAAATCAAGGCGTGGGAATGCGGGCTGCGATACAAAAATGTTTTCGCTTTGTACCCACATGTATATTTTCCGGCTAATGTGAAATTTGCTATAAATTTTTTAGAGCAGTGCAGGAAGCCTGATCCGTTGAACAGGAAGGAAATGAATCGTTTATGACTAAAAATCTAATGGTGCTCGGCACAGGTTCCACGGTGGGGAAAAGCATCGTCTGCACCGCATTGTGCAGGATTTTCAACAACAAGGGTGTCAATGTGGCCCCATTCAAATCACAGAATATGGCTCTCAATTCCTTTACAACTGAAGAGGGAAAAGAGATGGGAAGGGCGCAGGTCGTACAGGCTGAAGCTGCACGGCTGGCACCCTCTGTATTGATGAACCCGATCTTGCTCAAGCCGGAAAGCGACAGGAAAAGCCAGGTCATCGTCCATGGCGAGGTGTTCAAGAAGCTCGAGGCTATCGACTATTACGGATTCAAGGAAACATTGCTTAAGGAATCTGTGTCCGCCTACAACGAGCTGGCATCAAGGCATGATCTCATCATCATGGAAGGCGCCGGCAGCCCGGCTGAAATCAACCTACGCAAAAACGATATCGTCAATATGGGGATGGCAGAAGCGGTGGATGCGCCGGCCATACTTGTGGGTGATATAGACAAGGGCGGTGTCTTCGCCCAGATTCTTGGCACCTATATGCTGCTTTCGGAAGCAGAACAAAAACGCGTCAAAGGCTATGTCATCAACAAATTCCGAGGTGACGTCAAGCTGCTTGAACCGGGTATCGACATGTTCTACGAGAAGCTGCCGGTCCCTTGTCTGGGCGTCATTCCGTATGCTGACCTTGAGATTGATGATGAGGACAGTGTGACTGAACGTTTCGACCGCAGGGCAACCGGCGATATCAGGATAGCCGTCATCAGGCTGCCCTATATGTCCAACTTCACCGATTTCTCGGTTCTGGAATCGGAACAAGACGTGGAGGTGCGCTATGTCGGAAAAAGGGAGAACCTTGAAGGGTATGACCTGATTGTCGTTCCTGGATCAAAAAACACGGTCAGTGACCGGATTTTCATGAAGCAGACCAAGCTGGACCAGGCGGTGAAAGCGGCCCATGCCAAAGGGATTCCGGTTCTGGGCATCTGCGGCGGCTACCAGCTGCTGGGAAAAAGCATAGCGGATCCACATTTCTCCGAATCAACAGTGGAAGAAATCGACGGACTGGGTATACTGGATGTAAGTACGGAAATGGCAGAAGAAAAGAAAACGGTCCAGACAAAGGGCGTTCTGATGGAAATGCCTGCCGGCTGGGAAGGCGCGCCTAATGTGGAAGGTTATGAAATCCATATGGGTATGACCCGTCTTGGGGAAGGTGTCAGGCCCTGGATTCGCTTGGCGGACGGCTGCGAGGATGGTGCCATCAATAAAGAAGGGAATGTATTCGGTACCTATATACATGGATTTTTCGACCATCCCGATATCAGAGATGCGTTCCTGGGACCGATCAGACGAAAAAAAGGATTGGAAGACGGACGCTCAAAGACTGCCTGGGAACTCAAAGACGCAGCCTATGAAGCCTTGGCTGAACTGGTGGAGGAGCATCTGGATATGGATAAGCTGACGGAGATTGTCGGGGTGGCACAATGAGCAGAATCATATTCGTATCAGGCGGTGCAAGAAGCGGGAAAAGCCGTTTTGCTGAAAAAAAGGCGATAGAACTCGGAAACAGGATAGGCTATATAGCAACCGGCATTGCGACGGATGACGACATGGCTGACAGGATCCGTCACCATCAGGAAAGCAGGCCTGCCGGTTTCGTTACACTGGAAGGGTGGAAGGATTACAGCGGGCTTCTTGAGAGTGAAGACGGAAAAGCCTGCGATGCATATATATTCGACTGCGTGACAGTGGGCATCACCAACCTGCTCTTCGACAGAGAGACGCAGGTCGAATACGGCGGAGGAGAGCTGGACTACGATACCTGCAGCATGGAAGAAATTCACAGAATGGAAGAAAGAATCACCCGTGTTTTCGATGAACTGGTACGCTATATCAGGCATAAAGACAAGACCATAATATTCGTCAGCAACGAACTGGGTATGGGGCTGGTGGCGTCCTACCGGTTAGGCAATATATTCAGGGACATTGCCGGAAGGATCAACCAGATGCTGGCAGGGCATTCGGACGAGGCATACCTGCTGGTTTCAGGCCTTCCTCTGCAGTTGAAGTAGGTGTTATATGAAAAGCTTAAGAATGATGCTGACTCTCTTTACGCGGTTTCCTGTGGGAGGGCACCAGCACTGGAACCAGAACAAATTGGGAAAAGGCGCAGTCTTTCTTCCCTTCATAGGATTGCTGATCGGCGGCGGGCTTCTGCTTGTGCTGCAGCTTGACAAGTTCCTTTCAGACAGTCTGATGTCCATCGTGTTGCTTCTTGCCTACCTCTGGATGACAGGCGGTCTTCATCTGGACGGACTCGCGGACTGGAGTGACGGGAACTTCAGCGGACGGATAGGAGATCGGATGCTGCAGATCATGTCGGATTCCAGCATCGGCACCTTTGGCGTTGTCGCCATCGGGATTCAGCTGCTGGTGTTCTACAGCGCGGCTGCATCGGTTGGCTGGCTTGCGCTGCTGCTTATGCCTGTCGCTGGAAGGACGATTGCCTACTGGCTTTGCGGTATCGGTGTATCAGCCAAGAAGGAGGGCCTGGGTCGTCCGTTGATTGAAGGCACGAAACCATGGCAAGCCTGGCTGATGCTTATGGCTTTTCTGGCTGTGGTCTATTATGCCGACCCAGTACTGCTGCTTGCTGGCCTTGCTGCCTCTTTGACGGGTGCTGTTATCCATATAAGTACGATGAAGAAAATAGGCGGCCTGACTGGCGATGTGCTGGGTGCTTCGATAGAGCTCTCCCAGCTAGCCTGGCTTGTGGTATCGCTGGGTGTTATGGAGGTGGGTTTATGAAGCTGACTGTGCTAAGGCATCCTCAAACGGTTGCCAATGAAAAGGGTATCATTTACGGTCATAATGATTACCCTTATACTGAGAAGGGGATTAGGCAATCGGAATGGGCACTGGACAATGCCAGGTTATACAGCTTTGAGAGGGTTGTGACAAGTCCTTCAAAAAGGGCGTCTCTTCTGGCGGAAAAAATAGGAATCACACATGGTGTATGCGTTCATGAAGACAACGCTCTTATGGAAATGGGATTTGGTATTTTCGAGGGTATGACCATTAAAGAGGCTGAAGAAAGACATCCCGAAGCATATGAAGATTTCCTTAATGAATTTGAAAAAACGACGATACCCGGAGGCGAATCTTACGGCACCTTTTCTCAAAGAACAAGGGAAGCCCTTGAGCGTTTGCTGCGTGAGGAGAAGGATACACTTGTCGTCACTCATGGTGGCGTCATGATGGAAATGATCAGCAGGCTGCTGGAGCTTGAAGCAGGTGCATGCTGGAACTATCATATAGGCAACTGCGGCTTTATGGAGTTCAAGATTGATGATGGAAAAGCCAGACTGATGAATCTTGTCAATTGTGATCACATTTAGAGGAGAAGATTATGAAGAACACAAAACAACTTGTAGCCATAGGCCTGCTTCTGGCGCTTTCCGCCATTGGCGCACAGCTTAAGATATTTGGAAGCATTGCCTTTGATTCGGCTCCGGCCTTTCTTGCTGCGATTCTCATTGGACCTGTCGCAGGAGGTATCGTTGGCCTTCTCGGGCATATGATTACCGCGATGACAAGCGGCTTCCCATATGGGCTGCCTATTCATATTGTCGTAGCTGTCATGATGTATGTCAGCTGCTGGGGGTTTGGCGTCGTTTTCAAAAGATTCGGAGCAGTTGCAGGAGGTGTGGCAGCCGTTTTGCTTAACGGGCCTGTTTCACTGACCGTGTCTGCTTATGTGATGATGCAGCTGTATGGTGCGCCGATGAATGCGGTGCTGATGTCTGATACCGGACTTACTGCAGCTTTGGTGCTGCCGTTTATTGCTGTTCTAACGCTTGCGGCTCTGCTAAACGTGCTTATCAGCCTTGCTGTCTATAAGCCGGTCAAGAAGGCGTTGAGTATCTGATGGGCGACGTGCATCTGACCCCTCTAGACAGTGGGCGATATCTGGCTGTCGCTTGTGATTCTGCGGGCGGTATAGGGAATCTGGAACATGACAAGGTGAAGGTGGATCCTGAAATCACAGGTTATTATACTGCCTGGGTGGCACTGTTCGAGCTTATGGCCCTGCGGGCTGAAGTGGTCAGTGTTTCAGATACCCTGTCGGTTCCGTGGGAGCCGACAGGAAGACAGGTGGTGAAGGGTATCACGGAACTTCTCGATGCTTTGGGCGTTTCAAGGGATGTCCTAACCGGTTCCACTGAGGAGAATATAGCCGTTACATCGACTGGTATCGGGGTAACTGCTGTCGGGATTCTGGATCGCGAAAGCATGAGAAAATCGGAAGTGAAAAGCGGCGACAAGGTTGCTGTCATCGGCTATCCTAAAATGGGCGACCGGTTTGTACAGGAAGAAGTGATTGGACACAAGGGAGAGGTCATGACACCGGCGCATTTAAAGGCACTGCTGGAATCGGATGCCGTGGGTGCCATCAGGCCTGCAGGATCGAAGGGAATCGGCCATGAACTGGATGAAATGGTCGATTTATGGCGAAATCAGGATCTCGAATACATCCGTGAGGAGGGTGAAACGGATGGAAATATTGATTTTTCTGTCTCGTCAGGACCTGGAACTTGTTGCATATGTACGATAAACGGTGCACTGGACCTGAATAACATGCCAATAACACATATTGGTAAATTAAAGTTATCAACTGGCAGGTAAGCTTATACAAAATTTACAAAATTGCTATGGAATAATTTACAGTCGCAGCATATTATAGTATCTCAAGTTTTGAAGCAAAAAAGGCGTAACCCTTATAAACACAGGGCTGCGCCTTTTTCTCGATATAGCGTACTGGCCTATAAAATATGAAAAGTTAAATTTTTTTTAGTATCTTAGGAGACGTTGTATTTGTTGCCTTGTCCGATATTTATGATCTAATTTCATGTCAAAAGCCTTAGCGCAGGCTTCTAAGATTTCGTCATAATAGGTAAACTGGTACTTATTTGTATCAAGAGGCACACAACAGTAGCTTTTTAAGGAAGATATGATTTTACCAACGGGGTAGCTGTTATCCAGTTTCGCCTGCAATAATCTGATTAAGACCAAAGATGTGAAGCAGGTTGCGAAGTGAGCATCTATATGATCGTTTGTGCGAACGAAGACCGGTCTGGAATTAAATTCTGATTTTGATATCTTGAAGGTGTCCTCGATGCGTATCAGGCCTCGGTAAATTTCTCGAATTTCCAAGTCCGGCATAGTGTTGTCCGTCAAATTAGAAGCACCACAACCAATCACTTTATTTTAAACAGAATAGATAATGTTGATGATTATTCAGGCACATTTTTAACACTTAATTCAGCAAGCTAAATGATCTACGGCATTATCGGCTCAAATTCAATGATCTAAAGCTAAAAGCAGGTTTCCCTGCTTTTAGCTAAATGGATAGATACGCGCTGATTGCTTTTAAGCCATAGATAATACTAATGGCGTCTGTTTCTGATAAATCCGGATTGTTCATGGTAAGTCGTTCCAGATTCCAGAATGTGTCGTTTAACCCAGAGAGCTCGGTACTAACACCAAGGTTTGGTATGCATAAATAGTTACCGTGGGCATAGCTGCCGCAAATGATATGAAAACAACTTTGACGAGCCGTTACCGTCATCTCATAGGGATTAACAGTTGTCATCAAACGAACCTTCCCCTTCCAGGAACCGGCATTGGAATTATCTTTGGAACAACGATAATCAAAAGTCATGATTCTCCTCCTAGAGTTCTGTATCGTTAATGGCTTGCATAACAATGTCAGTATCGATGGTGGAAGCTTTGTTGCTTTCGCCAATGAGAAGGCTGGCATTGCAAAACTTATTGATTACCCGAGGGGTACCATCGGCTGCGTTGAGTATGGCTTCCAGAGCATTTTCTTCAAAAACCTGTTGACTGCATCCGGCGCCTTTAAGTTTATCAATTACGTAGGTTCGCCCTTCCTCCTTGGTTAAGCCACCCAGATCATAATTCATGACGATACGTTGGCGAAGTGGTTCGTGGATACCCAGGCGAAGGGTTGAATTAAGAGAAGGAAGTCCGGCAAGAAGTATGGCAGCCCGGTCTCTTGAATCCATCTCGAAGTTAAAGAGAATCTTCAGATCATTAAGGATGGCGCCATTGATATAGTTGGCTTCATCGATGATGATGAGCGGAGTTTTGCGTTTTTCAAGAGCAAGACGTGAGATTTCTTCCTGGATGATTCGGAAATTATCCGGCTTTCTGTATGAGGGCTGAGCACCGAATTCTGTAACAAGATTACGATAGAAATCATTGGCGGTAAGGGTAGAAAAACTGGAGTAAACAACCTTATATAAAGAGGGGTTGAGACCGGCGGCCCAGTTGCGTATAGCTGTTGTCTTACCACGTCCGGGACTGCCGGTCAGAAGGCCGAAGCCTTTTGTTTTGACCAGATAATCCAGACGGAAAAGTGTTTCACGATACTCCTTCGTATCGACAAGTATCTCTTTTGAATTTTTCAGAAAAGGGTTGAATTCCAAACCGTAGCGTGCTGTATAGTTCATTATTCTTCACCTCGACATAAATGTACTTTTTTCCGTTTGACAAAAGCATTCTCCTGTTTGTTTAGAAGGCGAATGGGCGTAAAAGTACCATCCTGTTCAACAATGAAGATTTCTTCCATATCAGGAGAATAGCGTAGACGAACCCGTTGTTTGGCAAAACGACAGTCGACTTCGTACTCCACCTGATCTATGGTGATGACGCTGTCGATGGAAACACGGCGTTCTATCTCTAAAAGGAAATGTTTCTGTATTTCTTCTTCAGAAAGGCGTTTGATGCGCTCCGGTTCGGAGAAGAAACGGTCTTGGGGAGAAGTACCTTTGAGTGACGAATGAGGTGTCTGGTTATAATGCTGAACATAAGCCATAAGGTTACCATGCAACTCGTCCAGGGAAGCAAAATCCCTGATATCCAGGCAAGCCAGCCATTGATCTTTTAGGGTTCTGAACCACCGTTCGATTTTTGCCTTCTGAGTAGGAGTGTATGGCTGATCATAATGAAGGACTGAACCGGTACGTACCGCCAGCAGTTCCATCTGTTTGTTCTTAAAAGAACTGCCATTGTCGAAATTGTACATTTGTGGGCGACCATACTTAGCGACAGCAGATTTCATGACGGACATGAGATTCACAAAATTATCATTGAAAAAGACATCGATACCGACAATAAAACGGCTGGCGTCATCAATCAAAGCAATGATGAAAACCTTGTGTTTCTTCCCGTCTTCCGTCTTAAGATAGGGACCGACACTGGTATCACCGCACCATACCTCATTGATATGAGGGCGTTCATAGCGTCGCATGTCATGATTGGTGGTGATCTTCATCTCGAGGGCAAGAAGGTTAATGAAACGATTGACCGTAGATTCAGACAACTCACCGGGTTTAATGCTGCCGTTCTCACGAAGCTGGCGAAAAATGGCGGCAGCAGACATTCTTGGATAGTTGGATTTCAGATACTTGATCTGTTCCTGAAGATCTTCATCCAACTTGCGTGGTTTACCTGTATCGGATCTGGATGAAGGTATCAGAGCATCAAAGCCGTCTCGAATATAATTGTTGTACCAATGCTTAATGGTAGGCGGTGCAAAGTGCTTGGTTGATCCGTCGGGAGCTAGAACACCTTTAAGGGAAGCATCACGAAAGAAAGCCTCGTTGGATGAATACTGATCGGAAAGGCCTGAAATGAGTGGAGAGATGACGGAATAGCGCATAAGAGCTGTTGCATGGGCTGTATCTTGGTTCATGGTGGAAACCCTCCTTGTTTTTTCTTGATTATAAGAGGAAAAACCGTAGAGGTCGTGTCAGGTTATGTGGGTCCTGGAAATAAAACGTTAGGCGTTCTTTTAATCTGCATGAACTGGCGATTGAAGGACGAAAAAAACACTTGCCGATAGAAGTGGCAAGATGTGGAAAGCGCTAGGGAAATGGCAAGAAGTCGTTGAAGCCAGTGGCGAAGATACTGGCGAATCACATGACGAATGTTGCTTTCATCAATGGAAGGATGATGGTTCATAATAGATGAGAGAGTCCTTAGAGCATTCATAACAGGAAATGATACTGACTTGCTCGGAAAGAGAAATTTGAGAATAAGGGACGATAGATGATAGTAGAAGTGCGTGGGTCTTATTGCAAACCTCACATTTCACACGACAGATGCGCAAGGGACACTAAGGAATCTTCTACCTTAATCCCGCGGGTATAGTAACCATGAACGGAAAGGCTGGCAGAACGACCGCAGCTGCATACCAGTTGGTGGAACTGAAGTTCGTTTAACGTATTATCATATAAAACTTGCGATATAGGATTGCAATTATCCGTAAAAATAGTTATCATATGAACTGTTATCAGTGAGGTTACAACCTTACTGTGATGTCATGTGTGGCAGAAATCAAACTTTGGTAGGGGAGGTTTCTGCCACTTAAGTGAAAAGTAACGATTCATGATAACATAAGAAGGTACCGGATAAAACAATCTGACGCGTAATGCAGCAGAATATTTTATCCGGTACCTTCTTTTATTTTGACTGATAAGGATTAAAAGCAAAGCATATAATGTGCCGAATAACAGCTTAGTTAATTCACTGGTAACAATGGAATAGTAGCCATCATATTTCATTTTCCTCTTTGATTTTCTCTATATTCAATCCTAAAGATTTCCCTGAAACAATTTCTCCTGTGCTCTTGTCGAAGGATATGTTCAATACGTAAGAAGCCGAGCCTGCAGAGGTAGCTCTGGTATAGTTCTTAGGATGCTTAATCATGTCTTTGGCCCGTTGGATCATCATTTCTCTGTCAGCCTTCTGCTTTTTGGCGTACTTTTCTGAATAGTTAGACCATTTGCCTCTGGTCGATGGAAACTGATTTTTTCGTTGGCTTCTTATTTCCTGGCTTTGTAACGTTGACTTTCAGTATTTTGGGGTGAATTCTGGATTTGTGCACGAAGTTCGCTGATTCGCCTTTGTCATTTGTGACTTGGGTCAACCTGATAGCTGCCGCTAATAACCCATTTCTTAAATTCTTCGTCTGCGCCCCTGATGGATTGACCATAGACATAACCGTCACGCTGGTTGTTGTCGCCCTTGTTATCGCCATTGAGATAGTATATGTTGTCTGAGGTGTTTAAGCCTCTGTCTGCCACAAAAATGATTCGACCATCGGAGAACTCATCTTTAATACGATTAATGATGGGCCGCATATGGACTTTTTCGGATTCGTTTCCGGGAAATAAATCAAAAGCGAGTGGTATACCATTTCTGTCCATCAGTAAACCCATTTCAACAATAGGGTCAGGTCGATGATTTTTTTCCGGACCGCGTTTCCTGTACTTGGCAGCAACAGGGTTGCCGTCTTCGTCGATGGGGGTTGCCGTCTTCGCCTAAAGTATCCATGTCAGAACGTCCAATATCAAAGTAATAGTTGGTGCAGTCAAAATAAGCTACCGACATGTCTCTGGCACAGATGCTTGATGAGCGGTCATAGATCCATTTTTGAAGGGCTTCGTTATTTTCGCAGATGACATCCAACGCATGGTAAACATCATCGAGTGAAAAGCCGTCAAAATCTTCGAAGTAGAAATTTCTGGCATCAAAGGTTCCTTTTTTCGAGGCTGGATTAAGAATACGTGAGAATACAAGTAACCTGAAAATCTGGTCAACATTATATTCGATTGAAAGATTTCGAGTTTTCCAGTTCCAGAATTTATCCAGTTCCAGTCTTTTGTATAAGTCCTTAAGTACACCGTAGCCAACGTTTCTGAGATCATTGGTATCTGTACTCATTTTCCTGTTAGATGAAATCTCTATACTGATTGATTTTTCCGTATTTTTTTGTTCGGTCATATCCAATGCTTTTTGGGTGAAGAAGGCAATGGGGTCTTCGTACTCTGATTTCAAGTCTTCCAGGTATCCTAGGCTCTGAATGGTGCGAGTTCGGCTTTGCTTGGTGGAACTGTCATAATAGCTTTCCTGGATGTGCAAGATAGATACCTTTAGGACGCTTGATTTTACGTTAAATACATAGACTAAAGCTCCTTTCGGTCAAGTTGGTATTGTGTAATCAACGCATCAGCGACATCCTTTGGTGATTTGCCGGAAATGTGAAAATGATTCTTTAAGTCTTCGTAAACATATCCATACCAATCAAGGTCTTTATTTATGTCGTTTAGATAGTAATCCCTATGCATATTCTTATAGTCATCATCTTTATAGACAATATCATTTTCGTCACTGAAAACAAGACGATTCAAAAATGTTCTCAACTGAATCGGTCAGTTCAATCGAAAATACATCAGCTGAGCGTAACAAAGGGCGAATCGATTGAATATTGGATAATGGGGTAATTGCAATGATTTTATCGCTTTTTCTGGAGATAAGAGAATGAATTAGCTTACAGCGGATTTCATCACGTTCATAAAGAGTCCCTGTTGACACGAAAATTTCTAATGTCGTGTTGAGATGTTTTTTTATTTCTTCATCAAGATCATAAAAATCATACCCTAAACGTTTGGCAAGCAACTCACCAGTAACCGTTTTCCCAACATTTGAAACGCCGAATAATAGTATGTTCATCGTGGGGACCTCCCTAGATATATATGTATATTATAACATATTACGCCATATTGCGCCATATATAATATACATAATGTAGACAATAAAAAAACCCAGCACACACAAGTGTTCGCTGGGTTATATTTTTTATGATTGCTGCGAAACTCAGGTGAGGAGGGTGAAACGGATGGAAATATTGATTTTTCTGTCTCGTCAGGACCTGGAACTTGTTGCATATGTACGATAAACGGTGCACTGGACCTGAATAACATGCCAATAACACATATTGGTAAAATTAAAGTTATCAACTGGCAGGTAAGCTTATACAAAATTTACAAAATTGCTATGGAATAATTTACAGTCGCAGCATATTATAGTATAATTGGTACTGTTATATTAAAAATATAGAGATAAATTATAAATAATTTATCAAGGAGGTCAGGGTATGAAGCAAAGAATTATTCTTCAAGCTAATGATTCTGAAGTCGAAGTTGATGCTTTCGTTGTTGACGCCAAGCAGGCATGGAAAGATGCTGGTAACAAGGTGAAAGAAATCAAGACTTTGGATATTTACGTGAAACCTGAAGAGAGCAAATGCTACTATGTCATCAACGATGACTTCAGCGGCTCCGTCAGCATCTAACAGTTATCATTGTTATAAGATCCAATCAGTATTTTGAGCCACGGTTATCCGTGGCTTTTTTTGCAATCTTTTACTGTGATTTCTTGACATGCATTGCTGTCCATAATATACTAAACAGGTGCTTTGAAAACTTCATAACATCAAAGGTTCTTTCGATTGAAAGATTAAAAGGGAAAACGGTGAAATGCCGTTGCAGCCCCCGCTACTGTATGCTGGACGAGATCCCATATGTCATTGGCGCAAGCCGAGAAGACGGGATAGTAGGATGATGGTGAGTCAGGAGATCTGCCTATGATGATGAACATCTTCGCTTTCGGAGGGAAAGTACGGATACTATAGAGGAACGAGATTCCTCTGGATGGCCGTATTGCACGGCTATTTTTTTTTACTGAAAAATAAACAATGGAGGAAAGAACATGAAACAAATGAAATGGATTATACTGGGTTTTATGGTGGCGATGCTTGTGCTGGCGGGATGCCAGAGCGACAAGGTAGAGACGACGTCGGGCGCTGAGTTAAGCGAGCCGCTGACTGTCACCGACTATTATGGTGATGAAATTGTCATTGAAAAGACACCAGAGAAAATCATCTCCATGGCACCCGAGATGACAGAAATGATATTCGCACTGGGTGCCGGGGACAAGTTAATAGGCCGTTCGGAGTACTGTGACTACCCGGCAGAGACTGCTGATATCCCGACGTTTGGTACGCTATACGAAATCAGCGTGGAGTCTGTTGTTGCGGCGCAGCCGGATGTTGTATTCCTATCAAGCATGGCCAACCAAGAGGTGGTAGATACGCTGAAAAACAACGGTCTGACAGTACTTTGCATATCCTTCAAATCAGACATTAACGGCACGTTTGACTATCTGAGGCTCATAGGAGAGATAGTAGGTGCTGAAGCGGAAGCTGACGCCCTTATTGAAGAGATGCAGTCACGGATTGGTGAGGTGCAGGAAGCGATCAAGGGAATGGAAAAGCCTTCGGTGTATTTTGTGGTGGCAGCAGGAGAGGGCGGCGACTACACCGCAACCGGTGATACTTTTATGCATGGTATCCTGACACTGGCTGGCGGTGACAACATTGCAGCGGATGCAACGGGCTGGTCTTATACACTTGAGCAGATTATTGAAAAAGACCCGGATTATATCCTGGTGCCTGAGAAACACGGCAGTCAAGGCAGCATGAAGGAACAAATGGCCGAAATGGAAGGCTATAAAGATCTGACCGCTGTTAAGGAAGGAAGGGTTTATGTCGTGGATCAGAACCTGTTTGCACGTCAGGGGCCGAGAATTGCTGAAGGTATCGAATTGGCCGCTAAAATCATGTATCCTGATGCATTATAAGACGAAAGACTGGCTGAAAATTTCAATTATTGTGGCAGTGCTTCTAGCTGTGGTTGTCATCAGTGCGCTCTTTGGGAGTGCGGACATATCATTCAGTGAGTTTTTCGGAATCCTGACAGGTTCGAATTCTGACTTTGTCAATGATGCCCATCGGACCATCATCATGAATTTGAGGATGCCGCGCATCCTGCTGGCTCTCGTGGCCGGCATGGGGCTTGCCGTTGCAGGTGTCGTTTTTCAGGGCGTATTCTCGAATCCGATGGCAGAGCCTTACCTTCTGGGTATCTCTTCGGGCGCAGCTTTTGGTGCGACGTTGGCTGTCGTCCTTGGCGTACGGGTTACGCTGATGGGATTCGGCACCATGGGCCTATTCGCTTTTGCCGGCGCTATGGCGGTGGTCTTTATGATTTTCAGGGTGGCCATGGTCAAAGGTGAAATGCCGATGTCCGTGCTGCTCCTTTCCGGTGTGGCAGTGAACTACTTTTTCAGTGCGCTGATCGCCTTGATGCTCACCTTGAACCACGATATGATCGAAGAAGTCTATTTCTGGACGATGGGCAGTTTCAGGGTCGCTACCTGGCACAAGCTGGCAACTGTAGCCATTGTAGTCATCGGGGGATTCCTTATGCTCTACAGACACAGCAGCGAGCTGGATATGCTGATGCTGGGTGATGAGCAGGCCAAGAGTCTTGGCGTCGAAACGACAAAGGTGAAGAAGCTTCTCCTTGCAACCGCTTCCCTTATGACGGCGTTTATCGTTGCATCCAGCGGTATAGTTGGCTTTGTGGGTCTGATTGTTCCCCATGCTGCCAGGATGGCTGTAGGACCCCGGCATATGAAGCTCTTGCCGGTATCGGCGTTGCTTGGAGGCATCTTTCTCGTGGTTTGCGATACATTGGCACGGTCACTGATGGCGAACAGGGAATTTTCAATCGGCATTATCACATCCCTTTTCGGTGTTCCGTTTTTTCTTTGGCATTTGTACAGAAACAGGAAGCAGGTGGGATAGATGAAGCTGGAAATGAAAGACCTGGTTTTCAAGTATGACAAGTACAATGTCCTGAACGGCATATCAGGCTCCATGGAAAATGAAAATTTCTATGGCATTCTCGGGCCGAATGGATCCGGAAAGACCACATGGCTTCGCTTGATGGCAGGGCTTTTACATGCCGAGAAGGATCGCATCTTTCTTGATGGACGGGATATAACCGGTTTCAGCAGAAGAGAACTGGCTAGATACATAGCATTTGTACCGCAGATGTTCCAGATGAAATATGCTTTTACAGTGGAAAGCATTCTGATGATGGGCCGGCATCCGTATATTAAAAGATTTTCGGCGCCCTCTTCAAAGGATTGGGAGATCGTCGGGAATGTCATGCGGGAAACGGGCCTGCAGGGTTTTGAAAAAGTATTCGTCAATGAATTGAGCGGCGGTGAAGTGCAGCGGGTTCTGATTGCCAGGGCGCTGGTGCAGGATACGCCAATCATCTTGCTGGACGAACCTATCTCCCATCTGGACATCCACTACCAGCAGGATATCATCAAGACACTTAAAAATTCAGCCCACCGGGATGGCAGGCTGGTAGTAGCAGTGCTTCATGATATGAATGTGGCCCTTAACTACTGCGACCATCTTTATATGGTCGACAAAGGACTGATTGTGCATTCGGGACTGCCCGGTGATGTGATCAGCAGCAGGACAGTCAGGGAAGTCTATGGTGTTGATGTGACAGTCAGGTCAAGTGAAAAGCCATACGGCGTTTTCTGGTAACTACAATTCGAGAATATCTTTTAGCGCAGCGACCAGCTTCGGATTGAAGTAGGTACCGTTGCGCTTTTCTATTTCATCGAAGGCTTCTTCAACAGACATAGTCTGATGATAGGGCGTCTTGTGTGTCAGTCTTGTAAATATGTCGGCAATGAGGATAATCTGCGAGGCCAATGGTATTTCATCGCCTTTGAGGCCTTGGGGGAATCCGCTGCCGTCCCAGTGTTCGTGATGGAAGAGGATGATTTCCGAGTAGGCCTTGGTCTTGTCGCTGGAACCCAGGATGCGGTATCCGATTTCCGAATGGCGTTTCAGGATTTCCCGGTCTCTTTTGGTAAGCGGTGTTGTTTTGTCGCCGTTGCGTTTGACCATGCCGATTTTGCCGATATCGTGGAAATAGGCGGCTTCTGACAGCAGATCCAGTTCAGATTGGTCAAGATCCAGCAAAGCGCCCAGCTTGACGCTGAGTTTCTGCAGTTGGACGGCATGCTCCTCTTCATAAGGGAAGTCTTCCCTGAGTTTTTCCAGAATAACTTTCAGGGCGGAATGCCTGAACTTCTGGGTCTCCCTTAACTTGCATTTGTACATCATCTCGTCGGCATGGTTAAGGATATCCTGGGTGGTGCTTTCGGTGCTGTCCTTCATGCACAGTCCAAAGGAGACGGATAGTGGGATCGGGAGATTCGCTCTGTTGGCGCATCTTTTCCTGATTCTTCTGATGATCTCTTCTGCCTCTTTCTTTGATGTGCGCGGCAGGACAATCACGAATTCGTCGCCGCCGATTCTGGCTGCAATATCGTCAGACCGCAAGGAGACTTTCAGGATGTTGGAGAGCTCCTGCAGGTATATGTCGCCTACAGCATGACCGAAGACGTCGTTCATCATCTTAAGGCCGTCCATATCCGCCATGATGACTGCAATCGGCATGTTGTGAAGGTTGTTCATGCGCTCTAATGCTTCTATCAGGTAACGGCGGTTGAACAGTCCTGTCAGCTGGTCGTGATAGCTCAGATAGATGATTTCATTTTCTTTGGATTTTTCGATGGATAGATCCGTGATGAAGACGATGGCGGCAATATCGCTCTTGCTGTTTTTAAATGGTTCCCATTCCAGTCGGATGTCGACATGCCTGCCATCCCATGAAAGGATCTTCAGGTCCTCCATCAGAAGACAGCTGTAGCAATCGAGGGCCTCGAGCATGGTGTGGCATGGATCGGGTGCCCCGCCTGCGGCTTCTAGATTTAGCACTTTGCAGACATGCCTATGACGGACACTCAGCTCGCTGTCGTGTCCTGTCAAATCGAGGAATTTTCTATTGCAGAAGACAATCCGACCGGCATCCGATATGCCTATGATGGCTTCTTTCGTATGCTCTAGAACCATCTCAAGGAGGAGGTGGTCCAAATCGCCATTTGTATTCATCGCATCACACCTGTTTCTTTTTGTTGTACTCCATGATCTTGCTGTTGATATAGTCATAGCCTTTCGGGCGGTGCGGCAAGAGACAATCGGAGCAGTCCTTCACATTTTTGTTCCATTTCGGATTTCCCCCACAGTCCTCCATAAGATAAAGTGGGCAATAGCAGAACAGGCAGTTGAAATCG
Source organism: Vallitaleaceae bacterium (assembly GCA_963677915.2). Taxonomy (GTDB): domain Bacteria; phylum Bacillota; class Clostridia; order Lachnospirales; family Vallitaleaceae. Next base: position 1,329 of record CAXXGE010000032.1, on the reverse strand, counting down.
TTGCTGTCCTTCACATCGTGGCAGGGGAAATACTTGCATGCTGTGTTTCTGAAAAAACGAAAGCTGTTGTTCATGGTGTCATCCTTTCTACTTTAACTATATTGTATCATGAGAAGGAGATAATATGATATAATTCTAAAAAAGAGGTGATGATAATGGTCGACAACGGCTTGGTTTTTACAATTTTCGGCGGGACAGGCAACTTGACATACAACAAATTGATACCCGCTTATTATGAACTCTATCTTGATGGCAAAATGAAGGACAATGTTTCCATTGTAGCGATCGGCAGAAGGGAAAAGTCTTCTGAGAGCTACAGGGAAGAGTTCAAACAGATTCTTGAAACAAAGGTGAAAGGTTATACAGAAGAGAGCTATGACAAGTTCAAGAGGCTGATTCACTATTATATGATGGACTTTTCAAAAGCTGATGATTTTCATGGGCTCTATGATTATATGAACAAGACTGACGAGGAACACAACTGCAGCGGCAACAGGATCTTCTATCTTGCGACTGGCCCTGAGTTCTTTCCTTTCATCTCCGAACAGCTGTACGACAAGGGCCTTTTGGACAATTGCGGCTACACACGCGCTGTATTCGAGAAGCCTTTCGGATACGACCTTGAGTCGGCGACCAAGATCAACGATACGATTTCCAGGGTATTCGGAGAAGAGAATATCTTCAGGATCGACCACTACCTGGGAAAAGAAATGATACAGAACATCTTGATGGTCCGTTTTTCCAACCAGATTTTCAACGCGGTATGGAACAAGGAGTCCATCGACAACGTTCAGATTACGGTCAAGGAAAGTGTGGGCGTCCAGGAAAGAGGCGGCTATTATGACAAGTCTGGAGCCCTTAGGGACATGGTCCAGAACCACCTGCTGCAGATCCTGGCACTTGTGGCCATGGAACCCCCTGCAGGCTTTGACACGGACAGTATCCGGGATGAGAAGGTCAAGGTGCTGAGGAACCTCGAGATCAATCCCGATCTTGAAGGGCATCGGGACCTTGTTTTCGGTCAGTACAACGGCTACAGGCAGGAGCCCAAAGTGGATCCGAATTCATCCACTGAAACCTATGTGGCAATGAAATGCCGAATCGATACGGACAGATGGGAAGGGGTGCCTTTCTACCTCAGATCGGGCAAGTTCCTGGACAGCCGTGAAGCGGAAGTGATTATCGAGTTCAAGAGCAGAAAGTGCTGCGACAAGGATAAGAAACGGGCGAAGCCGAACCTCCTGGTTCTGAAGATCCAGCCTACCGAGGGTGTCTATTTCAGGATCAACACAAAGCGGCCAAGGAGCGAAAAAGACCTTATGTCCGTGA